>NZ_JBBHKB010000002.1:0-843720 GCF_037482965.1 Pedobacter anseongensis | reverse complement strand
GTTCTTTCGTCACCTTGACGAACAGAGAGGTCTATTGGAATACGCCTATAGATATCTCGTCGCTCCTTTGTCGCTCGCTCGATATGACGATGTTGCGCTCACTCGATATGACGAATTAAGTTGTTTTTGCACCGTCATTGCGAGGTACGAAGCAATCTCTTACTTAATTCTCTAAGAGATTGCTTCGTACCTCGCAATGACGGTTGTTTGGTTCCTCCTCGCAATGACGCGCTATTTAACTTATTTCGATTCCGTTTTATTTTTAATCGTTATTGTGCTTTTCTGATAGCCAAATCTGCCTTGCAAATCAGTTCCTTCAATTTTTATGGTGTATGAACCCGGTAAATCTGCCGCATAAAATGACAGCTTAGCTTTTCCGTTTTCGTCGGTTACTACGTTGGCATCCCAAAAAATGGTGGAGCGTAAATCGGGCAAGCCTAAGCTTTTATTTACACCATATTTTGGTGAGTAAAATTCTTTCGGCACATATGATGGCTGCGGCCGATAGACATATCCACCCTTCGTGGGGGCTATCCACGGCCCTTTTCCACTACGTGTAGTGATGTCTAGAAAAAAAGAGTTGCATCCTTTGTAAACGGTAATGTCTTTAATATCCTCAGCACTTAAGGCATTAAAAATATAGGTATTTGTAGGGTGCATAAAATCAGGCAATGCATTAGATGTACTTACGTTATACATATTTGTTAAGTTTCCAGCCGAACTACCCTGATAAGCCTCCTCCCGCCCTTCCACTATAACGGTGTTAATTTTATCGATGGTTACAATAGCGATTGGTTTTTGTCCGATCATATAAGTGGGCGACCTATGATTACGGGGTTTTCCGGCCGGAGGGAAGGGTTTTCCAGTTACTTCATCCAATCCCCATGCTTCTGTGCCAAAACAACCATCGGCGTAAAAACTGCCAGTAGTAAATCCGTCTATTCGCTCGTACAAAAGATCAAATAAGGTTTGCCTAGGTTTTTTCTTAAGTTCTTCTTCCGTTATTTTTTTAAATAAGGTTGCGTCCCAGGCCGTCTTTTGGATGAAATTCTTTTCTTTTATGTTGCCCATAATCTCCACTTCTTTGAGTTTATTACCTTCGAGTTTCAGTTGCGCTGTATCGATCGGTTTTTTCTGCTTTTCTACGGTCTTAAAATAATTTAAAGAAATGCTATCAGCATTTACATACCAAGGCTTAATGGAGATAGCATTTACCAGTTCTTTTGATGGCATAAATTCATCAACACTAATCACGCCGCCTGCCGTTTTACCCTTTGCATTTTTAATTTTGATGCTGTATGCCGCGCTATCCAAAAAAGGGATGTTCTTGAACGTAAACTTGCCTTCGGCATTGGTAAGGGTATCGGCAAAGAAAATACTCTTGCCGAGCGAAAGTAATTTTAAATCGATGTTTGGCATGGGTTTGTTGAGCAGTCCGGTTACCTTTCCTTCGATTAAATTTCCTTTTTCGGCCTTAAATTTAGGGGTTTCTAGGGGTTTTAAGATTTCCTTCCACTGGTAACCCACCCAAGATTGCGTTAATAGCAGCTGGTCTAGCGCTGCTGAAGTTGATGGTTCTTCATTAGTAAAATACCAATACGCTTCTTCAATATTCCCTTTTAAATTACTCTGTAGCAAAAAGTAGCTAGCCATATTGTTTTCGTTTTCAGTTTGCTTTACCTGTGTGTTATCCGTTACCGATAAGGCAAAGGTGCCGCTCAATGGCGATCCATCTTCTTTGCTTGCACTGATCTCGATCGAGATGCTATCTCTCGGCTGAAAGGTATGTTGAGCTGTCTGTAGTGTCAGCTTAATTTTTTGTTTGTGATTAATAAAAGCCTGACGTTCGTTCAATGGCAATTGCTCAGGAGAAAATAGGGTGAAGTGGATAATCCCATCGGGGAAATTGCTTTTGGCGAGCTTTAAGTTAGAAAAACCATTTTTTAGATTTATTGCAATGGTCATTATATTTTCATCTGCTGCTTGCGCAACTAGCTGATAGGGTTGGTCGATTCTTTTGGTTTCGCTGGCCTTGATATAAATAAGCAAAGAATCAGGTTTAGATAAATGATCGATTTTTAATGTGGTACCCTCATCTTTGGCACTTGGAAGCATTAGTTTTTGTTCTTTCCCATTAAGCGTGAAAATGGCAGCATAATTTTCGCCTTTTTGTGGGAGTAGGTAGAAACTACCCATTCCCCTGTGTAAACTTGCCGCTTCAGTGAGCACTTCATTTTTAGTATTTATAATCTTAAACTTAACATTTTTGCCCAGGCCATCTGCTCCGAGGGCTTTAAAAGCTACCTTTCCATAAATGCCATTTACCATATATCCGCCTTCGGGCATAAATTGTAAATCTATCTCATCAATGTCTTGCAATAATATAGGTACCACGGCTTTTCTGTTTCTATCTTTCTTATCGATAATATAAAAACTGTAATTCCCGGTAATCTTGTTATCGCCTAGTGGGATTTGTGTTTCAATGAGTCCGGCTTGACTAGTTTGAAGGTCGGCTCGCATTATTCTATCTTTGTCTTTCATTAAATACACTTCAACATCTCGTAGACCAGCGGCCTCATTTTTGATGTTCGTAAGCCTGATTTTAAGGTCTAAAGTTCTTTTTGTAGTTGAAGTGTTCAATTTTTGATACGAATCGACAAGTAGGGTATGATTACCAACATTGCCGATATAGATGCTTTTTTGAAAAAAATAATCGTTTCCAAAGTTCTGTTGCCAATTGCTATATGCCCTGATGGTATATGTTCCTTCAGTTAATTTTTTTAAGGTGAAATCGCCATAACCTAAGCCATTGTTTAATGAAATTGCCCTTTTGTCTACAACCTCGCTACTGTCGTTAAAAAGTTCAACATAGATTTTATCTGTGCGGTTATTTATGGTGTGATTTGATTCGAGTAGCACACTTTTAAACCAAAGGGTGTCGCCTGTATTGTAATAAGGTTTATCAAAAGAAAGGTATAGTTTTTCTTTTGGGAAGGCACTGTTGTAGGCTTCGATTTTATCAGATACCGTGGTTTTCTGCTGGGCTTTTAAGCCATAAGATAAACAGCAGAGCAATACATAGATGAAGAGCTTTTTCATAGGTTAATTTTTTTTCTTGTTTTAAGCGTCACCTCGAACGCTCTTTCGTCACCTCGACGCAAGGAGAGCTATTGGAATACGCCTATAGATATCTCGTCGCTCCTTTGTCGCTCGCTCGATATGACGATGTTGCGCTCGCTCGATATGACGAATTAAGTTGTTTTTGCACCGTCATTGCGAGGTACGAAGCAATCTCCTCGTGAATTTGAGCAAGTAGATTGCTTCGTCGTTCCTCCTCGCAATGACGCATGATATTAAAATCATTTCGATTCCGTTTTATTTTTAATCGTTATCTTACCCTTATAATATCCAAACCGTCCCAACATGTCTGTACCTTCGACCCTTATGGTATAGGTGCCGGGTTTATCTGCCGCATAAAAAGATAGTTTAGCTTTGCCGTTTTCATCTGCTACCACATTGGCATCCCAAAATAGCGTTGAACGTAAATCTGGGGTTGACGAATGATTAGTAACACTATATTTTGGACTATAAAATTCCTTTGCCATATATATAGGCAAGGGTTTATGCACATATATTCCTTTAGCAGGAGCAATCCAAGGGCCTTTTCCGCTACGGGTGGTGATGTCTAAATAGAAATAAGAGCAACCCTTATATACCACAATGTCTACAACATCTTCGGCGTTTAAGGTGGTGAATATGAATTGATTGATAGGAAATACATCAGGAATTGAATCGGTCATACTTCTTTGTTTCATGTCTTGATTAAAGTTATCGTCTATGCCTGTAGCAACCATGTGCGTGTTGACCTTATCAATCATTACATGAGAAACTAGCCTACTCCCAACTACATAATTATAAAACTTGTGTGCGGTATATCTCCCTACGCAAGAAGAACTCCATGAAACGCCTATTCCAAAGCCTGGAAGTTGCTCTTTTAGTAAGTCGATTAATTTTTTTCTTGGATTTTTTTCAAGTTCTTCTTTGCTTATTTTTTTATAAAATCTAGCATCCCAAGCCGTTTTAGAAACAAATTCACTTTCCCTGGCCTTGCTTTGTATTTCCACTTCTTTCAGCATATTCCCATCCATTTTGGGGCTCGATTGATCTAGTAGTTTTCGTTGATTGGCCAATTTAAAGTAGTTCAATAACGTAGTGCTATCTGAATTTACGTACCAAGGCGTTAGGGGTTTAAATGTGATGTTATCTTTCGCCGCCGTAAATTCGTCGACAATGATGGTTGCATCTGTTGTATTGCCCTTTGCGTTCTTGATTTTAATAGAATACGCCACGCTATCTAAAATTGGGAGATCCTTGAAAAGGAATTTTCCTTCTTTATTCGTTACCGTATCAGCCACATACATCGTTTTGCCCAAGGCCAATAATTTAAGGTTCATGTTAGGAAGTGGCTTGTTGAGAAAACCCAATACCTTCCCTTCAATTAAATTACCTTTTTCTGCTTTAAAAGCGGGGGTTGATTTTGTTTTTAGGATATCATTCCACTTATAGCCCACCCAACCTTGGGTTAATAGTAGATGGTCTAGAGCTGAAAATTTAGCTGAATCAGGATGGTCAAAATACCAAGCCGCATCTTCGATATTTCCCTTAATTTCGCTTTGCAGTAAGAAATAGCTTAAGATCGTGTTGTCATTTGTGTTTTGCTTAACCTGCTGATCGTCGGTAACCGAAATGCTAAATGTGCTACTTACAGGCAATGCATTTTCTGCAAATGCAGAAAGGGTTAATGCGATACTATCTCTCGGGTTGTATTCATCATTTTCTGTCTTCACTTGAATAGCTAGTTTCTTGTTGAAGTTTAAAAAAGCCTGACGTTCATTCAGCGCTTCTTCTTTTGGTGAGAAAAGTGTAAAATGTACAATGCCATCTGGATAGTTGTTTTTAGGCAATTTAAATGTAGCAAACCCATTCTTCAAATTAACGGGCAGGGTTGATGTATATCCTCCTGTAGTTTGCGCAATAAGCTGATAATTTTGCTCTTCTCTTTTAGATTCGCTTGCTTTAACATAGATTAGGAGCGAATCGGGTTTAGACAAATGATCTATCCTTAGGGTAGTGCCTTCATTTTTTTGGGCAGGTAAATCTACACGCTCTTCTTTTTTCCCATTAAAGGTGTAGCTTACCGCATAGGTTTCGTCTTTTTGTGGAAGAAGGTAAAAACTACCCATTCCGTTATGCGTAGTACTTAAATGGGCAACGGTTTCGTTTTTGCTGTTGATCACTTTTCCACTTATCTTAACGCCCACCCCGTTAGCTCCAATGGCTTTAAATGCTACTCTGCCATAAATTCCATTTACCATATAACCGCCTTCTGGCATAAATTGAAGGTCTAGCTTATCTACTTCATCAAGTATAATGGGCAAGGTGGCCTTTTTGTTCTTGTCTTTTTTATCGACAAAGTAAAGGCTGTAATTGCTATTTGCTGTAAAGTCGGGTAGAGGAATCTGTGTTTCAATAAGCCCGTTTTGAGAAGTCTGAAATTCGGCTTTTGTAAGGATGTTTCTATTATCCATTAAATAGATTTCTACATCTCGAAGTCCGGCAGATTCATTTTGCATATTCGAAAGCCTAACTTTCAGATCCAAAACTTGTTTTTTGTTAATCGTTTTCACTTTTTGGTAAGCATTGAGTAGCCAAGTATGTTCTCCTACATTGCCGATGCTAAAACTCTTCTGGAAGAAATAATCACTTTCGAAGTTCTGCTGCCAATTACTGTACGCCCTTATGGTATAGGTGCCATTTGGAAGATCCTTTTTAAGGGCAAAATCTCCATAGCCAAGGCCGTAGTTGAGTGCAATAGCTCTACCTCCAACAAATTGGCTGCTATCATTGAAGAGTTCTACATATATTTTATCTGTTCTTAGACTGGCAGTATGGTCGGCATTTAGCAAAAAACTCTTAAACCAAAGGGTATCACCCGCTTTGTAGTTAGGTTTATCAAAGGATAAATAAATTATTTCTTTAGGGAAAATCTTTTGGTAATTATCAATTTTTTGAACCAAAGAATTGGTTTGCGCATTTATCTTGAAGGATGAAGCGATAAGGATTAGGCATAGGTAAATGCTTGATTTCATGTGGTTTTCATTTGTGTGAATTAAAAATAACAATTAATTCACAAAAAAAACAAAAACTAACGAAATATTTAGTTAATTTTTAACGAAATGTTTAGTTAACTGCCTTTTGCCGACCTTGTCATTTGTTCTAACATATCCCACATCTCGGTGGGAATGGCTTCAAGTCCGTTCATTTGGCCCGCGCCCTGTAACCATTCGCCACCATCAATAGTAATCACTTCGCCGTTGATGTATCCTGAAAAATCGCTAATTAAAAATGCAGCCAGATTAGCCAACTCTTGATTTTCGCCAACACGTTTAAGGGGTACTCGTTTTTTGAAATCGAATTTTTCTGCTAAATCACCCGGTAATAACCGATCCCACGCCCCTTTAGTGGGAAATGGTCCTGGAGCAATGGCATTGGTTCGGATGCCATATTTGCCCCATTCTACGGCCAAGGAGCGCGTTAATGCCAAAACACCACCTTTAGCGCACGCCGACGGAACTACGTAGGCAGAGCCCGTAAAGGCGTAGGTAGTTACGATATTTAAAACACTTGCCTGTTGTTTTGCGGCAATCCAATGTTTTCCAAATGCTAAAGTACAATTTACCGATCCTTTTAGTACAATATCGATAATGCTAGAAAAGGCATTTGCCGATAAGCGCTCTGTTGGAGAAATAAAATTTCCTGCTGCATTGTTTACCAAGCCATCTACTTTACCAAATTTCTCGATGGTTTTTGCTAATACATTTTCCACTTGTTCGGGGTCTCTAACGTCGCAAGCAACGGCTAAAACTTGTCCACCTGTTGCAGACATCATTTCATCGGCCGTTTTTTGGATCACTTCTAATTTTCTGCTGGTGATGACTAAATTGGCACCAAGTTTTAGAAAATAGGTTCCCATTGCTTTGCCTAGGCCCGTACCACCGCCAGTTACGACTATGGTTTTGCCTTTTAAAGCGTTGTCTTTTAACATCGGTTCGTTGTACATTGAGTTGGTTGGTTGTTTTAATTTTTTGGTTGGTTGGGCATTGTCAAATTAACCAATTTACGAATTCGCTAATTCTTCCGTTGCAAGCTATCAATTATCGTTTTCAAAATAGCTCTTGTGCTGGGCGACCACCACTGCTTAAGCATAATGGCTAAATCGGTGCTTTGATCGGCACTGGTATTGGCAATTAATGCGCTTCTAATGTTTAATTTACTTTGCTGCCAAGTGGTACTCTCGAAAGCCATATATTTTCTGGCAGCGCGTTCGGCAGCAGTTAAAATACTTTCTTGTTTCACTAGTTCGTCTACTAAGCCGATTGCTAACGCATCTTCAGGATTAAATAATTTTCCTTCTAATAGACTTCTACTTGCATTGGCATTACCTAGCCAGTAAGAATACAAGTTAAAAATACTATTGGGTACAATGATCCCCACAGGCACCTCGTTTAGACCAATAATAAATTTGCCTTCAGCCATGATGCGGACATCGCAAGCTAGGGCAATTACGCAACCACCTGCCGGACTATGCCCATTAATTGCACACACTAAAGGTTTTTTAAATGCGGTAATCTTTGCCACAAAATTTAAGAAAAGATGCCAAAAACTTTCGGCTTCTTCTTCATTGTAATTATATAATTCGATGAGATCTAAGCCTGCCGAGAAGAAATTTTCCTTGCCAGTGATGATTGCGCCACCAATATTTTGGTCGTTTTCGATGTTATGTAAGATATCGGTTAGCTCGGTAACCATTTCTCTGTTTAATGCATTCGATTTTCCTCGATTAAGCGTGATAATGGCAAGTCTATCCTTTATGGTAACAGCAATTGTGTTCATATTTCGTTATTTTACTTCGTAAGTATAAACTTTTCTTCCCAAGTTTCCAAAGGTGTCTAAACCTTCTATGGTAACTTGGTATTTTCCGGGTGTGCCTGCATTAAAAAAGCTAAAGCTAGCTAAGCCTTTCTCATCTGTGGTAATCTTTGGATTCCAATATACGGTGCTTCTTAAATCTTGCAATTGGTTGTTCGTTTTTGGGTCGTCGTAATTTGGAACGTAAAATTCTTTTCTAACGCTAAAACCCGCATTGGTAATTTTTGCGGTATTGGTGGCAGAACTGATGGCGCCAGCGCCTCTTTTTGTAGTGACGTAAATGGTACCACCGCCACCTAACACTGATGTATTATACGAACTGGTTAGTATTTCAATGCCTTCCAAATCTTTCGGATTGATAGATTTTAAAAAATAGGGCTGTGCGCTCTGGTCAATTTCGGTACCGTCTACAATGAGTCTCATTACTTTATTTTTTCTGGTATCAACAACAATTCCATCCCCAGCAACCCTAATTCCAGGCGCTCTATGAAATACCATCATTACGTTATTCTCTACTTCAAGCATTTTTCTTGTAATCAGGTAATCTACCGATCCACTCGCATTTGCCGAGTTAGGCACATTTAAGGGAGATTTCATTTCTCGTTGTTTGGTAATCGTTACCGTATTTAAGGCAATACCTTCACCTTTAAATTTCCCCAGCTCTTGAAATGATTTTTTGGTGATTTCGAGATAAGGGGCAAGGTCTACAGTTTTACGAATGGTTTTGTAAGGTGTAACTTTCGGGCGTTGATTGAGTGTAAGCTTAATGTCTTTGTTCTGCCCTTTACCGTAAACCGATTTAAGCATAAAATTTACGCTATCGGGCACTTCCAATCTATCGAACACAAAATTTCCCCTAGCATCCGATACGGTATCTAGTTTTAGAAAAAAACCAGGCGTAGTAGAAATGAGGGTAACGTTTGCTTTTGGCAGGTCTATGTCATTAGCACCGGTAATTTTGCCGCTTACCTCTAAGGTAATTTCTGGTCTGAAACTAATTTCAGGTTCTTTTTCGGCCATAATATCTTCCCAAACAAATCGTCGCCAGCCTTGGGTAAGTAAAAGATTATCTAATTGTCTGATTTTATTCTCATCAACTTTGCTAAAATAGTAATTAGGTTGCTCTACAAAACCTTTAAGGTCTGAGGTAAGCAAAAGATTGGAGAGGATGGTGGTTTCATCATCTTCATTTTGTGCGATTTGTTTTAAATCGGTAATAGAAACAGAAAAACTAGCCTCAACCGGTTTTTTATTGCTATTTAGCGTGGCTAATTTCATTTCTGTTTTGCCTTTTGTTAAGGCTACTGAATTTGTATTTACATTTATATCGAGTGCGTCGTTATGGTTTACAAAAATTAGTCGCTCGCTAAGCGGTTTACCCTCTGCATCAAACGCTGTAAATTGTACGATGCCGGTGGGAAAATTCTCTAGTTTAATTGGCGTTATGGTAACCTCTTTAATAGGTGTAAAGGGAAATGAGGCACATACTACCCCATTGGCTTGAGCAATCACCAACACTTCTTTATTTCCAATCAATGCCGGAGTAGTCGCAATTTTTACGTTTATGGCCTCACTCGTAGCCGTTAATCCTAATGCATACCCGTTCTCTTTCACATCTGGAAGTTTAAACGCTCGCGCTTGCCCATCGGCCAAGGTTACGATTGCAGTATATTTTTCATTTTTTTCTGGCCTAAATGCAAAAGAGCCCATACCTGCATGCTCTGTTGTAAAAACAGCCACTTTTTCGCCATTATGATTTTCGATGTAGCCCGAAAGGTTGGCGCCTAATCCATCGTTTGTAACTGCTTTAATGCCCACTTTGCCTCTTACTCCAGCTAACATATTTCCCCCTTCTGGAAAGAACTGAAGGTCTAGCTCAATTTTCTCCTCTTTTTTAGAAGAAGCTGGCATTTTTTCGATTAAACTTCCAATAATTATGTCCTTTTGAAAGAAAAATCTGGCATCATAATTACGCATGTAATTGGTATAGGCACGGATGTGGTAATTCCCGGGGCTTAAGGAGTCGATGAGGGTAATATTACCATACGCTAACCCCTTAACGACCTCCAGTTTTGCCGTTTTCTTAATGGTATTGTATTGGTCGATCAGATCTACATACAGTACAGCACTCAACAATGAGGGTTCATTTTTTTCGGCTGTTACCACATAACCTTTTATCCACATATCTTCGCCAATGGCGTAATAGGGCTTATCGAGATGCAAATGCACCTTCTCTTGTGGGTAGTTAGCGGTTATTTTAGCGAGCTGTTTAAGCAGTTTCTCTAATGGCGTTTCATCTGCCTTAAACCCAAGGCTTATGCTAACAATTAATCCTATAATGCATATTTTAACTTGGTTATTCATGGTTACTTTACTTCGTAAGTGAAGATTTTTCTTCCCAAAGCGCCAAAGGGATCAAGACCTTCTATGCTAACTTGATATTTCCCCGGGGTGCCTGCATTAAAAAAATTAAATTTAGCGACTCCGTTTTCATCTGTAATCACATTTGGATTCCAGTAAATTGTGCTTCTCAAATCAGGCAGTTCTTTATTGGTAGTGGGGTCGTCGTAGTTTGGAACGTAAAACTCTTTTTTAGTGGTATAACCTCCATTTTTAACTTTTGCTGTATTGGTGGCCGGAATAAGGGTGTCGGAACCTTTTTTTGTGGTGATATAAATTGCACCACTAGAAGCATCGGGTCCTAAAACACTTGTAAAATAATCGCTAGTTAGCACTTCAATGCCCGCTAAATCTCTAGGATTAATGCTTTCTAAAAACTCTGGCATTTCTAATTGATTAATCTGTACACCATCCACTATTAACAACATAGGGAGGTTGCTTGACATTATTGATCTTCTAGCCATGGTACGAAAAACATATCTTTTATCTTTTATCATTTTTACCATTACACCTGGAACCTTTGAAAAAACAGTAAAAATATTAAACTCTTTCGCTAACTGTTCAGCTTTAATTAGCTGATTTGCCACTCCGCTAGTATTGGCAGAATTTTTTACATTTAAGGAAGACGCTACATTTCTTTGCTTGCTAATAGAAACCGTATTTAATAATATACCCTTGCTTATCATGTTTAATTTTTCCAATTCCTCAAATCTCGCTTTTGTACTTTCTAAATACGTAGAAATATTAATGCTGCTTCCGAAAAATGGTGCTGCCGTTACTTGCGGACTTTTAGTTAACGCAACCTTAATCGCCTTTAGGCCCTTGTCTGTTTTAGCTTGTATAATTAAATTCGTGCTATCGGGCAGGTCTAAGCCATCAAATATAAAATTCCCCTTACTATCAGAAACGGTATCTAATTTTAAAAGTAGACCAGGTGTAACTGAAAACAGGTTAACTCGGGCCCCGGCCAATGGTTTGTTAAATTCGTTGGTTATTTTACCACTTAATTCCAAGCCGAGTTCGGGTCTGAACGTTATAGTTGGTTCTTTTTCCATAGCAATATCTTCCCAGATAAATCTTCTCCAACCTTGTGTAAGTAAAAGTTGATCGAGTTGTCGTTCTTTATCAAGAGTGCTGTTATTGAAGTAGTAATTGGGCTTTTCAATGTATCCTTTAAGATCGGAGGTTAATAATAGATTCGAAAGGATGGTTATTTGATCATCTTCATCAAGCGGTACTTTGCCCATATCTGTTATAGCTACTGAAAAATTTCCAGCAATAGGACTTCCGCCGGCTTCAGCAACTTTTATGTCGAGCGCAGTTTTATGTTTAACGGTAGCATTTGTGCCGCCACTAACTTCAATTTTTAGCTGATCGTGATGATTTACAAAAATCAATCGCTCTGCAAGAGGTTGGCATTCACTATTGAATAAGGTAAGCTGAACAATTCCTGTGGGGAAGTTTTTAAGCGGAAGGGCTGCGGCACTATTTTGCTGATTAGGGGAAAATGTAAAAGATGCACACACTACGCCATTAGACTGTGCAACCACAAACATTTCTTTTCCTCCAACTTTATCTTTGCTAGCACCAACACGAACATTTATGTCATCATTTGCAACATTGGCCGCAAATGAAAATCCACTTTCTAGCGCCTCTGGAAGTTTAAACGATTTTTCTTCACCATTGGATAAGGTAACAATTGCGGTATATTTTTCCCCTGCTTGAGGTACTAGTGCAAAAGCGCCCATTCCTGCGTGTTCTGTACTAAAAACCGCTACTTTCTCTTTTTTCTGGTTTACAATTTTGCCTGTTAAGTTTGCGCCAAAGCCATCACTACGTACAGCTTTTACGCCAATTTTGCACCTGATGCCTATCAACATATTCCCACCCTCCGGAAAAAATTGTATACCTAGAGTAGGCTTGTCTTCCTTTTTGTTAAGGTTTGCCGTTTTTTCCATCACATTGCCAATGGTTAATTTCCTTTCGAAAAAGAAGTCAGCATCGTAATTCCGCATATAATTAGTGTAGGCACGAATACGGTAGTTCCCGGCTTGTAAAGAGTCTGTTAAACTAATGTTGCCATTTGCCAATCCATCTGTTACTTTGAGTTTTGCTGTTTTTTGTATGGCGTTGTTTTGATCGATAAGATCTACATAAAGTACGTTACTTAAAAGAGACGGTTCATTGCTCTCAGCGGTTACGAGATAAGCCTTCATCCAAATGTCTTCACCAATTGCGTAATAGGGCTTATCGAGATGTAAGTGCACCTTTTCTTGAGGGTAGCTTTTTGTGATTTTGGACAGTTGTTTCAATAGTTTTTCTAAAGGGGTTTCTTCAGCCTTAAAACCAAGGCATAAGCAGGCGATTACCCCTAAAACGCATGTTTTTAATCTAGTGTTCATCTATTTAACTTCGTATGTATAAATCTTTCTTCCCAAGTTTCCAAAAGTATCTAACCCTTCTATCGTAACTTGGTATTTTCCTGGTGTACCGGCATTGAAGAAACTAAATTTAGCTATTCCTTTCTCATTGGTAATTACATTGGGATTCCAGTATATGGTACTTCTCAAATCCAACAGTTGTTTATCCGTTTTCGGGTCGTCGTAATTTGGCATATAAAATTCCTTTTTAGTGGTAAAGCCAGCATTTTTCACTTTTCCTGTATTTGTAGCTGGACTAGGCGCACCCATCCCATTTTTAGTGGTGATGTAAACTGCACCCCCAACTGCATCGGGACCTAAAACACTGGTATTATAATCGCTAGTTAATACTTCGATACCAGCAAGATCTCTCGGGTTAATCATCCCTAAATAATCTGGCATATCAGTCTGATTAACCTGCACACCATCAATAATTAATAGCATAGGAGGATTGCCTCCCATTATGGATCTTGGGGCTCGAATTCGGTAGATGTATTTTCCTCCTTTCACCATTACACCTGGAATTTTAGAAAATACAGTGTAAATGTTAAACTCTTTCTCCAATTGTTCTTGTTTTACCAAGTGATCAACCGCTCCACTTGAGTTTGCAGAGTTTTTTACATTTAAAGGCGATTCTAAATTCCTTTGTTTGGTAATGGTAACTGTATTTAACAGAATCCCTTTATCAATCATATTTAATTTATCTAGCTCTTCAAATCTAGCTTTTGTATTTTCGAGGTAGGTAGCGATATTAATCGAGTTTCCAAAAAATGGTGCGGCCGTTGGTTTCGGGCTATTATTTAATATCAAATTTATCGCCTTTGAGCCTTTCTCTGTTTTAGCCTGCATCATTACACTTGTGCTATCAGGTAGGTCTAATCGGTCGAATACGAAATTGCCTTTGGCATCAGAAATGGTATCCAATTTTAAGAGCATTCCGGGTGTTAAGGAAACAAGAGTAATGCGTGCACCCGGCAATGGTTTTTTAAATTCGTCAGTTATTTTACCGCTCAATTCTAAACTAAGCTCGGGCCTAAACGTAATATCGGGTTCTTTAGAGGTGATGATGTCTTGCCACTTAAATCTTCTCCAGCCTTGCGTAAGTAAAAGGTTGTCTAATTGTCTAGCTTTGTCTGAGTTTGTGTCGTTAAAATAGTAATTAGGCTTTTCTATGTACCCTTTAAGATCGGAACTTAATAATAGGTTCGAAAGTATCGTTACTTGATCATCTTCATCAAGGGGTACTTTGCCCATGTCTGTTATTGCTACAGAAAAATTTCCATCCACCAGATTTCCATCATTTTGAACAACTTTTAAGTTAATCTCTGTTTTTCCTTTAACCGTAGCATTTGCAGCATTGCTCGTATAGATATTTAGCTGGTCGTGATGATTAACAAATACCAATCGCTCTGCAATAGGCTGGCTTTCGCTGTTGAATAACGTAAACTGAGCCATTCCGGTTGGGAAGTTTTTAAGCGGAATGCTTGCGGCATTATTTTGTTGATTAGGTGAAAATGCAAATGAAGCATACACTATGCCATTGGTTTGAGCAACCACGAACATTTCTTTACCACCAACGTTGTCCTTGCTGGCACCGATACGTACCGTTAGGTTGTCGTTCACAGTATTTACGGCAAATGAAAAACCACTTTCTAGCGCATCTGGAAGTTTAAATGATCTCTCCTCTCCATTTGGTAATGTAACGATGGCGGTATATTTTTCTCCAGGTTGAGGCAGAAGTGCAAAAGCACCCATTCCCGCATATTCTGTATTAAATAGCGCAACTTTTTCTTTTTTCTGGTTTACAATTTGTCCGGTTAAATTTGCACCATACCCATCGCTACTAACTGCTTTTACGCCAATTTTGCCTCTAATTCCTGCTACCATGTTACCTCCTTCTGGAAAAAATTGCACATTAAAGGTTGGTTTATCTTCCTTCTTAGTAACCGTTTCTGTTTTGTCCATTACATTGCCAATGGTTATTCTTTTTTCGAAAAAGAAGCTTTCATCGTAGTTGCGCATGTAATTGGTGTACGCTCGGATGCGATAATTCCCAGGCTGTAGCGATTCAATTAGGCTAATATTACCATTTGCTAATCCATTTGTTACTTCGAGCTTTATGGTTGCCTTAATTTCATTCTTTTGGTCGACCAGATCTACATAAAGTACCTTACTTAACAGTGATGGTTCATTTTTCTCGGCGTTTACAAGGTAGGCTTTTATCCAAATGTCTTCGCCAATGGCATAATAAGGTTTATCTATTTGTAAATGCACTTTTTCTTGGGGATAAGCTGCGGTAATTTTGGCGAGCTGTTTTAAGAGCTTTTCTAATGGGGTTTCATCTGCTCTAAAGCTTGAGCATAGCACAATGAGTAAGCTTAAGAAAAATGCTGGGATTAGACGTTTCATTGGTAGATAGGAGTTTATTTCACTTGATAGGTTAATACTTTTCTAGCTAGATTTCCAAATCCATCTATGCCTTCTATTACCATTCTATAAGTACCGGCCTGATCGGTATTAAAAAAATTGATGTTCGTTTTTCCATTTGTATCGGATACTAAATGGGGGTTCCAATATACGGTAGATCTAAAATCTGGCTTAGGATCGGGGTTGGTATCGTATTTCGGTGAATAGAACTGACGGTTGGCGAATAGTCCTTTTGGATAGTAGGATAACATACCGGGGGCATAATTTGAAATGCCTTTTCCTTTTCCGGTTTTAGTGGTAATTACAATAACTCCGTTTGCGCCTGCGTGGCCATAGATGGTTGTTGTGCCTATTGTTTTTAAAATTTCAATACTTTCTATATCTAATAAGGTAAGGTCGTTTAAACTGCCACTTGGAGCCTCTTCGCTGCCAGCATCTATAAATACAACGCCGTCTACAAATACGCTCATATTGCCCCCGTTGCGCATATTAGAGGGAAGCCCTTCGTTGCTAACATTCAATCCTGCTACTCTTCCGTTTAAAAACTGTGTTAATGTGACTGAGTTTTTAAGGTCGTTAGCATCAAAAATAGCATCGGCAACACCAGGGCCATTTAAGTTGGCCGAATTGGGTGCTTTATTTGGCTTTTCTCCAACAATCTCTACTGCTTTCAGTTTGTTTACTCGATTTAGAAATCCTCTTTTTTCCTGCTCATCCAAGTAGGCTGTGCTTTGTGTCAAATAATTTTTCAGCGCTTCATTTACGTTCACTTCTACGTCGGCCGAATTTGGATTTAAGGTTACCACTTGTCCTGGTAAATCGTCCATTACAATTTTTACATTTTTTTTGTTGGTAGCCGAAGTGGCTTTGATGGCAAACTGGGTGCCATCGTTAAAAGCAATTTGATCGAATGTGAATTTTCCATCGTCATCGGTTAAGGTGTCGATTGCAAATAGCCCAGCCGTGGATGATAAAAGACCTACTTTTCCTTTTGCAACGGGTTTGCCGGCCATAGTTACCGTGCCGCTAATTTTAATTCCTTTTTCGATAGGATAAATTAAAGTAGGGACTGTAAGTTTCCAATCAATTTTTCTCCATCCCTGCGTTAATAAAAGGTGATCGAGTTCGATACGAGTAGTTAACTCATTATTCATGAAATAATGGTTCGGCTTTTCTATATATCCCTTTAAGTCTGAAGTTAACAATAAGCTGGTTAGTAAGTTGGTTTCGTTCTCGGGATCGGGATTAATGATAGAGGTGTTGGTAATGGATACCGAAAAGCTGCCCTGAGTGGGCTTATCTGCATTGGTGGCCGTTATATCCATCACTACGTTTTCTCTCTTGCTATAGCTTTCTTTGAGCCCTTTCATGTTTAGTTCTATCTTATTATTGGTGTTGTTTACAAAGGCAATTCGCTCAGCAACGGGTAAGTTATCTGGAGAGAATAAGTTTATAGACATAATGCCAGAAGGAAAGCCGGATTTTTGGATTGTAACTACTGCAATCTGTTTTACGGTAGGTACTTTTGCTGCAAATAAGACCACGCCATTGTGGTGTGCTAATAAATTAAGATCGCCCTTATTTAAGAGGTCTGGACTAATCATTATCCTTATGGTTGTTTTGCTACTATCGATATTATTTACGCTAATCGCATATCCGCTAGTCTGCGATTTTGGCAAGGCGATGGATTTGGTGCTTCCATTTGCAAATTTCACTTTTGCGGTATAGGTTTTCCCTGGTACAGAAGTAAGTGAAAACGAACCCATTCCTAGATAAGTGGTTTCGAAATCCAAAATTTCTGTGCCGTCGTTGTCAATAATTTTTCCACTTATATTTTCGCCAAGCCCATTGGCATTCACCACTTTAACAGCTACTTTTGATGGAAGTCCATCTACCAATGTACCCCCTTCAGGAAAGAATTGTACATCCATATCTGTGGCCGTAGATTTAATTGGAATCTGTTTTGTAATCTTATTGCCATCGATAAACGTGATGGTGGCCTTTATTAATCCTGATTTTTGTGTATTTGGAAGGGTCAATTTAGCTTCACCAGCAGCAGAAGTCATCACCATTCCTTTTGCAGTGCTTTTTCCATTAAGCATGACATCGAAGTTAACTTGATGGTTGACATACGGGGCGCCATTTTTGTCGGCAAAAACAATGGTAGTAATGTTGTTTTTAAACGAGGTTTTGGTAAATACTTTATTTGTCCAACCGTTGCCAATTTTTATGGTTTTATCGAAAAAGAAGGATGGTCCTGCATTTCTCATCCATTGTGTATAGGCGCGAATTCGATAATTTCCTTCCTCTAATGAATCGGTAAGTTTAAAATCGCCCCAAGCAATCCCACCTTTCATGGCCAGTTTAATTTGCTTTTGCACCGAATCTCTTCCATTTATAAGCTCTACATACAAAATGTTGCTAAGTGCCGAAGGCTCATTGGTTTTACCGTTCACTACATAAGCTTTAAACCATATATCGTCGCCAATGCTATAATATGGTTTATCTAAATGCAAGTGTACTTTCTCTGTGGGGTATTTTTTTGTAAACTCTTCGAGTTTTTTAAGTAGGTCTGCAAAGGGGTCTTCTTGCATTGCAAAAGCACTAAGTGAAACCATAGAGATTAGGCTTAGCCATAAAAGTGTTGTTTTTTTCATTTTATTTAACGTCATAGGTAAAAGTTTTTCGGGCAAGGTTGCCAAACAAGTCTATTCCTTCGATTACTACACGGTATAAACCCGGACTATCAGCATTAAAATAATCGAATTTAAACTTGCCATCTTTGTCTGATACGATAGAGGGATTCCAATATATAGTGGTTCTTAAATCGGGTTTTGGGTCAGGTTTGATGTCATAGCGGGGAGAATAAAATAGTTTGCTTGGTGCATAACCTTTCGGACTATAGGTGATAATGCCTGGCGAGTAAACCGAGGTTAAGGAGCCCCCACCACGTTTTGTGTTAATTACGAGTACGCCATTACCTCCTCGAGCGCCATAAATTGCCGTATTTCCTATGCTTTTCAATACTTCAACGCTTTCTATATCAAAAACGTTAATATCATCTAATGTAAAATCTTGCATATTCATCCCATCTAAAACAATAGCCATAGGATTAGCAGATTGTCGAGAATAGGCCTGCCCATTGCGAACAGTAATTCCCGCAATTCGGCCCATTAAATACGTAGAAAGGAGTGTCACGTTCTCCAAATCTTTTGCCGTGATAACGGCATCTGCATGCCCAGCACCGTTTAGGTTTGAAGAATTTTCAACTTGTTTTTTTTGGCCAATAATTTCAACTTTTTTTAGTTGTATGGTACGATTAAGCATCCCACGTTTAGTAAGCTCGTTAAAATAATCATCGCTTCCGGCTAGGTAATTCTTTAACTCGTCGTTTACGTTAACTTCTATGTCGGCCATGTTTTTGTTGGGGGTAATAAGTTGCCCGGGTACTACATCGAGTTTGATAAGTACGTCTCTCTTTCCTTTTTGATTTCGGGCTTGAACAATAAATCGCACACTGTCGGGGAATTCGAGATTGTCGAAATTAAATCGACCATTAGCATCAGTTAGTGTATCGATAGCAAAAAGCCCTTTGGATGAAGAAAAAAGGGAAACTTTTCCATTAGGTACCGGTTTACCTCCATTTGTAGTTATGGTGCCACTAATCCGAAGTGAAGTTTCGGGCTTAAAATTGTTAACCATCTGAGAACTGTTAACCGCCTGCCAATTTATCTTTCGCCAACCTTGCGTGAGTAAAAGATGATCGAGTGCTGTTCTTGTTTTAGCATCATTATTCATAAAATAATGGTTCGGTTTTTCAACATACCCTTTCAGATCAGAAGTTAAAAGCAAACTTGTAAAAATATTACTTTCATTTTCTAGGTCGGGCGCTACGATCGAAGCATTGGTTACGGCGACTGAAAAACTTGCCTGCGTTGGTTTGTTATTGTTTGTGCCTAAAAAATCGAGATTCATTAATTCTCTTTTGGAGTACGATTCGCTAAGATTGCTTCCGCTAATATTGATTTTGTCGAGTGCGTTGTCTATAAACACTAAGCGTTCGGCAACGGGTATATTTTCTGCATTAAAAAGGGTTAGCGTAACGATACCCGATGGGAGTTCGGCTTTAGGGAGACTTGCTATCGCGATATTTTTTGCAGTAGGTACTTTCATGGAAAAATAGATGTTTCCATTTTTTTGGGCCAATAGGTTAAGTGTTCCCTTTCCAATTAAATCGTCGGTAAGTAATATTTTGATGGCAACTTTAGCCGTGTCGTTAGTATTAATACTTAAAACATACCCACTACTTTCAGTTTTTGGGAGGTTGATGATTTTCTCACTTCCATTTTTGAATTTTATTTTAGCTTGATAGGGTTTATTTGCGAGGGGATTTAAATAGAAACTGCCCATTCCTAGATACGAACTTTCGAAATCTGTAATTTCAGTACCCTCATTATCTATAATAACTCCTTTAATATCTTCGCCTTTGCCTTGCGCATTTACAGCTTTAAAGGCAACTTTATTGGGTAGCCCCTGTATAAAACTTCCGCTTTCTGGGAAGAATTGTACATCAATAGTGGTTGAAGTAGTTTTAAGGGGTATAATTTTCGTGATTTGCTGCTTATTGGGCAGGGTTAATATAGCTGTTATTTTTCCCGATTTGTAAAGGTTAGGTTGCGTGTTTACAATGGGGATACTAATTTCTCCATTTTCATTTGTAGTGGTTTTTCCTTTGGTTATGGTGCGAGCGCTCAGCTCAACCACATAGTTAACATCGATGTTTGCATAGGGTTTGCCGTCATTATCTGAAAAATTAAGGGTACTCTTTACTTTTTCAGTGGTACCGTCTTGAATAAAAATATAATCTGTTTTTACAAATACTTTATTTGCCCATGAGTTGCCAATTTTTATGGTTTTATCGAAAAAGAAATCGGGACCAGCATTGCGCATCAGTTGGGTATACGCTCTAATTCGATAATTTCCTTCGCTAAGCGTATCAGCTAGTTTAAAATTGCCCCAGCTAATTCCAATTTGCATGGGTACTTTAAGTTGTTTCCTCAGTGAATCCTTTTCGTCGAAAAGTTCTACATACAAAATTTTACTAAGCGTGGTTGGTGCCGAAGTTCGAGCATCGAGCACATAAGCTTTGAACCAAATATCGTCGCCAATGGCATAATAAGGCTTATCGAGATGAAGATATACTTTTTCTTGAGGATACTTTTTAGTAAATTCTTCTAGCCTCTTTAGTAAAGCTGCAAATGGATCATCAGCGATTACAAAAGCAGATAGGCCAAGCAAACTAACAAGCGCCAAGCAAAGGGTAAACAGCTTTGTCTTCATAGGTGTGTATGAATAATAAAGCCTTAAGTTACAAAACCTAAGGCTTATAAAAAATAAATATATTAAAAAGTTAGTTGATTTGTTTAGAATGTGTTTTTCCACATCATGCTTTCAACAGGTTTTGTGGTTTTATGGTTGTATTTGGCATTATCTTTTGTATTATACATGGTGGTAATATCGCCATCAACCGCAAAATAAATTAATTGCCCGATAGGCATACCTGCATAAATGCGAACAGGTTGCGCACAAGAAATTTCTAACGTCCAGGTATTACAGAAACCTACATCGCCTTTTCCAGCTGTAGCATGAATATCAATGCCGAGCCTGCCTGTGCTACTTTTGCCTTCTAAAAATGGTACATGAGCATGTGTCTCGGTATATTCTAAGGTTACACCTAAATATAAAGTGCCAGGTTGCAGTACAAAACCATCTTTAGGGATTTCGAAATGCTCAATTTTGTTATGTGCTTTGGCATCTAAGACACGGTCTTTATAGGTGGCTAAATATTTTCCTAAATGTACATCATACGAGTTTGTACCTAAGCAATCTAATCTAAAAGGTTCAATAATTATTGTCCCTTTATCTATTTCTTGCAGGATGTGTTTGTCGGATAGTATCATTTTTGAGTATTTTGGACTAAATTATAATTATTTTAAGATACTTTTGCATTACTTTTTTAAATAAGAGATGCCGATAGTTTATCAAAAAGATATTGACGAGCAAACCAGTCTTGCGGTTTGGAAAATTGAAGAAACTGAAGAACAATTACTTTCAGGTTTGCAGTTAAAGCAGCATGAGCTTGATGTAATTGCTTCCTTAAGTAATGGAAAGCGTGCATTACATTGGCTAAGTACGCGTTTATTGCTGAGAAAAATGCTAAATACGAGCGATTATATCGACTGCCGGATGGACGATCATGGCAAACCCTATTTGGTAAATAGCGACACCTACATCTCTTTAAGCCACTCGTATGATTATGCGGCCGTAATTATTAGTAAGGATAAAAAGGTTGGTGTTGATATTGAGTTGATAAAGCATAAAATAAAAAGCATTAAGCATAAATTCTTATCAGATCTAGAGCTGGCGCAAAAGCAGATCGGCGATAATACCAATGGCCTTTATGTAAGTTGGTGTGCCAAAGAAGCCATTTATAAATGGAATGGTCGTAAAGGCCTAGAATTTAAACAACATATCCACATTAGACCGTTTAAGTTAAAAGATGAAGGTGTTTTACAAGCATTGGTAGAATTGCCAGAAGGTACAAAAGCATTGGATGTAAATTACTTTAAAACGAAAGATGGCTATATGTTGGGTTATGTTGCGGGCAATTAGTCGATAAAAACATAGCTCACGGAGTTGCTTTAATTGGGCTATATTTTTACCCTATAAGGATTATAAGGCCATATAATTTTGGCACGTTTTCTAAGCGCAAATAAACTGTAAATTAGTATATGAACAAAGTAACTGAATTTATAGATTGGGGGCTGATTGATTATCAAGCCGCATGGGAAAAGCAAGACCTCTTGTTTAATGATACGGTTGCTTTAAAAGGCAAAAATCGTACTGAAAACACCGCTATACCCACTCCTAACTATCTTGTTTTTTGCGAACACCCGCATGTATATACCTTGGGTAAAAGTGGGCGGCCCGAAAATTTATTATTAGATGAGAAGGGGCTAGCAGAAAAACAGGCTACCTATTATAAAATTAATAGGGGTGGTGATATCACGTATCACGGACCTGGGCAAATTGTGGGCTATCCGATTTTAGATCTGGATAATTTTTTTACCGACATTCATTTATACTTGCGAACGCTCGAAGAGGCAGTGATTTTAACTTTGGCAGAGTATGGTATTGTGGGAGGCAGATACGAAGGCTACACTGGGGTTTGGTTAGATGCAGATCATTCAAAAGCAAGGAAAATTTGCGCACTAGGGGTGCGCTGCAGTCGCTGGGTAACCATGCACGGCTTTGCTTTTAACGTAAATACAGATTTAGATTATTTTAAGAACATTGTACCTTGCGGGATAGATGATAAGGATGTAACTTCGATGGAAAGGGAGTTGGGCAAGCCTTTGGTGATGGAAGAGGTGAAAGAGAAGTTAAAGGGGCATATTGCTGCGCTTTTTAAAATGGAAATCTAATTTTCGATAAAACTCGTAGGTAATTGTATGAACGTTAACCTACTTTTCTTGTCATTATTCGTATTATTGGGTTGTACAAAAAAAATGGAAGAACCAACAATCTTGAATCTCGACAAACCTGTATTAACCTATTTAGCTTTAGGCGATTCGTATACCATTGGCGAGTCGGTTGCCGCTAGCGAATCTTTTCCATACCAGTTTGCTGGGCAGTTAAGCGTTCAGGGTTTAAACGTTGCTAACCCGAAAATAATAGCCAAAACAGGGTGGACAACAGACGAATTGCAAGTTGCCATAAAGGCTGAAAAGTTAAGCGAGACTTTTGATTTTGTGACCTTGCTAATTGGTGTAAATAATCAGTATAGAGGCTATTCGAAAGTAACTTATCGCAAAGAGTTTAAAGAATTATTACATACGGCCATCAGCTTTGCTGGAGGAAATAAAAAACGTGTATTTGTGCTTTCTATCCCCGACTGGGGGGTTACGCCCTTCGGTTTATCAAGTGGAAAAAGTACGAAAGCAATTGCCGCCGATATCGACGCTTTTAATGCCATAAATAAGGAGGAAACTTTGGCACAAGAAGTAAGTTATACTGACATTACACCGGCTTCGAGAAATGCCGCCACAGATTTATCCTTGGTTGCAAAAGATGGCCTACATTATTCTGGAAAGATGCACTTACAGTGGGCGATGAGTATACCGAGTATTAAATAGTTGGTATCGAGTATCAAGACTGGGTTGCCTAACTTGAATTGCGTATCATACCTCTTGCTCTTGCTACTCGCTAACACTCTGGCAAACTAATCGGAATATTTGTTGCCAAGCCGCCGTCAGAAGTCTCCTTGTATTTAGAATTCATGTCTAAAGCCGTCTCCCACATAGTATTTACCACAGCGTCTAAACTCACTTTAGCTTTATCTGGATTGCTTTGCAAGGCAAGCTGGCTAGCAGTAATCGCTTTTATGGCCCCCATGGTGTTGCGTTCAATGCATGGAATCTGAACCAAACCACCTATAGGGTCGCAGGTTAAACCCAAATGGTGTTCCATCGCAATCTCTGCTGCCATGAGAACTTGTCGCTGAGAGCCTCCCAAGCACTCTGTTAGGGCTGCTGCGGCCATTGCTGAAGAAACGCCAATTTCTGCTTGGCATCCTCCCATTGCTGCCGAAATGGTAGCGCCCTTTTTAAATATGCTGCCTACTTCTGATGCGCACGCTATGAACTGAATAATTTTATCATGTTTGTAACCATCACAAAAGGTAATGAAATAATGCAGCACAGCAGGAATTACGCCAGCTGCTCCGTTGGTTGGGGCAGTTACTACACGGCCGAAAGCTGCATTTTCTTCATTAACAGCAAGCGCAAAGCAGCTTACCCAATCTAAAATGTAGTTAAACCCATTTCCACCATTTTTAATCGCTTCGATCCAACTATCGTAATTGTTATACTCTTTTGCAGAAAGTAATTTTTTATTCAGGGTTGCTGCTCTTCGCGCTACCTCTAGTCCACCAGGTAAAAAGCCAACCGTATGGCAACCCCTATAGGTGCATTCTTTCATTACCGTAAAGTGTTGGAGAATGCCTTTTTTGGTTTCAGTTTCTGTTCGCCAGGCCGCTTCATTTTCCATCACCACTTCACTTACTTTTAGGCCGGTAGATAAGCACCAATGCAATAATTCACTTGCTTTTTCTACAGGGAATGGAAGGTCTACTTGTTCCTTTTCGCTACCGTTTTCTCCTTCTTTAACAACAAAGCCCCCACCAATAGAGTAATATGTTGCTGAAAAAGCTTTGCCAGAGGCCAAAAATGCCTGAAATGTGACTGCATTTGGGTGGAAAGGCAAGCTTTCTGTAAAAAGGAAAATTAGATCATCTGTATACGAAAATTGAAGAATTTGTGAGGCACCTAAATTTAGTTGCTGTGTTTGTTTTATATCTTCAATCGTACTATCAATGGCATTTACGTCGAACGTAACGGGGTCTGCTCCAGTTAAGCCTAATAAAATAGCAATATCAGTTCCGTGTCCTTTCCCGGTTTTTGCTAAAGAACCGTACAGTAATATTTTAACTTGAATTACTTCGTTTAGTAAGTTTTGTTGCGTTAACGAATTTGTAAATTGTTGAGCAGCACGCCAAGGGCCGAGGGTATGGGAACTCGAGGGTCCAATACCTATTTTAAAAATATCAAAAACGGAGATTTGTTCATTTGGCATATGCAAATTTACGATAGTTTTTAAGAAATATTGACATATCTATTTTATCGATTATCTTCGTTTAGTAAAACTCCTTATGAAAAAAATCATCATCCTATTTTTTTTATGTTTTGTGTTAGGCAGGGCGAGCGCACAAAAGAAACAAAATGTGTATTATTTTAAGAATAACGACAAAGAAGTTAACACTAAAGACAGCGCAGATTATATTAGGGTTATTCAAGAGCCTGACTCAGGAGAGACCAATTTCATCTTAAGAGAATTTTTTTCAAATGAGAAGCGTAAAACGACAGGGAAGGTTTCTGCTTTTGAACCCTATTTGGTTTACGAAGGTGTGATTATGAGGTTTGACAAGGAAGGAAAAAGAAAGGAAATTACCACTTACGAAAAAGGTTCTCCTTTAGGCATGTCTTATGAATATTTTAGCAATGGAAAAATGCATAGGCAAACTGAATATCTAGCATTTGTACCGCAAGGCAACTCTGCACCTTTTACCTTTACGGCAATGGGTCCTTCAAATCGAGAGTCGAAGTTAATTTATTTAGCCGATTCACTAGGTGTTGAGTTCGTTAAGGATGGAAATGGATATGTAAGGAATTATAATGTTTTTGGAAAGGATGAACAGACAGAAGAAGGTGGGTATACTAATGGGGTTAAACACGGGGTTTGGAAGGGAAGTTCGAGTGCCTCTGCAACAAGTTTTATAGAAAGCTATGACATGGGAAAATTGGTAGGAGGGGAGAGCATTCGAGAGGGTGTTAAGTATCCCTATACTACCTATGGTGCACCTCCTAGTTTTAAAGGCGGGATTAGGAAGTTTTATGAATATGTAGGGTATTCGACAAAGTACCCTAGCGATGCTGCGAAAGATAGAATTTCTGGTACTGTTGTTTTAAGTTTTGCCGTTGAGAAGGATGGCAGTACAAGTGAAGTAAAAGTAGAGCGGTCTGTTTTTTCATCCATTGATGAGGAGGCAAAACGTGTGGTTCTGTCTTCGCCAAAATGGATACCTGGAACGATGAGAGGAGTTCCGGTTCGTGTAAGATATAGCATACCGCTTAAATTTTCGACGCGATGAGAAAAATTTTATGTGTTTTTTTACTTGCGACTTCATTAGGTACAAGTGCCCAAACCTATCAAGCACCGAGCGACCAAAAAGTGGTTGCTAAATTGTCGCAATGGAGCGATAAGAAGTTTGGTTTATTTATGCATTGGGGTATTTATAGTATTCCAGGAATCGTAGAATCGTGGAGTATTAATTCTGAAGACGCTTCTTGGATACCGAGAGACAGCACCAAGAACTATGAAGATTATAAGCGTTGGTATTTCGACTTGAATAAGCAATTTAATCCGATCAACTTCGACCCTAAAATTTGGGCTTCGTATGCAAAAAGGGCTGGAATGCAGTATGTGGTTTTTACAACTAAGCATCACGATGGTTTTGCGATGTTCGATACGAAGCAGTCTGATTATAAAATTACAGGTAAGGATGTTCCTTTTTCTGTGCATCCAAAAGCCAATGTTACAAAGGAGATTTTTTCGGCGTTTAGGGAAGAAGGATTCATGATCGGAGCGTATTTTTCGAAACCCGACTGGCATAATGAAAATTATTGGTGGCCTAGGTATGCTACTCCCGATCGAAATAACAATTATGACATTCGCTTACATCCCGATCGATGGAAAAAATTTAAACAGTTTACCTATAATCAGCTAGAAGAGTTGATGAGCGATTATGGGCCAGTTGATATTTTATGGTTAGATGGGGGTTGGGTGAGGCCAAAAGCTACGATTAATGCAGAAGTATTATCGTGGGGTGCGCCAATCCCTGCATGGGATCAAGATCTTAATATGCCAAACATCGCAAAAATGGCACGTGCAAAACAACCGGGGCTAATAATGGTCGACCGAACGGTGCATGGCGAATACGAAAATTATCAAACTCCAGAGCAAAAAATTCCAGAAAAGCCTTTGTCTTATCCTTGGGAAACCTGCATGACTATGGGCGATGCCTGGGGTTATGTGCCGAATGATAACTATAAAAGCACGAATACCTTGGTACATTTATTAATAGATATTGTGGCCAAGGGAGGTAATTTTTTATTGGATGTAGGTCCAAAGCCCGATGGTACGTTTCCAGAACCGGCTTTGCAGCGCCTCACTGAAATTGGCAATTGGATGGATGTGAATAAAGAAGCTATTTATGAAACAGAACCGGTGGCGCCTTATAAAACGGATAATGTCTGTTTTACGAAAAGTAAAAACGGGAGTACCTATGCGCTGTATTTGATAGCGGAAAATGCTGAATTTGTACAGCCCATTACAATTAAATCGCCACCGAAGATGCCTAAAAAAATCAATTTGCTGGGAATTAAGACAGCCATTAAATGGAAAAAATTTGGGGATGAGTTACAGATTTCATTACCTCAAAATGCAAAGGGTTTGAAACATGCTTTGGTTTTTAAAATGGATTAAAAGTCGAATTCCAATATTTTGTGATCTCTCAGCATTTTATCCACGAATTTTTTGTGGTTTTTTGGGCTTCCAACGGCAGTCCACGAGCCACTAATGGTGCCATTTGCGAGTTCTTGTTTCCCTCTATGCAATTTCAATTTTGAGCTTCTGATAGATTCTTCGTATCGATCTAGGCTTTCATTTTCATATTTTTTTACGATGCGGTAGGTTCGTGTTGTCCAACTAATTTCGACAAAGCGTTCTACGAAAGGGAAGAGAAGAAGTGCGGTTAATACCACACCAGTTACCCCTATGGCTTGTAGGTAAAATCCTCCGCCAATTGCCATTCCAATAGCTGCTACGATCCAAATTACACAAGCAGTAGTTAACCCGTTTATTTTATTGTCTTCTTTAAAGATTACGCCTGCACCTAAAAATCCAATTCCAGTAACGATATTAGAAGCAATACGATCTTGGCTTCCCAATCCTATTTTTACAGAGAGCACTGTAAAGAGCGTTGCGCCCAACCCAATCATAATCATGGTTTTTAATCCCGCTTGCTTACCTCTAAATTCTCTTTCAGCACCAATTAATCCGCATAGTAAGGTTGCCAACAGGAATTTATTCACTTCACTTTGCGTGATAAAATGAGTGCTGTCGAGATAATTTTGGATGAGTAGTAGCATATAATACTAATATAACGAAAAATCCCTCAAAACGTTTTAGTCTCGAGGGATTTTTATCAGTTGAAAGTTAATTCAATTTAAGCTTTATATTACATCATGCCGCCCATTCCGCCGCCACCCATAGGAGGGTGAGCATGGCCTGCCTCTGCAGTTTCTGGCTCATCGGCTAATACCACTTCGGTAGTTAACAGCATGGCTGCAATAGATGCGGCATTTTCTAGCGCTACGCGACCCACTTTAGTTGGATCAATAACACCAGCGCCGATTAAGTTTTCATACACATCCGTACGAGCATTATAACCAAAATCTGCTTTACCTTCTTTTACTTTTTGCACTACGATAGAACCTTCGATACCTGCATTTTCGCAGATTTGACGTAATGGCTCTTCGATAGCACGGCGAATAATCTGAATTCCAGTACTCTCGTCGTCGTTAATTCCTTTTAAGCCTGCTAAAGCTTCAACTGCACGGATGAAAGCTACGCCACCACCAGCAACAATACCTTCTTCAACAGCAGCACGAGTTGCGTGTAACGCATCATCAACACGATCTTTTTTCTCTTTCATCTCCACTTCACTTGCTGCACCAACATAAAGTACTGCAACACCACCCGAAAGTTTAGCTAAACGCTCTTGCAATTTTTCTTTGTCATAATCAGAAGTTGTCGTTTCGATTTGAGCTCTGATTTGATTTACGCGTGCTTTAATATCCTCAGATTTACCAGCACCGTTAATAACAGTTGTATTGTCTTTATCAACCACAACTTTTTCTGCAGTACCTAAATACGTTAAATCAGCATTTTCTAATTTATACCCTCTTTCTTCAGAAATTACGATACCTCCAGTTAAGATGGCAATATCTTCAAGCATTGCTTTTCTTCTATCGCCAAAACCTGGGGCTTTAACCGCAACAACTTTCAGTGAACCACGAATTTTGTTCACTACCAATGTAGCTAAAGCTTCGCCATCTAAATCTTCTGAAATGATTACCAATGGTTTGCCAGTTTGTACCGTTTTTTCTAAAACAGGCAACAATTCTTTCATGTTGCTAATTTTTTTATCGTAGATTAAAATGTAAGGACTTTCTAATTCCGCTTCCATTTTATCGGCATTGGTTACAAAATATGGAGATAAATAACCTCTATCGAATTGCATACCTTCAACAGTTTTAACTTCAGTTTCAGTACCTTTTGCTTCTTCAACAGTAATTACACCATCTTTGCCTACTTTTTTCATTGCCTCAGCAATTAAAGCGCCAATAACTTCATCATTATTAGCAGAGATCGATGCTACTTGTTTAATTTTGTTGTTATCATCACCAACTGCTTGAGATTGCTCTTGCAGGTTAGCTACAACAGCAGCAACTGCTTTGTCAATACCGCGTTTTAAATCCATCGGATTTGCACCAGCGGCAACATTTTTAATACCAGCGGTTACAATAGCTTGTGCTAAAACGGTAGCAGTAGTTGTTCCATCACCTGCAATATCAGCAGTTTTAGAGGCTACTTCTTTTACCATTTGAGCACCCATGTTTTCGATTGGGTCTTTTAATTCGATTTCTTTAGCTACCGTTACCCCATCTTTAGTGATTGCTGGCGAACCGAATTTTTTATCGATAATTACGTTACGACCTTTTGGGCCTAAAGTTACTTTTACTGCATTCGCTAAAATATCAACACCTCTTTTCAGAGCGTCTCTTGCTTCAACGTTATATTTTACTTGTTTTGCCATTTTTAATATTGTTTTAATGTTTAATGTTAGAAAGTTGAAATGTTACTTTCTAACGCAATTTAAATCCAGAACTTTACAACATTTAAACGTTGCAACGTTTAAACTTTTATAATGTTCCTAAAATGTCAGAATCTCTCATAATTAAATATTCTGTGCCTTCGATGGTTACTTCGGTACCACCATATTTGCTGTATAAAACCTGATCGCCAACTTTTACACTTAAAGGAATTAAATTTCCAGTTTGGTCAGCATATTTTCCTGGTCCAACAGCTACAACAATACCTTGCTGAGGTTTTTCTTTTGCGGTATCAGGAATGTAGATACCAGAAGCTGTTTTTTCTTCTGCAGCTGCAGCTTCAACAACTACTCTGTCTGCATTAGGTTTAAAGTTCAAAGCCATAAATACTCTTTATTTTTAGTTTTAATAATTGAATTGATTCGTATTGTTCTTTATACGATATAATTGTTTTAACAGTTTTTATGCCAAGCCTGTTTTGCTTGCCAAATTTGCATTAGCTGTCAGTTAATGGTTTAGATACAGAAAATGCAGGTGTCAGTCTGACAGGTCTAAAGGATTTGGGCGCTCGAGCGGGCTTTACGTTGCAAGTTCTCGCTACGCTGTGGGCTTTTCACTTCAATCCCTAGCGCAGATACCAACAAGCTAAAACTTAATGGTACAAAAAAAACTCCCTAACCAAAGCGAGGGAGTTTTACAATTTCGTTTTAAAACTTATTTTTTAGCGGTATCGCCAGTTTTAGCAGGTGTAGCACTTGGACTTGCCATGTTGCCTCCAATTGGAGAAGGTGTTGCAGCTTTGTTAATTTGATCGTCGATTTTCGAACCACCCACAGATGAACTTCCAGATTTTCCAACCGTTGTAATGGCTAATGAAACAATTACAATAAGGGTTAATAATACCCAAGTTCCTTTTTCGAGTACATCGCCTGTACGCTGTACGCCAAACATATTACTGCCCGATCCGCCAGTAGCTAAACCACCCCCCTTAGGGTTTTGAATAAGTACAAATAAGCCAAGGGCTATGCAAAAAATAATTAATAAAATAATCAATAAGGTTATCATGCTATTTATGTTGTTAAATTTTCTTTTCTAGAGATTGAATAAGGTCGGCAAAGTAACGGCTTTTTTCTGGAAATTTCAAACTTAATTTTTGATAAGTATCTATCGCCTTGTGATAAAGCATTTGTTCAATGTAAATAGCTGCCAAAGTTTCGGAAACTAAGTCGTAATTATCTTCAGCACTTTTCTTTGCTTTGTTTTCGGTGTTGATCTGTTCTGCTTTTGGCGCTTTAATTTGGGGATCATTTTTAATAAATGAATCGATGATCTCAATGCCCTTTGGTTTTACATTGACGTTTAGCGGTCCTTTTTTGGCCTCGTCGGCAAGGTTAAAAGGACTCTGAAGATGGAAAATATGTTCCACATACTGATGTTGTAAATCGCCTTGCTGAACAGGTGGATTTTGCTTCGTACTAACATAAGGTTGAAAAATTTGCTCATGTTCTTTACGGGTTTTGGCCAACCACCATAAAAAAGTATAGGGCAACTTGTCATCATTATATTTACTAACCGTTTGTGCTTCTGCTTCTTGATTGTATTCTTCGGGTTGTACAACTACTTCACTTTCATTGGCAACGGGTTCGGCACTTAAATGTTGCTCGAATGCGAAAAAGTCGGAAGCCACGATGCTTTCGATTGCCAATTCGTTCGGCACTGTAGTCGCTTCTTCTTCCTTTTCAAGTTCCTCAGCTAGCGCAGAGGTAGGGGCGAAAGCTGAGGTATCTACTTCTGATATTTCCTCAAAAACAGCATGGTCATTCACGTTGTCTTCAACAAGTATATGCTGAATATCTGCTATTTCTTCGAAAGTTTCTTGTTCATCAGTTGCTGTATTCCTTGCTGTTTCGCTTGCTAATACCTCATCCTCATCACCAAAAATACCAAGGTTATTTGCCATTTGATAGGCTAAGTACCCGCCATTGTAAAGACTAGCTAAAGTTAATGTCTTGTCGAAGTTAGGTTTGCCTTGGTTTGCTTTTGCGAGCAGCAAATGCAATGGCTCGTAATAAGGATATTTTTCGACCAAATCGGCTAACAGATCGATATGCGCATCCGAAACCATTGATGGTTTTGCGAGTAAATCTGTTAATTGTTGTTTAGTTTCGATATCCAGTTCCATTTTGTGGCTAAGTTAACAAATGAAAATGCAATTCTCTACCATTGTGCAAATGCACGGTTAAAAATATTTTCGGTAAGCTGATCGATTACCTTTTTATTTAAGGCTTCCTGTTGAGGAGCAAAGGGTTGTCCGGCTAGCGAAAAGTCGGTAAATGCCGTGAACGTCTGTTTGCTAAAACCTTGGTTTTCGTATCCTTTTACATAATTTGTGTACGTAATTTCAACCGTTATGGTTAAGCGATTGGCTCCTGCCACAGGCTTCGTATTATCTTGAATGGAAATGGGTTTCACATCGTAATCGAGAATTTTGCCTTCGAATTTCCCCTGTGCTCCGCTTACTATAATGTTAAGTTTGCTCTGTGTGCGAATGCGTTCTTTGAATGCATCGGTAAGCTTATTGGCTAATGGAGGATCTACTAATGCAGCCACGTTCTCGAACAAAGGAACACTCACGGTTTTCATCTCGTTAGGTATAGAAGCACCATTAAATTTATAGCTACAGCTGCTAAGTATGAGAACGAAAAGGGCAATTGGTAATTTCTTCATTTGTGAATTTATTAAAAAACTTAGTTTTTTTGGTTCATCGCCACCGATTGGCTACTTCTTTTATTCAGTTTTAATTTATGTTTTTATTGGTCTTCATGCTTTCGCTTCGCTCAAGGTTCTATTAAAGTGGGTGCATTGGCTAATCGGTGCATCCTGAAAATAAAAGGCCGGTTTAAGAGCGAAACGAGGGTGCTGTGGTTTTGCATAATGGCTAAACCAACATCACATACTTTAACTCAGATTGAGCTCTTTTATTTTACGATATAAGGTACGTTCTGAAATTCCTAATTCTTGTGCGGCAAATTTACGTTTGCCCTTATGTTTTTTTAACGCTTTTTTAATTAAGTCAGACTCTTTATCAATTAAAGATAATGATTCTTCGATTTCTTCGGCATCGTGCGCAAAATTATATTCGTTTGGTAGGCTTTGCGAAGGGTGTTTGATGGTTAAGGTAGCGTCGTTATGGTTCGGTAAGTCTACTTCTTGATAAAGCTGGTTAATAAACTGCGGATTATCTGCCATGATATGAGAGGTATTTCCACCATTTTGTATTATCTCGGCCACCAATTTCTTTAATTCCATCATGTCTTTTTTCATATCGAAGAGCACTTTGTAAAGAATGTCGCGTTCAGAAAAATCTTCCTTACTATTTCCATTAATTGTCATCGGTAAATTACTTCCTGATTCGTTAGGGATATAATTAAGTAAGGCTTGTGCGCTCACATTCCTATCTTTTTCGAGCACACAAATTTGCTCGGCAATATTCTTTAACTGCCTAACGTTTCCTGGCCAGCTATAATTGCTTAAAAGTTGGATGGCATCGGGCTCTAGGTTTATGCCCGGACTACGATATTTATCGCTAAAATCGGCTGCAAACTTGCGGAAAAGTAAGTAGATATCTTCTTTGCGTTCTTTTAGTGAAGGGATTCGTAGTGGGACCGTATTTAATCGGTAATACAAATCTTCTCTAAATTTGCCCGATTTAACGCGGTTGTATACGTCAACATTGGTGGCTGCAATAATACGTACATCTGTTTTTTGAACTTTCGAAGAACCTACACGTAAATATTCGCCGCTCTCTAAAATACGTAATAATCGTGCCTGTGTGCCTAGTGGAAGTTCGGCAACCTCGTCTAAAAAGATGGTTCCACCATTGGCTACTTCAAAATAGCCCTTTCTAGCTTCATGAGCGCCGGTAAACGAGCCCTTTTCGTGCCCGAATAACTCTGAATCGATGGTTCCTTCTGGAATTGCACCACAGTTTACGGCAATAAAAGCACCATGCTTGCGCGCACTCATTTGGTGGATGATGTGAGAAAAAACCTCTTTTCCACTTCCGCTTTCGCCGGTAATAAGTACCGACATATCGGTTGGTGCCACTTGCCTTGCCGTGTCAATAGCTCGATTTAATAGCGGTGAACCCCCAATAATCCCGAACCTATTTTTAATATCTTGTATATCCATTTTTTGTTGCGCGTTGCCTGTTGTGTGTTGCGTGTTGCCTGTTTGGTGGTAGATTTATGCATCCAAGCTCACAACTCGTAACTCACAACTCAAAACTGTTTTTAAACTATCCTTCCAATCAGCGTAGCTGATGTACATTTCTCTATGTAAACGTAGGCATACTCTCCTGGTTTTACCGAATCGGTAACCGGGAAAACAACCATTGCATTTTCGTCATTACGCCCTCTGTATTCTTTATCCGATTTTTTAGAAAATCCTTCGATTAACACTTTAACCGTTTTACCCACAAAATCTTCGAGGCAGGCCAACGAATCTTCCTGTTGTTTTTTAAAGATTTCGGCTAATCTTCTGGCCTTCACCTCTTCAGGAACATCATCTGCATATTTTCTAGCGGCTAAAGTTCCTGGTCGCTCAGAATATGAAAATGTATATGCGAAATTATAGCGCGCATAATCCATTATACTTAAGGTATCTTGATGCTCTTCTTCGGTTTCTGAACAAAAACCTGCAATAATATCAGCCGAAATGGCGCAACCAGGTATAATGCGGCGAATGGCATCAATTCTATTCATATACCATTCGCGAGTATAGGTGCGATTCATTAAGGCTAAAATTCTCGAATTTCCAGATTGGACGGGTAAATGAATGTAATTGCAAATATTATCGTATTTGGCAATGGTATATAAAACTTCGTCGGTAATGTCTTTTGGATGCGAAGTAGAAAAACGGATTCGCAATTCTGGACTAATCTCGGCCACTAAACTTAGTAATTGAGCAAAATTAACCGAACCATTTTCTGCTGTTTTTTGCGTAATCTTTTCTGGTAAATCGGCTTTGTTACTTAGTGCATCTAATAATGCATCACCGGTTAGGGTATTCATCTCGTCTTTAAGGTCATCAACCGCAACATGATTGGCTTCAGGGGCATTCCACAAGTATGAATCTACATTTTGACCGAGCAAAGTAACCTCACGGTATCCATTTTCGAATAATTCTCTCGATTCGCGAACTATAGAAAGCGGATCTCTACTGCGTTCTCTTCCTCTGGTAAAAGGCACTACGCAAAAAGAGCACATGTTATCACAGCCACGCATAATGGTTACAAATGCCGTAATGCCATTGCCGTTTAACCGTACGGGACTAATATCTGCATAGGTTTCTTCGCGCGATAAAATTACGTTAACGGCTTTATGCCCCTCTTCTACCTGACTAATTAATCCGGGTAGATCGCGATACGCATCTGGGCCAACTACCACATCTACTAATTTCTCTTCTTCCAGAAATTTAGCTTTCAATCGTTCGGCCATACAGCCTAAAACGCCCACAATTAACTTCGGATTTCTTCTTTTTTCGACCCCAAATTGCGAAAGGCGATTTCGAACGCGTTGCTCGGCATTCTCGCGGATAGAACAAGTGTTGATGAAAATGACATCGGCCTGATGATAGTCGCCCGTAGTTTCGAACCCTGTATCGGCTAAAATCGATGCTACAATTTCGCTATCGGCAAAGTTCATTTGGCAACCGTAACTTTCGATGTAAAGTTTTCTTCCATCACTTTTTTTAGGTGCATCAATCACTAAGGCCTCACCTTGGCGTTCTTCATCGTGGATCTTATCCGTAAGCTGTAAATCAATCATCAATCTTCAATAATATTGGGCTTCAAAAGTAATAAATTTAATTGAGAAATGACAAATTGTCATAAGCCATATTCCTGTCAATAAATGGAAATATATCGCTAAATAGAAAAAAACTAATCGATTAGTTGTAATACTAATTAATTAGTAGTATATTCACTTTGAATCTAATTTTTAGTTATGGGAAATAAAATCGTATTGCTTTTCATGTTATTGTTTCCACTAGGTACTTATGCTCAATTAACCTATACCATTAAGGGTTATGGAAAAAGATTTAAGGAAGGAGATAAAATATTTTTACTTTACAGGGAGCCAGGCAAAACTGTTTCAACGGCAGACTCAACCCTTGTAGCGCATGGTAGGTTCGAGTTTAAAGGTTCCATAAAAAGTGTAGTTAAGGGAGGGATTTATCGGAATACAAACCCGGTATATAACAATGATATTGAAGATGCAATCAACTTTTATGTAGAACCTGGCAACATTATATTACAATCTGCCGATACATTGATGGGCGCTATCCTCTCGGGAACTCCGTTAAATGTTGATTACAATAAGCTCAGAAAATCACTTATGATAAAGCCAAATCTTGCAGATGACCAAATGCAATCTGTTAAATTTGCTTTTATCAAGCAACATCCTCATTCTTATGTGAGCTTGGTAACACTTGGTGAGCTATCTACAAATAAAAAGCTATTGCCCAAAGTTGAAGCGTTATTTCCAGTGTTAAGCAACGAACTAAAGGCAGATCCCATCGGGAAAAAGATCTTGGAGCGAATAAGCTTTGCTAAAAAAATAAATGTTGGTATGATGGCGAAAGATTTTAGTCAGCAAGATGCAAAAGGAAAAATGGTTAAATTATCAAATTATAGGGGTAAGTACGTATTGGTCGATTTTTGGGCATCGTGGTGTTTACCATGTAGGGATGAAAACCCAAATGTAATTGCTGCTTATGAGCGATATAAAGCGAATGGTTTTACTGTTCTAGGCGTTTCATTAGATGATGAAAAGGGAAAAGTAGCATGGTTGAAAGCCATTAAAGATGATGGATTAACCTGGATGCAGGTTTCTGACTTAAAAGGATGGAAAAATGAGGTTGCAATCTTATATGGAATAACTTCCATACCCGCTAATGTATTAATTGATCCAGCCGGAAAAATAATTGCCAAAGATTTAAAAGGGAAGTTTTTAAACGAAAGGCTTGCCGCGATTTTTAGCGTGAATTAACAATCAAACTTTTCTTAGCCAAGAATGTTTAACCTTACAGATAAACAATTTATGGCGTTGCAAAAAAAAGGAAGAGTTTGGGTTTGGATTGGAAGTATTATTGGTATACTAATTTTAAGTTTAAGTATAGCGGCATTGTATTTAAGCTCTCAATGGAAACCATTATTAACCGAAAAAATTAAAGAGGGAGTTTATACTGCTTCGAATGGGCTATATCTAATCGATTTTAAAAATATTCATTTAAATTTAGTTACTGGCAGTGTGGTCTTAGATAGCTTAAAGCTAACACCTGATACCAATGCTTTTAAACTTCTTGTTGCCAGAAAGAAGGCGCCTAGCCATTTATTTAGAATTAAGGCTAGCTATTTGAAGTTGAGTAGGATAAAGATATTAGCTGCATATTTTGATAAAAAAATTAATTTGAACTCAATAGTTCTTACCAAACCTTCTATAGATATGGTTTTTTATCGCGTACCTAAGCGAATAGATACCCTTAAGGATGAACAAACTCTTTACCAACAAATTTCAAAATCACTAAGATCTATTCGAATTGGAACCATTAAAGTGGTGGATGCAGATTTTGATTATTATAATGGGTTGAAAAAATTAAATGCGGTAAAGCACTTAAACATTAACGTTAAAGATATTTTGGTTGATTCACTTTCGCAATACGATAGCACTCGTGTTTTGCATTCTAAAAATATAGGGTTTAACTTAAATGGTTATCGGTCTTTAACTAAAGATAAAATGTATACGGTAAAAATCGATTCGGTTAGTGGTTCGATTAATAGTCGCACGTTAAAGATAAGAGGCTTGAAAATGATTCCGATGTACAACGATTTAACTTTTAGTAGAAAATCTACCGTTCAAAAAGATCGATACGATTTAAGTTTTGCAACAATAGATTTAACTGGGGTAGATTTTATTAAGTTGAATACAGAAGGGAGTTTAAAAGCCTCGCATTTAGAAATTGGTCCAGCTAAAGTTGCCGTTTTCCTAAATCGGGAACTGCCTCCTCCTGATTTTAATAAGGGGAGAAATTTTCCCCATATCGCATTAAAAAGATTACCTATAGAAACAATTCTTGATACATTAAGTTTAAGCAAGGTAGATATTGCCTATACGGAGTATAATCCTAAAACAAAAGAAAGAGGGACATTAAAACTGGATAACTTAACCGGAAGTATTTTAAATTTAACGAATGATTCGTTGCGTTTGTCGAAAAATAATCATGCCAAGGCTGATTTAACAGCCTACATTTTAGGGGTTGCTAAAATGAATGTAAAAATCGATTTTAACCTTACCGATGCTGCAGCTTCCTTTAGCTATATAGGCCATGTAAGTCCGTTTAACCTTAAAGTTTTAAATCCACTTTCGAAGTCGTTAGGTGAGGTAGAAATTGAAAGTGGTAAGGTGAAGAGTGTCGATTTTAATATTTACGCGAACCAAAACAGTTCAAAGGGTCGAGTTTCGTTTAAATACACCGATTTAAAAGTTAAGCTATTAGAAGAGGGAGAGGATGGAAAGAAGGAAAAGAAAAAATTGTTATCGTTTTTAGCTAATACGATTTTGATCAAAGACGATAATCCTTCAAAAGGTGAGGCGGCGAGGGTAGCTAACATCACATGGAGCAGGGTTCCACAAGCTTCGTTCTTTAACTTGATGTGGAAGAGTGTATTCGTTGGAATAAGAGAGATTGTGGGAATTGGGGTAGTTCCGATTAAAGCCATGGAAAAGCCAAAGGCCAGTAAAAAGGAAGAACGTTAATTTTTTGCTCATCTTTTGCTGATCTGATGAGCAAAATAAAAAAATTGTATATTGGAGCAACAAATGAATCTTGAGTTAACATGAGCGAAAAACCTTCAAAAAAGATTAAAATTTTAAAATGGGGATTAAGTATTTTTCTTTTTATTTCTTTAACCTTAGTTGGAGCATCGTGGTATATAAGTGTAAAACTTAAACCTTTTATTAGAAAGGAAATTACAGAATTGGTAAAAAAATCTACCAATGGTTTGTACCGCATCGAATTCAGCACCATTCATACGAATTTTATTACGGGTTTGGCCGCTATTGCTGATGTAAAAATAATACCTGACACAACAGTTTTTAAGCAACTCATTGCACAGCAAAAGGCACCAAACAATCTCTATTATATTACTTTAAAGAAACTTTCTGTTCAGCACTTTCACCCTTGGGCGATGTATTTTAACAAGGAGGCAAGAATCGATTTATTACTGTTTGATAAACCAAATGTTACTATGGTGAACAAACATTTTGAGTTTAATGAAAATCGGCCTCCTCGTCCACGAAAATCGCCCTACGATTATATTACTAAGCTTTTTAAGTCGTTACAGATAGAGGTGGTCGATTTTAAAGATGCTAATTTTAAATATGTAAACAATAATGATTCGATACCCGAGATCGATTCGGTTGCCAATCTTAACGTAAGGTTAAAAGATTGGTTAATCGATAAAAATTCAGCTGATGATAAAAGCCGTTTATATTTATTGAAAGATATTGTCATTAATGTAAACAACTATAGTTACGCTACGCCAGATAGCATGTATTACATTAAGGTAGACCAGCTCGACTTTGCTTCGTCGACTGGGAAATTAAATATTAAGCAATTTGGATTTTTACCAAGATACAGTGAAGCCGCATTTGCTAAAGTAAATGGTTATGCACGCGATCGATTTACCATTCAATTAAACAACTTGGCAATGGACGGCTTAAATTTACCCGCCTATGTTCAAAAGCAAGAATTAATTGCTGAACAATTACACATTACCGATGGAATAGTAGCTGTGTATAATGACAATAGCTATCCAAAGCGAAAAATTGATAAGACAGGTAAATTTCCTCATCAATTATTACAACTACTTAAAGCTAAGCTGAAAGTAAAAAAAATTAATCTAAGCAATATTGATGTTAGTTTTGCGGAGTTTGATAGAGACAGTAAGCAAATTGGCAAACTAACATTTGAAAAAACGAGTGGCATAATTTCGAATGCGACCAATATGCCGAAAGAGAAACTCATTGATCCGATAATGACTGCCAATTTGCAAAGCTATATGATGGGACAAGGAAAGCTTGTTGTCGATTTTGCGTTTGATTTGAATTCTTCAATTGGAGCATTTAGTTATGCGGGTGAATTAACTAATTTGGATGGAAAAACCTTAAATAAAATCACCAAGCCATTAGGCATGATACAAGTAAATAGGGGTGAGGTTAGAAAATTGGCCTTTTCGATAAAAGCAGACGAGAATGTTGCTCGAGGAAAGTTAGATTTTACCTATAATGATCTTTCCGTTGCCATTTTGAAGAAAGAAGAGGGTAAACAACGCCTGGTTAAGAAAGGACTAATTTCTTTTTTAGCGAATAATTTGGTAATTTATTCGGATAATCCAAGTGCTGAGGGGAAGTTTACCTCGGCCAAAATTCATTATAAAAGAGAAATTACGGCTTCATTTTTTAATTATATCTGGAAAACCTTATTTCAGGGCATCCAATATAGCGTGGGAGTTACCCCTCAAAAAGAAGCTGAGATTAGAGCTCAAATTGCTAAATTTGAAAAGATGAAAGCGGATCGGGATGAACGTAGGTACCGTAGGCAGTTAAGAAAGGATAATAAAAAACCCTAGATCACCCAGTTCCAACCAAATCTATCTTCCGCTAAACCGTTACGTATATCATTTAACTCTTTTGCAATACTTGTAGACACCGTACGTGTAACCGGGTTGCTTAACGTATAAAGTTCTCCATTGTAGCCAATTTCTCCGATTTGAGTTACGGTTGCTGCAGTGCCTACGGCAAAAGCTTCGGTTAAGGTTCCGTTTTTTGCACCTTCGATAATCTCTGCAATGGTAACTTTTCTTTCTTCTACAGTAATCCCTTTTTCTTTGGCCAAAGTAATAATAGTATCTCTAGTTACCCCATTTAAAATGGTTTCACTAACGGCTGCGGTAATTAATTTGCCGTCTAAAACAAACATTACGTTTGCGGCACCCGACTCTTCGATTAAAGTATGGGTTGCCGAATCTGTCCAGATTAACTGATCAAAACCTTCTTTTTGTGCTTGGGCAAAAGGGTATAATGAACGGGCATAATTTCCAGCAGTTTTTGCATAGCCAACACCACCTTCGTTTGCACGAGTGTATTTTGTTTCTATTTTAACTTTTAAGGCTTTAGTATAGTATGGCCCTGTGGGGGTTGCTAAAATTACAAATTTATAGGTATCGCTAGCTTTTACGCCCAATGATGAATCTGTTGCGAACATTACTGGTCTTAAGTACAACGAATAATTTTCTTGTGTTGGCACCCAACCTTTATCTATGTTAATCAAGGTGGCAATTCCTTGCATAAACACTTCTTCAGATACAGTTGGCATGGCGATACGGTCTGCCGAAATATTAAAGCGTTCAAAATTCTTATCCGCCCTGAACACACTTACCTCACCATTTGGTAAGCGATACGCTTTCAGCCCTTCAAAAATAGCCTGACCATAGTGCAAAGCAGAAATAGCCGGACTCATTGGTATTGGGCCGTAAGGTAAAATCTGAAGATTTTTCCATTCACCATCTTCGAAATCGGCCATGAACATATGGTCGGTAAAGATTTTTCCGAAAGGAATGTCTTTAAACTCGGTAGAAGCTAATCTTGGATTGGTGTTCTCGGTAATCTGAATTTGTAAAGTATCTATCACGGCTTTAATATTAATTAAGTACAAAAGTACGAAAATTGGGCTTAAACCCAATTTATTTTTTCCAAAATGTACCTTTATTGTCCTTTTTAAAGTGTTTTTAATACACTAAGCACCCATCCTTTCCCCCACTCTTCTCGCTGCTGGTCGGTCCACAAGAATGGATAAAATATTCTTTTTTGGAAGCGTGGAGGCAGGTACTTTTGCCAGTTAGTTCCGCCTGTTGCGGCAATGTCTACAGGGTCGCGTTCTAAGTAGCGGACGGCCGATTTATAATGCGAAAGAGGCCATTCTACGTTCACATAGAGGTCTAATTTTCTTAATTCATCTCCCAATTGGTTCACATCTTCCCCCTTTTCTTTAAATCCAAGATAAAGTGAAGCGAAATTGCTATGCTCATTTTCTTTGGCAAGGGCTAAAAATTGAGTGGCATATTTTTTAATGAATTGCTTTAAAGTAAGGGTCTGTTTACCACTAGCTAATTCAGTTGCGCCAAACTTCCAGTATATATACTCAAATTTTTCGTCAATGGTTGTGTCTTTTAATAGGTCGCGTTTACTTTTATCAACCAGTTGGTTAAAATTTGCCGCGTAAATCTCAATCATTCGGTATTGGCCTGATTGAAACCCACTGGCAGGTAATAACGACATTCTGAATTTTAAGAACTGGTCTTTTTCCATTCCATTAACCATTACCTCGAACGAAGTGGTTAACGCATTGAAATAAGCATTTATACGCTTCACACGCGCGGTAAAAAATTGAACGGTTAAATTTTCATGAGTGGTAATCTGCTTGCATTCGTGCAAAGACAGCTTAAAATAGAGTTCCGTAATCTGATGATACATGATAAAGATTTCTTCATCAGGAAACGGCGTTTTTGGGCTTTGCAAACTTAGCAACGTGTCTAAGTGAATATAGTCCCAGTAGGTTAGGAAGTCTGCATACAAGAGACCATCTAAGTAAGAGGCCATATCTTGCCCCATAGCTTCGTATTTTTCTTGAAGCTTATCGAGCTTGTCTTTAATTTGTGGGGTAAAATCCATTTTGTATAATTTACTAATACAGCACCCTAAACTTAATCGTATTATCTATCTTTTTTAACGATTTAAACAATTGCTTATCGTACTCCGCATTGATATCGGTAATTGCATAGCCAACGGTTTGGTTTGTCATCAAAAATTGGCCAACAATGTTAATATCATGCTTCGCAAAGATTGTATTAATCTGCGCCATAATACCTGGAACATTTTTATGGATATGGATTAAGCGATGTGATTTATCAATAGCGGGGAGTTGTAAGTTTGGAAAATTACTACTCATATATGTTGTTCCTTTATTCATAAAATCAATTACTCTTTTAGCAATAAAGGAAGCGCTACGAGGATTGCCTTTTGGATCGTCAAAAACCACGATGCCCATTTCGGTACAAGTTTGAAAAGACAGTTTATTTTTGGCACTCCCCAAATAACCAATCGTTTTTAACTTAACTGCTCTTTTAAGTTGCTCTACTTCAATTTTTTCGCCATTCGCTAAAATCAACATACCTACATCTGCAATGTATTTTTCTTCGAATGAAGTTTTATGACGAATAGAAAAGCCATCCTTTTTAAGTAGGCTAATGGTTTCTTCAGGAACATCTCCAATTACCAAACACAAAATTCTGTTTTTAGGATAAGATATTGCCCTTGGTAGATTATTTACGTACAAAAACTCATCAAAACTAGGTGTAATGTGGTCGGCTCTAGAAACAATGCTTTCTCTTGCTATATTTTCGGTAAAGGCAAAGAATTTTTTAATTAATCCGCTCTCGCGCAGTTGATAATCTGAATAACCATCGCCAATGCCATATAAATCACCATTTAAGTTCATTTGGCGCATTAATTTTACTTTACCACCTTCTTCACTTAAGGGATTTGCATGGTCGTAATCTATAATATTACCATCACCTGTGGTGACAAAGGTATTTGCGTAAATGTTTTCCTTTTTTATGTGGTATTGGCTTACTACAGGTGTGATGAATTCTTTAAATCCACCCGAAACAATTAGAACCTCATCTGCATGTTTTTTAAAAAATGCAGCATTACGAGAAAAAGAGCTGGATACTTTTTTCTTTAAGCGTGTTATAAGTTGCTTTAAATGATCTTCATTTGCTTCTAATAATTGAACACGTTTAGCCAAGCTTTCCGAAAAAGATAATTTACCCTCCATAGCCAAGTTGGTATAATCTTCAATCTTTTTAAAAATGGCTTCTTTATCGGGATGCTTACGTAGCGAAATTCTCGCTAACTCGTCTAGGGCCTCTACTTGAGTAAACGTACTGTCGAAATCGATGATATAATAATTCTGCTGTGCCATTTTTTAGGTTAATGCCGTGCAAACTTCTCGAATGCTCTCTTTTAAGGGTTTAAAGTTAATATTTATTGTGGTTTTAATTTTTTCATTGCTATAATAGCTCAAATTAAAACTGCTTCTTGCTGCGTCTCTGGTTAATGCAGGTGTCTTCTGTGTAAAAAAAGAAGCAAGTTTGGCTGCCCGCCAGGCAATGCCCAACATCCAAGGTTTAGCTTCTATTGATGGCGATTTTAATCCAAACCCACTTGCTATTTCTTCAAAAAATACCTTATAAGTTAAGTTATCGGCTGAAAGTGTATAACGTTCGGCACTAATTTCGCTGTTCATTAATAAAATCATGCATCTGGCCACATCTTCCACATCTACAATACCGGTTGCGCCATCGGTATAAAATTTTAACCCCTCTTTTACCAACTTAAAAATTGCCCCACTCCCCTCAAAACCTGCATTTTTTCCAATAATTACAGCTGGATTTACAATTACCGCATCTAAGCCTTCGGCTATGCCGCGCCAAACCTCCATTTCGCCTTCATATTTAGAAATGGCATAAGAGTGTACATTGGCATCGTATTCCCAATAATCTTCTTCAGTAATTAACACTCCTTTTTTTGCGTTGCCCAATGCAGCGATAGAACTTACGTGTACTAAGCGAACGTTATTTTCTAAACAAAGGTTAACTACATTGGAAGTTCCTTCGATATTTATTTTTAAAAGTTTTGCCTTGTCTTTTGGGTCGAATGAAATAAAAGCCGCACAATGATACACCTGTGTAACCGATCCGAAGGCGTCGGCCAACGTTTCGGAATCATTAATGTCAGCTTCAAACCATTCGACCAACGTGTTTTCTTTCAGTAGATTTGGGATTACGGAGGTGGCTCTTTTCAACGCTCGAACCGCATGATTTTGAGCGGTTAACTGATGAATTAATTCCGCTCCTAAAAACCCCGTTGCACCAGTTACCAGTATCATATGATTTTTTTCATTAATATATGCGCTCAAAAATAGATATTTGAGGTCAAACATTTATATCGCTTTTATGTCTTTATCAGATTTTTTTTCTCCAACTCAACCCGAGCAATTTAGTCCAAAGAATGGGTTTTTAACCAGTCAGCTCGGATTAAAAGTCGATTTCTACATCGATCGTTTCCCAGATCTGGAAGAGAAAACCTACGATATTGCCATTTTTGGCGTGAATGACGATCGTGGTTCGTCGACAAATTATGGCTGTTCATTGGCTGCGGAACACTTTAGGTCGCAATTTTATCAGTTAAATGAAGGCGCCTTTACCTGCAAAATCATAGATTTGGGAAATATTATTGCCGGTAACGAAATATCTGATACTTACTATGCCGTTAAAGCCGTGGTTGAAGAATTAGTGCGGTTAAATATTTTACCTGTCATTATTGGAGGTGGTCAAGACCTCACGTATGCTCAATACATGGCCTATGAAGGCTTAGAGCAAAAAGTAGATTTAGTGGTGGTCGACTCGAAATTCGATTTAGATGAAGATGAGCACGAAGGTTTGGCCACGACTTCTACATCGTATTTGAGCAAGATTTTTCTACATCAGCCTAATTACCTATTCAATTTTAGCAACATCGGCTATCAAACGTATTTTGTTAACCAAGAAAGCCTAAAAGTAATGGATAAGCTGTATTTTGATGTACATCGCTTAGGCGAATTTATGCAAGATATTTCGTTAACTGAACCCATTATTCGCAATGCAAACATGATTAGCTTCGATATGGGAGCGATTCGTTCTGGAGATGCCGTTGCGAATGCAAATGCAGGACCGAACGGTTTTTATGGTGAAGATGCCTGTAGGATTGCCCGATATGCTGGAATGAACGATAAATTAAGTTCCATTGGTTTTTATGAGTTCAATCCTGCTTTTGATAAAAACGGACAAACGGCTATGCTTTTGGCACAAATGGTTTGGTATTTTATTGATGGATTTTATAATCGAAAACAGGATTTCCCATTAATTCCAAAGTCGCAGTATATCATTTATAGAACAAGCTTAAAGGATGGTTCCGGCGAAATGAATTTCGTTAAAAGTAAACGTTCAGATCGATGGTGGATGCAGGTGCCTTATCCAATAGGAATTTCAAAAAATGAGCGTTATCACCTTGTTCCCTGCCGCTATGACGATTATAATACGGCTGTTAATGGCGATATGCCAGATTTGTGGTGGCGCACTTACCAAAAGCTAGGTTAATTTTACAATTTACTTAATTATTTTTTAATGTAAATGTTTATATTTGAGTATTAAACACCCAAAACTAATTACAAAACTTCTTAGCTTATAGTTAAAAAGCTCACAAAATCATTAAATTTTATGAAACCATCATGATTTTGGTAATCACAAACACCAATGAATAAATCATGATAGCTTCATAACCATTAAAAAACAAACTTTATACATATGAAAAAATTAATCTTATCTGCCTTATGCTTATTACCAATTGCAGTAATGGCGCAACAACCCTTTACCATTAAGGGAAGTGCAAAAAATTTAAAGGCTGGCGACAAAATTTACTTAGTTTATGCAGAAACAGGGCAACGCGTTACCGATTCGGCTATGGTAGTAAATGGTACCTACGAATTTAAAGGAACTTTAAAAGGTACAGATCCAATTGGAGGAAATTTATTCAAAAATATTAATCCATATGTAAAGGGTGCAAATACGCGCTTCATGGATTACACGATGTTATATGTTGAACCAGGAAATATTGCAGTAAACTCTATAGATTCTATTGCTTCTTCTACAGCAACGGGTACTCCAGTAAATAATGACAATGCAAAATTGGCTTTAAAACTTAAGCCCTATATTGATAAAAGAAAAGCTTTAAGTGAGGAGATTGCAAAATTAACACCAGAGCAACGAAAAGATAAAGCGGTAATGGAGCCTTATATGGAAAGATCGCTTGCCATTTCTAAAGAAATGAGCCCAGCTTATTTGGCTTTCGCAAAAGAAAACCCAGCTTCATATATCAGCTTAACTACATTGGCGAGCTTTGCAACCAATGCTGAATTCGCTTCTCAAGCCGAAGCTATTTTTGCAACCTTAAGTAATGATTTAAAAGAGAGCAAAGTAGGTAAAAACTTAACGTTGGCCTTCGAAGCAGCAAAGAAAACAGCTGTAGGCGTAATGGCAATGAATTTTACACAGAATGATCCAAATGGTAAACCGGTTAGTTTATCTGATTTTAAAGGCAAATATGTATTGGTAGATTTTTGGGCGGCATGGTGTGGTCCTTGCAGAGCTGAAAATCCTAACGTAGTTGTTGCTTACAACAAGTTTAAAGATAAAAACTTTACTGTATTAGGTGTTTCTTTTGATGGAGGTACAACCAATACCAAAAAAGAAGATTGGTTAAAAGCAGTTGCTGATGATAAATTGGATTGGACTCACGTCTCTGATTTAAACGGATGGCAAAATGCAGTTGGTGTACAATATGGAATCCGTTCTATTCCTGCTAACTTTTTAATCGACCCCAACGGTAAAATTATTGGGAAAGGGTTAAGAGGTGAGGAATTACAAAGTACATTGGCAAAATTATTAAGCGAGAAAACTAAATAAAGATGAAAAAATTAATTTTATCCGCGCTATGCTTATTGCCCTTAGCAGTAATGGCGCAACAACCTTTCACCGTTAAAGGCAAAGTGGGAACATTGAATGCACCAGCTAAAGCATTCTTAACCTATAAAGTAGGGAAAACAACAGTTATCGATTCTACTGAGCTTAAAGGAGGTAAATTCGAATTCAAAGGGTCTATAGATGGGCCAACTTCGGCTTTGATTAAAATAAAGCATGATGCAACTCCTGCTGATCCAAAAAAACGTGTTCCTGTAGATGCGCTCTCTATTTATCTTGAAAAAGCAACTATTAATGTCGCAGCAGCAGATTCAGTTAAGTATGCTAAAATTACAGGCTCGAAGGTTAATGATGATAATGCAAGATATTTAGCCTTGTTTAAACCGATGAATGATAAGGTGGCCGAATATATGAAAGAATACAATGCCTATACTGCTGAACAGAAAAATGATAAAGAATTTATGAAGCCCTTTATGGCTAAATATAATGAGGCAAATAAAGATAGGGGGCCTTTAACTAAGAAGTTTGCTGAAGAAAATCTTAATTCAGTAATTGGATTGGTTGCCTATAAAGCTTCTATGCCTTATGAGATAGACCCAGCGTTGATTGAGCCAGAATATTTGAAATATTCAGCAGAAGCTAGAGCATCGAGTGTTGGGAAGAGCATAGAAGATGCAATTGCGGCTGCTCGGAAAACGGCTGTTGGGGTAATGGCAATCGATTTTGCGCAACACGATCCAGAAGGAAAGGTTGTGAAATTATCAGATCTTAGAGGTAAATATGTGTTACTCGATTTTTGGGCGGCATGGTGTGGTCCTTGCAGGGCTGAAAATCCAAATGTAGTTGTGGCTTACAATAAATATAAAGATAAAAACTTTACCGTTTTTGGGGTATCGTTTGACGGTGGCAGCACAGGAACAACAAAGGCACAGTGGTTAGAGGCGGTCGAAAAGGATAAGTTAACCTGGACCCATGTTTCTGAATTGAAGGGTTGGGAAAACGATGCCAGATATGCGTATGGTATTCAAGGCATTCCTGCAAATTTTTTAATTGATCCTTCTGGGAAAATTATTGGGAAAAATTTAAGAGGCGAAGCTTTACAAGCTAAACTTCAAGAAATTCTTGGTGATAAAACAAAATAACATAACTAATAAATCTATTAAAAACCCCAATTGTTTTTTGAGCAATTGGGGTTTTTCTATGGAGTTTATTTACATAAGGTCAAACCCGATATCTTCTCTAAAGTATTTACCATCGAAGTACACACGTGCAGCATCGGCCGTTGCCGATTGCAAGGCTTCGAATTGGGTATCTTGAATGCTGGTTACAGCTAATACTCTACCGCCATTTGTTTTAACTACACCACCTTCTACGGTCGTTCCGGCGTGAAAGGCAAGAGAGCTTCGCATATTTTCAATGCCCGATATGGCTTTTCCTTTTTCATAATCTCCTGGATAACCCCCTGCAACAATCATCACTGTGGCTGCATTTTTCTTGCTAATATTGAGCGTATATGTTTCTAATTTTTTATCCGCACAAGCGATAAATAACTCTACCAAATCATTTTCTATTCGGGGAATTACACTTTCCGTTTCGGGATCGCCCATGCGGCAATTGTATTCGATTACGTAAGGTTCGGTGCCAACTTTTATTAAGCCGAAGAAAATAAAACCGGTATAATCGATGTTGTCTTTTAGCAAGCCATCTATTGTGGGTTGGATAATAGTTGTTTTGATTTTTGCTAAAAAGGTCTCATCAGCAAAGGGAACTGGAGAAACTGAACCCATTCCGCCTGTATTTAAGCCTGTATCGCCTTGCCCTATTCGTTTATAATCTTTAGCTTCTGGTAAAATCACATAATTTTTGCCATCACTAAGTACAAAAACGGATAATTCGATTCCGTTTAAAAACTCTTCAATAACTACAGTAGAACCCGCATTGCCAAATTTACCACCCAACATCAATTTAAGTTCTTCTTGTGCTTCGCTCACATTATCTATAATCAGAACACCCTTACCTGCAGCTAAGCCATCGGCCTTTAACACCACTGGCATGTCATGGTTTTGAAGATAGGTTAGTCCATCAGCTAAATTCGCATTCGAAAATGATTTAGATTTAGCGGTGGGAATGCCATGTCGATCCATAAATTGTTTCGAAAAATCTTTACTACCCTCTAAAATTGCACCTTCTTTTTTAGGGCCAATTACCGGGATATGTGCTAAGGCTTCGTCGTTTGCAAAAAAATCGTGGATACCATTTACTAAAGGCTCTTCTGGACCAACTACTACTAAGTTAATTGTTTCTTTTAATACTAATGCTTTTACTGCTTCGAAATCGTTCGGATTTAGATTTACATTTTTGCCGTAAGCACCCGTTCCTGCGTTTCCGGGAGCAATAAATAACTGAGTGCATAAAGGAGATTGGCTCATTTTCCATGCAAAGGCACATTCTCTTCCGCCAGAACCTAATAGTAAGATTGAATACATTGAGCAAAGATATTGGTTTATGTTTATAAAAACTAGCTTTTTCGGCATGCTGCCGAGAGACTTTTTACTTTTTCCTTTGGATGAAAAAGTAACAAAAAATCCAAGGCTCCGAGGTTTAAGTTCGAATAGTACGTCAGTTGTGTTTATTCACAAGCTGAAGTCGCTTCGCCGAAGAGGCTTCGCTTGCCCAGCTTGTTTAACTATGGTTAAGAGGGGGGATTAGTAAGGACAATTAACTACTCTTCTCCTTAAACCTCGAGGCCGTTCCATTGGGCGCCTACCCCTCGCAATTTTTAGTATAACGTATAATTTGATATGTTTATGTAATGAGTTAAGCATCATGATATAGGCATCCTGCTATTCGGCCTCACTGGATTCGCGTAAAAAAATCAATGAGAGAGACCGAAAGAAATAAAAGCTGTTTGAGCGCAGCGAGTTCTTTTATTTCCGGTCTCGAACTTTTATTTTTAGCAAATGCTGTGAAGCCTTGATCTTTTGTTTCTTTTCCATCAAGGGAAAAGAAAGATAATCGGTGGCACACCGATCTAACTCACAGCATTCTTCACCATCTCCTCATATACTACTTTCCAGCCTTTCCAACGTCCGGTTTCAGAAACCGATTCGTTATGCCATAAGCTATACAGTGTGCCATCAACCAGCTTAACCGAGGCAATTAATTGTTCAATTTTGGCAATCGCCTGCTCAGGATTTAAATTTAGATAGTGCTGCAACGTCACATCCATCGCTGCAAAGGGATGGATGGTTAAATGAGATTGCTTTTCTAATTGTAAATCGTACCAAAAGAAAGGTGTACAGGTTCCTGCTTTAAAGCCAATTTGAGAGGCATAACCCATCGAATAATCGTGATTTATCCCCACTTTAATTAACTTTAAATAGGTGTGTGGTAAATGTAGCTTTAAAAAATGTTGCCTCGATGCATCAATTCTCTGGTTGGTAATCGCTTGTAAGGAAACCAACTCTTCGGCAATCTTTTTTGTTTCGGTATTGGAAGCGTAGGAGGGGTGAAGGCCAATATTAGCCGTTGAAGCAATTTTACTAATCAGTGCGGTAAATGATTCATCTTCTGGATTTATATTCTGATCATACTCTTCGTGCCCTTGCCTAGCCAAAAGAAAGAAATAAATTGGCTTTAACTGATAACGCTTATGAATATCCGCTAAATAATCATAAGTATCGAAAGGATCATCTTGCCCTAATCCGGTTAAGATAATATCTACAACTTTCTCAGTGTTTAATTTTACGGCTGCTTTTAAAATGCGTGCGGTATTTTTTACTAAACCACTCGATCTAAAATGGTAAGCTCGATCTACATCAATGGTTGGAATAAATTTAAACTTTCTTTTTCCAAAGGTTAAGTGGGGAAACTTTTTTAATAAAATGTTCTTTAAAATTAATGCCCAGTGATCTATTATTGGAGTGTCTAATAAATTTAATCGGTATTGCAAACTTCGCTCTGCAGGATAACGTCCATGTTCATCGGCCTGAAACGGCAAATACTCTTCGTATCTGCTTATAAAGTAAAATGAAGCTGCAAAAATATCAAAAGGCAGTGCGCCATTTTTTACGGCAAAAGGAATCTCCTGATCGCCAAATGTTGTGGTTGTAATTTCAATCTGCCCAATGTTGTGCTGCATTAATAGGGGCGAACAACAGAAAAACAGCTCATCATTAAGTGCTTTTTCCCCATAGCTTATTTTTGGAGCCGTACTTTTTTCAAAATCAGCACTGATGCTCGTAAATTCAAATTCGCATTTTAATATTTCCCTAAAAATGAAGTTAAAGATGTACTTTATTCTTGGCGAAACTTTAGGCGAATAAATTAACAAATGCATAGAATACAGTTAAAATGTTATGCTTAAATTGGTTGATGGAAAATTTATTCTTGCACTTTTCCTTAAATTACCCTGCTCTACATGTAGAATGTTCATCTGATCGTCGAATAAATCATAAAGTAGACTATTTTTTAGGTTCAAACTTTGTAAAGAAGGTATATTGTCGATTTCTAAATACACATTTGTGGCTTCATGGTCTATTTCAAAGCCAATGTAGTTGGCAGTAACCGACTTGCCATTTACTACGTACTTTAAATTAGTAGATAAATATTTCTTAATCAGCACATCCATCGCCTTGCTCATGTCGGCTTTAGTTAAATCGGTTTTGGTTTTGTAGTTTTTCGCTAAAATATGCTCGAAATCGTCTGTATAAAGCCTACAGCTTATTTCTAAACTCTTTTCTTTTGAGTTAAAGCTTATTTCTGTTGTACTCACATGCAGCGGATGTAAAGTTGTAGATGTAGTTGGAAGCGATCCCAAGCAATAGAAGGCAAGTAACAATTTTGAATAGATAGCTAGCATTTGAATTAAAAGGATTTATTTTACCTATACAAAGTTAACAAGCTATTTGGATTTAGCCACACATCTTATGCCGATAACCGATTTTCTCTTTTATTTTAAGCTAGGTTGGTCGCACATTGTTAGTTTAGATGCGTTAGATCATCAATTATTTATTTTGGCACTTGTAGCACTATACACTGCAAAAAATATAAAACAGGTGTTAATCCTGGTAACGGCATTCACCATTGGCCATTCCTTAACCCTATTATTAAGTACATTAGATGTCATCAGGTTTTCGAGCAAATGGATAGAATTTCTGATACCTTGTACCATTGTTATTACAGCGACAAGTAATTTCTTCAAAAGAAATTTTTCTTCAAAAGCAATAAATACCAATTATTATCTGGCTTTAGTATTCGGTTTGGTGCATGGCATGGGCTTTGCGAATTCAGTACGGATGATGTTGGCAAAGGACCAATATATAGGTTGGGGTTTATTTGGTTTTAATATTGGGCTCGAAGTTGGTCAAATCATTTTTGTGATTGCAATTTTATCGCTAACTTGGCTTTCTCTATACGTTTTTAAAATTAAACAACGAGAATGGGTTATATTTTTATCGGCAGCCGTATTTAGCCTGGCTTTACAAATGGCTATAGAAAGAATTCCTTTTTAAGTTTTATCATCATATGAATAGATTTTACAAATACTTCGCTTTTTTTGTGTTATTGAGCCAACTTTCGTTCGCCCAAAACATTTTAAACAACCCTGGCAGTAACCATGGAAATAAGTTTGAGCAGCTAGGCACCATTTTAAATACACCGAATGAGCAACGTACAGCAAGTGGTGCTCCGGGTGTGAAATATTGGCAACAAAGAGCAGATTATAACATTAAATGCGAGTTAGATGAAAAAAATCTTATGTTAAAAGGAAGTGAAACCATCACCTACTTTAATAACTCGCCAGATGTGCTTACCTATATTTGGATTCAACTCGATGAAAATGAGCATAATAATCTTACGAATGCGAACTACCAGAGTAGTTCGAGAATGCCAGCTGGTGCAAGCTCAACCCAATTGGATAACCCAGGCTTTACCGCAACGCCAAAAGATAATGGCCTAGGAATTAAAATTACCAAGCTTACCGATGCAACCGGTAGAAAATTAACGTATACCATCAATAAAACAATGATGCGTATAGAAATACCGCCATTAAAATCAGGGGCCCAATTTGTTTTCAATGTGGATTGGAACTATAAAATATCTGATCGATTAACCGTTGGTGGCCGGGGTGGTTATGAATTTTTCCCTCAAGATGGGAACTATTTATTTACCATGGCGCAATGGTACCCTCGTTTATGTGTGTATAGTGATTTCCAAGGGTGGCAAAACCATCAATTTACGGGAAGAGGCGAATTCGCTTTAACTTTCGGTAATTTTAAGGTGCAAATGACCGTTCCAGCCGACCATATGATAGGTTCAACAGGAGAATGTATCAATTATAGTGCGGTGCTTACTCCCACTCAATTGGCGCGCTATACCAAAGCAAAAACAAGTACGGTAGCGCCAGTAGAAATAGTAACCTTAGCAGAAGCCAAAGCTGCAGAAACTAAAAAATCAACAGCTAAAAAAACGTGGGTGTTCCAAGCTAATAATGTACGTGATTTCGCATGGACTTCATCACGTAAGTTTATTTGGGATGCCATGGCACAACCCATTAACGGTAAAAATGTAATGTGCATGAGTTTTTATGGAAAAGAAGCTTATCATTTATATAGCAAATTCTCTTCTCGTGCAGTAGCCCATACCATTAAAACCTATTCAGATTTTACTATTCCTTATCCCTATCCTGTGGCTCAAAGTATCGAAGCTGCGAATGGTATGGAGTATCCAATGATTTGCTTTAACTACGGTCGTACTGATGCAGATGGCACGTATAGCGAAAGTACCAAGAACGGAATGCTCGGCGTGGTAATCCACGAAGTTGGGCATAACTTCTTCCCAATGATCATCAATAGCGATGAACGCCAATGGACGTGGATGGATGAAGGATTAAATTCATTCGTAGAATACCTAACTGAAGAACTTTGGGACAACAAATTCCCAAGCAAAAAAGGACCAGCATATACCATTGTTCCTTACATGAAGTTATCGAAAGACTTGTTGGAGCCCATCATGTCTAATTCAGAGAATATTGTAAATTTTGGACCAAATGCCTATTCAAAACCCGCAACCGGTCTTAATATTCTACGTGAAACCATTATGGGTCGTGAGTTATTTGACTATGCGTTTAAAGAATATTCGAGAAGATGGGCATTTAAGCATCCTACTCCGGCCGATTTGTTTAGGACCATGGAAGATGCCAGCGGTGAAGATTTAGATTGGTTTTGGAGAGGTTGGTTTTATGGAACAGACCCAGTTGATATTTCTTTGGACAGTGTGAAATACGCAAAACCAGATTACGCTTCGGCTAATAACACGGGTGGAGGAAATAGATTTGGAGGAGGTAATAGAGGAGGAATTAGAGTAGATCCACCAGCGGTAAATGCATTCGAAGACATCTCGAAAATCAGAAATAGGGAAGATAATAATAAGAAATTCTATACCGATAAAGATTTAGCGGCAAGAGATTTTTATTGGAAATACGATAGAGGATTGGTTCAAATTGATACCAATTTAGTCCCTAAACCTGCACCTCAACCTGCTCGGTTGCCAATGGAAGAATTTACTGCAGATGAGAAAGCTAAATACGGCAACAAATTCTTTTATGAATTAAACTTTAGCAATAAAGGGGGATTGGTAATGCCAATTATTGTTGAGTTTACCTTTAAGGATGGCACAAAAATGGTCGACCGAATTCCAGTCCAAATTTGGAGGCTAAATGAGCTAAAAGCATCGAAATTTTATGTTCACGATAAAGAAGTTGCTAGCATTAAACTCGATCCTATGCGCGAAACAGCAGATATTAACGAAAGCAACAATACTTGGGGTGGCAGCGAAAAGCCTTCTAAATTCCAATTATTTAAAGCACGTACTGGTGGTATGGCTCCTGCTCGTGGGCAGTCGGTAGGTGCGAACCCAATGCAATTAGAGAAAAAAGGAAAGTAGCTTCTAGTGATGAGTTTGAATTTCATTATCTTTACTCCTAATGAAATTCAAACTTATTTCCGATTATAAACCAACTGGCGATCAGCCAACAGCCATACAACAATTAGTTGAAGGTGTAAATGCCGATGAACATTATCAAACTTTATTAGGCGTAACTGGATCGGGCAAAACTTTTACTGTTGCCAATGTAATTGAGCAAACGCAAAAGCCAACTTTGATTTTAAGTCACAACAAAACCTTGGCAGCCCAACTTTATGGAGAATTTAAGCAATTTTTCCCAGAGAATGCGGTTAATTATTTCGTTTCCTATTACGATTATTACCAGCCAGAAGCCTATATGCCCACTACAAATACTTATATCGAGAAAGATTTAAGTATTAACGAGGAAATTGAAAAATTAAGACTTCGTACCACTTCTGCCTTAATGTCGGGGCGCAGAGATGTAATTGTAGTTTCCTCAATTTCGTGTATATATGGTATGGGAAATCCTGAAGATTTTTCACGCTCGGTTTTTCGCTTTGGAGTAGGGACACGGATAAGTAGAAATTCATTTTTACACAGTTTGGTCGAAATTTTATATGCGCGTACCATTAACGACTTTAAGCGGGGAACATTTAGAGTAAAAGGCGATACGGTAGATATTTTTCCTGCGTACTTAGACAATGCCTACAGGATTTCTTTTTTTGGTGATGATATTGAAGAATTATCGGTTATTGATCCAATTACAGGCAAAACCTTAGAGAAATTGGAAGACATGGCGATTTATCCCGCCAACTTGTTTGTTACCCCGAAAGAAAAATTTAATTCGTCGATTTGGGGGATACAGGAAGAACTGGAGTTGCGTAAGAACCAATTATTAAATGATAAGCAACTACTGGAAGCGAAAAGATTAGAAGAAAGAGTGAATTTCGACATCGAGATGATGAAAGAACTCGGGTATTGTTCGGGTATTGAGAACTATTCTCGATTTTTTGATGGCCGCTCGCCCGGTATGCGGCCTTTCTGTTTATTGGATTATTTTCCAGATGATTATTTAATGGTAATTGATGAGAGCCATGTTACCGTTCCGCAAATACGTGCCATGTATGGTGGCGACCGGTCGCGGAAAATGTCGCTCGTGGAATATGGTTTTCGCTTACCTTCGGCATTAGATAATCGTCCATTAAATTTTGATGAATTTGAGCGTTTAGCCCCTCAAACGATATATGTGAGTGCTACCCCTGCCGATTATGAACTAGAAAAATCGGATGGGATTGTGATCGAACAAGTAATTAGACCGACCGGTCTGTTAGACCCCGTTATAGAAGTTAGACCAGCCATTAACCAGGTGGATGATCTATTAGATGAGATTGATAAAACCATAAAAATGGGCGACCGTGTATTGGTAACCACGCTTACGAAGCGCATGGCCGAAGAGTTAACCAAGTATATGGATAGGCTAAATATAAAATGTAGATACATCCATTCCGAAGTAAAAACTTTAGAGCGTGTAGAAATATTAAGGGGCTTGCGTTTAGGTGAATTTGATGTTTTAGTTGGGATAAACTTGTTACGTGAGGGTTTGGATTTGCCCGAAGTAAGTTTGGTTGCTATTCTTGATGCCGATAAAGAAGGTTTTTTACGATCGGATAGAGCACTTATTCAAACCATTGGCCGTGCCGCCCGTAATGATAGGGGTCGCGTTATTATGTACGCCGATAACATTACTCAGTCTATGGAAAGAACCATTGATGAAACCAATCGCCGTAGAGATAAACAGATTGCCTATAATTTAGCACATGGGATTAGCCCAAAAACAGTGGGCAAAACACGCGAAGAAATTATCGAACAAAGCTCTGTATTGGATTTTTCTGAAAATGGTGCACGCAAAAAGGCCTATGTAGAAATTGATGAAGTAAGCATGGCTGCCGATCCAATTGTACAATACATGACCAAACCAGAAATGGAGAAAGCGATTGATAAAACCCGGAAAGACATGCAAAAGGCAGCCAAGGAAATGGATTTCTTAATGGCCGCCCGCATGCGCGATGAGATGTTCGCGCTTGAGAAAATATTCGAGGAAAGGTTTAAGAAATAGAATCTAAAAAAATTCTCTAGTTTTATCTTCATACAAATGAAATACCATGCGCCTGCAATTTTTATTCATCCTACTCGCCATTTTAGGTAATCAAGCTTTGGCCCAAATTACGGTTCCATTAGGTGGTAACGCCTTTGCGAGTAAACCCCAAAGTACGTTCATTACCAAGAATGGAATTGAAAATTGGAGCGATCCGCAAACCTCTTTTAAGGTATACGTTCGTGTGGCGAAAAAAGGAACATTGGCGGTTACCTTAAATCAATTGAGCAAAATTAATGGAAAAAGCGAATTAAGTGTTTCTATTAACAATAGAGTAAAAAAAGTGCTTGTCGCTCAAACCAGTGAATCATTATCTGTTGGCGAATGGACGATTAAAGATAGCGGTTATGTTGCCATCCAACTTAAAGGCTTGAGAAAATCTGGCCACGAATTCCCGGCAATTGGAAGTTTATTGCTATCTGGCACTGCGATAGATGCAAAAACTGCTTTTGTAAAGGATAATGAAGGTAATTTCTTTTATTGGGGTCGCAGAGGTCCATCGGTGCATTTAAATTATCAATTACCCGAAAAAACAGATATAGAATGGTTTTATAATGAGGTTACGGTACCAAAGGGCGAAGATGTGCAAGGTTCGTATTTCATGGCAAACGGTTTTGCTGAGGGGTATTTTGGCATTCAAGTAAACTCGCCAACCGAAAGAAGAGTATTGTTTTCGGTATGGAGTCCATTTCAAACCGATAATCCTAAAGAAATTCCTGAAAGCCAAAAGATTAAGTTATTAAAAAAGGGTAAGCATGTATATACAGGGGAGTTTGGGAATGAGGGTTCGGGTGGACAGAGCTATTTAAAATACAATTGGAAAGCGGCACAAACCTATAGTTTTTTAACGCACATTAGTCCATCGAGCGATAATTACACTACCTATACCAGTTATTTTTTTGCTCCCGAAGAAGGCAAATGGATGTTGATTGCTTCGTTTAAACGACCACAAACACAAACGTATTTAAAAAGACCACATTCTTTTTTAGAGAATTTTATTCCCGAATATGGCAGCTACGTCAGAAAAGTAATGTTTAGCAATCAATGGGTTTGCGATTCAAGGGGTGTGTGGACAGCGCTTAATATGGCCCGATTTACCACTGATAATACGGGTAACAAGGGGTATAGAATGGACTATGGCGGTGGAGTAAGTGGAAGTTCGTTTTATCTTAAAAATTGTGGGTTCTTTGATGATTTTACTACGCCAAAAACAATGCTCAAAAGAAAACTAACGGAAACGAAACCGATGATAAATTTTAATTACCTTCCATGAAAGGTCAAAATAGAAAAGACATTTACCCAGGTTTAGAAGTGGGTATAATCTTAAAGAAAGATCAGCGAAGTGGAAATATTACTTACGGTGTAGTAAAAGATTTATTAACTTCTTCGGCCTTTCACTCACGTGGGATTAAAGTTAGGCTAGAAGATGGCCAAATTGGAAGAGTTGTTGAAATTAAACTTTTGTAATGCAATTGCAATTATCTGGCAAAAAAGTAACAAAATTTTAAACTGCTCGTCTATATTTGTGTTTAATATTAAACAAGTAAAGAATGTTTTTAATAAAATTCCTTTTCATAACCGTTGCAATTCTTTGGATTATTCGTGTATTAATCCGCCTCTTATTTCCTATAATGCTTAAAAATATGTTTGGCACTATGCAGCAACAAGCAACAAATACAGGCCAACCACAGCGCCCTTCTAAACCAGAAGGTTCTATTTCTATTGACTACATGCCCAAAAAAGAAAAAAAGGGTAATGCCGATAAATTGGGCGATTTTGTAGATTACGAAGAAATTAAATAGCTATATTCGTGATTGCGAGACACCAAGCAATTTAACAAAGTTTAACGATTTGTTATGCAAATAAATTTAATATTTGCGGTAACGAAATAAGGGTAGCTTTCGTATTATCAAAAAAATAGTTTATGATCACATTTATATCTTCTCTTTCTGCAAAAACCATTCGTTTTTTTTCATGCATTGTAATTTTAGCGATAGTAAGTTTAAGTTCTTGTAAAAAAGAAGAAACCACTGCTCCTACAGGCGCTTACATTCGGTTTATTAATGCTTCGCCAACTTTAGGCACATTTAATGTATATTTTGATGATAATAAGGTTAGTACTGCAGCTCTCCCATTTGGAGGTACTATATCATTTGCAAATTATGCTAGTGGAAATCATACCGTAAAGTATACCACCGCAACAAATGCAAATGCTGTACTAACAAAGCAAATTTCGTTAACGGCTAATAAAATTCATTCGGTATATTTAATCGACAAGGAAGCGAATTTAGACCTGCTAGTGGATGTAGACGATGCTAGTTTAACGTCTACTACAAAGGCATTTGTTAAGTTTATTAATCTAAGTCCGGATGCGCCTGCACTTAACCTCGATATTAAAGGGGGGGCAAACGTAGTTAAAGACAAACCCTATAAAACCGCTAGTCCATATCTCCAAGTTGATCCCAAGACTTACGATTTCGACATAAAAGATTCGGCAACTGGAACAGTAAAGACCTCTTTAACGGGTGTCGAAATGGCTGCCGGCCGGTTTTATACCATCATTTCTAGAGGATTATTAACGCCTGGAGTAAACGACCAACCTTTTGGCGCACAAAGTATCGTTAACCAGTAGTTTGTTGGTTAGGGTAAATGGCCCATGGCTAATGGCTTGGTTGCACTAACTATCATGCAGATGCGTTCAAGCAATTAACTATTAACTATTAGTCATCAGCTAACAAAACGCCCAAAAAACTAACCATCCAAAAAACCAAAAAAAATTCTATTTTTGGACTTACATTTTATTTTAATTGACCCAAATGAATAATTGGTTTAAACAAAATGGCACTCATTTAGCCATTATTGCTTTCTTCGTTGTATTATGCTTCGTTTATTTTAGTCCAGTATTGCAAGGTAAAAGACCTGCACAAAGTGATGTGCTCCAATCTAAAGCCATGCAAAAAGAAATCATGGAGTACAAAGAAAAGGATGGAAAGGGGCCACTTTGGACAAACCAGATGTTTGGCGGGATGCCTGCTTATCAGATTTGGGTGCAGTATTCTTATAACGTCGCAACCTATGGTATTGCATTAGTTACCAAAGCCTTTCCTAATCCAGTAGGTACCGTATTGTTATTATTAATAGGGGCCTATTTCTTATTTGTAGTATTGAAATTAAATCCCTGGTTAGCCGCTGCGGGAGCCATTGCCTTTTCATTTACCACTTATAATTTTGTACTTATAGCCACTGGACATGCCAATAAGGCTTTAGCAATCGGATTTTTTGCGCCTATTTTAGCCAGTATTATTTTAACCCTTCGTGGTAGATATCTAGTAGGTGCAAGTTTAACCGCTTTATTTTTAGCGCTAGAAATTAGAGCGAACCATATTCAAATGACCTATTATTTGTTCTTGGCCATTTTAATTTATATGGGTATCGAGCTTTATCAAGCCTATAAAAATAAAACGTTGCCAGCATTGGGCAAAGCGGTAGGCTTTTTAGCAGTTGCGGTATTGCTGAGTGTTATGGTTAATGCCAGTTTATTATGGACTACTTCAGAATACGCTAAGGAAACCAATAGAGGTAAATCAAACCTAACTAATGCAGCAGGTAAAACCGAAAGCATGAGCAAGGAATATGCATATGGCTGGAGCCAAGGCGTAGGAGAAACCTTAACGTTATTAATTCCAGATTTATATGGAGGCACCACGAGTATCGATAGATTGGTAAAACCCGAGAGCAATTTATATAAAGCAGTATCCGAAAACCTAACGGGCGGTGATCCGGCTAACACGCAACAAGCCATTGGCACATTAGCAGGACAATACAATATGGTAGAATATTGGGGCGGAAAACCGAGTACCCAGGGTGGTTATTATTTTGGAGCCATTATTTGTTTCTTATTTGTGTTTGGTCTTTTTATTGTTCGAAGTCGATTAAAATGGTGGATTTTATCAGTTACCGTTTTATTTATTCTCCTTTCTTTAGGTAAGAATTTTCCATTTGTTTCTGATCTTTTCTTCGATTATTTTCCATTGTATAATAAATTTAGAGCTGTTGAGTCGATTTTAGCGGTGGTAGGCCTAATGGTTCCAATACTGGCATTTTTAGCGGTAAAGGAGGCCCAAGAAGGAAATATAGACCAAAAAGTATTAATTAAAAAATTAACATGGTCTGCAGGTATAACAGGTGGTTTTGCACTTATAGTAGCCATTTTACCTACTTTATTCTTTAGCTTTAAAACTGAAATCCACCCTCAAATTCTGCAAGCTTTAACTCAAGCGCTTCAGAATAATGGGGGCATTGCACAGAAAATTACCGATGCTTTAGTTGCAGATCGAATAGCATTTGCAAAAGCCGATGCTTTCCGCGCTTTTTTATTCATTGCCGTTGCTTTTGGGATCTTATGGGCATTAATCACCAAAAAAATGAGCATGCAATTGGCTTATGGCTTACTAGGCTTTGCCATTTTAATTGACATGTGGCAAGTAGATAAACGCTATTTAAACAACGACAAGTTTAAAAGCAAATTGGAATTAGAAAATACGTTTACTCCCCGCGATGTCGATACTTTTATTTCAGCAGATAAGGATCCGAATTTTAGGGTATATGATCAAAGCATCTCAACCTTTAACGATGCCAGTACTACATCCTTCCATAAAACAATTGGAGGTTACCACGCTGCCAAATTAAAACGTTATGATGAGTTAATCAGCAATCAATTATCTACAAGTATCAATCAAGATGTATTGGATATGCTTAACGCCAAGTATTTTATTACACAGGATCAAAAAACAGGTTCCTATAAAATGTCTAGAAATGCTACCGCTCTCGGAAATGTTTGGTTGGTAAAAGGCGTTCAATTTGTAAAAAATTCAGACGAAGAAATGAAGGCCATTAGCAGCTTCGATCCGAAATTAGAAGCAATTGTGGATGAGAAATTTAAAAACCAGTTGGATACTACCCGGTTAGGGGCAGACCCTACGGCGTTCATAAAAATGGAAAAATATCATCCAGATCATATCGAATATTCGTATAGCGCACCAAGGGACGTAATTGCAGTATTCTCTGAGATTTATTATGATAAGGGGTGGAACATGTATATCGATGGTGTTCAAAAACCTTATTTTAGAGCAGATTATGTGCTTCGTGCGGCGCAATTAACTGCTGGTAATCATAAAGTAGAATTTAAGTTCGAGCCAAAATCGTATTATACCGGCGAGAAAATATCGCTAGCCGGTTCTATTCTTTTATTCGCATTTTTGGGATTAGGATTTTATACAGACAATAAGAAGAAGAAAGTTTAATGTCTTCTTTTACACCTTGCAGGTTTTAGACAACCTGCAAGGTGTAAAAAAAATAACCTTCCCTTAACACTCTACTAATCTTTCTGTTGCAATTTTGCGTCTATAAAATTGATCAAAATGCCTGAATTGCTTTTTATTGCCTGTGTTATCGCGATTATCGCGTTCTTCTTTAGTCCATATGAGCTGAAAATGCACCAAGGTGAAGACGATATATGGGAAAAAGAGAGCTAGATACGGTTGTTATTTCAGACGTTCACCTAGGGACCTATGGCTGCCACGCTAGAGAGTTGCTAAAATATCTTAAAAGTATTAACCCTAAAGTAATTATCCTTAATGGAGATATTGTAGACATTTGGCAGTTTAGCAAGAACTATTGGCCCGAAACCCACATGAAAATTCTTCGTAAATTGATGAAGTTCATGGTAGAAGGAGTCACGGTTTATTATTTAACGGGCAACCATGATGAGTTGCTACGTAAATTTTCGGGCATGCAATTAGCTTCCTTTCATTTACAAGATAAATTGGTGTTGGAGTTAGACGGGAAAAAGGCGTGGTTTTTTCATGGTGACGTGTTTGATGTAACGATGCAACATTCGAAATGGCTGGCTAAGCTAGGTGCAGTGGGATACGATAGTTTAATCCTGATTAATAGTTTCGTAAATTGGTTTTTAACCAAGATGGGTAGAGAAAAGATGAGTTTTTCTCAAAAAATTAAGTCAAAATTTAAAGATGCCGTGAAATTCATCAATAGTTTTGAGCAAACAGCTGCCGAATTGGCTGTAGAGAAGGGATACGATTATGTAGTGTGCGGACACATCCATCATGCCGAGATGAGAGAAGTGATTACCGAAAAGGGTGGAGTTACCTATCTAAACAGTGGCGATTGGGTAGAAAGCTTAACCGCGCTCGAATACGTTAACCAAAGCTGGGAAATATTTCGTTATGAGGCCAAAAGTTTTGAAAACGATTTGGTAGAAGATGGTGTTCTATCTGATGGCGATAATTTACAACATAAACTTGATGTTAATTTTTTGTTACAGAAAATAAAATTAGAAGTTGGTTAAAGCAGCAGAAATACAGATATTAGAAAAATGAAGATACTTTATGCCATACAGGGTACGGGCAACGGGCATATTAGTAGGGCAAGAGAAATCATTCCCTTATTGCAAACTCATGGTGATCTTGATATTTTAATTTCTGGCACTCAGGCCGATGTTAAGCTTAGTCAAGATATAAAGTATCAATTGCATGGATTTAGCTTTATTTTTGGTAAAAATGGTGGGGTGCATCATTATAAAACATGGGAGAATATGAACCTGTTCCAATTTAAACGAGACATGAACAGACTTCCGCTAAGTGATTATAACCTTATCATTAACGATTTCGAGCCTATTACAGCCTGGGCGTGTAGAGCACAAAAAATAGAAAGTGTGTCGTTAAGTCACCAAGCCTCATTCAAATCAAAAAAAGTTCCCCGTCCAAAGAGCATCGATTGGGGAAAATTAATCCTTAGTCATTATGCTCCTACCACACATCATGTAGGATTTCATTTCGACCGATACGACGATTATATCTATACACCCGTAATTAGAAGCGAAATTAGAGCTTTGAAAGTAGTTAATTTGGGGCATTACACCGTTTATTTGCCTGCTTTGTCTGATCAAAATTTGATGAAGTTACTTCAACAGTTTCCTCAAGTAAGATGGGAAGTTTTTTCTAAGCATAGCCAACATAGCTATTCGGTTGGGAATGTATTTGTACAACCTATCCACAACGAGAAATTTAATGCTAGCTTGGCCAGCTGCGAAGGCTTGTTTACCGGGGGCGGCTTTGAAGGCCCTGCCGAGGCATTGCATTTAGGTAAGAAGCTATTAATTGCTCCGATGAAATTTCAATATGAACAACAGTGTAATGCCTTTGCGCTAAAGCAATTTGGTATTCCGATTATTTGGGGAAGTACGGTAAATTGGTTGCCACTTATACAGCAATTTATTACAGCACCTCAAACACATCAATTTAATTTCCCCGATGAGACGGCACATATTGTGGCAAAAGTAGTGAGGGATTTTGCGAGATAAATTAATCGGCTTGCAGCCGATAATTCATACTTTTTTCGCCTCAGGGGCTTCACTTGCCCATCTTGTTTAATTAAGGTTAAGAGGGGTTTTCGGAAACACAATTAACGGTTCTCTTCCTTAAGATTCGAGGCCGATCAACAGGAGGCATGTAACAGGATGCTTTTTATTTTCGGCTTTGACCTTTAATTTTTAGCGAATGCGGTGAGGCCTTGATTTATTCATTAACCTTTATATTTTCATGGGTATTCATGCTCTCGCAAGGCTCGAGATTGTTAAACTTTTTATCAAGAAACCTGCGGAGCAAGCTTGAAGACAAATGAAAATATATAAACTCCTGAAAAAAGTTTAGAATGCCCTTCGGCGGTGAGCCGACAGAAAAATACTAGAACTAATTTTGCCAAATAAATTTCTTTACTTTGGCATAAGCAAACATGATAAACCAGTTTAGAAATTTAAGTCCTATAAACCTCGTGCTACTTGTAGCCTTTACATTTTTTATGCGCTTGGCTATATTTGTTCATTTACCTGAACGGCTTGATTTCGAATTTCTTGAGCCTTATGCTAAGCTACTTATTCAAATTCCCTCGGTAAGTTCGTTTTCGCCGCTAACGAATGTTTTTTTTGCTGCAGTATTAGTGATCGCTCAAGCCATTCTTTTCAATACGGTTGTAAACCGGCATAGTTTATTAAATAAGCCCACCTATTTACCTGCATTATTATATGTAACGGGTTCGAGCCTCTTTTTACAGTTTTTAATCGTTAGTCCACCACTCATTTGTAATTTCCTCTTGATATGGATAATGGATAAATTCTTAAAGTTAGGGAAATCGGCAAATGCACTTATGATGATGTTCGATATTGGGATGTTGATCGCCCTTGGCACCTTGATCTATTTTCCTTTTATTGTGTTTTTAGTGATGCTTTGGCTAGGTTTGTTATTGTATCGTTCGTTTAATTGGAGAGAATGGGTGTCGGGCTTGATTGGGTTTTTAACCATTTTCTTTTTTATTGCCGTGTTTTATTTTTGGAACGATAATATTAATCAGTTTTACCAAATTTGGAAGCCATTAGTTAACAAGTTTCCGTCTGTGCTAAAAATAAATTATAACAATTATGTTGTTCTTTTACCAGTTGCACTAATTATTGTGCTGGCGACTTTGCAATTGAGAGAGAATTTTTTCAGAAGCTTTATCAGTACTCGGAAGGCCTTCCAACTACTTTTCTTTATGTTTGTTGTGGCGATTATTAGTTTCTATACTAAGCCTGATTTTAGAGTGTATCATTTCTTACTTAGTGTGCCCCCGGGCGCTGTGCTTTTAGCTTACTATTTTTGCAATGCAAAAAAGCGATGGTTTTATGAATCATTATTTGCGATACTGATTATCAGTATTCAGTATTTTTTGTTTGTTTAAAGGGTTGCTCCTCGCCGCAGGGCTCCTTCTTTTGTCAACAAAAGAAGCAAAATTGCCGGCTGCTATCCTTTCTATTATTGTTTTTGCTTTGGCTAATTGGTGCATCCCGAAAGTCTAGAATGCCGGGCCCAGCGCTTAACGGGGGGGCTGTGCTTTTGCATGGTGCATAACTTTTGGGGCATAACATCTGTTTGTTTAAAGGGTTGCTCCTCGCCGCGGGGCTCCTTCTTTTGTCAACAAAAGAAGCAAAATTGCCGGCTGCTATCCTTTCTATTATTGTTTTTGCTTTGGCTAATTGGTGCATCCCGAAAGTCTAGAATGCCGGGCCCAGCGTTTAACGGGGGGCTGTGCTTTTGCATGGTGCATAACTTTCGGGGCTTACCACAAGAGGGCCGTTTCGCCTCAAGGGCTCCATTTGGCCGTCTTGTTTAATTAAGGATATTTGCTAACGCTCAATATTATTTCTGAGCAACAATTAACTACTCTCCTTCCTAAAGCTTCGAGGCCGTTCCATTGGATGCATAACCCACTGTTCGTGCATGGTTGTAGAGAGTCTTATCCGTAAACTATGAACTATGGGTTATGCGCCATGCTATACGGCCTCATCGGATGAGCGTTAAGAAAATCATTGAGAAGAGCCGAAAGAAATAAAAGCTGTTTGAGCGCAGCGAGTTCTTTTATTTCCGGTTCTGAACTTTGATTTTTAGCGAAGCCGGTGCAGCCTTGATTTTTTTGTTTCTTTTTGTATCAAGACAAAAAGAAAGTAACTCTTTAACCTTTTTTAACAAAAACAAGACTTAAAACTAGCTAAAGATTAATAGATTTGTGCCACGAATAGCATTAATGCATAACCTAGTTATTGATATTGGAAATACAAACACCAAGTTAGCTGTTTTTAACGAGCGAGAGCTGTTATATTATCAGCGGGTAGAATCGTTACAAGTAGCTAAATTAAAAGAAGTGCTTGCTGCTTATCAAGTAGAAAATTTTACCATTTCTAGTGTAAATGCAGAAATTAATGTACTGGTTAATTATTTAAAGAATGAGTTAAATTATTTTCCTTTTTCGACTAAATTGAATGTTGGAATAGTAAATAGGTATCAAACACTAGATACATTAGGATTAGACAGATGGGCAAAGGTAATAGCTGCGAATAAGCTTTATACCAACAGAAATTGTTTAATTATTGATGCAGGTACGTGTATAACCTACGATGTATTAACGGCTGGTGGAACGTATTTTGGAGGCAGCATAAGTTTAGGAATAACGATGCGTTTCGAAGCCTTACATCATTTTACTGGGAAGTTACCGTTAATTAAATGGAACCAAAAAATGCCTATTCCTGAAGGAACAAGCACGGAAAATGCGATTAAAAATGGCGTTTTACAAGGAATGGTGAATGAAATAGAAGGTTTTATCGCCTCAGAAAACAATAAAAATGAAGCCCTTTTGGTACTATTAACAGGAGGTGATGCCGATTTTTTGATGGAGCAATTAAAAAATAGCATCTTTGCAAGCCAAATTACACTCGATCCGTATTTGGTTTTAAAAGGATTAAATGAAGTTATTACATTATAATATGTACCAAAAAATAAAATACACACTTACGGCATGCCTATTTATTGTTAGTGTTGCCGTAAATGCACAAGTTACTGTTCAGTCGCCTTATTCGAAATTTGGTGTAGGAAATATTAAAGGGTCCCTGCTTCCACAGTTAAGAGCAATGGGTGGTATTTCTACCGCGATTTTGAAAAACTCTTACTTTAACAACATCAATATGCAAAATCCTGCCAGCTATGCAGGTATTAATGCGGTAACCATTGATGTGGGTTTGAGTGGTGGTTTTAATGAATTAAGGAATAGTAATTTATCTGAGAATAGTTTTAATGCTACGCTAAGCCATGTTGCGCTTGGTTTTAACATTACTAAAAGATCAGGATTGAGCTTTGGTATTCTTCCCTATTCAGAATTAGGTTATAACTTTAAAAATACGGTTAAAATTGGAAACACTACCGCAAACCAGAGAGATGTAGATTTCTTATACACTGGAGAGGGTGGTTTAACAAAATCGTATATTGGTTATGGTATCGGATTAGGCGACCATCTCCGCGTTGGCGCAAATATCGAGTACTTATTCGGTAATCTTTCAGAAAGCCGTTCAACACAGTTTGTAAATGATCCTGGGGCAATGAGTTCCAGAATGCAAGACAGAAATAGCGTAGGTGGTGTTGCATTTTCTTATGGCGCACAATATGATATTAGGATTGACAGTAAAACATCGTTGGTGTTTGGCTATTCAGGTTCGTCGGCCTCTAAAGTAAATTCAAGAATAAGCAATTATGTTACCCAATATAAAATAGACGCTACGGGAGTAGAAAATCCAGCTTTAGATACCTTATTCTCAACCGAAAATAGCAAGACCAATCTCAAATTACCCTTGGTTCATAATTTTGGTATTGTACTACAAAAAGCAGATAGATGGTTAATTGGTGCCGATTATAGAATGGGGAAATGGTCTGAATTAACCATTGGTAATATAAACCAAAACTTACAAGACACCTATGGTTTCTCTATTGGCGGACAATATGTGCCCGATTTTTCCGCTATCAATGCCTATTTTAAAAGAGTAGAGTATCGTTTAGGTTTCCAATACGACAAAACCTATATCCAGATGAATAATCAAGATATTAAACAATCGGCAATTACCTTGGGGCTGGGCTTGCCAATGGCAGCCTATACTAGGGGTTTCTTTTATAAAGCAAATATTGCTGCAGAAATTGGTAAACGCGGTTCTATAGACAATGGTCTATTGCAAGAAAGATACGTTACTTTTCATCTAGGGTTTACGCTAAACGATAGCTCTTGGTTCCGTAGATTTAAATTTGATTAATGAAATCTTATGGCATAATTGGCCTTTTAGCACTATTAATTTGTGTGCTAAGTGCATGTACAGATGATGATCTTAAAAATGCAAGCTCCATTTCTGCAAAAAAAGTTACCTTAACAAACGATCGTACATTAGGAATGACGGTTACCTATAGTGACTCGGCTGTTGTAAAGGCTAAATTGTATGCACCCGTTTATGATAAAGTTGTACCTACTCAGGGTTCACAATACAACGAAATGCCAGAAGGGGTTAAAATTGAGTTTTTTGATGCCTATATGCAGGTCACTGGAACCATTACCTCAGATTATGCTATTAATAACGAAACAGAGCAGCGAACGATTTTCAGAAAAAACGTGGTTGTGGTGCAAGATAGAATGACATTCACTACAGAGGAGTTAACTTACGATCAAAAGAAGAAACGTTATTTTTCGCCCTCAGGAACAGTATCTAAAGATGGGAATGTTTTAACAGGAGCTCAATTTTCTGCACCTGAAGATTTTAGTAGTTATGAAATCGTTGGGGGTGTGGGCCAAGGGTATGTAAAGGGAGATATTGGGCCTTAATTCAGGTTGTTAAGTTTTAAGAGTTGTAAAGTTGTAATGTTCTGGTTGCACCAGGTAGTTACTCTTAAACTTGATGATTAGTGATCAAAAACTTTTCAACCTTTCAACTTTACAACGTTTCAACATTGGCCATTTTCTATTTTTTATTTAAATTTTCTATTTACCTGCAAATTTGTATCTTGCGCCCTCTAAAAAAAAATAAAAAAGTAATAATACTATGGGATTAATGACATTTTTGCGCAACCGAGCTGGCTATATTCTAGTTGGAGCGATTGCTTTTGCAATTATTGCATTTATAGTTGGTGATGTAATCAACACTGGTAAGCCATTTTGGGCAGCTTCACAAAGGGTAGTTGGAACCATTGATGGCGAGGATGTGAGTATTGATCAATTTACACCAAAGGTGGATCAAAGCGTTGCGCAATTTAAACAACAATACGGTGGAGCAGTAAATCCACAAATGCAGGCTATGGCAGTTGATAATGCTTGGCAAGCTGAGGTAGCAAATGTTCTTTTGAAGAAGGAATATGCAAAGTTAGGCCTAACCATTTCTGGTGATGAATTATTTGATTTATTACAAGGAAAAAATCCAAGCCCCCTCATTCTTCAATATTTTGGCAACCAACAAACTGGTCAGTTTGATCGTGCAGCTGTAATTAGCTCGTTAAAAGCACAAGCTAAAGATCCTAAGTTAAAAGAGCAGTGGGATTTATTGCAGATGGAAGTCGAAAAGCAAGCTTTGCAGCAGAAATATGCAAATTTAATTCGTAACTCTGTATATGTAACTTCACTCGAAGCCAATGACGAGTATATTAACCGCAATAAGTTAGCAAACTTTAGGTATGTAAGCTTAAACTACAATTCTATTTTAGATGCAGCGGTAAAACCTAGCGATGCCGATTTCCAGTCGTATTATGATGAGCATAAATCAGTGTTTGATAACAAAATAGAAACACGAGGATTTGAGTTTGTTAATTTTAGTGTGCAACCAACTGCAGCTGATTCTGCTGCGGTTAAAGCTCAAGTGGCTAAATTGGCCGCAGATTTTAAAATTACCCCTAACGATTCATTGTTCGCTGTAAATAACTCTGATGTAAAAGTTCCTTACAGCTACATTTCAAAAGGTAAATTAGATCCAGCTATCGATTCTGTAATTTTTAACTATCCAGCAGGAAGTTATTATGGCCCAACATTATCAGGTAACTCCTATAAATTGATTAAAGTTATTGATACGCGCTTTTCACCAGACTCGGTAAAAGCTAGACATATCTTAATTGATCCAGCTAAAGTTGGCGGTGATGATGTTGCCTTTAAATTGGCTGACTCATTAAAAACCCTAATCTTAAAGGGTGGAGATTTTAGCGCCTTAGCAAAAAAATTCAGCGTAGATGGCTCAAAAGATACAGGCGGCGACTTAGGTACATTTGCACGTGGCGCTATGGTTCCAGAATTTGAAGATGCTGCATTTAACGGCAAATCGGGCGATTATAAAATCGTAAAATCACAATTCGGTATCCATTTGTTAAATATTATGAAGCAAGTTGGTTCCTCTAAAGTAGCTAAACTGGCTTATATAGAAAAATCATTGTCCCCTAGTTCTAAAACAAGAGATGCGGCTTATAAAAAAGCAACAGCATTCTTAAACGAAGTAAAGGCAGATAATTTTAGTGATTTAGCAAAAAAATACGGTTATGTTGTGAGTGTAGCAGAGAAAGTTACCGCTTCACAAGGTTATGCTTCTGGGTTGGATAATCCACGCCAGTTAATTCGAGCAGCATACGATGCTAAAAAAGGTGATGTACTTCCTGAAGTATTTACAATGGACAATGGTTTTGTGGTTGCTCATGTAACTAGCGTACAACCCAAAGGTCAATTATCATTAGAAGATGTTAGAAAGCAAATTGAAGGTGCTGTAATTACCACGATGAAAGGTAAGCTTTTAAGCGAAAAACTTAACAAGGCACTAGCTGGAGCATCTAGCATCGACCAAGTAGCGCAGAAGGTAGGTCAGCCAGTTACCCCACTTCAAAATATCGTTTTTGCTAATCCGGTTATTCCTGGCGTAGCTCAAGAAAATAAATTAGTGGGTGCTATTTTTGGTTCACAAGTAGGAAAACTATCGAAAGCAATAGAAGGTGCTACTGGAGTTTATGCTTTTGTAGTTGATGCTTTTGCTAATCCTGCGCCACTTGGCAATACCTTTAAGCAGAAACAAACCATGATCGAAGGCATTGCTCAACGTTCGTTAGGCTCTGCATTCCAAGCTTTACAAGAAAAGGCGGATATAAAAGATAACAGAGTTAAGTTTTATTAACAACTATTTGACACTTTGACAAATTTTTTAAGTTTGTCTGTAGAAAGCAATGATTAGTTTCATTGCTTTTTTTGTTTTGAAATCCGTTATTGCGAGCTATGAAGCAATCTTTTATGAATATTTATTATTGATTACATCGTGTGGTACAATAAGTTTTTGTATTTGCAAATGTTATAACTTTGTGTTAACTTTAAATATGATTATCAAGGTTCGTAAAATCGGAAACTCTACAGGGATTATACTTTCTAAGAGCATAATTGAACAATGTGCTATTAAAGAAGAAGTAAAAATTGAAGTTAAAGGAGATTCTATTATCATCAGACCGGTACAAAAAAAACCAAGAGAAAACTGGGAAGAAAGTTTTATCAAAGCAGGGTCATTAACTGATCAATCTATCATTATTTCAAATATTAGCAATAATTTTGATGATGAGGAATGGACATGGTAGTAAATAGATTTGAAGTATATTTTGTGCAATTAGATCCTACGATAGGTAACGAAATCAGTAAGGTAAGACCTTGTGTAATAGTTTCTGCAAAGGAGTTAAATCGGTCATTAAATACAGTAATGGTTGCCCCATTAACTTCAACCCTTCGGAATTATCCAACTCGAATAAATTGCTTTGTTGATGGTAAAAGTGGGCAAGTGGCCCTTGATCAAGTTAGGACGATAGATAAGAAAAGGTTATCGCGTAAAATTGCTCTACTTGATCCAAGCACAGGTAAAAGGATTATAGAAAACCTTATCGAAATGTTTAGTTAATTTAATACTATGGAAATTCAAGAAAACATCATTAATAAAGTAGCGAATAGTGGTTTAGTTACCTTAAACCTTGAAGAATATTTTCATAAAGGTGAACGGGTAGTGTATGATATTAAAGACAATCTATTTCATGGCCTTATTTTAAAGGAGCAAGATTTTAGGGCCTTTATTAAAGAGCACGATTGGTCGCAGTATCAAGATAAAAATATAGCGATTATTTGTAGTGCAGATGCCATTGTGCCTACCTGGGCATATATGTTGTTAGCCAATAAAATGAAGCCCTTTGCTAATGAAGTGGTATTTGGGGGACTAGAAATTTTGGAGGCTGTATTGTACACGAAAGCATTAGCTAAAATAGATTTAACTGCCTATGCGGGAGCTAGAGTGGTGGTTAAAGGATGTGCCGATATTGATGTGCCTGTTTCGGCTTATGTAGAAATTACAGCTTTACTTACACCTGTAGTAAAAAGCATCATGTATGGCGAACCGTGTTCTACGGTGCCAATTTTTAAGAGGAAAGATTAGTTGAGTTGTGGGTTTTGAGTTGTGGATTGCGGGTTTGGGTGCTTAAACTCTTAGTAAGGTAGGCGTCCTGTCTAAATAATAACTACTATGTACTATAGAATTGGTTTACTTTTTGCATAGCTAACTCGTATGAGAACACAAATGATTGTACTGGTGCTAGGTTTGGTTAGCCTAGCTAGTTATGGGCAGCTATTACCTCAAAAAAAAGAGCCCATATTTAATGAAGGAGAGGTTTTGGAATATAAATTAAAATATGGATTTATAACTGCTGCCGAGGCAACAATTAAAGTATTGGCTACAGATTTAAAATTTGATAATAGACCAACCTATAGATTGGTGGTAGACGCACAAACTTCAGGAACCTTTGATTTTTTTTATAAAATTAGAGACCATTACGATTCGTACATAGACAAAACTGATTTAACCCCTTATTTCTATCAAGAAAATATTAGGGAGGCTAGTTATCGCCGCCAAGATAAAGCTCGATTTTATCAAGATAACAAGAAAGTAGTGGCTACTAAGGGCACCTTCGCTACACCAACAACACAAACTTTCGATTTGGTATCGGCATATTATTTCTCTAGAAGCTTAGACATTTCTAAATTAAAGGTTGGAGATAAGTTTAAACTTAATTATTTCTTGGGAGACGAGATTTCGGCGTTGGAAATTCAGTATGTAGGTAAGGAAATGATAAAGAGTAAATTAGGTAATTTAAATTGTCTTAAATTTAGCCCCTCAATTAAACCAGGGCGTATCTTTAAAAAAGATAGCAGGTTATATCTCTGGATTACGGACGACGGTAATCGGGTACCTGTAAAAGCAGAAGTAGAGATCTTGGTGGGCTCGGTAACCATGGAGATAAAATCTGCATCTGGGTTGAAATATCCGATAGGGAAGGGGTAAAGGGGTATTTTAGTAGTTAGTATTGGGTAGTTAAATTGGATGCTATATACTAATTAGGTAATTCCCTCTTAAACCGTTAATTTTGCGCTACAATGATCGAAGTTCAACATACCCTTGTGCACGAAGAAGTAATTAGCGAAAGTTTTGTGTGTAATTTAAATAAATGCAAGGGAATTTGCTGTATAGAAGGCGATGCTGGTGCACCCTTGGAAGTTGCAGAAACGGCTATTTTGGCCGAAATTTACCCCAAAATTAAGCATTTATTAGCGCCAAGAGGAATACGCGCAATTGAAGAGCAGGGCACATCGGTTATCGATGCCGATGGCGATTTAACTACCCCATGTGTAGATGGGAATAAGGAATGTGCATATGTAACCTTCGAAAATGGAATTACAAAATGTGCAATAGAAAAGGCATATGAACAGGGGTTAGTAGATTGGAAAAAGCCAATTTCTTGCCATTTGTACCCCATCAGGATTACCAGTTACCCTGAATTCGATATTCTTAATTATGATCGTTGGCATATTTGCAGCGATGCATGTACTTTTGGAAGAGAATTAAAGGTGCCTGTTTACCAGTTTTTAAAAGAGCCTCTAATTCGTAAGTATGGATTAGAGTGGTATACTGAGTTGGAAGATTCGGTGAAAAACAGATAATTTAGTAGTAATGGAAATACAAGAAACTGGCCTTAAAGACTGCCTTATCATAAAACCTACGGTGTTCAATGATGCCAGAGGATACTTCTTCGAAAGTTTTAATCAAAAAACCTTTGAAGAAAGTACTGGCCTTTCGGGCAAATTTGTACAAGACAATCAATCTTATTCTTCTTATGGAGTGATAAGGGGCTTACATGCACAGGTTGGTGAGTATGCGCAGGCAAAGTTGGTCCGTGTACTGCAGGGCGAGGTTTTAGATGTTGCTGTTGATGTAAGGCCCGGTTCGCCAACCTATGGCAAACATATTTCAATACGGTTAAGTGCTGAAAATAATTTACAATTATACATACCAAGAGGATTTTTGCATGGGTTTTCTGTTTTGAGCGAAACGGCAGTTTTTTTCTATAAATGTGATAATTTTTACCATAAAGCATCAGAAGTGGGTGTAAGGTATAACGACCCTATGCTTAATATCAATTGGGAAGTACCTGCAGCACACGCTGCCATATCAGAAAAGGATTTACTTTTACACTCTTTTGCATCCTTAACCAATGGCTAACCTACTAATTATTGGCGCCGCTGGTCAACTCGGCCAGTGCTTAAAAGCGGTTGCCGATAAAAGACGAATTTCCCTTTTACTACCTTCTGAGCAAGAGGCAAACCTACTTAAGCCCGCTCTTCTGGCTTCACTTTTTGCAAAAGAAATGCCCAGCCATGTCATTAACTGTGCAGCCTATACTGCAGTTGATAAGGCAGAAGATGAATATGAATTGGCGAAAGCAATTAACGAAACAGGTGCTGCTAATTTAGCTGAAGCATGCAAGCGCATTGGCGCAACCTTGGTTCATGTTTCTACAGATTTTGTGTTTGCTGGTGATGTGGTAAAATTGTTAAAAGAAGATGACCTAGCTAAACCTATTAGTGTATACGGACAAACTAAATTAGACGGCGAGTTGGCAATTGCCACTATTTTAAAAGAGTTTTATATTTTACGAACCAGTTGGCTATATTCTGAATATGCTAATAATTTCGTGAAAACGATGTTAAAATTGGGGGCCGAAAGCGATGAACTTGACATCATTGCCGATCAAGTGGGAAGTCCGACTTATGCTATCGATTTATCAAATGCTATTTTCGATATTATTCTATCTGGTAACAAAGCATACGGAACCTATCATTACAGCAATGAGGGTGTAGTTTCGTGGTACGATTTTGCTACGGCTATTTTCCAACTTAGCGATATTACCATAAAGCTTAATCCTATTCCAAGTGCTGCTTATCCAACAAAGGCTAAACGACCACCTTTTTCAGTAATGGATAAAAGCAAAATAAAAAGTACCTTTAACCTAACTATTCCCTATTGGAGAGATAGCTTAGCAATGTGCATCGAAAGGTTAAAAACCCAAAAAACCAACCAACCAAAAATATGAAAGGTATTATCTTAGCTGGAGGCAGCGGAACCCGTTTACATCCATTAACCTTGGCGTGTAGTAAGCAAATGATGCCGGTTTACGATAAACCCATGATTTATTATCCCTTGTCTACGCTAATGTTGGCGGGTATTAAAGAAGTTTTAATCATTTCTACACCACATGATTTGCCAAATTTCGAGAAGCTTTTGGGCGATGGAAGCTCCATAGGTTGTACATTTTCTTATGCCGTTCAGCATGAACCAAATGGATTAGCTCAAGCTTTTGTAATTGGAGCAGATTTTATTGGGAAGGAAAAAGTAGCCCTAGTTTTAGGCGATAATATTTTTTATGGTGATGGAATGGCGAAGTTACTACAAGCGTGCTCGGATCCCGACGGTGGGGTAGTATTTGCCTATCAAGTTTCTGATCCCGAACGATATGGTGTTGTGGAATTCGATGAGTATCAAAATGCGATTTCGATCGAAGAAAAGCCATTACATCCTAAATCAGATTACGCGGTACCAGGTCTGTATTTTTACGATAATTCGGTAGTCGAAATTGCAAAGAACATCAAGCCATCCTCTCGTGGCGAATACGAGATTACTGATGTAAATAAGGCCTATTTAGCGCAAGGTAAGCTGAAGGTAGGTGTGCTTAATCGGGGTACAGCTTGGTTAGATACCGGCACATTTACTTCATTAATGCAAGCAGGGCAGTTTGTACAGATTATAGAAGATCGTCAAGGCTTAAAAATCGGGTGTATCGAAGAAATTGCCTACAGAATGGGTTTTATCACGGCTGATCAGTTAAGAGCTATTGCTACTCCCTTGGTAAAAAGTGGGTACGGAGAATATTTGTTGAGGATAATAAAGTAACACCTGCTGCCGTTAAAGTAAATAATAAGCATTTAAAATTCCTCTAAACAAATATTGTCTATCTTTGTTTTTTGTAACAAGAATATATCCAACACCTTTGAGAAGATACTCCCGTTTATTATTTTTAAAGATTTTTTTGCTTTTTGTTTTTTGCATGCCATGTGCGGCACAATACAATTTTTACAAGTTTAGTGTTGGGGCTGGTGCAGGTATAACATATCCCTTTTCTGATACCAGAAACGCTAATTATTCTTTTGCAAACCAGCTCATTGTCGATTATTATTTTACGCCTTACATTCAAACGGGTGTCGAATTCCAATTTGGGAACATGCGTGGTGGTTTATATGATCGGAGTCATTTTACCAATAACTTTCAGTTAATTTCTTGGAATGCTAAAATGCAACTTGGGCAATTTTACGATCGATACGATCGGTTAACCGTACTTACCTCTTTGATGAGGGGTTTATATGCAGGTGTTGGGGTAGGCGTTATTCAAAATAATGTAGAGGCTTACTTGTTTGATCAAGACAATCCTGATGGTCTAAAAATAGAAAGTGTAAACAGTGATCTTATTTTTCCCTTCCACGTTGGTCTTAATTTTTATTTCCGAGATTTTCATGGACGCGACCGCTGGGAGCTCAATTTTAATATGCAATACGTAGCCATGATGGCCGATAAGTTAGATGGAGATCTTAACCCGAGAAGTAATTATAATGATGTTTATAACTATTTTTCGTCGGGTATTCGTTATAAATTTGGGTCCATTGGCTTAGATCAGCGAAGGCAACGGGTTAGGTAGCAAATTAAGATTTATTGTGTAACTTTGGGTATATTAACATTAATCAATGAAAGTTGCCCTTATAACTGGAGTTACTGGCCAAGACGGTGCCTATTTAGCTGAATTTCTTTTGAAAAAAGGCTATATTGTACATGGCATTAAAAGAAGAAGCTCTCTTTTTAATACCGATCGTATCGATCACCTATATCAAGATCAACACGAAAATGATGTGAAGTTTACCTTGCATTATGGGGATTTAACCGATTCTACGAATCTGATTCGGATTATTCAAGAAACACAGCCAGACGAAATTTATAATTTAGCGGCAATGAGCCACGTACAGGTGAGTTTCGAAATGCCAGAATATACGGCAAATGCCGATGGCATAGGTACATTACGTTTATTAGAGGCTGTTCGCATTTTAGGCCTACAAAAAAAGACAAAGATATACCAAGCTTCTACATCCGAACTTTATGGCTTGGTACAGGCCGTACCCCAGAGTGAAACAACCCCTTTTTATCCACGCTCCCCTTATGCGGTAGCTAAAATTTATGGCTATTGGATTACTGTAAATTATAGAGAAGCCTATGGTATGTTTGCCTGTAATGGAATTTTATTCAATCACGAAAGTCCGTTAAGGGGGGAAACTTTTGTAACCCGTAAAATTACCAGAGCAGTAGCTAAAATAGCGTTGGGCTTGCAAGGGTGCCTTTATTTGGGTAACCTTTCAGCACAGCGCGATTGGGGTCATGCAAAAGATTATATCGAAGCCATGTGGTTAATTTTACAACAAGAAAAAGCCGAAGATTTTGTAATTGCTACTGGAGTAACTACTACTGTACGCGATTTTGTAAAAATGACATTTGCCGAATTGGGTATTGAGGTAGAGTTTTCGGGTAAGGACGAAAATGAAAAAGGAGTAATTATCGATATCGATAAGGAATGCTTACAACGCTTGGGGCTTAATGCCGAGAATTTTAAATTGGGAACAACTGTGGTAAAAGTAGATCCTAAGTATTTTAGACCTACGGAGGTAGATTTACTCTTGGGCGATCCAACAAAATCGAAAACCCAGTTGGGTTGGGTGCCAAAATATGATCTAGCGGCTTTGGTTAAGGATATGATTCTATCCGATTTAAACCTGATGAAAAAGGATGAGTATTTGAAAGATGGGGGATATAAAACGTTGAATTATTTCGAGTAATTGTGCTTCTTTTTCTCAATTTTCCCCAGGGCTAAAAATTTATTTTCAATTGGCCGATGAATTTATCGTTAATGCTAGTATTAATATCTATATTTCCGAAAGCAAATTAGAATTAGCGACTTGAATTTTTTTCTTTGGATTAAAGTTTGCGTAGCTAAATCGTACCTAACCCTCACCGACCATGAGCAATAAGCTTTCTACTTGCAAACAATGTGGTAACGATAATCTGTATTATCAAATGCCCACCAGTCTAATTCTTAAAGTGGCAGCCATCCAAATTTATTGGTGCCATAAGTGCGATTCTAAAAGTTATTTCTGGGCTTGGAATTTTACGAAAGCCTATTAGCTTATCGTATTAAATTTTCATTTTTCAGTAATCCACTTTCTGCCAATCGTGTAAAGAACTTACTCGATGGAACTTGTTTTAAGGTTTCTAAGTGTTTTACATGATGAATATCCGTGCCAATGAAATCGATCATGTCTTTCTCGATTAATTTTTCGGCAATTGCTCTGATGTTTTTTCCGTAATGATCGGTTAGCGAGAGTGCGTTTACTTGTAGCTCTACGCCCATTTCTTTGATGCGGGTGTAGTAATTAAACTGTTTGTGAAAAAATAAATAGCGTTCTGGGTGTGCCAATATGATTTGATATCCCTTTATGCCGAGATCGAAAATCTGCTCTTCAAGGTCGTGCGGCCTGGCAATCTGGCTAAATTCTATTAACAAGCGATTGCCCGGCAATGGCAACACTGCACCAGCAGCCACCTGGCCCTGAAACTGCTCGTCTAAATAATATTCTGAAGATAGGTTGATGGAAATTCCCTCAGGCAATTTGCCGTTCAGCAGCGAAAAACCTTGTTGCAAGGTTTCGGCAGTATTTGGATGGATGTCTTGTAAAGTGTGTGGAGTGGTATACAACTGTGCAAAACCAAGTTCTTTTAAGCCCGTAACGAGGTTAATGCTATCGGCAATATCTTTTGCGCCATCGTCTACACCGGGTACTAAATGCGAATGCATATCGGTACCAATGGCCGAAAAATCTGAATTTTTGCTTCGCTTTCGAAAAAATAACATTTTAAAGTTTGTAAGGCGATATTTAGGTAATTATGGGGAAATTGTACCCCGCTTATTAGTCTCAGCCGATAATTATTTATCGGAATTATATGCAAGATAGTTATTTTAACACAGAAATAAAATGCGTAGCGGAAGAAACCATTTGCAAATAATTCTCGTAAACATAATTGGAGTGATTTTTGTTCAAAGAACATACAAATTAAATATGAGTTATAAAGATAATAAATGTCGGAGATGTAAAAGTGATTTTCACTATCAGGTTCCTCGAGGGTTTCTGTTAAAGACTGTGTTCAGCTTTTTACCTATTCGCATTTATTGGTGTCCTCGTTGTACAACAAACAGGTACGTTTGGATAAGCAAATAATTCCGTATCTTTGTTTATACACGATAGCTGCCATTACATGAAGTTTAAAAAATTATATCTATTTCTTTGTTTCATCACTTTTTTCGTAGTTAAACCGGCCTTGGCTCAAACTAATTATGCCGATGTTAAAGTAGATGATTTAACTGATTCCCAGATTAAACAGCTGATGCAACGTGCCGAGTCTATCGGTTATGATGACGCGCAATTAGAGCAGATGGCTGCTGCGCAGGGCATGAAAGATTCGGAAATCAAGAAATTACGCATTAGGGTAGAGAAAATAAGAAAAATGGAGGGCGATCAAGGCGCTCCAACAACAAATAAAGCCCCCGATCGTTCGCGAACATACAACAATCAATCAGATACCACCAAAAAGGGTGAAAAGGAAAAGTTAACCTCGCCAAAAGACGAGTTTCGCCTAGAAATTCAAGAATTGTTTGAGGGTTTAAAGCCTAAAATTTTTGGGTCAGATTTGTTTAAAAATGGCAACATTACGTTCGAGCCTAATTTAAGAATGGCTACACCAAAGAATTATATTATCGGCCCAGACGACGAGTTATTGATCGATCTTACCGGCGACAACGAAAAGGACTATCAATTAAAGGTTAGTCCGGATGGGCGCATACGCATGGAGTATGTTGGTTTAATTGCGGTAGGCGGGCTTTCGGTAGAGCAGGCTGCAGCTAAAATTAAGCGAGAAATGATGGCAACTTACCCTGCCATGCGTACCGGTAGAACCCAGGTTTCTATTAATCTGGGTAACATCAGGAGTATCAACGTAATTCTAACGGGCGCAGTGGTAAAGCCAGGCACTTATACATTACCTTCATTAGCTACCGTTTTTAATGCTTTGTATGCCGCCGGTGGGCCAAGCGAAAATGGTACTTTTCGTAACATACAGGTTATTCGTAATAATGAAGTTATTCGTAGCATCGATACCTATGATTTTTTGATCAATGGAATTCAGAAGGGAAATATCCGTTTGCAGGATCAAGATGTTATTCATATTCCAGTTTTTAAAACGCGCGTTGAGGTTACTGGTGAGGTAAAGCGATTTGCACTTTATGAGTTGGTAGAAGGAGAAACCTTTGCTGATGTTTTAAATTTTGCAGGTGGTTTTAGTAGTGAGGCTTATCGTGCAAAGGTTAAAGTGTTGCAAAATACGAATACTGAACGTCGCATTGTAGATATAGATGCCAGTACCTTCGAGAAGTTTAAGCCTACTAATGGCGATAAGTTTGTGATTGAGCCTATTTTAAATCGGTTCGAGAACCGTGTAAGTATTGAAGGAGCAGTATTTAGGCCAGGATCATTTGAACTCGATAAGGGCTTAACCTTAAAGCAGCTTATAAAAAAGGCAGAGGGTTTAACCGAAGATGCTTTTTTATACAGGGGGTATATTAACAGGTTAAATGCAGATAATAGTGCAGGTTTAATTTCTTTCGATGTTTCGAAAATCTTAGAGGGTAGCGTTAGCGATATTCCTTTGAAACGAGAAGACAAGGTAATTATTTCGTCTATTTTCGATTTGCGCGACGAGTACAAGGTGGCCATTCAGGGCGAAGTACGCGAGCCAGGAGATTACGATTTTTCTAGGCAGATGAAATTAGAAGATCTTATTCAGATGGCTGGTGGTTTTAAAGAAGGGGCAACACCAAATCGTGTTGAAATATCAAGAAGGGTAAAAAATAGTGATGCAAATGCAAGGGGTGCACGTACTGCCGAAATCTTTATTGTTAATGTAGATCAAAATCTAAAGGTGCTCGATCAAAAGTTTGTGTTAGAACCCTTTGATATTGTATCGGTTCGCAATGCAGAGGGCTATGCGATACAACAACAGGTAAAGCTGGAGGGAGAGGTTTTAACACCGGGCTTTTACACCATTAGTCGTAAAGACGAGCGGATCTCTGACCTGATTAAACGGGCTGGAGGCTTAACCAGTTTGGCTTATGCCGATGGGGCTTCGTTAAAAAGGCCGGGTAACGAGAATAACAGTGCAACCAATAAAAATGCCATCAACAATAAGGAAGAGGAAGACAAGAGACTATTGAACTTAAAGCGTGTTCAACAGTCAGGTGTAAAAGATACCCTTTCGTTGGCGGTAGAGAAAGAATTGCTCCAGTCTGATTTAGTGGGGATAGATTTAAAGAAGATTTTAATGCAACCTTTGGGCACTTGGGATTTGATTGTGGAAGATGGAGATGTAATTCGGGTGCCTAAAATGCTTCAAATTGTTAAGGTTACCGGTGAGGTGCTTAACCCCAATGGCATTGTTTATCGAAAAGGAAAAGGCTTAAAACAATATATCCATGGTGCAGGTGGGTTTACGACCAATGCACTAAAAAGAAACGTCTACATTAAATATGCCAACGGCTCGGCAGAAGCGGCGAACCGGTTTTTGTTTTTTAGAAGTTATCCAGATATTAAACCGGGGGCCGAGATTTTTGTGCCTAAGCGTGCCGAGCGCGAACCCATGACCACGCAAGCATGGATTGCAATAAGTACAGCTGTTGCCTCAATGGCAGCGCTTATTATTACTTTGTTCAGATAAGTTATGAGCTCATTAAAGGGAACCCTACTTATTTTTAGCGATTGGGCCACTTATTTAAAGGCCAGGTTTAAAACCATTTTATTGGTTGCCATTGTTGCAGCTCTATTGGCCTTGGTATATGGTTATTTTAAAAAGCCGATGTATACGGCGTCTACTTCTTTTGTGCTCGAAAATGGTGGTAGTGAAGGAGGTGGTTTAGGACAGTACCTTGGTATTGCCTCCATGATTGGTATCGATGTTGGCGGTGGTGGTGGCGTTTTTAATGGCGATAACATTTTCGAATTGTATAAATCGAGGCAGATGATTCAAAAGGCACTGCTAAGTAAATTACAGGCAGATAGCACCCAGCTACTGATTGATCGTTATCTGCAATTCACCAAAATTAAGGGTGCAGATGTATCTTTTAAAACGCCAAGTTTAAGTCGTTTGCAGGATAGCATCCTAAGCGAAGTGGTGTTAAAAATTAACAAGTACAATTTAAGAGTGGGTAAGCCCAATCAACGTTTAGATGTAATAAGGGTAGATGTGAGCTCAAAAGACGAACTTTTTGCCAAAGAGTTTAACAACCAGATGGTAAAAAATGTAAACGATTTTTATGTTCAAACCAAGACCAAAAAGGCGCTAGCTAATGTAAAGATCTTACAACATAAAACAGATTCGGTAAGGGCGGTAATGAATGGAGCTATTTCTAGCGTTGCTCAGGTAAACGATGCTACCCCAAACTTAAATCCTACCCGGCAAACGCAACGCATGGCGCCTGTACAACGTGCTCAATTTACTGCCGAAGCCAATAAAGCGGTACTGGAAGAGTTGTTAAAGAATCTCGAACTCTCGAAAATTAATTTAAATAAAGAAACCCCCTTAATACAGGTTATCGACGAGCCCGTGTTTCCCTTAGAACGAGAAAAAATTTATTTATGGGCATATGGCCTAGGGGCCTTTTTGGGTACATTGGCATTTATGACTCTTATTTTACTGCTTCGAAAAACAGTGCTGGAGAAATTACGTTAGGTAAAATGGAGATTGTAGTCATCAATACCCTATTCCTTGGCTTTGTTATCCTTTTAAAGCTTAACAAATTAATGGGGTTTTCAGCTACACTTTATTGTTCGGTGTGGGGAATTACCATTTATCTTTTAGCTATTCTAAGTCCACTTTCATTGCCTTTTATGACTTATAAGAGTATTGCAGTAATTTATGGACATTTTTTTTGCTTAGTAGCGGGCGCAATGTTTGCCTATTCTTTTTTTGAAAAATCTTTCAGTTTTCAATGGATTTCTATTCCCAGTAAGTATTTATTTTATGGTTGCTTAATTATTGCAGGTTTTGGAATTTTAATGATGCTGTACACAACCGATGTGTTAACATTTTACATACAAAACCAATTAGCCGAATTACGTGGAGACTTGTTAGGTCAAAAAATTGTGGTCAATAAATATTATAAAATAATGGGTAATATGGTGTATCCATTGGCAGTTATTGCCCCTGTTTATTTTTTCAGAAAAAATCGCAACATTCTTATTTTAATTGTGGTGGTAGTATTAGGGGCACTACTCTCTTTCTCTAATGGTGGTAAAGGTAATTTGTTAATTGTAGTTATACTCTTAGTTGGGGGTGTAACTTATATGTGTATTCGCGAAGGGCATGCTGTTCCACTTGTTTTAAAGGGATCAGTTATCTTACTCGTAGTCGTACTTGTTGGCTTTTTTTACCTGATAGGAGCTACCCGTTCCGAAGCTAAGGATGGTTTTTCGTTGTTGGATTCGGTGGAGCTTATTAACAGATATTTCGCGAGTTCAATTCCGTCATTTTCCCAATGGATAGAGATTAACAATGTGCAATGGGTTGATTTTAATATTGATCAACTTTCTATTGTAAGAGAATTTGCGAGCATAGGTGGCATTACTATTCCACGCACTATCGATCAGCAGATTGTAAATATTCCTCATCCATTTAATGTTTTTACGGCATTTGCCGATTCACTAGCTGCTTTTGGTTATATAGGGTCACTTATCTATTATCTGTTAATTGGTGTTATTGTAGGACTAATAGATCGCATTGATAAGGCACCCTTCTTATTTGGTGTTTTCTTTTTATTTAGTTGCTATAGTTTATTTACTGATATTTTCTTTTATATGATAGGTACTTGGATTTGCTTATTTTTTCATTTTATGTTTAAACTCGATCAAGACAAATTAAATGCTGATGAAAGATAAGACCTTAGTTCTAATTACTTCGGCACTTTTTATTGGACCTAAAGGTGAAATATTAACAGCGCCAGCGGCTCATCGATTAAAACGCCTACATAAAACAATATCGGCTGTTACTCAATTAGGCTTCGATCACATTAGAGTATTGGATAATACCATTCCAGCTACATTTAAACTAGATTTTGTAAAGATTGCCACATTAAGTACTAGCCCAATTTCTTTTGCAGATAATGAGTTTGAATTAAATGGTCCCTCACGATTAGAGACTGTGCTTTTAGGTCAAAGCCTTGCTTACCTAAAGCCGCTATTAGTTAAGTTTACGCATATACTTAAACTTAGTGCGGGTTATGAAGTTAAAAACCTTCAACCTATTTTAGCAAAGGCACAAAACGGGGTAGTTTTTAGAATGGGAAACCCTTTTCGTACAAAGATTAAATTTTGTTTAACTAGCTTTTACATTTTACCGGTTACTCATTTTGCTAACATGTGTGATTTTTTTTTAGATAACTTAGCCGATATGTCAAATACAAAGCCTTTAGAATATTATCTGTATTGCTTTGTACAACAGGTTCCTCATCGCTTTATTAAGGTACCTTATCCTAGGCTCGATGCCGACTTTTTATCATCAGGCCGCAGTACTGCCGATTTCGACTATCGATTAAAAGAAAGTGTATTTAAATTTATCGCTAAATTTGGCTTTTATGCGTATCAATTTAAAGGATGAAGAATATCGTTATCTTAATTGGAAGTAGATTAATAAATGGCGTTTTTGGTCTTTTGTTGTTTCTATTACTTAAAAAAGTAATCGATAATAACAGATACGATCTTTTTTCGAGCAGTTATGCCAACCTTACCTTGCTTTCTGCCTTTGCAGGGGGTGTGCTGGCAGGATTACTTTTAAAGAATGCCTTTCAATTCGGTACCGCTCATCATCGTTTGGTTTATTTTTATACCGCCTTTTTTGGGGTGTTAATGATAATTCCTATCGAGGTAGCCTTTTATATCAATGCCTTTTCCCAGCTTACGCGGTTTACGGTGTATCTATTCATGTTTAGCCATTTGTTGTGTGCAGTGGTGTTGGTACATCTTCAATTAAAGCAAGCTTTTACTCAAATGGCGGGTGTCGAAATTAGCCGTACCTTAATTCCTTTACTTATACTAGCCATTGGCTTTACGTCATTAAGCGTTAATACCGTAATGTTACTTTTAACCTTTGGCAACGTAATTGGTATTTTTTACTTTATTCGGGTAATGTTATTAACCTACCCAGGTAAGCAGCTTGGTATTGTTGAGTATTTGCATGCTAGGTTACGGCCTGACTTAGCTTTTGGCTTTAGTTTTGGATCATTTAATGCGTTGGCACAATTTGTGATTGCTAACGATAGGAGCATGATTGTATCTCAAGCTAGCCCGCAAAGCGCTAATATTGCCTACACTGCTGATCAGTTGACCAAGGTGGGTAATGGTGTACTATTTCCATTAAACACCAAAGTTTCGAGCGAGCTTGGTGGCTTAATTAGGAGTAATGAAATTAAAAAATTTCATCGCCAGCTTAACACCTATACTTGGTTAACGTTGTTGGGTGGCATTGGAATTACTCTCCCTATTTATGCGTGTACCTGGGCCTTCAGCGACTTTAAACTGCTAAACGACTTAAATAGAAATGCCATTTTGTATTATGGTTTTGCCAATGCTATATATTTGGCGTGCTTAATTTACCAAAAGCGGTTCGACTATACTAAGTATAAATTATTACCTACCTTGCTACTTATGGCTGCTGCTGGCCTTGCTTTTGTAGCGATGCCTTTTTTCGTAAGCGTAAGTTATTTCTTTTTAACGGCTATTGGCTTTGGTTTACTTTTAACTGTGGCTGGGGTAGTTTTACCAAATGCCAGCTTAGCACTCGATAAATGATAACACTATTAGTAAATTCATCTGATAATTTTGAAGATTGTTGGGATCCTTTTTTTAAGCTGTATACCGAATACTGGAGTTCAGCAAACCTGCCGATCGTGCTCAATACTGAGTTCAAAACCGACTACACCTATGGCCATTTACCCATTCGGTGTAGCGCAGCCAACGCCCGAAATCCCGATCGGAGGCTTACCTGGAGTGAATGTTTAATAAATGCCTTACATAAAATTGATACCGATTTGGTATTGTATATGCAGGAAGATTATTTTTTGGAGAAAGAAGTCTGTGCCGAACTGGTAAACGATATGGTGAATACCATGTTAGCCGATAAAAGTATCAAATATATTGGGCTCACTCATTTGGGCAATTTTCCGCCTTTCGGTGCCTGGGATGGCGACCGTAGGCTACAAAAGGTGCTCAACACACGATATCGGGTATCAACCCAAGCTGGCATCTGGCGAAAAGAGACGTTGCTAAGCTACCTTAAGCCAGAAGAAAATGGCTGGATGTTCGAAATTTTTGGTACGCAACGCGCCAAACGTCGCGATGATTTATTTTTAACAGTGCATAGAAAGCATGCGCCGGCACTTTTGTATACCCACACGGGTATAATTAAAGGCAAATGGCATCCCGCGATGCCAGCTTTATTTGAAGCACATAAAATTGAAATGGATTTTACCAAAAGAGGTATTTATAAAGAAAAGCCTTATTTACTGCGTAAATTAGAAACAGGATTAAAACTGGTTAAGAATCCATACGTGTTTTATAGAGGGATGAGAGGTAAATAATGAAAATTTGGATCATTAATCCTTATGGTAACATTCCGGGCGAGGGTTGGCGAACTTATCGCACAACGTTGATTGCTAATGCTTTTGTTGAAAATGGGCATCAGGTGGTTTCGTGGGTATCGAATATCCAACATCGTTCTAAAGAAAGACGAGCCGAAACCTGGAAAGATGTACAAGTAAATCCAAATTATTTAATTAAAATAGTTCCATCTGTACCGTATTCAAGCCATATTTCATTTGCGCGAATTCAATATGAGCGTACCTATGCAAAGAATTTAAGGGAAAGGGCGCTTGGTTTGGGTGAGTGGAGAAATGCGCATCTGGATGAACCTGATTTAATTATTTTGGCCGAGCCAGCATTATTTTTATCAGACATTATACTCGATGTGGTAAAGCAAAAAAAATGTAAATTGCTTGTTGATATAATTGATCTTTGGCCAGAACTCTTTTCAATTTTATTACCAAAGCGGTTTACTTTTATAGATAAAATTTTGTTCTTTCCTTTGTATTATAGAAGAAGGCAACTTTTAAAAAAGGCTGACGGTATTATTGCAGTTGCGAAAGATTATTTAAAACTAGCCTTAAAAGCAAATCCTCAGGTGCCTAACGATGTAGTATATTGGGGTTTAGAGGTGAGTGAAGTAAAAAGTTTAACTAGCAATGCTTTTGTAAGCCCATTATTGCAGCAGCTACAGAAGCAAGAGAACGAGATTTGGGTAGTGTATGCAGGTACATTAGGGCCTAACTACGATATTAAAACCATTGTTGCTTGTGCAAAGCTTTTGGCTAAAACTGCCCCCCATGTTAAAATTATCGTTGCTGGCGACGGCCCTTTGCGTAATTTGGTAAGCCACTCCCAAGCAAATCTTATATATGTTGGAAGTTTAACTAGTGCCGATGTAAGTTTATTGTACACCAAATGTGATATGGCCCTTTCTAGTTATGTAGGTGCGTCTACGGTATCGATGCCAATCAAGGCCTATGATTACTTGGCTTCTGGTTTACCTTTAATTAATTCTTTGGGGCGCGATTTAGGAACATTTGTGGTGCAAGAAGTGGTGGGTTTACCGTATCTTGCTGAAGATGTAAATTCGATGGCAGCCTCAATTCTAACATTAGCAACAGATAGCGAATTAAGACACAAAATGGGTGGTAATGCTTTAGCTTTGTCTGATCAGTTTGACGCAAAAATTCAATATCAGAAAGTGGTACAGGTTGCTGAACAAATTTGGCACTTAGTTTGAGATAGAAGCGCAGTGAGGAAATAAAAACATTGAAGGAAAGCTTTAAATAAATATATTTGACATATGCTAATCGAAGATTTATTGGAACTGGTTAAGACAGAATTACCCGAATCGAAGGATTTAATAACTGCAGATACAAATTTTAGACAATTAGAAGAATGGGATTCGCTAGCGGGAATGTCTATCGTAGTTTTATTGGAGGAAAATTACGATGTTTCAATAAGTGATAAAGCCTTTAAATCTTTTGCTACCTTTTCTGATATTTTCAACTATATCAAAGAACAAAAAGGGATATGAATGCCTATATTAATTATATAAGTTATTATTTGCCGAGCCAAACTTTATCAAATGCAGATATTGGCCGTGAGCATCCCGAATGGACAATAGAGAAGATTGCCTCCAAAACAGGAATTCATAACAGGCACCTGTCTGCTACAGATGAATTTGCTAGTGATATGGCCATTAAAGCAGCAGAAATGCTTTTTACTGAAAATGCTATAAATAGGAGTGAGATTGATTATCTTATTCTTTGTACCCAGAGCCCCGATTATTTTTTGCCTACCACCGCATGTATCGTGCAAGATCGTTTAGGTCTTCCAAATTCTACAGGAGCAATAGATGTAAACCAGGGCTGTTCTGGTTTTATCTATTCCTTAGGTCTAGCTAAAGGATTAATCGCTTCAGGTCAATCAAAAAAAGTTCTGGTTATCACTGCTGATACGTATACCAAATACATTCATCCGAAAGATAAAAGTAATAAAACCCTATTTGGAGATGGTGGAGCTGCCGTGTTAGTAACCAACGAGGCAATTGGACTGGGTGCTAAAGTAAATGATTTTGTATATGGCACTGATGGTGCTGGTTACGAAAGTTTAATTGTAAAAAATGGTGGTGTAAGAAATAAATTAACAAAGGACGTTGATATCTATGATGGAGAAGATTTTGTAAGGAACGACAACCATTTGTTTATGGATGGTAGAGCAGTTTTTCAGTTTACGAATACGGTTGTGCCAAAATTAATTCATGCTATTTTAGATAAGCAGGGTTTATCAATTGAAGAAATAAGCAAATTTGTTTTTCATCAAGCCAATAAATTTATGTTGGAAAAAATAAGAGCCAAACTAGCTATTCCCGAAGAAAAGTTTATTTTTAATTCGGCAGAGGTGGGTAATACTGTTTCTTCAACCCTTCCCATTTCTCTAAAAAAATTAATAGAGAATAAGGACATTTCAAATGGTGAGGTAATAGTTTTAGCTGGTTTTGGTGTTGGCTTATCCTATGGTGCAACAATAATAAACATTGAACAAGATTGAAAAAATCGATCCTATTAAAATTATATCTTACTTGGTTTGGCAGAATGGGTTCGTCATTGATGAGGCTAATTGGGGCTATTAATAGGCCGTTTATGGTTTATGGATATTATAACAAGGTTAAGAAAACGTTTAACTATAAAACTAGGATATCCAATACTGTAAAACTATTAAATAAGGGTGCTGCAGATATTAGTGATAATGTATGGATTTGGCATTATTCTATCATTGATGCTACTGGAGGGGTTGTTATTGGTGAAGGAGCGCAGATAGGTGCTTGGGTTGGGATATTTACACATAGCAGTCATAATGCAATTCGATTAAATGGCAGTAAATACTTCGAACAATCCGTAAATGAGCGTTTGGGCTACGCAATTGAAGGGGTCGAAATTGGTGCATATACATTCATTGGTGCATCTTCGATTATACTGCCAGGCGTTAAATTGGGTAAGGGTTGTATTGTAGCGGCAGGTTCTGTAGTAAATAAGTCATTTCCTGATTTCAGTGTGATTTCTGGGAATCCAGCTGTAGTTACTGGCAATACCCAAAAAATTGATAAGTTTTTTTTAAGAGAAGTATCGGATAACGAGAATTATTATAATCCTTAAGCTCTTTTTTTACAAATGCTCTCCTACTTTTGGCTATTTGCTGAAGATTTTTGAAGATGGACTATTAATATTAGGTCGCAAATCGTTAATATTGTTTACAGATGCACATAATAATATTCCGGTAAATCGGTTTTATCAATATAACAATTATATCTTTGTAAATCTTTGCAAGGTAAGCGAGAAATGAATTTATATCACAAGCAATTAACCCTATGAGAATACCCTTTTCGCCTCCATATGTAGATGATGACGTGCTCAACGAAGTGGCCGATACTTTACGGTCTGGTTGGATTACCACTGGTCCAAAAGTTAAAGCTTTAGAGCAAGAGATTACTAAACTTACGGGTTGTCAACAAACGCTATGTGTAAATTCGTGGACGTCTGGGGCTATTCTTACCCTTAAATGGTTGGGTGTAAAAGCAGGAGATGAAGTAATTATACCAGCTTATACTTATGCCGCAACAGCTCTGTGCGTAATTCAATGTGGCGCAACGCCTGTTCTTGTAGATGTGTTAGAAGATTTTACGATCGACCCATTGGCGGTTGCTAAGGTAATTACTTCAAAAACGAAGGCCATTATTGGGGTAGATGTGGCTGGCTTAATGTGCCATTACGATCAATTAAGAAGACTGGTTATTGAGCCTTCGGTATTATCGAAATTTATTGCCGAGAGCGAGGTGCAGGTAAAGATGGGCAGAATACTAATTATTGCCGATGCTGCCCATTCTATTGGCGCTACTTACAAGGGGCGTAACTCTGGCGTATGTGCTGATGTGAACATATTCTCGATGCATGCTGTTAAAAACATTACTACAGCAGAGGGAGGTGCCATTAGTTTAAACTTGCCGATTAGCTTTAATCCAAGAGAAGTATATGAGTTGATGCGTTTATGGTCGTTAAACGGGCAAACCAAAGATGCCTTTAGCAAAAGTACAGGAGGTGGTTGGCGTTACGATATTTTGTTCGACGGCTTAAAAGTAAACATGCCCGATATTTGTGCGGCCATTGGGCTTGCACAGATTAGAAAATATGATCAGCAATTGCTTCAACACAGGAAGCGAATTGCCTTACACTATCAAGATTTTTTTAAAAATAAAATTTGGGCACAAATGCCTATTTTACTGGATGATGACAGGGAATCGTGTTATCATATTTATGCCCTGCGCATTAACAATATTAGCGAGGCAGAACGTGATGCCATGATAGAATGTATTACTGCGATGGAAATTGGCGTCAATGTGCATTTCTTGCCATTACCTATGTTAACCACTTTCATTAATAAGGGGATTTCTATTGACGACTTTCCAATTGCTTATGATAATTATGCTCGAGAGATTTCGTTGCCCATTTACCCCCAGTTAACTACTAAACAGGTTGATTTTATTTGTAGTACTGTAGAACAAGCCTACCATATTGTGAAGACGAGTGAAAAGATTGCTTGATTTTTTAATTGCATTTTTTGGCCTACTGCTTTTGCTTCCTTTTTTTATTCTCATTTATGGCCTGCTTTTTTTTGGCACTAAAGGGAGTGTTTTTTATAAACAAGTTCGGGTAGGGCAATATAACCGAGATTTTAAGTTGTTAAAATTTAGAACCATGTATGCAAACGCCGATAGAGCGGGTTTGCTTACTTTGGGGGAAAACGATTCCCGTATTACTCCGGTTGGTGCTTTTTTACGTAAGTTTAAGCTTGATGAACTGCCACAGCTGATAAATGTGGTAAAAGGCGAAATGAGTTTAGTTGGGCCAAGACCAGAGGTGCGTAAATACGTGGCGCTTTATAGTGATGAGCAATTGAAAGTATTAGACCTAAAGCCAGGAATTACCGATATGGCTTCAATTAAATATGTAGACGAGAATGTTATTTTAGCACGATACGAAAATCCAGAGCAAGCTTATATTGATGTGATTATGCCCGATAAGATTAAGATTAACATCGAATCAGCAGGCTTAAGCCAGTCGGCATGGGGTTCTATAAAGATTATTGGATTTACCATAACGTCTATTTTGCAAAGGAAGTAATTAAAACTATATTTATATTGCTTTCGTACATAAACCAAATTACCTGAATTATGAAATTATTGAAAATTTTAGTTTTCGCGCTATTATTTGGCTTAAAGGCTACTTTTTTAGCCGCACAGACCTTACCCTTGGGGCTGTTGCCAAATCTTGAAGATAACTTTAGACGCCAGCAATTATTAGGTAATGATACTTCGAAGCGGTCGTTTATGGTTAGGCCATTATACATGAGTGAGACTGACGATTTGAATTATGGTGATTCGGCATCTTCTATTAAGTTACGCACACAGCTTTGGGCGAGTAACAACGATAAGTTTAAGCTGTATGCTTTGCCTATTGCTTGGCAGCAACAATTTAATAGTCATCATCCTTATGGAATAAACGATGGAGCAATGATTCCATCTAAAGGATACGAAACGATGTTTTCTGCTGGTGTATTTTTAAAAGCAGGGCCATTAACGGTGCAATTTAGACCGGAATATGTTTTTGCCCAAGACAGTAAATATCCTGTTTTGACGGATTATAATCAACCCGCAAATTTGGTAACTAATTATTATGGCTATCAAAATAGAGTAGATGCGCCAACAAACTATTCAGAGGGTAGTTATAACGAACTAAATTGGGGACAAAGCTCTGCTAAATTAACTTTTGGATCGGCAGCTATAGGGATTTCTAATGAGAATTTATGGTGGGGGCCTGGCCGATATAACTCATTATTGATGTCGAACAATGCATCTGGATTTAAGCACCTTACTTTAAACACCGGTAAACCTCTTAAAACGCCAATCGGTTCTTTCGAAGGGCAGTTAATTGCTGGTCGATTAGAAAATTCTGGTGTAGGGCAGCCAATCGGTTCAACTTACGCTGCAAAAGATAATGATTGGAGGTATATTAATGGTCTCGTTTTTACCTATCAGCCAAAATGGGTACCAGGCTTATATTTGGGCTTTGATCGTGCTTTCACTACTTATCAGCACAGTTTGAATAGCGTTGGGGATTACCTTCCTGTTTTTTCTTTCTTAACCAAAGCTGCGTTTGCCGAAAATTCGAACTCTAACACTGAGGATTCGAGAGATAGAGATCAGCTCATTTCCTTATTTATGCGTTGGGTTTGGCCAGAGTCAAATTCTGAAATCTATTTCCAGTGGGGGCGCGAAGATCATTCGTGGAATTTCAGAGATGCTTTTTTAGAGCCAGAACATACACGAGCTTATATAGTTGGATTTAACAAGTTAGTTCCTCTTAAGCAAAAAACAAATGAATGTATACAGGTTGGGGTAGAATTTAGTCAGTTAGAGTCTTCCAACAGTAATCATGTGCGGGCGGTAGCCCCATGGTATACACATACACAGCTGAGACAAGGTTACACAAATAAAGGACAATTTTTAGGAGCTGGAAACGGGCCCAGCAATATGCAAACTTTAGATGTAGCATGGGTAAAGGGACTAAAACGTATCGGCTTAGTCATCGAAAGACAAGTACATAACAATGATTTGTACATCCAAACGTTCGAAGCGACTAAAGATTCTCGAAAAAGGTGGGTCGATTTAGGTTTTATCGGACAAGTTGATTGGACGGTTAAAAAATTTACGATAAATTCTCAAATGGGTTTTGTCCGAGCACTTAATTATCAATATTATTTACCGCCACCACCTGCAGGCGAATATTGGAATGGCGATAAAAATGATGTTTCGAACTTTAATGTTAAAGTAGGGTTAATATATAGTTTCTAACGTCGAAGCCGTATTTATCATCTATGAATCCACTGTTTATAGACTAATTTCTCTCTTACCTAGATTATTTGCTTTGAAATGGTTTTCTATAGGTACTTTTACATGCAATTAAATCAAGTCTTAGCTGTTGTTAAACAATTAGATTATCGTTGTTTAAAAATTCGGCATTAAATTTGCTTATTAGGTGGGCTTGGCTGAACGATCGAACTTTGTTTATAATTATATTATTAGACGAAAAGTCTTACATTTGCATATAAAGAATTTATATCTATAGTATGAAAAAAATCAATTCCCTAGGAATAATCGTTTTAATCCTTTTTTTAAGTGGTTGCGTTTCCTATAAAAACATTCCATATTTTCAAGACCTTGAAGGAAAGGGGACAATTGAAGAACAAATTGAAAATTTTTCACTAATTAAAATACAAAAGGACGATGTCGTTGCAATGACGGTGAGTAGTTTAAATATGGAGGCCTCAGCAATATTTAACATGGGAAATACCACTTCAAGTAGTAGTGGGGGTGGTAATAGTACAAATGGATTTTTAGTAGATCAAAGCGGTTCTGTGCAGTTGCCTTTGGTGGGGTCCATAAAAATTGAAGGCTTAACCTCTATTCAAGCACGGAACTTAGTGCAAGAAAAACTCACTAAATTCTTAAAAGAACCAGTGGTAAGTCTAAGAGTAGTTAATTTTAAAGTTTCAGTGCTAGGGGATGTTTCAAGGCCTGGGGTTTACCCCGTTCAAAGTGAAAGGGCTTCGGTTACCGATGCATTGAGCCTTGCTGGTGATTTGAATGTGACAGCATTAAGAAATAACATATTATTAATTAGAGAAGATCAAGGCAAGCGCCAGTTCATTAGATTGGATCTTACTAATAGGGATATTTTCAATTCGCCTCACTATTATCTCAGAAATAATGATGTTTTATACATACAGCCTGGTAAATCTAAAGTGGCTAGCTCAGACGTTGCCTATAGAAATGCAACCCTGGTATTGAGTGCTCTTTCCGTTATAAGTGTAGTAATTGTTAGACTTTTCCAATGAAAGCTGAAAATAGAGAGCATTCTGAAGAGTTAAATTCAGAAGAGCAGATTAACATAAGTAATATTTTACGAAGGATTTATTTCCACTGGCCTGTTTTTGTGGTTGGAATTATATTCTCGATTGGGATGGCCTTTCTTTATTTGAGGTATACTGAGCCTATTTATGAAGCGAGTACAACACTTTTAATAAGGGATCAAAAAAAGGGTGGCATGCCTACAAGCGATGTCCTTTCTGATTTAGATGTTTTTACTGGTTCAAAAGTTGTCGACAATGAAATAGAAATTCTGAAATCAAAAACCTTAATGCGAAAAGTAGTTGGCCGGTTAAATTTGATGGTTAGTTTTAAGGTTGAAGGCAGAATTATTAATAGTGACATCTATTCTATTAAACCAGTTGATTTTGTTGCAATGGATTTGGATAGTGCGATGTACAATAGATCTTGGCAACTTACTTTCCCAAACCGGACTCATTATCGCTTATCAGGAAACGGTAAAGTAATAAACGGGGAATTAAACAAAGTTCAAAACAATATCCTAGGAGTTTATCGAATACAAACTAATAACTTGTTCAAGGAGAGTGATCTTGGCCCCGTTACTGTGTTGATTTCTGACCCGGAAAATGTTGCTAACTCATGCCTGGGTAAATTGAATATTCAATTATCTAACAAAAATTCCACTGTGCTTAAGCTTACCTATTTGGCTAATGTTCCTAAACAAGGTATAGATATTTTAAACACTTTAGTTCAAGTATATAACGAAGATGGTTTGTCAGATAAAAATAGGACAACGCAAAGTACGTTAGATTTTATCGATGAACGATTAAAATTGATTACTGGGGAATTAACTGCAGTTGAAGGCGTGGTAGAAAGTTTTAAAAGTAGCCAAGGCTTAACGAATATTACAAGTGAGGCAAATTTGTTTCTTGATAATGTTAAGTCTAATGATGCTAGGCTGAATGAGATTAATATTCAAATAGGGGTGGTTAATCAAATACAAAACTACGTAGAAAGTAATTCATCATTGGAGAAACTTCCTAGCACCTTTGGTATCAATGATCCTGTTCTTTTGGGGCAAATTAACCAATTGCGTGATCTACAACTTAAAAAAGATCAACTACTGGCTACAACCGTGCCTAACAACCCTTTGTTTGATCCCATCAATCGCCAAATAGAAACTACCCGTGAGGGCATTAGGGCTGGCATAAAAAATATTTTAATCTCTCTGAACAGCACTAAATCCGAATTATTACGGAATAATAGTCAATATGAAAGTTCGATCAAAAAGATTCCAGGACAGGAACGTGAATTCATTAGTATTAAGAGACAACAAACCATTAAAGAGAGCTTATATTTATATCTTCTTCAAAAGAAAGAAGAAACGGCCCTATCGTATGCTGCTTCAGTTGCTGATAGCAGAGTTGTAGATCCGGCTTATAGTTCAAAAAGTCCGATAATGCCTAAGAGACAGCTCACTTTGGCTCTTGCTGTAATAATAGGTTTATTGTTGCCTGCTGGATACCTCTATGGCAAGGAGATTATGAACAACAAAATTGTTAGTAAAAAAGATATTTTAGCAGCCACTAGGGTGCCTATTTTAGGAGATATTATTTATAATGAAGGCTCCGAGTCTATCGTTGTGACTGCGGGTAGCAGAAAGGCGATAGCAGAACAATTTCGAGCTATTCGAACCAATCTTCAGTACGTGCAAGGAAAGCGCGAAATAAATCGAGGATACGTAACCTTGTTAACGTCTAGCATGTCTGGAGAAGGAAAGAGTTTTGTTGCTAGTAATATCGCAGCTTCTTTGGCGCTAAGCGGCAAGAAGACTATTCTTTTAGAGTTAGATTTAAGAAAACCGAAAGCCAGTAAATATCTTGGTATCGAAAAGGGTATTGGTTTAAGTAATTATTTAATAGGTGCAGCTTCTGTTAAAGACGTTATTCAATCGTCGGTACTAAATGAGAATTTAAATGTAATCAGCTCCGGTCCCATTCCTCCTAATCCTTCAGAATTATTGATTCAAAGTGAAATGGATGATTTGATAGATATTCTTAGAAAAGATTTTGATGAAATTATTATTGACACTGCGCCAATTGGGCTGGTAACCGACGCTCAAGTTTTGGGTAGACTTGCTGATGCTACTTTATATGTGGTAAGACAAGGTGTTACATTTAAACATCAACTAAATTTGGTAGAATCACTTCGCTTAGAGCAAAAATTTCCAAGAATCAATATTATTTTTAATGGCGTAAAAATGGATGGAGCTGGCTATGGCTATGGTTATGGTTATGGTTATGGATACGGCTATGGTTACGGTTATGGCTATTATTCAGATGATGCCAAAAAATCAAAACCCACATTAAAAAAAATGGTTAAGCATTTCTTTAGTAGATTTTAATAAAGGTTAACTATCTAAATTAGTATAAATTATAAAATGGAATTAGCAGAAAATACAAAGGTTGCTGTTATTGGACTGGGCTATGTGGGGTTACCCCTTGCTCTCGAATTTGGCAAGCAATACCCGACTTTAGGGTTTGATATAAATGAAGACCGAATTAATGAACTGAAAAGAGGAGAAGATCGTACAAGAGAGGCAGATGTTGAAGAGTTGAAATTGATAGCATCAGGGAGCTACGGTGATGGCAAGTTGGATTTTTCTTTTGATCGCGCTGATCTTAAAAACTACAACGTCTTTATTGTTACTGTTCCGACACCAATAAATCAATTTAAAGCTCCTGATTTAACCCCATTGATAAAGGCATCAGAAATGCTAGGGGCTATATTAAAAAAGGGTGATGTAGTGATTTATGAATCTACGGTATACCCGGGTTGTACCGAGGAGGATTGCGTTCCGGTGTTAGAAAGATTTAGTGGGCTAAAATATAATGAAGACTTTTTTTGTGGGTATTCCCCTGAACGTATTAATCCTGGAGATAAAGTTAATACACTTACAAAAATAAAAAAGGTGACCTCTGGATCCACTCCAGACATAGCTGATTTTGTAGATAACTTATACAAATCAATTATAGTAGCAGGAACCCATAAGGCAGCCAGTCTTAAAGTTGCTGAAGCATCCAAAGCTATTGAAAATGCCCAAAGAGACGTTAACATATCATTTGTAAACGAATTGGCGCTAATTTTTGATAAAATGGGTATCGATACCCACGATGTTTTAGAAGCTGCTGGTACAAAGTGGAATTTCTTAAAATACAAACCAGGCTTAGTAGGTGGGCATTGTATTGGCGTAGACCCGTATTATCTTGCTCATAAAGCAGAATCCTTAGGGTATCACCCCCAGGTTATTTTATCGGGAAGAAGGGTAAATGATAATATGGGAATGTTTGTTGCAAACAAAGTGGTAAAACTACTTATTGGAAAAGGGCATAAGGTAGCAGGCTGTAAAGTTTTAATATTAGGTATTGCTTTTAAAGAGAATTGCCCTGATGTACGAAATACGAAAGTTGTAGACATCTACTCAGAACTAGTACAATTTGGGATGAATGTAGAGGTTTATGATCCATGGGCCGATAGTGAAGAAGTTGCCGATGAATATGGCATCAACTTAATTGCTTCACCTAAAAGTCAGTACGACGCTGTTGTACTCGCAGTTGCTCATGATGAATTCCTTCTAATGGATTATAAGGACTTAGTTAAGGCAGATGGGATATTATTTGACACTAAGGCTTGCTTAGATAGGAATATTGTTAATTCTAGGCTGTAATTCTAGGGCATCTAACTCAAAATACATGATTCAAAAAATTACAAATATTTGTTGTATTGGGGCTGGGTATGTTGGAGGACCAACTATGGCCGTAATCGCACATAAATGCCCACACATAAAGGTTACAATTGTAGATGTGAACCAAGCTAGGATAGATGCTTGGAATGGAAACGACTTAGATAAACTACCAATTTATGAACCTGGCCTAGCTAAAATTGTAGACAGAGCGAGGGGTCAAAATTTATTCTTTTCTACTGATGTGGAAAGTGCAATAAAAGCGGCTCAGATGATATTTATCTCTGTAAATACCCCTACAAAAACATACGGTAAAGGTAAAGGGATGGCAGCTGATTTAAAATATATTGAGTTATGTGCTCGGAAGATTGCCGAAGTAGCTCAGGATGACAAAATTGTGGTCGAGAAATCGACACTTCCTGTTAGGACTGCTGAGGCATTAAAAAGTATATTAGAGAATACAGGTAATGGAGTTAATTACGACATTTTGTCAAATCCAGAATTTTTAGCAGAGGGTACGGCAATAGATGATTTATTATCACCCGATAGAGTTTTAATTGGAGGGGAAAATGAGCAGGCAATTAATTCTTTAAAAGAGGTATATGCAAACTGGGTGCCTAACGACCGGATTCTGACTACCAACCTTTGGTCTTCTGAGCTATCTAAATTAACTGCCAACGCATTTTTGGCGCAGCGGGTATCTTCTATTAATGCGATTTCTGAATTGTGTGAAAGAACTGAAGCAAATGTAGACGAGGTTTCTAAAGCCATAGGAATGGATAGTAGAATAGGGTCTAAATTTTTAAAGGCCTCTGTAGGTTTTGGAGGGTCTTGTTTTCAGAAGGATATTCTTAATTTAGTCTATATTGCGCGTTCGTATGGTCTAAAAGAGGTTGCGGATTATTGGGAACAAGTTATCATCATGAATGATCATCAAAAAAGAAGGTTCGCAGAGACTATAATACGTACTTTATATAATACTGTTTCAGGAAAAAAAATAGCTTTCTTGGGCTGGGCGTTTAAGAAAGATACCAATGACACTAGGGAATCGGCTGCAATTTACGTTGCCGATTATCTACTCAATGAAGAGGCAGAATTGCAAATTTACGATCCTAAGGTAACGGCAGAGCAGGTGTATAGCGACCTTGATTATTTGGGTACTAGAGATTCCGAAACCAATAGAAGATTAGTTAAAATTACAAATGATCCGTATTTAGCTTGTAATGATAGTCATGCAATTGCGATATTAACTGAATGGGATGAGTTTAGGAATTACAACTGGACAAAAATAAAAGAGAATATGAAAAAGCCATCTTTTGTTTTTGATGGTCGGAAAATACTTTCTTCAAAAGAATTAGAGCATTTTGGGTTTAAATATTATGGTATAGGACAATAAAAAGTGAGTTTAAAAAAACGTACTATTTCTGGATTGTTTTGGACATTCTCGCAGCAGTTCAGTGTTCAGTTTATAAATTTTTTCATACAGATTGTTTTAGCGAGAGTTTTACTGCCTTCGGATTTTGGACTTATCGCCATGATGACTGTATTTATGAATGTGGGTACTTCATTAGTAGATGCTGGACTTACCTCTTCTTTGATCCGTACAGAATCTCCCGATCAGCGCGATTATTCTACAGTCTTTTTCGTCAATCTCTTAGGTAGTGTGGTAATCTATTTATTGCTCTTTATTGCTGCTCCATATATCTCGAATTTTTATAATGAAGTAAGGCTTGAATCTATTATAAAGGTTTACACGCTTACTTTTATAATTAGGGCTTTCGTTGGTGTTCAAACAACTAAACTAACTAAGGAGATGAACTTTAAATTACAGATGACCATGCAAATCCCATCTGTAGTTATTGGGGGCTTGGTTGGTGTCTTTTTAGCTTACAAAGGATTTGGAGTGTGGAGTATTGTATGGATGAACTTGGTCCAATCTACTCTTTTTACTGCTCAACATTGGTTTTCAACTGGCTGGTATCCAAGTTTTGTTTTCGATCTAGAACGTTTAAAGTATCACTTTTTTTTTGGATATAAATTAACAATTTCTGGTCTACTGGATACCATTTATAAAAATATTTATACCCTTATTATTGGTAAGTATTTCTCGATTACTGAATTGGGTTTTTATAACCGGGCTAATTCTTTACGAATGTTTCCCGTTCAGAACATTTCGACAGCATTAAATAAAGTTACCTATCCACTATTTTCATCTATTCAAAATGATGATAAGAAGCTGAAATTGGCCTATATGAAGTTGATGCAGCAAGTCTTATTTTGGATTACTCCATTGTTAGTTTTTCTCGCATGCGTTGCCGAACCTTTTTTCCGTCTGCTTCTTACAGAGAAGTGGCTACCTGCCGTGCCCTATTTTCAACTTCTTTGTATTTCTGGAATAATGTTTCCATTACACTCTTATAACCTCAATATATTGAAGGTCAAAGGGAGAACTGATTTGTTCTTGAAATTGGAGCTGATAAAGAAATTTTATACTACAATAGGCATTGTGTGTTGTGTTCCGTTTGGTATTTATGCACTTCTTTATTACCAAATAATATCAACAGTTTTGTCTTTTTATGTGAATTCCTTTTATAGTGGTAAGCTTCTAAATTATAAAATGAAAGAACAAATAAAGGATATAGCTCCTATTCTTTTTTCTGGCTCGATAAGCGGCTTAGTGTTGTACTTGCTCAACTTGTTCTGTATAAAAAGCTTATATTTACCTGATTTTGCATTTTTGCTAGTAACCGCTTTATTGTATAGTGGTATATATATATTAATTTCTCGCCTGTTAAAAATAGATGCACTATCGGATTTTAAACAATTAATTTTAAAGAGATGATCCCAGTAACTAAACCTTTTTTACCACCCCAAGAAGAATTTAGTAGTTATTTAAATGGTATTTGGCAAAGGCAATGGCTAACTAATATGGGACCATTGGCAAGTGACCTTGAGATTCAATTAAAGCAATTCCTGAAACTAAAGCATTTGTTATTTGTTACTAATGGGACCATCGCCTTACAAATGGCTATTAAAGCACTTGAACTCAAGGGAGATATTATAACAACTCCTTTTTCTTTTGTGGCCACTACAAGTAGTATTGTATGGGAAGGATGTAATCCCGTTTTTGTTGATATAGATTCGAATTCTTTAAACATAGATCCGAAAAAGATTGAAGCTGCAATTACACCCAATACTTCAGCAATTTTAGCTACACATGTATATGGTAATCCCTGTGAAGTGGAAGAAATAGATCGAATTGCAAAAAAGCACAATTTAAAGGTAATTTATGACGGAGCTCATGCCTTTGGAGTTGAGGTAAATGGTAAATCAGTTTTTGAATATGGCGATATCTCTACTTGTAGCCTTCATGCTACCAAATTGTATCACTCGATAGAAGGAGGACTAATTGTTACCAAAGATCCTTCGCTTTTAAAGAAGTTGGCCCATATTAGAAATTTTGGCTTTAGTGGTACTGAGAAGTTTTCAGAATTGGGAATCAATGGTAAGAATTCTGAGTTCCATGCTGCTATGGGATTAGCTAATCTAAAGTATGTAGAAAATATACATCTTAAGCGTGAGCAAATTACAGATCATTATTTAACCAAGCTAAGTTCCCTTAAGGCGACTGCGCCATTTTGGAATAAGTCAGCTTCTAAAAATTATGCTTATTTTCCTCTTATTTTTGAAAGTGAGGAATTGATGCTGAACTGCATGGAGAAATTAAAGGCTTCGGAGATTTTCACTCGGAGGTATTTTTATCCTTCATTAGCAAATTGCTTACCATACCTTTCACCAATATCATTGCCAGTAACGGATGATATTTCGAAAAGGGTAATGTGTTTACCTTTTTATTATGATTTAACAAGAGAAGAAGTAGATCTGATATGTAGATTAATTTTAAGAACGCAAAACAATTAAAAATATGAAAATTTTAATAATAGGACAATGCACTTTGCATTGGGGAAGAATGGAATTCGGAAATATAGGTAATTTTTATATAATAGAACCTTTTATGAGAGAATTGAGATCTGTATTCCCAAATTGTGAGATAAGGACAACGATGCAATTATCCGACGACTTTTGTAATGCGGAAGGTGTAGATGTTGTACCTATGGAACTATACTACGGTTGGTCTGGAACGGATGCGTTTGATGCAGAAAAGGAGTTAGAAATAGCCAAAGAATATGTAAAAACGAAAGAGCTGAAATGTACCACTCCATATATTGACGAAGTTTTGAATGCTGATTTAGTTATTGATTTTAGTGGGGATATTTGGGGAGATAATGCGGACTTTCTAGGGGAAGACCGTTTCCATGTAGGCCTATGTAAAGATAGGGTTGCACAGCTTTTAGGTAAGAAAACAGTAATGGTTGCAGGTTCTCCTGGACCTTTTTCAGAGAATAAGAACTTAGAATTTGCTAAAGAAGTATTTGAGAATTTTGATTTCGTAACCAATCGTGAAAGTGTAAGCAGAGATATCCTTACACAATATGGATTTAACCTAAATAAACTCCATGATCTAGCATGCCCTGCATTTTTATTTGAACCAAAAGCTCAAAGCGAAATTAAAGAATTACTAGATTCAGAAGGTATCTCAAATTCTGAGAAACCAGTGGTTGGGTTTATATTGTGTGGCTGGAATTTTTTAACGGGGCCATTCGATAAATGGCCTCGTGAAGATTCTGATTACACGATATTTGCAGAAGCAGTGGAACACTTAGATTCTTTAGGCGCGAAAGTATGTCTAATGTCTCATTCAAATGGGTTTATCCCTGGAAAGGAGCCTTTTGAGCTAATTCATGGGCGTGACTATGTTGTTACTAAACAGCTGGAAAGAATATTAAATGATAGAGGAATTGCGAAAAATGTAATCTGTTTAAATGGTGTTTATGATACCTGGACAACTAAGGGAATTATTGGCGCTTTCTCAATGTTGGTAAGCGGACGCATACATGCTGCTGTAGCAGGATTAAGTCAATATGTACCAACTGTTGTTATTGATTATGGTCACGAACCTAAAGCGCATAAGTTGAAAGGTTTTGCAATTGAAGCAGGCGCAGAAGCATATGTTGCTGATCCTGCATTAGATGGTGATTTAAATGAGAAAATTGATAAATGTTGGAACAATATTGAAAAATACCAAGATGAATTAAAACAGCAAATTCCAAAGGCAAAAGAGAAAGCAAAGAAAAATTTCAAGCTAATGAAAGAACTTTTTTAGTAGTAGTTCATGGTAGTAGCAATTATGCAACCTTATTTTTTGCCTTATATTGGGTATTTTCAGCTTATTTCTGCTGTAGATAAATTTGTTATATATGACAATATTCAATTTACAAAAAAAGGGTGGATAAACCGAAACAGAATTTTAGTTAACGGTAAAGATGAAACGATTTCTCTGCCGTTAAAAAAGGATTCAGACTTTTTGGATGTCTACGAAAGAGTAATTGCTAGCTCCTTTTTTGAAAGCGAAAAAGCTAAATTACTTAGAAAGATTGAGGCTGCATATAGAAAGGCATTGATGTTTCAGACTGTATTTCCTATTGTTGAAGAAATATTTAATTATAACAATCCCAACTTATTTGAGTTTATCCACCACTCAGTAGTTAGGATTTGTTCCTATTTAGATATTAATACTGAGATAGTGATATCATCTACTATTCCAACAGATTCAAGTTTGAAAAGTCAAGGTAAAGTTTTGGCTATTTGCCAACAACTCAATGCAACAAAATACATTAATGCAATTGGGGGGAAGGAACTTTACAGCAAGGAAGAATTCCAGGATAGATCTATTGTGCTTCAGTTTTTAAGAGCTAATGAAATTGAATACAAGCAGTTTGGCGATAATTTTATTCCATTTCTATCAATTTTGGACTTGATGATGTTTAATACTAAGAAAAAAGCAGTTGAATTTTTAAACGACTTCACATTAGAATGATAAATCCCAGAATAGCGTTTTATGTCTCAGGCTCCGCTGGGCGCTTGTCTAAGATATTATCGCTTAATGATAGTGATTTGATGAGCCAAATCAAATTGGTTTTTTCTGATGATAGTAGAAATGCCTTTTTGAAAAGCGATCTTGATAAGTTTGCAATACCTTTTATCTGTAAGGATTTTAGTGAGATCGAAGGGCCAAATAAGTCACTCAAGCTTTCAGATAATATTTTATCATATTTAAATTTACATGATATAGATTATTGTTTTTGTTTTGGTGATCATATTCTTAAGGGTGATTTAGTTGATGTTTATAGGAATAGGATAATTAATTTTCATCCATCCTTGCTTCCCAGCTTTCCCGGCAGAAAGGCTATTGATCAGGCAATTCAGGCGGGTGCTTGTGTATTAGGAAATACAGCACACTTTATTGACGAAGGCATTGATACTGGACCTATCATAATGCAATCAGTTACCTCAGTTGCCGTTTTCAATGAGTTAGGCTATGAGGGTATACTTGATCAACAAATACCAATGCTATTCACTATTTTAAGTTCGATAAAAAAAAATGAACTTAAAATAGTGAATAATGTTGTTTATATCGAGAATGGAGTTTATTCTAGAACCAGTTTTTTCCCAGAAACTAAATGAAAGATATATTAGTTAGCATTTGTTGTCTTACATATAACCATGAAAAATATATTAGGCAATGCATAGAGAGTTTTTTATTGCAAGAAACTAATTTTTCGTTTGAAATATTGATTCATGATGATGCATCCAAAGATGGTACTGTTAATATAATTAGGGAATATGAAAAGAATTACCCTGATTTAATTAAGCCTATTTATCAATCGGTAAATCAATACTCACAGGGGGTCAGACCTAGTTTTAAGTATAATTTTCCTAGAGCAAAAGGTAAATATATAGCAATGTGTGAGGGAGATGATTATTGGACTGATCCAAAAAAACTGCAAAAACAAGTAGACTTTTTAGAAAAGAATACTGAATACGTTTTATGTGGGCATCATGTAGGAAGAGATATTGACGGTGAAATTAAATTTCCAACCGCGTTACATTTTAAATCTTTTGACCAATCTGAGATTTGTATTAATCACATTCCAACGTTGTCTGCAGTTTTCAAGAATAAAATAAAGCACTATCCTGAGGATATTTCAACAATACCTTATGGTGATTTTTTTATGTGGGTTACACTAGGAGCGTATGGAAAGTTCGCAATCTTGCCTGAAATCATGGCCAATTATAGGGTGCATGAGGCAGGTATGTGGTCTGGTGAATCCCAAATTATGAGGCTCAAAAATAGTATTAAATCTAGGACTGTAGCTGCAAAATATATTTCAGAAAGTAAAGACTTGACATTTAAAGACATAAAGAAGCGAGCGAAGAAGGGGTTAAAGCTCGCTATTAAAAGTACAAAAGTTAATGACGCATTCTTTTTTCTAAAGGTGTTATTTGCATCAAAACATGGATAATTCGATGCTGAATGAAAATAATAAGATGGAAAAGGGGGTAGTATCTATTATAGTTCCCACCTTTAATAGGGCACATTTGTTGCCAGCAACACTCAATTCTATTTTATCTCAGACTTGGACATCATGGGAATGTTTAATAATTGATGATGGTTCATCTGATAATACGGTAGAAGTAGTTAAAGGTTATATAAAATACGACGCTCGATTTAAGTATTTCAAGCGTCCTGAGAATTTAAAAAAAGGAGCTCCAACTTGTAGAAACTTCGGGTTTGAAATGTCTTCTGGAGAATATATTCAATGGTTTGATTCAGATGATTTAATGTTACCTGATATGTTGGAGAAAAAAGTTCAGACATTACAACGGAATCCAGAGATAGATTTTATGGTCGCTAAAATGGGGGAGTTTACTGTTAATGATAAATATAGTTATCCTCAATATGAGCTTATGAGTAATAATCTTGTTGAAGACTATCTGCTTTATAAGATACACTTCCTAACACCAGGGCCACTTTTTAATCGAACGTATCTTGCTCAGCAGCAATTGCTTTTCGATATAAATCTGGTAAAACATCAAGAATGGGAGTTTTATTCAAGACTTATATTAAATGGAAGTATTTTTGTTGTGCTTGATGATTATTTATGTTTGAGAAGAATGCACGACGAAAGTATAAAATCTATTACAAATAAATTAGGTTCAAACGTAAGACAATTGAATAAATTTGATGCAATAATGGCGCTAAATAGAAATACTGGTTTAAAGTATAAAAAAATAATAAGAAAGTTATTTTACAAAAGAATATTTAAAGCAATGGTAAGAGCGATTTTAGAATTTGAAGTCAGATATAGTATATATTTCTTTAATACTTTGACTAAACTTATATAAGGCGCAAATAACTAAGATATTAAAATGTTAACTAATACAACTCCCAAAGTTTCAATAATTATTCCAACTTATAGAGATTGGGATAGATTGAATTTGTGCTTAGAATGCTTAAAAAACCAAAGCCTTTCTCTGGATAACTTTGAAGTAATTATAATCAATAATGATTCAAGTGACGGGTTTGAACTTACCGATATACCAAATAACTTTAAACTTATTGTAGAGCCAAAAGCTGGTTCATATGCTGCAAGGAATGCAGCACTTTCCATTGCAAGAGGGGAAATTGTAGGGTTCACAGATTCCGATTGTTTACCAGATAGGAATTGGATACAAAATGCACTTTTTTATTTTGAAGAAAAAAATGCCGAGCGTGTAGCGGGGAAGGTTAAGATTTTTCCTAAAGAGGTTGGTAATGAAACTTGGCCTGAATTATATGAAAGCTTTTTTGCATTCAACCAAAAGCGAAATGTAGACAAATTGAAAGGTGCAATTACTGCAAATTTCTTTACAAAGAAACTTTTTTTTGATACTGTGGGACTGTTCAATTCAGATTTAAAATCAGGAGAAGATTTTGGATGGAATAGGCGTGCGAACAATTTTGATATTTCGTTAACATATGCCGACGACGTTGTTGTCAAACATCCTGCAAGGTCAAAATATTCTGAACTTGCTAAAAAAAAAAGAAGGGTGTTTGGAGGGCAAAAGAAGTTTGACTTTAAAAATATTAAAGGTTTTGTAAAGGAAATTACTTATATTCCAACTCTTTTTGTACTAACATTCATAATTCCGACATACAGATTGTTTCGTGAAAGTAATTTAGGTTTTTGGAGTCAAGTCAAGGTAGTTTATGTGATCTTTTATTTATTCTTAATTTTGCTTAAAGAATATTTCAAATTACTTTTTGGAGGAGAGAGAGAAAGATGATCAGTACAAATATTTAAAAAATTATGAGAATACTAAAGATTGTAAGCAGTACTGATGGAGGTGGAGTATTGACGTGTGAAACACAATATATCAAGTGCATGAGGTCTCAGGGGATTTTAGTTGATCTTGTGATTATTGGTAATGGGAAAAGAAAAGATTTTTATGCCTCTTTGAGTGATAATTTTGTAGAACTGGATAATTTAAAATGGAGTTATATTGGCAATTTTTCAAATAGAATTAATGCGATAATTCAAACATATAGATATGGAAAGAGAAACTTAAAAAAAGTTGTGACTTCACTTTCGGGCAATTATGACGCTGTTATTTATAGAAGACCAAACTTTTTGTTTTTAGCAAGCTTTTTGGCTAAGCAATATGATTCAGCTGCTTTTTGGCATCTTCCGGGAATTGTTAGCAACAGACTAGCAAAGATGATGTATTCATTTTTGTGCAAAAAATTCTCTATCGTTCCTATTGCTAATAGTGAGTATACGAAGAAAAGTTTGGGTGATGTATGTCGTCATTTTGTATATCCTGGATTTGATAGTAAAAGAATTATTTTAGGAGATAAAACATATCGAAATGAACTTGGAATACCAGAAGGCGTACCTGTATATGGTATGGTAGCCCGGGTATGTTACGACAAGGCGCAAGATTTACTCATAGGTGGGTTTATTAATTCGAAAGCAATAGAATCAAATGGCCATTTGCTAATTGCAGGAGCTTCAAACCAAGCGGAATACTTGAAAGAGCTTCATAATTTGGCTGGAGCCTTTTATGGTAAGAATGTTCACTTTTTAGGAGAAATAACTGATTTGTCCAAATTTTATTCAACTATAGATGTGGCAGTTAATTCTCGACGAAACGTTGAGGCATTTGGAATTTCTATTGCAGAAGCATTGGGAGCAGGGAAGCCAATTATTGCCTATAAACTGGGAGGTCCATCAGAGATGATTAAAAACAATGTAAATGGGTGGTTAATTGATTACCCAAATTTGGATTCGTATAGACAAGCCATTGATTTATCATTGTCTAAAAAATCAGAATGGGAATCCATTGGTTTTGCAGGAAAGGCAATGTCGAATATTTTTTCAGTTGATTTTAACGTGTCGAAATTGTTAAATATTATTAGGAGCAAGCAGGGTATTAATTAGAACTGTGTAGATATTATTAAATAATAATATAGATTATGAAAATCCGGTTAGATAAAATAAATATGCTGCTTTTGATAGTAATTTTTTCACTAACTTTTTTTGGGTTTTATTTTATTTTACTCTTTTTGGTTAATGCAGAACTTGGAGAAGCTACAAAGCAAGTTTCAGTGCCAATTCGTGGTCTCATTGGTATTTCATTGATTTCCCTTTTAGTGTTCAATTTAAAAACTAATGTATTAAATGCTAAATTAGGTTGGTTCTTTCTATTTATGATTTTTTATCTTATAAGAATTGTAATAGACTATTCCACAGGTGAGGATTTTTACCTAAGTTATGGTGACTTGTTTTTTTACTTTGTTTCTTTTTCAATAATACCATTTATTTCAATAACAATATTTGACCTAAGAGAAAAGCATTTGTCTACTATTATTGAAACGCTAATAATGACGGGATTTGCATTCTCATTAGCAGCAATTGTATTGTATGGCCATTTTATTGGCCAAGTTTCAAGATTAAGGACTGACTCTGTCGGGGAAGAAGTGATCTCTCCTTTAGCATTATCATATTGCTCAACATTAATTATTAGTATAACAGTAATATATCTTGTTTATAATAAAGTTGCCATTTTTAAAAGGCTAATTTGTTATCTGGCAATTACACTTTCAATTATTCCTTTCTTTTTAGGAGCATCAAGAGGGGCCTTATTTGCATTATTTTTACCATTCTTATTAATGTTGATTGCTAGGAACAACGTAAAGTTCACTCTTAAGATTTCTTTTGCGTTAATCGTCTCATCCGTAATATTGGTATATTTAGATGAGATGATGGGGAGTGGGTTAGTTCGAAGATTTTTTGGAACTTCCGAAGCGATTGAAACTGGGAGTACTTCTGCGATAAGGTTAGAGATATGGAAATCTTCATTCAATCAATTTTTGAATAATCCAATAATTGGTGATAAGCTAAGAGTTGAAAATTGGACAGGACACCCTCATAATATGTTAATTGAGGTATTGCAGACTACTGGACTCTTAGGATTTATTCCTATAGTAATTTTATTGCTTCGTGCATTTTTGATTTGTTTTAGAGTCTTTAAGTATATACCAAAATATTCTTGGGTAGCAATAATTTTTATAGAATCTTTTATGCAGAATATGTTTAGTGGATCAATTTCTAGCGCTGCATGGTTTTGGACTTCCATAGCTTTACTCTTTTCGCTAGAAACGCTTTTAACAAAGTTCAAATTAAGAAAGACTTAAAATGAAAAGACTATTTGTATTAATTATTTTTCTTTCAATAGGCAGTCAGTTATTTTCGCAAGTTCCAAAGGATATTAACCTTTATTTATTTAAGAAAAGGTATAATAAGAAAACATGGGATATAATAAGTAAGAAAAAGGGGATTCTATCAATAGATATTTTAAGTGGATTCATGATTGATCCAAAGAAGGATGGCAGTATATTTTATGAGAGTGTATCGAATTATTTATCAAAAATTTATCCTCAAATTGAGGATAAAGGACTGTTGTGTATTAATCTAGAAAATCAATTATTCCAAAATTTGAAATTATTAAAGAAAGATGATCCTCGGATTAAACATTCTCTAGTAACATTTGTTAGCCTAATAAAATACGTTAAAAAGTTAAGGCCAAATGTAAAAATAGGAATATATGGATTGCCAATTCGAACATTTCATGTTCAAGAAAATGATAATAGTGATAGGAAATTAGATGCTATCCTTTCTAATTGTGACTATATCATGCCATCACTTTATATTATTTATCCTGATAAACAAATAACATTAAAGAGAAATTACGATTACTTAAAACAGAATTTAGATCAAGCCTTTAGCTATGGCGCACGACTCAAAAAACCAGTACTACCATTCGTATGGTACTTGGTACATCCTATAAATAAAAAGTATGGGTATGAGATGCTCAGCCCCACTGAAATGAAACGTTATATTACTTTTATTAAACAATATAAGTATAAAAATTTAAACACAGTTGGTGGAATAATCTGGTGGGAGACGCCAACACCGTATAGAGAAAATAAAATTAGAACTAGTAATGATATGCAACCTTTAGTTAAACTGGATTGTAACGATGTTTTAATGAATTATATGAATCATATACTATAGGAATGACAGAAGGGGAAGAAGGAAAGAAAAAGATCGCAATAGTTTACCATTTTTTTGCGCATTATCGAGGGCCAATAATCGAAGAGATGTTAAATTGTAAAGTTAATAGCTATTATTTTTTGGCTGGAGATAGGGTGAATAGTTCATATAGAAATTTGAAGCTATATGAATTTGATACTGAGGATCGTTTTATAAGGCTAAAAAATATTTGGTTCTTTAAAAATTTTTTATGGCAACCGAATCTTTTTAAAATGTTAAAGCAGGAAAAATTCGATGGCGTTATTTTTCTTGGGGACTGGAAATTTTTATCTACATGGATTTCTATATTTCTTCTTAGGTTAAATAATACCCCAACATATTTTTGGAGTCATGGGGTGAGATCAAGACGTCGATCTTTAAATAATAAGCTAAAGTTGATTTTTTTAAAATGTTTTAGTCATGGAGGCGTTGTATATGATAAGTTGGCTAAAGAAATCATGAAATCTAGTGGGTTTAAAAAACCAATTTGTGTCATTTACAACTCTCTAAATTATAAGATGCAGGAAAGGATATTAAATAACCTGAACATCGGGGAATTAAAATCCCCATTTTATATGGAAGTAAATTATGTGGTTTTTACTGGCCGTCTTGAGCAGCGGAAGAGACTAGATATCTTAATAGACGCAATTTCCTTATTAAAAAACAAAGGTTTATTTGTCGGGGCATTAATTATTGGGGACGGTGACTTAAAGTTAAAACTTATAAAGCGGACAGAAGAGCTCGCTATTAATGATAGGGTAATTTTTTTAGGGAGTTGTTATGACGAGAATAGTCTTGCTAATTATTTCATAAAATCTATTGCGTGTATCATTCCTGATGCAGTAGGTTTAACTGCAATACATTCTCTCACATATGGTACCCCAATAATCACAAATGATTCGATGGGTCTTCATGGTCCAGAAATTGAATGTGTTCAAGACGGAGTATCTGGGTTTTTTTACAAGAACGATGACCCAGCCTCATTAGCAGAGAGAATTGAATATTTAATGCTTCTACCTAAAGAAAAAAGAAAAATAATTGGGGAAAACGGGAGAAGAATAATATCAGAACATTATAATCCTGAAAAGCAGTTAGCTGTAATGAATAACTTACTATTGAAACACAAATAATTATGATAAAAACATTTTTAAAAAAACTACGAATGTTTTTACTACTGAAATTTAAGTATAAATTCAAATCTGTTGGCAAAAATTTTTACATGGGTCGCAGAAATTTGATAAGGGTTTCAAGTATGAAAGTAGGTAATTATGTGTATATAGGTAATAATAGCCATTTCTCTATTGACGAATTATTTATCGATGACTTTGCAATGGTTGCCTCTCAGGTTTCCATTGTTGGTGGTGATCATCGTTTTGATATTGTGGGAGTTCCTTGCAGAAGTACCGGTAGATCTGAGAGGTTCGGGGTTCATATTGGCAAGGATTGCTGGATTGGTCATGGTGTTATAATTTTAGATGGCGTTAAAATTAATGAAGGAGCCATAATTGCAGCTGGATCAGTTGTTACGAAGGATGTTGAGGCTTATAGTATTATGGCGGGGGTTCCCGCAAAGTTTTTAAGAAAAAGGTTCGAAAGTGAACATGAAATTCAAGAACATAGTTTGAAAATAAATGACAATATTGCTAATTAAATGAAACAAATCATACAATCCTTTAAAACGGGAGATACTATACTCGAAGAAATTCCTGCACCACAAGTTAGAAAAGGAACTGTACTTATTCAAACCTCACATTCTTTGGTCTCTTTAGGTACCGAACGAATGTTAGTAGAATTTGGAAAGTCTAATTTAATATCGAAGGCTCGTCAGCAACCAGATAAGGTAAAACAAGTACTTGATAAGATAAAAACCGATGGCTTAATGCCTACCTTGGAAGCTGTATTTAATAAATTAGGTGAACCACTTCCCTTAGGTTACTGCAATGTAGGGAAGGTAATTTCTGTAGGAGAAGGTGTTACAGAGTTTAAAGTTGGTGATCGTGTAGCTTCAAATGGCCAACACGCTGAGTTTGTTTCCATTCCAAAAAATTTAGTTGCCCATATTCCCGATCAAGTGAGTGATGAGGAAGCAACATTTACTGTAATCGGATCAATAGGGTTGCAGGGAATACGATTATTAAACCCTACGTTAGGCGAAACCGTGGTTGTAATAGGGATGGGTCTAATTGGCTTAATAACCGCACAGCTGCTAGTAGCAAACGGCTGTAAAGTAATTGGTGTAGATATTGATGAAGATAAGCTAAACCTCAGTAAGCAATGGGGAGTAATTCCATTTAATCCTAAAACAGGCGATCCTGTAAAATTTGTAGAATCACATACAGATGGAATTGGATGTGATGGAGTAATTATTACAGCTTCTGCAAAAACCGACGAAATTATATCTCAAGCTGCAAAGATGAGTAGAAAAAGAGGTAAAATTATTTTGGTGGGCGTAATAGGCTTAAATTTAAGTAGAGCCGAGTTTTATGAAAAGGAGCTAAGCTTCCAAGTATCTTGCTCGTATGGTCCAGGTAGATACGATGAAAATTACGAGCAAAGAGGACGAGACTACCCATTGCCTTTTGTTCGATGGACAGAGAAGAGAAATTTTGAAGCTATATTGCAAGCAATTGCTACTAATAAGCTACAAGTTAAAGAAATGGTAACTGAAGTAGTGCCGCTCGAAGAGTTTAATACTATTTATGGGGATATTGGCAATAGGAAATCTATAGCTTCCATTCTTAAGTATAACAGTGTTGTGAACTTAGCACCAAATGAAACTATACAGTTAAGTACTGCTAATTTTAACTGTTTAAAAGGGGTTATAGGAATTATTGGTGCTGGTAATTTTACCAAAATGACAATGTTGCCCGCATTGAAAAATACAGGAGCAAATTATAAGTTTATTGCAAGTGCTGGGGGTGTTAGTGGCACCGCTTTGGCTAAAAAATATGACTTTACCCATTCTACTACAAATTATCATGAAATTTTAAATGATGATGAGGTAGATTTGGTGTTAATTACTACACGGCATGATAAACATGCTTTAATGACTAATGAAGCTTTAAAAGCTAATAAGCATGTTTTTGTTGAAAAGCCATTAGCCCTAAACGACGAACAGCTAACAGAAATAATTAACACCTATAAACAAAAGGAATCTGCAAATGCTAAAACCTTAACCGTTGGTTTTAACAGACGATTTTCACCTCACGCAGTAAAACTGAAAAGTATTATTGGAACCGCTCCAATGAACATCATTGCAACTATGAATGCGGGATTTATTCCAGATAGTGTGTGGATACATGATATGAATGTTGGTGGCGGACGAATTATTGGCGAGGCCTGTCACTTTATAGATTTAATCACCTATTTTACTGGAAGTAAGGTTAAATCGGTATGTATGAATGCAATGGAAGTTAATCCCAATGAAAATACTGACAATGCCTCTATTTTGCTTAAATACGAAAACGGTTCTACCGGCGTAATTAATTATTTCTCGAACGGTTCTAAAGCCTATTCTAAGGAGCGGATTGAGATTTATTCTCAAGAGCGCACAGCGATTATCGATAACTTTAGAACAACTACAGGTTATGGTTTTAAAGGCTTTTCTAATTTAAAAACGAGTTTGGATAAAGGGCATAGCGCCCAGTTTAAATTGTTAATTGATCGTATAAAAAATGGAGGTGCTGCACTGATTCCATTCGATGAAATCATAAACACTACAAAAGCTTCTTTTGCCGCTATTAGCAGTTTGAAAGAAGGAAAATGGATAGATATTATATAAATTTTAGAAGATGTTAGTTACGATAATTGCCGGTGCTCGCCCTAATTTTATGAAAATTGCACCTATAGTGCACGCTATACAGGATGCAAAGCAAAATGGAAAACAAATCGATTTTCGTTTAATACATACCGGTCAGCATTTTGATAAGAAAATGTCGGGCGATTTTTTTGAACAACTTGAAATACCAGAACCACATGCCAATTTGGAGGCTGGAGGAGGCTCACAAGCTGAACAGACGGCGGCCATAATGGTAAGATTTGAACAAGAATTACTGGCAAATCCATCCGATTTGGTGTTGGTGGTTGGTGATGTAACTTCTACTATGGCCTGTGCAATTACGGCACAAAAGCTAAAAACCCCAGTAGCCCATGTAGAAGCAGGTATTCGCTCTGATGATTGGACTATGCCAGAAGAAATTAACCGTTTGGTAACGGATAGTATTACAAATTATTTCTTCACTACTTCTGAAGTAGCGAATGATAATTTACGAAGATCGGGTGTAGAAGAAGATAGGATTTATTTTGTTGGTAATACAATGATTGATACCCTGTTAAAAAATAGACTACGTTTTATAACCCCACAAATTTGGGAAGGGGCGCAGCTTGAAGAGCGAAATTATATGGTGCTCACCTTACATCGCCCTGCAAATGTGGATCAAGAGGAACAGTTAAAGTTGCTGATGAACGAAATTATTGCACACAGCCAAGGTATTCCAATTATATTCCCAGTGCATCCGCGAACTGCAAAAAACCTACAAGGCCTAGGTATTTCGGCGCCTAATTTATACTTTATTGAACCTTTAAGCTATTTAGAATTTAACTATTTAGTAGCAAAGGCTAAGCTTGTGGTAACGGATTCGGGAGGAATTACGGAAGAAACTACTGTAATGGGAGTTCCATGTATTACGCTAAGGAATAATACAGAAAGACCGGAAACGATTACGATTGGTACAAACGAATTGATAGGTACTGACCCCATGGCCATTAAACCTGCATTCGAAAAGCTATTTAATGGCGAATGGAAAAAAGGTGGCATCCCGCCATTGTGGGACGGTAAAACAGCAGTTAGAATTGTAGAGCATTTGTTATCGATTGATAAGCAGTCCTAGTAAATTGTATGATATGTTAGGGAAGTTTAAAAAAGTTGTGCAATTGGTTGATAACATGGGCTGGAGATATATATTCTTCAGAACAGGTTTTGAGCTAAAGAAAAGAACAGGTTTGCTGAAAAACAAGTTCCCAATACAGCCTCAATTTAATAGAGCCTATGATCTAGAAAGCTGGAAAAGAGAAGTACAGCCTTTTTTTTTTGAAAGTAAGGAGAAACTAATTTTTGAAGAGAATCTAACAGACGAACTAACGAAGGACTATCAAAAGCTTGTCGATTTTGAGTACCCATTTTTTTCGAGCCTTCACTATAAGCTTGGAGCTAGTTACGATTGGATAACCAATCCCGCCACCGGCTATCGATATAATACTGCATTACACTGGTTAGATATAAATGATTACGACCCCAAAGCAGGGGATATTAAATTTGTGTGGGAGCCATCTCGGTTTTCGCATCTATATACCATCATTCGGTACGATAAGCATGCTGGTGTAGATTGTTCGAAGCATGTGTTTGATGAGATTGAACGATGGATAGCTGCGAACCCGATTAACCAAGGGCCAAACTTTAAATGCAGCCAAGAAATTTCGCTTCGTGTAATGAATTGGACATTTGCGCTTTACTATTATAAAAACTCGCCTTCTTTAACCGCTGCGCTGTTCGATAAAATGCAACACTACATTTATTGGCAAGTAGAACATGTTTATCATAACATTAATTTTTCGCGTATTGCTGTGCGTAATAACCACGCAATAACCGAAACACTTTTGCTCTACATGGCTGGTTTACTTTTTCCAAAGTTTAAAGGAGCAGAAAACTGGAAGAATAAAGGAAAGGCATGGTTTGAACAAGAAATTGCGTATCAAATTTACGAAGACGGAAGCTTTTTGCAATTTTCGATGAACTATCATAGGGTGGTTGTTCAGTTGTTAACCTGGGCTTTAAATTTATCGGCCGTTAACCATGAAGCGTTTGCTCCAGTAGTATACGAACGAGCAAAAAAGAGCCTTGATTTCTTGGTGAATCACATGAATACCAATACTGGATGGCTGCCGAATTATGGAAACAATGATGGCGCATTATTTTTTAAGCTATCTAACGCGCATTATAGAGATTATAGGCCGCAATTGGAAGCCCTAAGTTACGCGTTGGGCATGAATTGGGATTCGCAAAAATTTGAAGATGCGAAATGGTATGGCATAAAAAATAGGCTTGAAATACCAGTAATTGCCAATGAGGGATTTACTGCTTTCGAAAAAGGAGGCTATTATTTGTATAGAACCAACGAGAGCTTGAGTTTTATACGTTGTGGCAATCATAAAGATAGGCCTGCACAAGCGGATAACTTACATCTGGATATTTGGTATAAGGATAAAAATTTATTGCATGACGCCGGCTCTTACAAGTATAATGCAGACCAGAAGGATTTAAAGTATTTTATGGGAACTCAATCACACAATACCGTAATGCTGGGCGATTTTGATCAGATGGAGAAAGGAGCTAGGTTTATTTGGTACAATTGGAGCCAATGCAAATCTGTACGTACTGAAGAAACTGATGAATACTTTATCTTTGAAGGCGAGATAAATTGCTTTAAACACATTAATCCTGCCATTATGTACAAAAGAAAGGTTAAAATTTATAAGGAAGAGCCAGTTTGGGAAATTGAAGATCACATGCTACATAAGCCTAAAGACTTAATTTTGAAACAGCTTTGGCATACTGCTTTTCCTGAATTACTGACTTTTCTTTCGGCAACGATTAACAATGAACCAATAGATGCCCGATTTACGGAAGGTTATGTGGCTGATTTTTATGGAGTAAAAGCTAACTGTACTGAAGTCTCTTTTGAAACTTACAATGACACAATAAAAACGATAATTGGGGTTAAATCATGAGGATACTTTTATTACATCAATATTTTTTAGAGCAAGATGATCCAGGTGGTTCCAGGTTTAATGAACTAACCGCCCAGTGGTGCGAACTAGGGCATGAAGTAACGGTAATTGCCGGAATGATGCACTATAATGGCAATGAGAAGAGAGATGTATATAAAGGCAAGTATTTTGTGAATAATAAGCAAGGGAAAGTAAACGTATGGCGTACCCATGTTTCTGAAAGTTACAATGCTGGTTTTGTAGGCAGGCTTTGGGGTTACTTTTCGTTCGTGTTTTCGGCATTGTGGGCTGGGCTTTTTAAAGTAAATGGTAAATACGATATTATCTTAGTAACCTCGCCGCCCTTATTTATTGGAATTACAGGATACTTACTTTCTAGGTTAAAAAGAGTGCCTTTTGTTTTCGAAATACGAGATCTTTGGCCCGAATCGGCAATTGATACGGGAGTGGTTACCAATAAATGGATCATAAAGCTTGCCTATGCCTTGGAAGGCTTTATCTATAAAAAAGCAAAGAAAATAAACGTGCTTACACCTGCTTTTAAGAAGACATTAATTGAGAAGAAAGGGGTGGCTCAAGATAAAATTATTTTTATTCCGAACGCTGCCGATTTTAGTCTTTCGGATCATTTACTAGATACATTTGACGTTGCAAGTTTTAGAGAAAAACAAGGTTGGACTGGCCGTTTTGTAGTTACTTATGTTGGAGCGCACGGAGTAGCTAATCATTTGGACCAGGTATTGGAAACAGCTGATTTGATGAGGAACACGAATCTATTATTTGTGTTAATTGGGCAGGGAATGCAAAAGAGAAAATTACAGGAATTGGCTGAAACGATCAATCTAACGAATGTAGCTTTTTTAGACCCAGTGCCTAAAGCAGAAGTTTTCGAGTATATTTTTGCATCTGATATGGGAGCCTCGGTACTAAAAAATGTTGATACCTTTAAAACAGTATATTCCAATAAAACTTTCGATTATATGGCTTGCAAGAAACCCATATTTATGGCTATCGACGGTGTATCTAGGGAGTTAGTTGAAGAAGCAAATGCAGGGGTATTTGTACAGCCTGAAGATGCTAATGATTTTGCTGCAAAGATACGCTTGTATATGAATAACCCTGAGCTTATTAATGAACAAGGTGAAGCTGGTTACTTGTTTGCAAAAGGGAATTTTGACAGAAAAGTATTGGCAGATAAATACCTAAACTATTTAAAAGATATAGCCCGTGTATAAGTCGTTTTTTAAATACGTTATAGACTTTGTAGTGGCTGCAATAGCTTTTTTATTTTTATCTCCTGTTTTTCTTGTCGTGATGCTGGCGCTAATGATAGCCAATGATGGTAAACCCTTTTTCTTCCAAATAAGGCCGGGTAAGCAGGCAAAGTTATTTAAGATTATCAAGTTTAAAACAATGAACGATAGCAAGGATAAGGATGGTAATTTATTGCCAGATCATTTACGATTAACCGCCATTGGTTCTTTTGTGAGGAGAACTTCGTTAGATGAAATTCCGCAGCTATTGAATGTATTAAAAGGAGATATGAGCTTAATTGGCCCTAGACCATTGCTACCAGAATACTTGCCTTTATATTCTGAAGAGCAAGGCAGAAGGCATGAAGTGAAACCTGGAATAACTGGCTGGGCCCAAGTAAACGGCCGGAATGCAATAACATGGAAACGTAAATTTGAATTAGATGTTTGGTATGTAGATAATGTGAGTTTTTTATTAGATTTGAAAATAGTGTGGTTAACCATTAAAAAAGTGCTAGTAAAAGAAGGGATATCTTCTTCTACCTCAGTAACCATGGAAAAATTTACTGGAAGTTAAAATGCATATAATTGGCGCAAACGGGCATGCGAAAGTAATACTTGATATCCTTGCCATAACGAACACCGAAATTTCGGGAATATGGGATGATAATAGTTCGATTGAGTTTTTAAATAATTTTCCAGTTAATGGAAATATAGCCGAATTTAAACTGTTAAATTCGAATCAATTTATTGTTGCAATTGGAAATAATACAATAAGAAGAACGATTGCTCAAAACTTAATGCAAACTAAGCAGCTTGCTAAACATACATCAAGCGCTATTGCTAAATCTGTAATTTTAGGTGGGGGCACAGTGCTTATGGCAAATACAAGTATAAATGCCAATGTTACTATTGGAGAGCATGTAATTATAAATACAAATGCTTCAGTAGACCATGATTGTAAAATTGCCAATTTTGTTCACATTTCTCCGCAAGTGGGCTTAGCAGGTAATGTAGAAGTTGGCGAAGGTGCGCACATTGGAATTGGCGCAATAGTAATTCAGGGTATCAAAATAGGCAAATGGGCAACTATTGGCGCAGGAGCAGTAATTATAAAAAATGTCCCTGATTATGCTGTTGTAGTGGGAAACCCTGGAAAAATCATAAAATATAATCAAGCATAAATATCATTAAACTCAATTAATGAAAGGAATAATCTTAGCAGGAGGTAGTGGTACACGCCTACATCCTTTAACTTTGGCTTGCAGCAAGCAAATGATGCCGGTTTACGATAAACCGATGATCTACTACCCTCTTTCTACTTTAATGCTCGCCGGCATTAAAGAGATACTCATTATTTCTACTCCGCACGACTTACCAAACTTCGAGAAGTTATTGGGAGATGGCTCTTCGATAGGCTGTAAATTTTCTTATGCCGTGCAGTACGAGCCTAATGGGCTGGCCCAAGCATTTGTAATTGGAGAAGAATTTATTGGGGCCGATAAGGTAGCTTTAGTATTAGGTGATAATATATTTCATGGAGATGGTATGGCCCGTTTATTACAAGCTAGCTCCGATCCCGATGGAGGAGTAGTTTTTGCCTATCAGGTTTCTGATCCAGAGCGTTATGGCGTGGTGCAGTTTGATGAGCAAAATAATGTTATTTCTATTGAAGAAAAACCCCAAAATCCAAAGTCCGATTACGCCGTTCCGGGATTATATTTTTATGATAATACGGTGGTGCAAATTGCTAAAAATATTAAACCTTCACCACGTGGCGAATATGAAATAACAGATGTAAACAAAGCGTATTTATCGCAGGGCAAGTTGAAGGTTGGTGTACTAAGTAGAGGTACAGCATGGCTAGATACCGGAACTTTCGCCTCATTAATGCAGGCTGGACAGTTTGTTCAAATCATTGAAGAACGTCAAGGTTTAAAGATTGGATGTATTGAGGAAATTGCCTTTAGGATGGGTTTTATCGATGCTGCACAATTAAAAGCAGTAGCTAGCCCACTTGTTAAGAGTGGATATGGCGCGTACTTATTGAAATTAATTAAAACGAATGGAGTTTAAAAAACAATTATTATAAACCCAGATAAACTTAGGTATGCTGGAAATTTAGAAAATCTAAAAGATATTCAATATCTGCCAAACTATTCGTTTTTTAAAGGTGATAACTGAAGAAACTTCTGATCATTTTGTTAGTATTTACACAGATACTTATGGATTAAACCATTTCCCAGAAAACGTATTCCTTTAGCAATAAGTAATATTAAAAATAATAAACCTGTGCTAGTGTATGGCAAAGGAGAAAATATATGTGATTGGCTTTGGGTTGAAGATCACGCTGGAGCGATTAACACAATCTTCCATCGAGCAAAAGCTAGAACTAATTATGATATAGGTGGACATAGTGAATGGAAGAATATTGACTTAATTTATTTGTTATGCAAAATAATGGATATAAAATTAAATTGGGAAGAAGGTGCGTCAGCTAAATTGATTACTTTTGTAACGGATAGACCTGGTTACGACTTGCATTATGCAATTGATAGTAGTAAACTGATGGGGGATCTAGGATGGGTACCTAGTTTACAGTTAGAGGAAGGTTTAGAAAGAACGGTAGACTGGTATTTAGCTAATGAAACTTGGCTAACTAGTGTAACGAGTGGTGATTATCAGAATTATTATGATAATCAGTATAATAAAGGATAACCTACAGGCTCCTAATAGTAAATTTAAATCAGATTAATGTAAATCTAAGATAATGAACGATAAAATCTGGCTTTCTTCGCCCCACATGGGTACAAAAGAACAATTATATGTGAATGAAGCTTTCGAAACGAACTGGATTGCGCCATTGGGACCTCATGTAAATGGGTTTGAGCAAGATTTGGCCAAGTATACAGGGAGCAAGCATGTGGCAGCATTGAGTTCAGGTACAGCAGCGCTTCACCTGGCGCTGGTTATGTTGGGTGTACAACCAGGCGATGAGATTATTTGTCAAAGCATGACCTTTTCGGCTAGTGCCAACCCAATAGCGTACGTTGGTGCTGTACCCGTATTTGTTGATAGTGAAACTGATACTTGGAACATGTGCCCGATATTATTAAGGGAGGCCATTTTAGACAGGATTAGAAAGGGGAAAATACCAAAAGCCATTATCCCGGTGCATTTATATGGTATGCCAGCTAAAATGAAAGAGATTAATACGGTGGCTTTAGAGTTTGGAATACCAGTAATTGAAGATGCTGCAGAAGCTTTGGGATCTACGTTAAACGGCAAAGCCATGGGTACATTCGGCTTGATGGGCATTTTATCCTTTAATGGAAATAAAATTATTACCACATCTGGTGGTGGCGCGTTAATTTCTGACAATGAAGCCTACATTTCCAAATCGAGATTTTTGGCCACACAAGCACGAGACAATGCACCTCATTATCAGCATAGCGAAATAGGCTACAACTATCGAATGAGCAATGTGTGTGCAGCCATTGGCAGAGGGCAAATGGAGGTGCTAAATGAACGTGTAGCCAAGCGGAGAGCCAATTTCGAGTATTACAAATCTTATTTTGCTTCAATAGATGGCATCAACTTTTTGGACGAACCAGAAGGTTGTTTTTCTAACCGTTGGTTAAGCGCGATAATTATTGACCCCAAAGAAACAGGGGGTGTTACTAGGGAAGTGATTGCCGACAAGCTAGCACAAGATAACATAGAAAGTAGACCGCTATGGAAGCCCATGCACCTGCAGCCTGTGTTCGCCCAATCGCCATTTTATGGTAACGGTGTTTCGGAAGCCTTATTCGTGAATGGACTTTGCTTGCCTTCGGGATCTAACTTAAGTAACGGAGCCATAGAAAGAGTAGTAGAAAATATAGCGCAAAGTCTGAGCCTAATAAAATAAATCTCTTTTATAGATCTTTATGTAAATCCTTTCCGTAAGTATTATCTTCATTACTGGCTTGAAAATTGATAGCTTGCTTGAGATTAAATAATTATTCGTATTTTTGAATAAACTATACTAAAACATGAAGTTAGGGAAGATAAACATCGTTCCGCGTTGGGTAATCCTACTGCTCGACACTATAATTTGTATTATTTCTTTATGCATAGCCTATTTATTAAAGCATAACTTCGACATAGGAAGTATGGACCCGATTAGAATTAGTCGTGGTATTCTTATTTTAACCAGCATTAACCTTATTGTATTTTATAACGTAAAAACTTACGCAGGTATTATTCGGTATACTAGCGCTCAAGATACGTTTAGGGTGTTATTTGCCGTATTTGTAAGTAACGTTACCTTTGTGTTTTTGAATTTGATATACATGACACTTGGAAACCAATCTATGGTTTCGGTAAAAACGTTGTTTGTAAATGGATTGTTAAGCTTTTTATTGCTGATTACCTATAGGGTGCTGATCAAGTACTTTTTTATGTACATTAAAAACTTAACCCTATCTAAGCGGAAAGTAATTATTTATGGAGCTGGAGAAGCAGGTTTAGCCACCAAGCGTACATTTGATCACGATGCTAAAGTGAATAAAACCATTATCGCCTTTGTTGACGATGATGATCGTAAAGTAGGCAAAACGATTGATGGAGTAAAGATATTAAATGCAAAAAAGTTAGAATCACTTATTGTAGAACATGAAGTAGATGAAATTATTTTTGCTTCTTACACCATTCCTAACGAACGCAAAAACTCTATTGTAGATATTTGTTTGGAAAATGATGTGGTGGTATTAAATATTCCCCCAGCCGATTTATGGACAGGGGGTACACTCCATACAAAACAAATTCAACATATTAATATCGAAGATTTGTTGAATAGAAAGCCTATTGAAATAGATACTGAATCGATACAAAGCCAACTAAAAGGTAAACGTATTTTAATAACCGGTGCTGCAGGCTCAATTGGGAGTGAAGTGGTACGACAGTTAATTAATTTCGATACGGGGTTAATTGTGCTCTGCGACCAGTCGGAAACGGCTTTACATCATATTTATTTAGAACTCTCAGAAACATACAGCAATACCAATTTCCATGCATTTGTTGGTGATGTAAAAGATGAAAAAAGAATGGAGTATCTTTTTGATACCTATAAGCCTCACTATGTATATCATGCAGCCGCTTACAAACATGTGCCGTTAATGGAAGATAATCCGTCTGAAGCGATAAAAACGAATGTACTGGGTACCAAAACCATTGCCGACTTATCTGTAAAACATGGCGTGCAAAAATTTGTAATGATAAGTACGGATAAGGCGGTAAACCCAACCAATATTATGGGAGCCAGTAAGCGAATAGCCGAGATTTATGTACAGTCGTTAAACAATTCGTTAACCACGCGCGACTTTATTTTTAGCAATGGCCTAAGCTACATAAACGAATTAAAGGTAAAACCCATTACCAAATTTATTACCACCCGTTTTGGAAATGTATTGGGGTCTAACGGATCGGTAATTCCCCGTTTTAAACAACAAATAGAAAAAGGTGGCCCGGTTACCGTAACGCACCCAGAAATTACCCGCTACTTTATGACCATTCCCGAAGCGTGCCGCTTAGTGCTTGAGGCTGGATGCATGGGCCAAGGGGGTGAGATCTTTATATTCGACATGGGTAAATCGGTTAAGATTGTAGAACTGGCCAAAAAAATGATCCGCCTTGCGGGATTGGTGCCTAATGAAGATATTAAAATATCGTATACTGGCTTGCGACCTGGAGAGAAGTTGTTTGAGGAACTGCTAAATGATAATGAAAATACCATGCCTACCCATCACGAAAAAATTATGATTGGTAAGGTGCGCGAATATATTTTCAATGAAATCGAGGAGAAGATTTATAACTTGATTAATCATGCTAAGGTAAATGCCGACCGCAATGTGGTAATTGCCATGAAGAATTTGGTTGCCGAATTTAAAAGCAAAAACTCAGTGTTCGAAGAACTGGACCAAGCTGAGGAAGCATAATGAAGAAAATCTTAGTCCTACTCCTTTCTGTCCTTTCATTCTCTGCCACCGCACAAGATATACTACCCTACAGCTTTAGGCAGTACCAAAAACTGAATAAATCTTTGTATAACCAAAATACGCGCTTTCATACTTCGCTAAAACCCGTGCTTAACCACGATAGCTTAATTACCCACCAGCTCGATTCGCTTTTGAATGCGCCAAGAACCTATACCACCTGGATAGAAAGGAAGCTGTTTAGCGAGCACCTGGTAGAAGTGAATAAAAAAGACTTTAACTTTTACCTCGACTATTTGCCCGACTTGTTAATAGGGAAAGACATAGATCATGATATTAAAACCTGGACAAATACAAGAGGATATCAACTGGGTGGCAAAATAGGAAAACAACTATCGTTTTATGCCAGCGGCTTCGAAAACCAAGCCCGCTTTAATAATTATTTAACTCAATATATTTATGATAAGGGCGTCATTCCCGGGATGATGAACGATAGGGGTAGGGATGCAGAGTTGGGGCCTGCCAACGTTAAGGAGTGGACCTACTCTACTGCCATTCTTAATTATACCCCGAATAAATATTTTTCGTTTACCCTTGCGCACGATAAAAACTTTATCGGCGATGGTTACCGATCGATGGTGTTGAGTGATGTGGCTTCGGCCTATCCATCTTTTAAAATTGCGACTACTCTTGGCAATGTAAAATACTTGGCCATGTGGGCACAGTTTCAAGACCCTTTATCGCCCCAGTTTAGTTATGATAGTGGTTTTCGAAAAAAATGGGGTGTGTTTCATTATTTAGATTGGAATGTAAACAACCGCTTATCATTAGGGTTTTTTGATTCTGTGATTTGGCAAGAAGCCGATTCGGTAGGTACCCGTGGGTTTGATGTGTCTTACTTAAATCCGATTGTATTTTTAAGAACTATTGAAAGCATGAATCACTCGCCCGATAATGCATTATTGGGATTAACTGGCAAATACAAATTGCTAAAAAACATGACGGTTTATGGCCAGTTAGTACTAGATGAGTTTACCTTAAGTAAAGTGCTTAGGGGAAAAGGCGATTGGGTAAATAAGTTTGCTTACCAATTGGGCTTTAAAGGCTTTGATGCATTTAAGGTTAAAAACTTAACCTATTTGGCCGAATTTAACACGGCTAGACCATTTACCTATAGTCAACGGACTTCGTTATTAAATTATGGCCATTATGTAGAGGCACTGGCACACCCGTTAGGAGCCAATTTTAGAGAGTTTTTGAGCATTTGGGAATATGAGTTTAAGCGCTTTAGCGTTTATGCCCAAGGAACTTATGCACGCTATGGTTTAGACCTGAATGGCGAAACCTATGGGAAAGACATTAATCGCCCATACGGAGATCGCCTAAGAGAGGATGGGTATTATACCACTAATGGCTTAACCACTAGCTTAACCTATGCTGATGTTAGAATTTCTTATTTAATTAACCCTAAATACAATTTGAGGTTAGAATTGGGCGGTATTTCTAGAACAGAAAAGAATGCGCTAGGTAGCGACCGCACCAAGCAAATCACCTTCGGCTTAAGAAGTACCTTTAGAAATATCTATCAGGATTTTTAGATTAGGGATTTATCGTCATATCGACATAGCGCTAGCGAGGAGATATCTTTGTTCATTAGTTCTCTCGTCGTTTCACTCACTCGAGACGACGATTGGAATGAAGATAATCCTTGTAAGTCAATTCCAGCCCTTCTCTCAATTCGATTTTATGTTTCCAACCCTGTGCGTGCAACTTCGAAACATCCATGAGTTTGCGAGGGGTGCCATCAGGTTTCGTAGTATCAAATACTAAATCTCCTTTAAACCCTACTACATCTTTAATCAACAATGCTAAATCTTTAATGCTTATATCAGTTCCTGTGCCAACATTTATTAAGTGCGAATCGTTATAGGTTTGCATTAAAAAATAACAAGCCTCAGCGAGATCGTCAGCAAATAAGAATTCGCGCTTAGGTGTTCCCGAACCCCATATAAGTACACTTGAATCATCATTTCGCTTCGCTTCATCAAATTTGCGAATCAAAGCTGGTAAAACGTGAGAGTTTTGTGGATGATAATTATCGTTATAGCCATATAAATTAGTAGGCATAACCGATATAAAATTACATCCGTATTGATCGCGATAGGCATCGCACATTTTAATGCCTGCAATTTTTGCGATGGCATAGGGCTCGTTCGTTTCTTCTAATAACCCTGTAAGTAGATACTCTTCTTTTAAGGGTTGTGGAGCCATTTTAGGATAAATACAGCTCGAACCTAAAAACATCAATTTTTCTACCTTATTAAGGTACGATTGATGGATAACATTATTTTGAATGGCTAAATTCTCGTACAAGAAATCGGCGCGGTAGGTATTATTTGCCACAATACCCCCAACTTTTGCTGCTGCTAAAAACACAAATTGAGGCTGCTCGAGCGAGAAAAAATCGGCAACAGCCTGCTGGTTTCGTAAATCGAGTTGATCTGAAGTACGTGTGATGATATTCGTATAGCCTTCTTTCTCTAGTTTTCGAAGAATGGCCGAACCCACCATACCTCTATGGCCCGCAACGTATATTTTTGAATTTTTTTCCAATTTATAATTTTTATAATTTTATGCTAACAAACTATGAGGGATATATACCCTGCTGCTCGGCCTCGAATCTTAAGGAAGAGAGAAGCTAATAAGAGCCCTTCAGCGGTCGCCCGAACTTAAGATGCCAACACCTTCGTTGTTCTACTCACCCCAACCTTCTTTACTGCGGCAATTATCGCATTTGCATCATAGCCACATAGCGCCCATAATTCTGGCTGTTCGCCATGTTCAATCACCTCATCAGGGATGCCTAGTCGAATTACATTGAGCTGATATCCATTATCAGCCATGAATTCTACGATAGCACTGCCCATTCCCCCTGGCAAACATCCATCTTCAATAGTAATAATGTGTTTATAACGCTTGGCCACCTCATGGAGCAAGCCTGCGTCTAAGGGTTTTACAAAGCGCAGATCATAATGTGCAGGATGGATGCCTTCACTGTTTAATTCTTTACAGGCTTCGACAGCAAAATTACCAACATGACCGATAGAGAGTATAGCCACATCTTCTCCATCACATATTTTTCGGCCTTTGCCAATTTCCAATGCCTTAAACTGTCTTTTCCAATCGGGCATTACCCCACTTCCCCTTGGATAGCGAATGGTGAAAGGGCCGATGTTTTCTTGTTGCGCCGTAAACATTAAATTTCGTAATTCTTCCTCGTTCATCGGCGAGGCCACCACCATGTTAGGAATGCAACGCATATAGGCCAAATCGTATGCACCATGATGTGTTGCGCCATCGGCCCCAGCTAGGCCGGCCCGATCTAAACAAAAAACTACGTTTAAGTTTTGTATCGCTACATCGTGGATAACCTGATCATAGGCACGCTGCATAAAGCTCGAATAAATATTGCAAAACGGCACCAAACCTTGTGTAGCCAAACCAGCCGAAAAAGTAACGGCATGCTGTTCGGCAATACCCACATCAAACGCACGATTTGGCATCGCTTTCATCATAATATTTAACGACGAACCTGATGGCATTGCGGGTGTAATGCCTACAATTTTTTCGTTCGTTTCGGCTAATTCTACTAAAGTATGCCCAAATACATCCTGATATTTAGGTGCCTGTGGTTTATCATTTACAGCTTTCTTAATCTCGCCCGTAATTTTATCGAATAAGCCAGGTGCATGCCATTTGGTTTGATCTTTTTCTGCCAGGGCAAATCCTTTTCCTTTTACGGTAACGCAATGCAAAAGCTTAGGGCCAGGAATGGCCGATAAGTCTTTAATGGTAGCGGCAAGACGCTTTACATCGTGCCCATCAACCGGACCAAAGTACCTGAAATTTAAAGCCTCAAATAAATTACTTTGTTTAAGTAACGTACCCTTTATGCTTTTTTCTATTTTCTTAACGTATTTATGCGCGTTCGGACCCAGCTCAGAAAGTTTGGTTAAAACATGCGATACATCATCCCGAAAACGGTTATAAGATTTAGAAATGGTAATACTGGTTAAATATTCTTTTAAAGCACCAACATTTGGGTCGATAGACATGCAATTATCATTCAATATCACAAGAAGGTTAGAATGCTCAATGCCGGCATGGTTTAAGCCTTCGAATGCCAAACCTGCTGTCATGGCTCCATCGCCAATAACCGCAACATGCTGGCGGTCTTTTTCACCTTTGTAGTGTGAAGCAACAGCCATGCCCAAGGCAGCCGAAATTGAGGTTGATGAGTGCCCTACACCAAAGGTATCGTATTCGCTTTCGCTTATTTTTGGAAAACCGCTTATGCCATTAATGATACGGTTGGTATGAAACTGACCTCTACGTCCCGTTAATATTTTGTGCCCATAGGCTTGATGCCCAACATCCCAAACTAATTTATCGTATGGAGTGTTTAACGCATAATGTAAGGCTACGGTTAATTCTACCACACCTAAGCTTGCACCAAAATGCCCGCCATTAACACTTACCACATCGATAATATACTGACGTAACTCTTGACAGATTTGTTCTAAATCGTGTTCGCTATACTGCTTTAAATCAGCAGGGTAATTTATAGTAGCTAATAATGGACCAGTCTTAACTTCCATGCAACGTTAAAAAATAAGGAAATACAAAGTACGGTATTTTGTTTAACACTTTTACGAAGAATCGTTCCAAATTTTGAGCCAATAAATGATGTTAATCGGCTCATAAGTATAATTGTCAAAATAAGGACTGGCCTAATTTGTAATGTTGTCTATTAAAACGATCTAGGAATTCATAAAAATAGTCATATACAGGAAAATGGCTTTGGGCATTGCTTTACAAGCAGGACAAGGTAGGGCTGTACATTACACTTTACATTTAGGGTAAAATGAGCCAAAAAATTATTATTTTTACCAAAAATTCCCTAGAAAACCCTCATATATAATGAAAAAAGACACCTTAATTTTTGACTTAATCGATAAAGAACTAGATAGACAAGAGAACGGCCTTGAACTTATTGCGTCAGAAAACTTTGTAAGCAAACAAGTAATGGAAGCAGCCGGGTCTGTTTTAACCAATAAATATGCAGAAGGATTGCCTGGAAAACGCTATTATGGGGGTTGTCAGGTAGTAGATGAGATTGAGAATATTGCAATTGAAAGAGCAAAGAAATTATTTGGTGCCGAATGGGTAAATGTGCAGCCACACTCGGGTGCACAGGCCAATGCAGCGGTAATGTTAGCGGTTATTCAGCCTGGAGATAAAATTTTAGGCTTCGATTTATCGCATGGCGGACATTTAACACACGGTTCTCCAGTTAATTTTTCGGGGAAATTATACCAACCTCACTTTTATGGGGTAAAAAAGGAAGATGGCTTAATCGATTATGCCAAATTGGAAGAAGTCGCCTTAACCGAAAAACCTAAGTTAATCATTTGTGGAGCCTCTGCCTATTCTAGAGAATGGGATTATGCATTTATCCGCAAGGTGGCTGATCAAATCGGCGCATTGGTATTGGCCGATATTTCGCATCCAGCAGGATTTATAGCAAAGGGTCTTTTAGCGAATCCACTTCCTCATTGTCACATTGTAACCACCACCACTCATAAAACCTTACGCGGTCCACGTGGTGGGATGATTATGATGGGTAAGGATTTCGAAAATCCATGGGGATTAAAAACGCCAAAAGGGGAACCAAGAATGATGTCGAGCCTGCTAGATATGGCTGTTTTTCCGGGCACACAAGGCGGACCATTAGAGCACATCATCGCTGCGAAAGCAATTGCATTTGGGGAAGCCTTAACAGACGATTATTTAACATATATTAAACAAGTTGCCGCAAATGCACAAGCAATGGCGAAAGCTTTTGTTGCTAAAGGCTATGGTATTATCTCTGGAGGAACTGATAACCATTTGATGTTAATCGATTTGCGCAATAAGAACATTACAGGTAAGCTTGCCGAAAATGCATTAGAAAAAGCAGACATCACTGTAAACAAGAATATGGTTCCATTCGATGATAAATCGCCCTTTGTAACTTCAGGAATGCGTGTGGGAACAGCAGCAATTACCAGTAGAGGCTTTAAGGAATCTGAAATGGTGCAAATTGTTGAGTTGATAGACGAGGTGTTAACGAATCCAGAAGACGAAAACAATTTAAATCAAATAAAAGCGAAAGTTCAAGCTTTAGTTCGTAATTTCCCTCTTTACAAATAGAAATTATCACTAAAGTATGTTCAAAAACCCAATCCATTCTCCAAAAGATGAGGAGCAGCGGCTTGCCGCATTGTATTCTTATGACATTTTGGGTGAGGGTTTAGAACACGAGTTAGATAATTTGGTGAAGTTGGCTGCGCAGATTGCAAAAGTACCCATGGCCTACGTTTCTTTTGTGGATGCCGAACATGTAATTTTAAAGTCGGCAGTAGGCATAGGCAGTGAATATAGAAAGCTGCCCCGAAACGCAACGATTTGCCAGTACACCATGATGGAGGATAGCATTTTTGTGGTTCCAGATGTGCAGTTGAACGAGGATTTGGCAAATAATCCAATGCTGTCTTTAACGAACTCGATCCGTTTTTACGCAAGCGCTCCACTAAAAGATGCTGAGGGCTTTGCGTTGGGATGCTTAGTGCTGTTAGATTTAGTACCTCGAGCACTCGATGAACATCAGTTAGAAGCATTAGATACCTTGGCCGTTCAAGTTATAGCTCAACTTGCATTAAAGCGAAAGAATACACAGCTTAAAGCACAAACTAAACGCTTTGATGAATTTGTAGATATTTTTACGGTTTCTCCAGAAATTCATTGCATTTTAGATCGTAAAGGCGATATTTTATTTATTAACGATGCGGTAACGAATATGCTTGGCTATAGTGTTGAAGAAACTATAGGAAATAGCATGTGGTCTTATTGTTATCACGACGATATTAACAGAACAGTCGCTGCTGTTGAATCAGGATTAAAAAATAAGCAGAAACAATTTACCATCGATTTTAGGTTAATCAGTAAAACTAAACAGGTAAAATGGATAGGTTGGGGAATGGTTGCCAAAGGCGAACGCTGGTATTGCTATGGGAGAGACATTACCGAACGTAAACGCGTTGAAGGGGAATTAACAAAACTGTCGTTTGTTGCAAGTAAAATTGATAACGGCGTGGTAATTAATGATTCTAAAAACAAAGTAACGTGGATTAACTCTGCTTTCGAAAAAATAACAGGCTTTAGCTTAGCCGATTTAAAGGGTAAACGGCTGGGCGATTTAATTAGTGGACCAGAGACCGATTGGTCTATTATTGAAAGAGCGAGGGAAATGACTGAGCAAGGGAAATCGTTTACGGTTGATATGCTTGCCTACAGGAAAGATAAAACACCAATATGGTTATCGGTTTATAATACAGTGGTAGTTGATGAGGAGGGAAAGATAGAAAGTGAGGTAGAAATTATCATCGATATTACCGCTAAGAAAAAAGTAGAGGAGGAATTACAGATCCTCTCTTTAGTAGCCAGTAATACCAATACCGGCGTAACCATTGCAAATGAAAATGGAGAGATTACTTGGGTAAATGCAGCCCTAGAAAAGTTGATTGGTTATAAGCTAAATGAACTTTCGGGCAAAATGTTGGGCGATATTTTATCTGGTCCAGCAACCGATAAAGAGTTGATTGCAGAATCGAGAAAGAAAGCCATGCAAAAACTACCCTATAGCATAGAGGTTTTGGCACATAAAAAAAATGGAGAAGAAATTTGGCTTTCGGTATCTAATACCCCTATTTTAAATGATAAAGGTTTGGTAGAGCGACAAGTAGAGCTCATAAACGACATCACGCAGCGAAAACAGGTAGAAAGAGAAATGGTCGAGTCGCGTGAGCAAGCCTTGCAATTAAGCGAAGCCAAAGAAATGTTCCTGTCGGTAATGAGCCATGAAATTAGAACACCTTTGAATGCGGTGATTGGGATGACTCATTTGTTAATCGATAACGACCCAAAAAAATCACAAATCGACGATTTGAATATCTTAAAGTTTTCGAGCGAAAATTTGCTAAACATTATTAACGATATTCTCGATTTTACAAAAATTGAAACGGGGAATCTTCATCTAGAATCGATCCCGTTCGACCTTCATACCTTAAGCGTTGATATTATAAATTCACTTCAAGTAAATGCGGCTAAAAAAGGTAATCAGCTGCTTTTAGAATACGACGATCGTATCCCAGCTGTGATGCTGGGCGACAAAACACGACTTTATCAAGTGCTTGTTAATTTGCTGGGCAATGCAATTAAATTTACAGATTATGGTAAAATCCAACTTTGTGTGAAGTTAAAATCGAACGACTCTGCGGGGGCTTTAATTTACTTCGAAGTAAAAGATACAGGAATAGGCATCCCGAAAGATAAACAATCGTACATTTTCGAAACGTTTACCCAGGCTAAAACAGATATAGCCCGAAAATATGGAGGTACGGGTTTAGGGCTTGCGATTACTAAAAAATTACTGAAGCTTTATCATTCTGATATTAAGGTTCAAAGTACAGAGGGAAAAGGAACGGTCTTTTCATTTACCATTAACTTTGCTGCTGTACAAGAAGGCGATAGGCACTATGCTCCAGTTAATTTGCCAAGCTTATTTACCGATAAACGTGTATTGGTAGTTGATGACAATGAGGTAAATATTTTAATCGCAAAACGTTTTTTAAGCAAGTGGGGTTTAACCATAGATTTTGCATCGAATGGTGAAGAAGCGATCAATAAGATAGTAAATAATAGCTACGACTTGGTTTTTATGGATATTAGAATGCCAGGTATTGATGGTTTTGACACCACAAGGATTATTCGTGAGCTGCCAGAAGAGTATTATAAAAAGCTTCCGATAATTGCCTTAACAGCATCTACATTGCACAATGAACATAAGAAGTTTAAAGAGTCGGGAATGGATGGTCACGTATTAAAGCCATTTAACCCGAATGAGATTAAAGAAGTGCTAAACCTTTATTTGAATACTTAATCCTAAATAACTGTTACCTCGGTAAGTGAGTCGTCACCTCGACGCCAGAAGAGGTCTGTCAATAATTCTTACAGCTATCTCGTCGCTACGCTCGCTCGCTAAGACGCGTTGTTGTTAACCGTCACCTCGACGCTAGGAGAGGTCTATTAGAGTTAATTACTTCCAAGCCTCTTAAAATCTTAAAAAGTGAAGGGCCGATAATTCCGAAGATTTACCGACCCTTACCATCTAAATTAACGCTCTCGAATACTAAACGCTTATAATTATCAAAAAGTTTTAAAATAATTAAAAATTTTTAATTATTCTCGTAACAACCTAATTCTGAGGGAAATATTCTGGTATTATTTCGAAGATCTTTTTCCAGAAAAAGGTTAAAATAAGTGTCAGTGCTTAAATCGAAGCCTTTATTTAAAGCTGGGCTGTTTTTGCTTAAGCTAAAATTGCCAATAAATGCAGGGTCTACATTTAGGAGGTTACCATTAGTTGCATAGCTGTTTTCGTTGGTTTTTAATAAATTGTTTTTAACGATGGCAATAACAGATGTAAACGAAGATTTCTTATCGATTACAAACTCATTAGCTAAGTTGCCCCAAATAATATTATTTTGCACATCAACGGTAAGGTGATCGGCTTGCGTACTGCTAATGAAATCAGAAAAATAAACGGCTGCGGTTTTTCGAGCATATTGCGGATTATAGCCAACGAACGTATTTTGCTTAAGGTTGTACTTCCCCCCGCCAACGCCGTACACTAAGTACTGCCCACAGTTATAAAATAGGTTATTGAAACCTGTTAAAGTAGTTTGATAGCCTAAAAAGCCAACTACTTCCATGTTTTTAATTATCGTATTGGTTAAGAGTAATTTCGGTTGCGAGTTAACCGAAAGGGAGTCGGAGGTGATCCCTGCTACAGCATTCTTTATGATCGCATAATTAATTTGTGAGTTTTTACTTTGGGGATAAAAATGTAATCCATTCCATTGCCCGGGTTCTTCTGAATAGATATCTTCTAAACGGTCGCTCGCAAATAGCACGCTATCTGCTTTAGTGCCTGATACATTTAGCGTTCCTTTAATGCTCATGGTGGCATTGCTATGGAATAGGATTTTACTACCAGCAGCTATACTAAGTGTTGCACCTTCTTCAACAGTTAATGATTTATAAACCAGGTAAGGAAGTTTGTTATCCCAAATTGTGTTGCTCCTTATAGACCCATTGGTAATGAAGTTCGCATTTTGTCCATAGGCAACTAAAGGGATATTTTTTTTGGTGCCGTTATACAGAAATTCGATAGAATCTTTAACTATAAATGGAAGCTTTTGTTCTGTAGGATTAATATTTACTTTGATAAAGACATTCATTGAATCCTTACCATTTAGTTTTACCAACTTGGTTTCTGTTGCGGCTAAACCATTAATATTTAAGCTATAAGCAGAAGAATTTCCTCCTTTTAATTTAATTAGACCAATTAGAATTGCCTTTTCGTTAGGATTATATATTTTTAATCGCCTACTTGTAGAGCCGATGGATGTAAATACGGTATCAAATAAAACGCTATCAATAGAAAATGAAAGTTTGGCATATACTTCACTTGTAATATCTTCGTCTTTCTCGCATGATGCGAAAAGCAGGGAAAAACATATCAGAAGAAGCAATTTTATTTTCATTGCGTAAATGCTATACAAGCTATACTTAATTTATCAACCCCACCTGAAATCAAGACATTGCCACAGGCCTCGAGCGTGGCACCTGTTGTAATTACATCATCCACTAACAAAACATGTTTACGTTGCAATTGTTCGGCCGCTAACACTTCAAATACGGAAAGCATATTCTCGTAACGAATAAATCTCGACTTTCTTGTTTGCGTTTCAGTTATTTTTTTACGAATTAATAAAGTTTTATGAATGGGCACGCCAAACACTTCTGAAATTCCCTCTGCAATGCAAACGCTTTGGTTGTATCCTCTTGTTCTTTCTTTTTTTGGATGTAAAGGTACAGGTACGATGTAATCTATTGCTTTATATTGTTCGCTAAGGAGTAAGCGTTGCCCTAATAAATTCCCTAGTGTATGGCCCACTTCGGTTTTTCCATTGTATTTCAAATTGTGGATTAAATTTTGAATTTTGGTTCCTTTTTTAAAATATAACATGGCCATTGCGGCTTCAAAAGGCAATCGAGACCAAAGCTGTTTAGCTACTCGATTACTTTTATTGAGGTGAAAATCGGTATAGGGTAAATCGTACAAACAATGTGTACAAATGGCTTTTTCACTAGTATGGAGGCTATTTCCACATCCACTACAAAGGTTTGGGAAGAGTAGGCCAATTACATCGTAAGCTAAACGTTGAAGGTGTTGCATGTAACAAGTTACTAAAAAAACTTATATCAAAATTTCTTGCAACTGTTTTAGCTCTTCAACCTTTTCGTTAGTGCCTAGGTTTTCGTAAGCAGAAATTAAATTTCTGATAATACGCCTAATAATTTCTGTATTGCTACAGGGCGAATAAAAGCCTGGTTGCGGCTCTAGATTAAGCTGTCGTAAGAACTGGTCTACATCGTGCTTACCAAATATGGCCCCTTTGTTAAAAGCATTAATATAAAAAAGTACACCATATTCTTTTTCGTCATTACTATCGTCAATATAGCCGAGGATAAAATGCTGTGGTAAATTAACCCCATAAACTGGAATATCAAGTTTTTGCGCTAATGTAGCATATAAAATAGCAAGCGAAATCTGATTGCCCTTTTTGCTTTCTAATACTTGATTTAAATAGGAGTTTTGGGGGTCGTGGTGATTTTTGGTATTGCCGCTAAAGCCATATTGGTTATAAAATACATGATTAATAAGCTTTATTTTCTCGATAGAGCTCATTTCGTATTGCAAGCCCACCCAGATCTCGCGTTTAATTTCTTCGATTTGATTGATGATGTGCTGCTCGTCTAAATCCGGATATTGGTAACGATTAAGAATGAGTGCGCCTTGTAAAAGATCGAATGCACCACTTTGATACCATAAATTTAGATCTTCTTTAACTGTGGTAAACTGAATGGTGTGTACTAAGTTTTCAATCCTTTCTTGCAAAACGGTGTTTAACGATTGTTCCCAGGCATTTTCGAGATAAGAAACCACTTCGATCCCATACGTTAACAAGCGTTCTTGTACATGGTGGTACACTTCCTCATCAGGATCGTCTAACAATTTTACTAATGCATCAATTTCTGCAAGATTTTCCATTAAAATGCAAATTGGAATATTCTATTTACCTATTTTTATAGGCATGTTAATTCAATTTTTCGCCGATTATGTCAAACATCGCCTAACTTCGAAAAGTAGGCATGGAACACATTCTCCATTTGTTTACAAGCTGGTAGATGAGGTAATTTACGATTTTTCTGCAAAAAAAGTATATGAGGAGATTGAAAAGCAGCGAAAAAAACTTTTAAATGACGATACCATACTTACCATTAGCAATTTAGAGGCTGGTTCTCATCTAAATAGGCGCAGAGAAAAAAAGGTAAGTGAAGTAGCCAAGAATGCATTAAAAAATCCACGTTTAACACAATTGGTTTATCGTTTGGCGCATCATCATCCTTTACAAAATATAATTGAACTTGGAACCTGCTTAGGGATTACAACTGTATATTTGGCCAAAGCTAATCCAACAGCTACAGTGGTTACTATGGAAGGTTGCCCAGATACGGCAAATGTTGCTTATCAAAATTTTGTTTCGCTCGGGTTAACTAATGTTGAACTCCAAGTTGGAAATTTTAATGATCTTTTTCCAAAGGAAGTGGAAAACACCGCTAAATTGGATTTAGTTTACATCAATGGAAATCGTACCAAAGAAGCAACACTTAATTATTTTAATACCTGTTTGCCAAACATACATGAGGGCACGCTTTTGATTTTTAACGACATCTATTGGGGCAAAGGCATGAAAGACGCATGGGAAACGATTAAAGCCCATCCTCAGGTAACGGTTACTATAGATTTATTCGCTATAGGTTTAGTATATTTTAAAAAAGACCAGGTTAAAGAGCACTTTAAGATTAAGTTCTAATGATTATCTAGCGTGTAGCGCAGGAGCTAGATAAAATTATCTCCTTATAATTCAGGCACTTAAATTTTATAACTGATTTTATAGTTGTATAACTGAAAATTAAGTTATAGATTTATTTTATGGAAGAATTAACTAAAGCTGAAGAGCGCATCATGCAAGTTTTATGGAAACTGCAAAAAGCATTTGTGAAAGATATCATCGATGAGCTACAAGAGGAACCAAAACCACCTTATAATACCATCTCATCAATAGTAAGGTTGCTTGAAAAGAAGGGCTACGTTTCGTACAAGGCCTATGGTAAAACCTATGAGTATTTTCCAGCCATTAGCAAAGAAAATTATACCAAAACCACGTTCTCTAAATTATTTTCTGGCTATTTCGATAATTCGCCAAGTAGCTTACTTTCTTTTATGGTCAACGAAGAGAAACTGAGCAAAGCAGATATTGAAGAATTGAAAGCTATCATCAATAAAAAATCTTAACTCATGGAACTATTCAGCTACCTCTTAAAAGTAAGTGCTTGCTCGGCCTTATTCTTTGCGTTTTATTTGCTCGTTTTAAGCAAGCTTACTTTCTTTAAAATTAATCGATTTTATTTATTGGCTAGTTTGCTGATTAGTTTTATTATTCCGGCGATGCAATTTTCGATAGAGCGAATAGTAGCAGCTCCAATTCCTATTATCGCTTCGGTTGCTGAACCTCTTGCATTGAAAAGTGTAGGTATAGAGGGTGCTAATTATCATACTCCAATACTACTTAATGCCGAACCAGAATTAGAAAAACATATAGGTTGGTATGCTATGTTGCCTTATACATATGGTTGCATAGTGGGCTGCCTTATACTTTTGGCTATATGGCGATTATACCAGCTGATTAAACATACTAAAGCACCAGTTAAAGAAATTAACGGACTAAAATTGTTCGTAAAGGAAATAGGATTTACCAATTGCTCATTTTTTAACTATGTGTTTATAGACGAAAATAGTTTAACCGAATCAGAACTTGCGGTGCTACTTGCGCACGAAGCAGTTCACGCAAAACAATTTCATTCTATTGATAAAGTGTTAATGATGATTGCAAAGGCCGTGCTGTGGTTTAACCCGATTGTTTATTTATACGATAAAGCGTTAGAACAGGTGCACGAATACGAAGCAGATGAAGCTACCTCGCAACATGTGGGTACTGCACCCTATGCAAACCTATTGCTAAAGCTAGCAGTAAGTAGAAGCTCAAATCCTCTACTTCACAATTTTGTTAAAAGCCCCATTAAACAAAGAATTAAAATGTTATTTAACTCAAAATCAAAGAATATGAAAAAATTGGCTTATTTTATGGCTATTCCTATGGCATTAGGATTAGTTTGGTTGCTTGCTACCGAAGTGGTATACGCAAGTGTTAAACGTTCAACTAAGGTTGAAGAATTTGTTCAAGATAAGCCTTTTGTAGAACACGTTAAAGAGAAGGATAATAAAGGATATTTGAATGAAAAAATCACTATTAACTCACCAGGGAAACCACTGTCTGTTAGCACTGGCTTTCGAAGTCAAGAAAAATTGTTTACTCAAACTTTATGGTTTTTTATTAATGGTAAGTTGTATACTGAAGCAGAAGCTCAAAAATTTGATGCTGCATTTGTGAAAGGTTTATCGACAAATAAGGGCTTAGCTTTTGCTTCTAATTATGATATTCTAGGTATTGAAAAGAAAAAGTCAGGTAATATGGGACTTGTGGTTTGGATTGGCAAGGAACCCAAACTATCTGAGATTGCTGCAAAAAATAAATCAGTTTATGAAAAATATAACGGTACAACGGTTAGTGGAACAGTTGTAAAATATAGTTACTCGCCATCTGGCAAACTAATGGATGGTTTTATCTTGAAAACGGATGATGGCGTATTCTTGAAAGCATTTGTGGAAGCCAAATTTGTTAAACAAGCAAATGCAATGATTTCAAAAGGAGAGCAGGTTACGATTAAAATTTATAATGCTTCTTATTGGAAAGGGACATATCCAGTACTAACTAGTTTTAAATTAATGAAAGGTGATAAAGTTTTATTTGATAGGTGGCCAAAAATTGCTTCCACCAAAGTTAGAACAATAGCTTTGGAAACTTTAGGGAATAATAAGGTTGAGTATACAGCGCAAGATTCGACAGTTGTTGATAAAGTAAATCAAATGGTGCATTTATATGGAAAAGCCAGTTTAAAACATAACCAAACTGAGATCCTTGCAGATGAAATACATTATAACCTAAAAACTAAAATGGCTAGGGCGATTGATGTAAGTAAGTTAAAACAATAAGCAGGCTTTCTAATCTAAATTTTCTAAAATCAGATTCGATTAAGGTCTCTAGAATTATGGATTATGGTGTCGTCTTAACAGGAAATGTGAAGATGAAAATTGATAATTATTTAATAAACGCTAAGAAAATAAGTGCAAATAAAGATTCAAATGTCATTACTGCTCATTTTGCTTCACTTAAAGGGGGAGATCAAGAAATTATAAATGCGCAGCGTATCGAATTAGATGTCATTACAAAAGATCTTTTATATGTTCAGAAAAGTAAAAGCGGCAATATTAACAGTAAACCATAACCTACATCCCGGGCTGATACGTCCTTTCGGCATGTTTAACTACATCTTCCTTATAAAACAAGACATCCTTAAATTGCCCTTTAGTATACATTAATGCTTGATCGTTAAAATGCTTCGAAGCAGGGTCTCCGCTATTGCCTCCTGCTAAAATGGATTTTGCTTTTATCCGGCTGCCAAATTCTACGGCACAGACAAAGCTGTTCCCACTATAGCCATAACGCTTATTGGTTGAAAAAGGAGTGCTAATAAATGATCCCAGTTGGCCCCACATCGCAGAACCAAAGCCTACAGGTATACTTGGCGCATTGTCATCGTATTTCTCTTTAATTGCTCCTGTTAAGCGTTGGTAACGATTTACCTCCCCCCAAGCAATTTTCCAATTCCCAAAACGCTTTTTCAAATCGGCTAGAGTTGCTTTTAAAGGTTCAAGAAGTTCATTAGGCCTTGCGCTAGCTGCAAATTCAGTAGTGCCCTGAACCTGATCTTTTTCTCCTGAGTTAATATATACTCGTCTGATCGCACTGTTTAACCGGGGTGCCCATTCCATCGCTAACGTAGTTGCGATCGATGCTTCTCCCGACCTAAAGTCCCATTCCTTTAAAATGGCTATGGGTTCTTTTAATTCTTCAATCATCGGGTCGCTTTGTGGCAATTGGGCGTAGGCCTTTAACGCTGCGGTAACAAGCACTTCAAAACCTGGCATAAAACTGTCGTATCCAGTTGCAATAACCTTATCTAAAGTATATTTCATAGGGCGACTTAAAAGTTTAACGGCCGCCACTCCTCTAAAATTTTCGCCGTCTGGAGCCATATAACTAGGGTAATTCGCTTTTATCGGACTGTTTTTTCCCGCCGCACTAAAGGGAGTAGAATTACAATTTTGAAGCCATCCGTTTACCGGGTTATAAACATGTACAGTCTCTTTAACAGGATGTAAACCTTTCCATGCCGTAGCCGAGATGCTGCCATCTACTACTTCGGCCCAATTGTATTTTGTGTCCCTAATAGGGATGAAATTTCCATGCCAATAGGCGATATTTCCTTTTGCGTCGGCATAAACTGTATTATTTGATGCATTTGCCTTTAAATCCATCGCTTTTTGATAATCTTCAAAGCTTTTTGATTTAGTACGCACCCAACTTTGCACCAAGCTTGTCGTATTTCTGTTTTTAGATTTTAAGCTAATCCATTTTCCATCGCGAATGGCCATTACTGGCCCATTATTTGTAAAATAGGTAGTAAATGTTTTTGTTTTAAGTGTTTTCCCATCGAAGTACTTGATGTTTATCTTCTTTAACACAACAGGTAAAAGTTTTTTATCGTACTCATAGAAGAGGCCTTTATTGGTTTTTGTAATCTTTTCGGCATACATATCGGCGATATCAATGTTATTCGAGGTATGCATCCATCCGCAAAATTCATTAAACCCTTGGTAAATGAAAAATTGTCCCCAAGTTACTGCACCGTAAGCGTTTAGGCCCTCTTCGCTCTGCATTTGTATTTCTGGTCTGAAATAAAAAGTAGTATGCGGATTGATGTAAAGTATAGCATTCCCCGATTCGGTTAGTGAAGGGGCAAAGGCAAAACCATTTGATCCGCTATGTTGATCTTTAATAATGGGTTGGTATACGGTTTTCGAATAATCTCCAGAATAGAACTTTTTAAGTTCAGCTAGCGTTAAATCTGCGGTATTAATGGCGCCGATACTTCCGTCGGTCCACAATAAAGAATACCAAGGCTTAAATTTCGTTAATAACGCTGGTTTTACTTTTGGGTTTTTAAAGAGGTAGTAATTAATGGCTGCTGCATGTGCATCCAATAATTTTTTAAGCCAAGGTTGTGCCTTCCGATAATCGGCCATAGCTTCGGCAGTATCAATTAATAAACGAATTTGAAGATCATTAAAAATTGAACGTTCTCCATTTACTTCTGCCAATCTGCCCAATTTTTCAATGTAATTTAATTCTACTCTTTTAAAGTCGTCTTCACATTGTGCATATAATAAACCAAATACAGCATCAGCATCCGACTTTCCATACACGTGCGCAATACCCCAATTATCGCGGATAATGGTTACGCGTTTGGCTTGGGCTTGGTATGCAGCAATTTCAGCAGCAGTAAAACCTTGAGCAAATACAGAAAGCGGGAATAAAAATAGTAGGAGTAATGATTTCATACACATGGGCTTATTTACCAAAATTGGTAAAAATAATGGTAGAAAAAAGAGGAAAGAAAATTTTATCACTATACGCCTTTAAAAAGCTTCTGCTAAACTAATATAAAACCCACTTTGTCGATCTTCATTTGTTTTCTTCTCTCCAACACCATAATCTAAGCGTATGCTTAAGCCTTTAGCAGTGTCGAAGAAGTATCTCCCGCCAAGGCCATAATTAGGTTTTAGTTCATTTAAAGAGAAATGGCCATTCGAAAAAACTTTTCCAGCACCAGCAAAAGCTACTACGCCAAAGCGATTTGTAAAACGGTAGCGTAATTCGCCTTGCGAAACCAAAAGGTTTTCATCGCGATAGCGACCGGAGTAATATCCACGCATCGTTCCATCGTTTCCAAGTTGATGCAAGAGATAAAATGGAATTTTTGAACCTTGAATGGTATTATATAAGGCCTGTACACCAAAGACTAATTTTGGTGCAATTGGCCAAAAATTCCTTAAGTTTAGTTTGATTATGCTGCCGGTAAAATTAGTTCCGCTAAAAATGTTAGGGACGTACTGATAGGTTGCTCTTACAAACATACCTTTTGTAGGGTAATTATTGGAGTTTCGAGTGTCGTAACTTTGTGAAATGCCCAAGAAAACTGCATTTCCGCCTTCTTTTTTATATAAAAAAGACGAAGTACTATAAATGCCACCACTAATTTTATCGCTGAACTGATAGTTTTCGAAACCTAGCGATAGGCCTGTGTAGGCCGATTTGAGAAAAGTTTTTTCAATATCAAATGCGAATTTAATTTGCTGTTGCACTAAACGGTCTTCATCCTTTTGGCGGGTGTTATTCCCCACGCCATAAAAATTGAAAGGTATTTTTTTCAACCTAACATCGCCAATAACGTGATAGAGATTGCCTTTTGTCCATGCATCGCCTTTTAGTGAAAAATTATAGGTCTTTTTGGTAGAATAAGACACTGTACCCGAAAAATTGGAACTACGGTTTAGGGTGTCTTTTCGGTCTAAATAGAATGAATAAAGTGCGCCTAACCCAAAATCGAAGCCTATTTCTTGAGAATAGCCAAAAACAGGTAGAGGTATAAAGCTAGCACTTCGTGTAGTATCTTTTTCGTTGGAAAGCAGTTTTTCGATTAGTTTTTTTTGTGCGGATACAGATGCGCTAAAAAGAATAAGAAGAGTTAAGAAGGATAGTTTTCTCATTTAACGCGAAGCTAATGAAATTAATTCAAACGTAGTCTCGAATACGACAATGTCCTATCACTTTGACAATCTTTAAAGATTGTCAAAGTGGTAGCAAACCCTTACTTTTGCAATCGAACAAAAAAATATAATGATGAGCACGAATAGAGGACCGATATCGAAATTTATGGAGACTAACTATCTTCATTTTAATGCTGCGGCAATGATGGATGCAGCTAAAGGCTATGAAACCCATTTAGATGAGGGTGGAAAAATGATGATTACTCTTGCTGGTGCGATGAGTACTGCGGAGTTAGGGATTTCTTTGGCCGAAATGATTAGACAAGATAAAGTGGCTATTATTTCGTGTACAGGTGCCAATTTGGAAGAGGATATTATGAACTTGGTTGCGCATTCGCACTATAAGCGTGTTCCTAATTACCGCGATCTTAGTCCACAAGACGAATGGGATTTATTGGAAAACCACTATAACCGGGTAACCGATACATGTATTCCTGAAGAAGAAGCTTTTCGTCGTTTGCAAAAGCATATTCATAAGATTTGGAAGGATGCAGACAACGCAGGAGAACGTTATTTTCCACATGAGTTTATGTATAAAATGTTGTTAAGTGGCGATTTAGAGCAATATTACGAAATCGATCCAAAAAATTCTTGGATGCTAGCGGCGGCCGAAAAGAATTTACCGATTGTAGTTCCTGGATGGGAAGACTCTACAATGGGAAATATTTTTGCTTCGTATGTAATGAAGAAGGAATTAAAAGCGACAACCATGAAAAGTGGTATAGAATATATGGGTTGGTTGGCCGATTGGTACATTGCAAATTCTGCAGGTAAGGGAATTGGTTTCTTCCAGATTGGTGGGGGTATAGCGGGCGATTTTCCGATCTGTGTGGTGCCTATGCTTTACCAAGATATGGAAATGGAGAATATTCCTTTTTGGAGTTATTTCTGTCAGATTTCTGATTCAACTACTTCATATGGATCCTATTCGGGTGCGGTACCCAACGAAAAGATTACTTGGGGAAAATTAGATATTCATACCCCGAAATTTATTGTAGAGTCGGATGCAACGATTGTGGCGCCACTTATTTTTGCATGGATTTTGAAACAGTAATCAAGGATTTCGTCGTCTGATAAGAATAAGCATGATGCTAATACTCATCGGGTGACGAAAATCTAATGAAAATTAATTTCCAAATTTTTTTTCGAAAGCATCCGCTTAAATGAAGTACCATAGGGTAAAAATTGCCGATTTTACAAGCAGAAAGCAAGAAAATTCAATAATTTAGAATGATTATAAATTGTATTTCTCTGTCATTTATATGTCATTGGTATCTTAATAAATTTTACTTTTGTTCAAATCTTTCTGAGCGGTGTGAACCGAGGGTTTAGTTAGGTTTAAATTATATTTCAAAAAATAGCATAAAATACTCATTATGAGGAATATCTCATTAAATTTTAAAGGAGTTTGGAAGTCGGCCTTTCTTTTAGCTGCTTTCTCTTTTTTAATACTATCAGGAGCGCAAGCGCAAGATTTGGTAGCAGGTAAGACTTTATTCAAGGATAATTGTGCTTCTTGCCACAATCTCGCAACGAATAGTACAGGCCCGGCTTTAACGCCTAAGATGAATGAATTGGAAGAGTCGTTTTTGATCCCATGGATTAAAGACAACATGGCTTTGGCAGCTTCAGGGAATAAACAAGCAATCGAAGCCCAGAAGTATGCTCCTACGGAGATGAAAGCCTTTCCAAGGTTAACCGATGCTCAAATTAAAGACATTATAGCTTATGCTAAAGTTGGTGAGCCTAAGCCAATAGTTGCGGCTGGTGCGGCAGCAGTTGATGAAGGTGCTTCAGCATTGTCAATCGTTGGGGTTATTGCGATTATTATTCTTTCAATCGTGGTATTGGTGGTATTAGGCAGAGCGGTTAAAATGTTAGAGCGCCTAATTCTTCAAAAACAAGGAATTGAGATTGTAGAAGAAGAAAGTGTTTCACTTAGTGTTGGCGTTGGTAGATTATTTAAAAATAAGAAATTTGTTTTCTTCTCTGTATTGTGCTTAGTGGTGGTTTTAGGTTCGTTTGGCTGGATGGGCATGTGGGAAACAGGTGTGCATACTGGTTATCAACCTACGCAACCTATTAAATTCTCTCACGAATTGCATGCCGGTATCAATCAAATCGAATGTCAATATTGCCATACAGGTCCTTTTAAATCAAAAAATGCAACTATCCCTTCCTTAAATGTATGTATGAACTGTCATAAAGCTGTTCAGGCCGTAAAAGAGGATGGTTCAATTTCACCAGAAATTCAAAAAATATACAATGCGTTAGGTTACGATCCTGCTACACAGATTTACGATAAAACTAAAGAAAAACCAATTGAATGGGTTCGTGTGCATAATTTGCCCGATTTTGCCTATTTCAATCACTCTCAACACGTTGTGGTTGGAGAATCGGCTATCCGTAAAGAAGCAGGTTTAAAACCAACAGACCCAGTATGTTTTGCTTGTCACGGTCCGGTTAACACAATGGAAGAAATTCGTCAATTTTCTCCTTTAACGATGAAGTGGTGTATTAACTGTCATAAAGCAGCTGATATCTCTGATAAAAAAGACGATGCATTTTATACTAATGTGATTGCCGCACACGAGAAGATTAAAAAAGGTGAAAAAATTACACCTGCATTATTGGGTGGTTTAGAGTGTGGCAAATGCCATTATTAATTAATAAGAGTTTAGTAAAAACGTTCGATAAACAGTAATATAGCTTAAATGGAAAGCAATAAAAAATACTGGAAAGGCTTAGAGGAGTATAAAAACACTCCCGATTTTGTTGAAAACAACAAAAGCGAATTTGCAGAGCCCATTCCAATAGAAGATGTTTTAAGTGAAGCAGGTTTAAGTACCGTTACGCCACGCCGCGACTTTTTAAAAGCGTTAGGTTTTGGGTTAGGTGCCGTTACTTTAGCCGCTTGTCAGAAAGCACCTGTACACAAATCAATCCCCTACTTAATCAGGCCTGAAGAGGTTGTGCCTGGGATACCCAACTATTATGTTTCAACCTTTAATGGAAGTCCGGTATTGGTAAAAACGGTAGTGGGTAGGCCAATTAAAGTAGAGGTTAATCCTAACGGTGGTATATTTAGTAGAGGAACGGATGCACAAGCACAGGCTTCTGTTCTTGATTTATACGATGTTTCTAAATTAAAAGTGCCTTTGCTTAAAAAGAAAGAGGCAAGTTGGAGTGAGGTAGATACTTTCGTAAAAGGAGAATTAAACAAAGCACAAGCTTCTGGTAAAAAAATTCGAATTGTTTCTTCTAGTTTAAATAGTCCATCTGCAAAGGGCGTTGTAGCAGATTTTGCTGCAAAATATCCTACTACTAAACATGTACAATACGATGCCGTATCGTATACAGGTATTATCAAAGCAAACGAAAATAGCTTTGGTAAAGCCGTATTGCCAAAATATAATTTCGACAAAGCAGATTTAATTGTGAGTTTTGCTGCCGATTTCTTAGGGACTTGGATTAGTGGAGAAGAATTTACTGCTCAATATGTTTCGAATAGAGATTACAAATCTTTGGAGAAAAAGAAAATGTCTCGTCATTTTCAATTCGAAACAGGAATGAGTTTAACGGGTACGAACGCAGATACGCGAGTGCCTATTAAATTATCAGAAGAAGGACCAGCATTAATTACGTTATATAATGCAATTACAGGAAGTAATTTAAGCGGGGGCGCATTGCCAAATAATGTACATGCCGATAAAGCGCTTAAATTAGTTGCAAAAGAATTAATTCAGAATAAAGGGAAAGCACTTGTTGTTTCAGGCTCTAATGATGTATCTACTCAGATTTTAGTAAATGCTATAAACGCTGCTATTGGCAGTTATGGTACTACAATTGATTTGGATAATGCCTGCAAACGTTATGAAGGCAACGATGCTGAGTTTGCTGAGTTGATTAATGAAATGAACAGAGGCGAAGTGGCGGCTGTATTTTTCTTAAATAGCAATCCTGCTTATGATGCAACGAATTCGAAAGCATTTACAGAGGCTTTAGCCAAAGTAGCGTTAAAAGTATCGTTCTCTGATCGTGTGGATGAAACCTCTGATCTTTGTGATGCTATCGCAATTACACCTAACTATTTAGAATCGTGGGGTGATGCAAATACATACGAAGGTTATTATTCAATAATACAGCCAACGATTAATCCAGTATTTACCTCTCGTCAGGCCGAACAAAGTTTGTTAATTTGGTCTGATGCAGCTATTCAGGATTATTATCAATATGTACGCAATAACTATGAAAGCAAAATTCAACCTGCTGTGGGTAAAACATGGACAGAATTATTGCAATTAGGTGTAGTTACTACTGCGGCAAAAACTTCAGGGGCCTACGGTTTCAACATGTCTTTAGAGGCAGTTGCTTCTTCAATAAGTGCAAGTAGTAAAGCTTTACAAAAAGATATTGAATTACATGTTTATGAAAGCATTCCGATGCGCGATGGTAAACATGCAAATAATGCATTTTTACAAGAATTGCCAGATCCAGTTTCGAAAGTAACTTGGGATAACTATATCGCCCTTGCTCCTAAACAAGCTGAGAAATTAGGCTATAAAGAATTTGATATCTTAACCGTTAAAGGTGAAAACGGACATTCAGTAGATCTTCCGTTATTAATCCAACCTGGGCAAGCGATGGGTACTGCATCAGTTGCTTTAGGTTATGGTCGCTCGAAAGTAGGTAAAGCAGGAGACAACGTAGGTAAAAATGCTTTCCCATTTGTTAGTTTTAGCAATGGGACAGTTAAATATGCTACAACTGCTAAATTGTCTGCTACAGGTGGAAGAGAAGAATTGGCGCAAACACAAACTCACCATTCTTTCGAGGGTAGAAATATCATCAGAGAAACTACTTTAAAAGATTATTTAAAAGATCCAGCTTCAGGTTCTGGTAAACACCACAAACATAAAGTATATGATTTGTGGACTACAGATAAGTATGAGAAATTAGGGAACGACTGGGTAATGGCAATCGATTTGAATGCTTGTACGGGTTGTGGTTCTTGTATTGTTGCTTGTAATGTAGAAAATAACATACCTGTTGTAGGTAAAGATGAAGTACGTAGGCGTAGAGAAATGCACTGGTTACGTATTGATCGTTACTATAGCTTTAATGATGAGAAAGCAGGACATGAAGTAACTACAGAGAAAGAGATTGCTCACATGGAAAATCTTGATCAAGTTTCTGTTGTTCATCAGCCGATGCTATGTCAACATTGTGATCACGCGCCTTGTGAAACAGTTTGTCCAGTATTAGCAACGGTACACTCTTCTGACGGTTTAAACCACATGGCCTATAACCGTTGTGTAGGTACGCGTTATTGCGCAAATAACTGTCCATATAAAGTACGTCGTTTTAATTGGTTTAATTACTGGAATGATTCACGTTTCGATAACTATTTGAACAATGAGTTCACGCAATTGGTGTTAAATCCAGATGTAACCACACGTTCTCGTGGGGTAATGGAAAAATGCTCGATGTGTATTCAACGTATCCAAGCTGGTAAATTAACGGCTAAAATGGAAAAACGTGCTTTAAAAGATGGAGATATTAAAATGGCTTGTCAACAAGCTTGTTCAGCTAACGCCATTATCTTTGGTGATAAAAACGACCCGAATTCGGAAGTTGCTAAAGCATTAGCGAGCGAACGTATCTACTATGTTTTAGAGGAGATTAACGTACAACCAGGTATTGGTTATATGACAAAAGTTAGAAATATAGATTCAGAAACTAAAGAAGCACACCACGCATAGGTCGTACTTACAGCAATATAAATTATGTCAGGACATAACGAATCAATTTTAAGAGAACCATTAATTACCGGTAAAGACATCACGTATGCAAAAATTACGGAAGATATTTTACTACCGGTAGAAAACAAGCCTAACAAAGCTTGGTGGATAGGCTTTATTATCTCACTTTGCGGGGCTACACTTTGGGTAGTTGCTGTAAGTTATACTTTTTGGTTCGGTATCGGATCATGGGGTTTAAATAAAACAGTGGGATGGGCTTGGGACATCACCGGTTTCGTGTGGTGGGTAGGTATTGGTCACGCCGGAACACTTATTTCTGCCGTGCTATTACTCTTCCGTCAGAATTGGCGCAACTCGATTAACCGTTCGGCAGAGGCGATGACTATCTTTGCCGTTATCTGCGCAGCAACGTATGTAGTATCGCACATGGGTCGGCCTTGGTTAGCCTATTGGGTTTTACCTTTGCCAAATCAGTTTGGGTCACTTTGGGTAAACTTTAACTCACCATTAGTATGGGATATGTTTGCCATCTCTACCTACTTCTCGGTATCCTTATTATTTTGGTATACTGGTTTATTACCCGATATCGCTACAATTAGAGATCGTGCAGTAGGCATGCGTAAAAAAATATATACTGTGCTTTCATTCGGTTGGGCGGGTAATGTTAAAACTTGGCAACGTTTTGAAGCAGTATCTTTAATTTTAGCAGGTATTTCAACCCCACTAGTACTTTCGGTACACACCATTGTATCGATGGACTTTGCAACATCGGTTATTCCGGGATGGCACACCACTATTTTCCCTCCATACTTTGTGGCGGGGGCAATTTTCTCGGGTTTTGCGATGGTGTTAACGTTGTTATTGGTAGCACGTAAAGTATTAGGATTAGAGAACTATATCACCATGTTCCACATCGAATCGATGAATAAGATTATCATTTTAACGGGTTCGATTGTTGGTGTAGCTTACTTAACCGAATTCTTTATCGCTTGGTACTCGGGTTCAGAATACGAGCAATATGCATTTATCAACCGTTCTACCGGTCCTTATTGGTGGGCATATTGGATGATGATGACGTGTAACGTGATTTCACCTCAATTACTATGGTTTAAGAAAATCCGCACAAGCATTGCAGCCACTTGGATTTTATCAATCGTTGTAAATATCGGGATGTGGTTTGAGCGTTTCGTAATTATCGTAACCTCATTACACCGTGATTATTTGCCATCAAGTTGGGCTATGTTTTATCCAACATGGGTTGATGTAAGTGTTTTTGTAGGCTCAATTGGAGTATTCTTTACCTTATTTTTATTGTTCTTGAGAGTGTTGCCGTCTATCGCAATCGCTGAGGTAAAATTATTATTGAAAAGTGCAAGTGAGCAAGCTAAATTAGAATTGATTAAAGAAGGCCACCTTGATAAAGAACAAGTAAACGAATACGTTGAGTCTTTAGAGAAGTTTGATAGTGTTAAACAAGAAGAATACGCAAAAATATAACAATGAGTGATATCAAATATATTTTAGGCAGTTTTGGCGATCCTGACGAAATGATGCACGGCATCGAAAAGTTACAGGAAAATAACATCAAAATTCATGATGTATATACGCCTATGCCTATTCACGGCATCGAAGCAAAATTAGGGGTGAAACGATCTAGATTAGATATCGCTGCCTTCTTTTTCGGAATAACTGGAACAATGACCATGCTAACAGGAGTTTATTTAGCTACCGTTGTGGATTGGCCAATTAACATCGGAGGTAAAACTCACTTTGCTTTGCCAGACTTTATTCCAATTACGTTTGAGTTAACGATTTTATTCTGTGCTTTCGGCCTTGTAGGATCTTATTATGCATCAACCCACTTGTTTCCGGGAAGAGCGCCAAGAGTAATGGATTTACGTGCAACTAACGATCGTTTTATCATTGCGATTGACGCAAAACAAAATATAGAGCACACTAAAATAGACGAATTATTAAAAGGTGCAGGAGCTTTAGAAGTGAAGTATAATGAAAGGAAGTATGTTAGCTATGAATAAGAAGAATATAGTTTACGCCACATTTATAGTGCTTGCTTCTGTGGCGATGCTTTCGGCCTGTAGAGATAAAAATAGTACAGGTTTAGAGTATGCAAGAAATATGTATGATCCGATTGCTTACAATCAAGATCAACCGAACAAGAATTTTGCAAATGGACAAACGGCTCAAACCCCACCTGCGAATACAGATCCAATTGGCTTTGTAAGGTATGAATTTGCCAACACTAAAGAGGGCTTGGCAGCTGCCGAAGCAAGTGTAGTTAATCCACTTCCAATAACCGAAAAGAATCTTTTAGAAGGTAAACATTTTTATGAAGTGTTTTGCGGTGTATGTCACGGAGCAAAAGGAGATGGTAAAGGTCCAATAACGATGTTAGAAAAAGGAATTACCGCCCCAGCTTTTTATGGAGAGGGTAAAGAATCTTCTCGTGGCGGGTTAATGAGCCAGCTATCTACCGGTAGAATTTATCATACGCTTATGTATGGATATAATGCAATGGGATCTCATGCATCGCAACTTACCCCAACAGAAAGATGGAAAGTGGTGATGTATGTTCAACAATTACAAAAACAAAAATAAGAAAAGCAGATATAAATGGGAACTCATCATTATAATTTAACTGAACAATTTGAGTTTACAGGGAAAGCTAAAATCCTGAGTATAGTGGGCATCGTTATTGGTGTGGCTTCTATTGCTTATGGTTTTATGAGTGATGCTCATGAGCGCACATTCGCTAACCTGTTACTTATGGCATACTACTTTGCATGTGTATGTATGTCGGGCGCTTTCTTTTTAGCTGTTCAATTTGTTGCACAAGCAGGTTGGTCTGCTTCGATACTTCGTGTACCACAAGCAATGGCAAAAGTATTGCCTTTAGCGGTAATTATATTATTGGTAGTTATAGGTCTAGGCTTATATACCCATAATTTATATCACCACTGGGCAGAAGAAGGTCTCACTGATCCAAATGCTGCTAATTATGATAAATTAATAGCGGGCAAATCTGCATTTTTAAACGTGCCTTTCTTTATGGCGCGCCAGGTTATATTCTTAGGCGTGTATAGTATTTTTGCGGTATTATTGGCAAAATGGTCGAATAATGAAGATTTAGCAGGTGGATTAAATTCTTACCGTAAAAGCTTTAAATATTCATGTATATTCTTGGTGATTTATGGCTTTACCACGCCAATATTTGCATTCGATACCATTATGTCTTTAGAAGCACATTGGTTTTCTACCATGTTTGGTTGGTATAACTTTGCTGCCATGTGGGTAAGCAGTTTAGCGACTATAGCAATCATCATCATCTTATTAAAGAAATCTGGTTACATGAGTTGGGTAAACAATAGCCATTTACATAACTTAGGTCAATTTATTTTCGGTTTCTCTATCTTCTGGACCTATGTGTGGTTTGCTCAATTCTTATTGATTTACTATGCAAACATGTCTGAAGAAACCGTATACTTCTACAAACGCTTTAATGGATATGAATTCTGGTTCTATTTAAATTTAGTGCTAAACTTCTTATCTCCATTATTATTACTAATGGATCGTGATAATAAAAGAAGTGAAAACATACTATTAACGGTTTCTATTGTTGTGCTATGCGGCCATTGGGTAGATTATTATCAAATGATTATGCCTGGGGTATTTGAGTTTGGTACAAAAAGCGGAAGTGGCTTCGGGATTTTGGAAGTAGGTACGGCTTTAGGATTTATCGGTTTGTTTACCTTTACGGTGTTAACAACCTTAAGTAAGAAACCATTAATAGCTAAAAATCACCCGTTTTTACAAGAAAGTTTAAACCACCATCTATAACGGATAGGGGCTTTAACACATATAAATTAATATAAAAGTACATTGTACTACTTTTAAGAAAATGAGTTTAAAAAGATTGATAAGTAATAAAACAATGGCGGCTCTAGCAGTATTATTTACTGCGTTTACAAGCACCAGCGCATTTGCACAAGGAGCCGCGGCTGCAGCTGCTAAACCTGTAGATATGACACCGATTTATAAAACTACAGTGTTTTATGTATTGCTGTTTTTGCTACTATGTTTGTTCGTTGCCATTATTGGTAAAGCATTAAAAGTTTACGAGCTAAGCCGTGCAACAGAAGGTAAAGCCGAAGGAATCAATTGGGATAAAATAAATGCGGTTTTATTTGCATTGTTCCTTGTAGTCGGCTTATATGGTGTGTATTGGGAATATACGGTGCATGGAAAAATGATTTTACCTGAGGCTGCATCTGAGCATGGAGTTAGAATTGACGAAATGCTAAATGTAACGTTGATTATTACCACTATCGTATTTATTTCCACACATATTATATTGTTCGCTTTCGCGTACATGTATAGGCACAATAAAGATAGAAAAGCATACTATTATCCTCATAATAACACAATAGAAAGAATTTGGACTGTTATTCCGGCTTTCGTTTTAACAATACTTGTATTATATGGGTTTTTAACATGGAGATCTATATTTTACAAAATGGAAGACCCAAATAACAAGCCGATTAGCATTGAAATTACGTCTTCTCAGTTTGTATGGGATGTACGTTATCCAGGTGCTGATGGAGTTGTAGGAAAGAAAAATTATAAATTGATCACTGGACTTAATGGATTAGGTATCGATTTTAACGATAAAAATAGCTTGGATGATCAAGTGGCCGATGAAATTGTATTGCCGGTAAATAAACCCGTTCGTTTTACGCTAACCAGTAAAGATGTGCTGCACAGTTTCTATATGCCTCATTTTAGAGTGCAATTAAATACCGTGCCAGGCATGACTTCTTACTTCGAATTTACACCGACCATTACTACTGCCGAAATGAAGGCAAAAACAAACGACCCTAATTTCAAATATATCTTACTTTGTGCAAAAATTTGTGGTACTAATCACTACAATATGCAAAAAGCAGTAAGAGTGGTTTCAGAGCAGGAGTATAAAGAATGGGTGGTTAAACAAGCTACTTATCTAACCAATGATTTAAGAAAAGTTTTTAAATTACCATTACTAGCTGAGCCAGCAGTGGCGCCAGCCGCAGCAGATACTACTGCAAAGGATACTGCAAAAACAAGTCAAATCGCTTTAAAAAAATAATATAGAGCCCTTATTATGTCAACTATATCAGTACACGATACCCACCACGATGCTCATTCTCATGGTCATCACCATGAAACTTTCCTGTCTAAGTATGTATTTAGCATGGACCATAAAATGATTGCCAAACAGTTTTTAATAACTGGTATCATTATGGCAGTGATTGCAATGGGTTTATCTATTTTATTTAGAATTCAATTGGCATGGCCAGATAAAACCTTCCCAATCCTTGAGACTTTCTTAGGTAAATGGGCTGAAGGTGGTAGAATTAAGGCCGACTTTTACTTGTCGCTCGTAACCATTCACGGTACCATCATGGTATTCTTTGTGTTAACTGCAGGTTTGAGTGGTACATTTAGTAATTTGTTAATTCCATTGCAAGTAGGTGCAAGAGATATGGCATCCCCTTTCTTAAACATGCTTTCGTATTGGTTCTTCTTCATGGCTTGTGTAATCATGATGAGTTCATTCTTTATTCAAACAGGTCCTGCAAGTGCAGGGTGGACGGTCTACCCGCCTTTATCCGCCATTCCAAAAGCAATACCTGGTTCTGAATTGGGAATGACATTATGGCTAATTAGTATGGTGTTATTCGTTGCTTCATCGTTAATGGGTGGTATCAACTATGTAACAACCATCATAAACATGCGTACAAAAGGAATGGATCTGTGGAAGATGCCATTAACTATTTGGGCATTCTTCTTAACCGCTATTCTAGGTATTCTATCTTTTCCTGTATTAGTTGCAGGTGTAGTTTTATTGGTGTTCGACCGTAGTTTTGGTACGAGCTTCTACTTGTCTGACATTGTAATGGGTACCGATATTTTACCAAATCAAGGTGGATCCCCAATTTTATGGCAACACTTGTTCTGGTTCCTTGGTCACCCAGAGGTATATATCGTAATTATGCCTGCAATGGGTATCTCCTCAGAGATTATTTCGGTGAACTCAAGAAAACCAATTTTCGGATACCATGCCATGGTTTACTCTTTAATCGGCATTACGCTCTTATCATTTATCGTTTGGGGTCACCACATGTTTGTTACAGGTATGAATCCGTGGTTAGGTGGTGTATTTATGATTACTACACTAATTATTGCGGTTCCTTCTGCTGTTAAAACCTTTAACTGGTTGGCTACGCTTTGGAGAGGTAATATCCGCTTTACGCCAGCAATGTTATTTGCTATTGGTTTAGTATCTTTCTTTATCTCAGGTGGTTTAACTGGTATTTGGTTAGGTAACGCTGCCTTAGATATTAACTTACACGATACTTATTTTGTGGTTGCCCACTTTCACTTGGTAATGGGCTCTGCAGCGATCTTCGGAATGCTTGCTGGAGTTTACCATTGGTTTCCTAGGTTATTTGGTCGTTTAATGGATAGAAGACTAGGTTATTTGCATTTTTGGGTTACCTTTATTTGTGCTTATCTTGTGTTTTTCCCATTACACTTTTTAGGATTGGATGGTGTTCCTCGTCGTTATTATGCATTCACTGAGTTTGAATTCATGCAAAAATGGTTAACGGTAAACGTTTTGGTAACATGGTCGGCAATTGTAGCCGCACTAGCTCAAGTAGCATTCTTATTTAACTTCTTTTACTCTATATTTAAAGGAGAGAAATCTACACAAAATCCATGGGAGGCAAATACGTTAGAATGGACGGCTCCAGTAGACCGTATCCACGGTAACTGGCCGGGAGAAATCCCAACAGTACATCGTTGGCCTTACGATTATAGTAAACCAGGTTCTGATGCCGATTTTATCCAACAAACTACTCCTTTCTCTGAAACCATGAGCTCTAATATGCCACATGATTTTGAAGGAAATGTAGAAGCTGAAGAAATTCAAAAGGCTTGGGACGCTAAAAACAAACCTTCACAAACAGCAGAGTAAACTAGCTATCTAGTTTAAGCATATTAAATAAGGTATCTGCTGAAAGTACGTAACTTACAACAGGTACCTTATTTTTTTAATCTATTCTACAACCAATGATTTCTAAATCTGAAAATGGATTTATTAGACTGAACTTTATAACAATTGTTGTAACGCTGTTGGTTATTTTGGCAGGGGGCATAGTGCGTAGTACCGGTTCAGGAATGGGTTGTCCCGATTGGCCAAAGTGCTTTGATCAATACATTCCTCCAACCGATGTTTCTCAATTGCCCGCAAATTATAAAGCAAAATATGTTGCCCAAAGGCTAGCTAAGAATGAAAAGTTTGCGAAATACCTCGAAAGTATGGGTAAAGTGGAACTCGCAGGTAAAATTAGGCGCGATCAAAGCATAACCATTCCAGAAGAATTTAATGCGGCAAAAACATGGACAGAATATGTTAATCGGTTAGCAGGTGTTCTATTGGGTTTATTTTTGTTGAGCACGGCTGCATATGCATTTATTTATCGCAAGACGGCGAAACGAATTTTGGTATTAAGCATCATAAATATTTTTGTGGTGGGGTACCAGGGCTGGTTAGGTTCTATTGTGGTCTCAACAAATCTTACCCAGTGGGTGGTTACTGTACATATGCTTTTGGCACTTGTAATCTTAGCGATTTCTATTTATACTTATAATTATGCTAAGCAACTGCATAAGCAAAGAACCGTGATTATGTACCGTATTGCCTGGCTTAAAGGGTTTTTAGCATTTACCATTATCGTGAGCATTTTGCAGATCGTAATGGGGACAGAAGTACGTGAAAGCATCGACTCAATTGCTAAATCGTTACAATTTTCGGCTAGAAATACATGGATTACAAAGGTGGGAAGCGTGTTTTCTTATCACCGAGATTTTGCTATTCTAGTGGCGATATGTAACTTTATCGTTTACAAAATGGTAACCGACCGTTTTAGTGGTAAAGCACTGCCTTTAATGGCCGCTAATTATATTATTGTGATTTTGATCGTACAAATTGCAAGTGGATTTTTACTTGCTTATCTTGCTTTACCTCCTTATGCACAGGCCGTACACATTTTATTTTCAACGATGCTATTTAGTCTCCAATACTACCTCTACCTATTAGTATACAGAACAGATACCTATACACCTAAAACCAATTAAATTGAAACAGTTTTTTTCAGACTTTTCTAAATTAATAAAATTCAGACTAACTTTTTTGGTGGTGTTTTCGGCATCCATTACCTTTTTAATTGGATCGAGAATACAAATTGAAAGAGGTATTGCTGAAGGTATTAATTGGACAAACTGGCTTATTTTAATCGCAGGTGGTTTTTTGGTTACAAGTGCAGCAAATTGTTTTAATGAAATTATTGAGGTTGATTTAGATAAATTAATGTCGAGAACAAAAGACCGACCAATGCCAGCTGGAAGAATGACTACAGGGCAAGGTTTAGTTTTAGGATTAGTAATGGGAATAGCGGGGACGTCATTATTAGTGCAGTTAAATCCAGAAACTGGGTACCTTTCTGTATTCTCCATCTTATTATATGCATTCGCCTATACCCCTTTGAAACGTAAATCGCCAATTGCCGTATTTGTTGGCGCAATTCCAGGGGCTTTGCCACCGTTAATTGGATATGTAGCGGCAATAGGCGGCCAATCGGAGGTTGGATACGTGCCGATCGACTATGAAATTGCAATTATACTTTTCGTTATCCAATTTGTATGGCAGTTTCCCCACTTTTGGTCAATTGCTTGGGTATTAGATGATGATTATAAGAAAGCAGGATTTAGACTATTGCCAACAAAGAAAAGGGATAGAGCAAGTGCCATCATTACTTTTATAAGTACATTGATTTTAATACCAGTAAGCTTATTACCAACTATTCGTGGTTTTGGAGGCTTTTATATAGCAGGCGTTTCTATTGTGGCTGGCATCGCTTTTAGTTACTACGCCTATCAATTAATGGTTAAACTAGATTTGTCCAGTGCAAGAAAAGTGATGTTTTGTTCCTTTTTTTATATCCCACTGGTACAACTCATCTTATTATTTAATTTAATAGTATAAAATGGAATTTACAGCAGCGCAGAATGTGCAATTTGATCCACGGCCAAAAAAATTTATTGTTTGGTTATTTGTGGTTTCATCGACCATTATGTTTGGGGGGTGGACAAGCTATTATATCGTATTTAAGGCATCTAAAGATAAAGGACATGGCTTGGTATTGCCAGATATGTTCATTTATAGTACTATTGTTCTAGTGGCGAGTAGTATCACCCTATTTTTAGCTACACGAGCATTAAAAAGTGGAAAGATAAGTACTCAACGCTTATTTTTATGGATTACACTGGCTTTAGGGCTTGCTTTTGGCTATATGCAATTTGGTGCATGGTCTGCTCTGTATCATACAGGAGCTACGTTGATTAACAACAATGCAGCGATCTCGATGATTTATATCGTATCGGGATTTCATTTATTGCACATTTTTGCAGGGCTTTGCTTTATTCTGAATAGCTTAATCGGTTCTTATAAAGCATTATCACCAGAGAAAGCAATTTATAAACAAGAAATTGCTTCAATTTTTTGGCATTTTATAGATATTTTATGGATATATCTGTATGTTTTTTTACTTTTGAACAGTTAGAATTTTTAACAAACTATTATACGATTACTAAATGGATTCATTATCGAAATTAGATCAAGTTAAAACCACTGCATGGGCTGGTGGCCATTCTCCATGGTCGGTAGAATATGGCAAAATAATGATGTGGTTTTTCTTACTATCAGATGCCTTCACTTTCTCTTCATTGTTAATTTACTATGGAGCACAAAGGTTTACAAAGTTTACATGGCCTTCGCCCGATTTGGTATTTCAGTCTATACCTGGTATTGCCGACAGCGGATACCCTTTGGTGTTTGTGGGATTAATGACATTTATATTGATCATGAGTTCGGTAACTATGGTATTAGCTGTAGAGGCAGGTCATAGAAAGGCAAAAAAAGAAGTGATTTGGTGGATGGTGGCTACCATAATAGGTGGTTTTATGTTCTTAGGATGTCAAGCCATAGAATGGACGCACTTGCACCATGAGGGTTTCTGGTGGGGTTCAATCCCTGGTCCAGAAGAGTTGGCGCATTTCTTTAAAGGATCAATATCCAGTGTTGCAGCCCAACAATTTGCCAATTTGTTCTTTACGATTACAGGTTTTCACGGCTTCCACGTTTTCAGTGGTGTGATGATTAATATCATTATTTTAATTATGACCATCAACGGTACTTTCGAAAGACGTGGGCACTATCTTATGATCGAAAAAGTTGGTTTATATTGGCACTTTGTAGATTTAGTTTGGGTGTTTGTATTTACTTTCTTTTACTTGGTTTAATTTTACGTTATAAATAAATATATATGTCAGAGCACAACGTACATTCAGAAGAACATGCACATGGCGAGCATGAAGGAATGACAAAAAAGAAAATTTGGTCGGTATTTGGAGTATTACTATTGATTACTGTTATCGAATTTATTATAGCCTTATGGGTTATCCCTAACGGATACATGTCTCATCATGTAGGTAATTTCATTTACATTGGCTTAACTTTATTAAAGGCCTTTTATATTGTAGCCTACTTTATGCACTTAAAATTTGAAAAACTTGGACTACAACTTGCCTTAACAGTTTCGTTCGTATTCATTATCTATTTCATTGTTTTAATGCTTGTAGAAGGAAACTATATACACGATCACATGTTTCAACATTAATGAATTCTAATCGAATTAAAAAGATATTAATCCTGGTAACCATTTTAGCGGTACCAGGATTTTTATATTATTTACTTCAAGAAAAAGGAAAAAATAGATACAAGCCACTCGCTATTTATGGCCCTAAGCAAGTTGCTAAAACTTTTCATTCGGTAAGGGGAGAGAAGATTCCAGATACCATATATCACGAAATTGCCGATTTTAAACTGATTAATCAGTATGGCGATACAGTAAGTTGGGAAAATCATAAAGGAAAGATTTTTCTATTGAATCTATTTCATGCTAGTAATCGCGGGTTTGGAGTCGATTTTGCCAATAAGGCAATGGAAGGCTTTACGAAAATGTATAGTAAAAATACAATGCTTCACTTTATGAGCGTTAGTATCGACCCAATAGTAGACCAACCCAATCTTTTGCACACGTATGCCAATCAGATTTCAGCCAATACAAAAAAATGGGATTTGCTAACTGGTGATAGCACGGAAATTTATCAATTTATACATGACGGACTTTTTTTGGATGCTATTAAAAGCACTAAAAACGGCGAAACAAAGTTTACATTTAGTAATATGTTCGTTCTTATCGACACCCAACACCGCATTCGAGGTTATTATGAAGCAACAAATAACGAAGCTCTTTCAAAATTGGATGATGAGATTAAAGTGCTTATAGCAGAAGAGCTGAGGAATATGAAGGACGGTAGGTAGATAGTAGCCCGAAAGTCGGGAAGACGGAAAGATAAAGCCCCCAAAAAATCAGTCACAAACAAGCCAAAAAACCACAATGGAATCATCAGTAGAAAAAAAATATAATAAGTGGATCGTCGTTTTATCAATCGCTATTCCGTTAGTGGTTGCGTTGCTCTTTGGAGTTAATTTAAGGAAATGGGATCCAACCATAAAACCCTTGTCTTTTTTACCTCCAATTTATGCTACCATTAATGGATTAACCGCTGTAGTTTTATTAATAGCGGTTTGGGCCATAAAAAATGCAAAAAGAAAGCTTCATGAAAATTTGATGAAATTTGCCATTTTGCTTTCCGTTCTATTTTTAGGCATGTATGTGGCCTATCATATGACCGCTAACTCGACCCCCTTTGGAGGAGAAGGTAGTGTTCGATATGTTTATTATTTTATTTTAATTACACATATAAGTTTATCGGTAATTATTATTCCATTCGTATTGGTAACCTATGTAAGGGCTTTAGCAGAACGTTTTGATAAACATAAAAAGATTGCCAGAATAACTTTTCCCCTATGGTTGTATGTAGCGGTAACGGGTGTAATTGTATATCTGATGATTTCCCCTTATTATTCTGCATAAAGCCACTGGAATTATACTGCAGAATCTCTATCTTCGAATGTAACAAAGAACACACAATTGCTAAAAGTGGAGATAGAGACAGGCAATGATTTGGTGACGATAATCCATGAGGGTGAAATAACTGCCTTCACGAAATTTTATACTTTATTTTTTCAGCGTTTATTATTGGCAAGCAGTAAACATATAAAAGATGCCTTCATTGCAGAAGAAATTGTGCAAAATGTATTTTTAAAAATCTGGGAAGCTCCCGAAAATTTAGTAGAAGTTAAATCTATAAAGTCCTATCTCTATAAATCAGTTATTAACGCATCCATCAACCATGTTAATCGGCAAAAAAATATTGCACAGCATCATCAAAAAATAGCTGCCGAATTTACAGAAGAATATTTAATTGATTTAGACGAAGAAAATGATCTTATTGTATTATTACACGCTGAGATTGATAAGTTACCTCCCCAGTGCCAAAAAATCTTTAAGCTTAATCGTTTCGAACGCTTAAAGTATAAAGAGATAGCGAGTATGTTAGCTATTTCAGAACGCACAGTAGAAAATCACATTGCTCTAGCATTAAAAGTGTTGCGAAAATCATTATTGGAGAAGAAATCACCATATAAATCGGATAGAATTAAGATAATTTTCAACCTTTTTTTGTTTTAGTTAATTTTTTAAAAACAAACTAGGGGTTTTTTTGTTTCCGTTTGTCATAGCATATAACCTACTCCAATTATATGCCTCAGCACGACCAATCTCTTGATCTGATTACGAGATATTTAAACAATCCCACTAGCCCATCGCTACAAGTAGAAATTTCCTCGTTTCGTTCGGCATCTAAAGAAAATGAAGCTTATTTTCTAGAAATTGAAAAGATCTGGAAATACGCTGCCGAAGCTGCAAAACTTGAAGAAATAAATGCAGCCGATTCTACAAAGCGGTTCGCAAAGAATTTGCATCAAATTATTCCAAAAAAATCATTTGCAAAGGTATGGTTTAGTGGCGTAGCTGCGTCTTTACTAATACTAGCCCTGGGTTATTGGTTCTATATCGACAGTAATACACCTAATTATCTAGTAAAAACTACTTCAAGTAACCAAATCGACTCGGTAAAACTAGCGGATGGCTCTGTTGTAATTTTAGCACAAAATAGTGAGTTAAAGTATCCGGCTGAATTTAAACGCGAAACTCGTGAAGTGATTTTAACCAAAGGACAAGCTTTTTTTAAGGTTGCTAAAAATATACATCATCCTTTTAAGGTAACCATGGATAAATCGGATGTAACCGTATTGGGTACCTCATTTAACATCAGACTAACCGATTCAAGTATCGTATTGGGCGTTAAAACAGGAAGAGTGTTGTTTTCACCATATAAAGAGGGTGCAACTTCAATATTAACCGCTGGACAAGGCTTAGCATATGATATTAAAAAGAAAGAGTTTTTATCTCAAAGTTCAGTAAATCAAGATGCTTGGTTAACAAAATCTTTGGTATTCGTAGATACTCCGCTAGAAGAAGTATGTAAGCAATTAACCAATTACTATGGCGTAGTAATTAAGCTTCAAAACGATCGGCGTACGGCAAAAAAATTAAATGCAAATTTTAAAGACCAGAGCCTGAACGACGTGTTGGTTATCTTAAATGAGACCTATAATATTAAAATCAAAAAAGAACACAATCAAATCAACCTAATAACACCTAAACAAATCAACTAAAAACTATTATGGAGAAAAACTTCTACAAAAGAAAAACTGTAATGAGTTGTTGCCGGAAGGTACTGCTCGTTGGTGCAATCTTTTGGACCTTCGTGGCTAATGCTGATTCACAGCAAGGCAAAGGGAAGCCAGAAAGATTAGAAAATTACCTTAAAAAAATTGAAAGGGCATACAAGGTTAGTTTCGTTTATGATGCAGACGAAATTAGTAAAGCCATGGTGCTCGATGTTCCTGAGAAATTGGGAACTATTCAAGAATCATTAGAGACGTTAAAGCAAAAGAACATAGATTACCGCCAAGTTGGAAACCAGGTGATCTTAAAAGCGCAAGAAACGGTTATAAAAACAATCAAAAAAGACATTACCATTAAAGGTGTTGTTAAAGATAAAAAAGAAGGAAAAGCAATTCCGGGCGTTAGCGTATTTGTAAAGGGGACGAATGTTGTTGCCTCTACAAATGAGAAAGGTGAATACCAAATTTCGGCAAAAGATGCATCTAGTGTTTTGGTGTTTAGATATTTAGGCTTTAAAACTGTTGAAATTACAGTAGGTAGTAAAACACTGATTAATGTAGACTTGGAAGAGGATTCTGAACTGCTTAAGGAAGTAAATATTGTATCAACAGGTTATCAAACCCTAGAAAAGAAAACATTTACAGGTGCATCAACCTTGGTTAAAGCTTCGGATGCTGAAAGAGCAGGTGTTACCGATGTGAGCCGGATGTTAGAAGGTCAGGTTGCTGGGGTTACTATTCAGAATGTTTCGGGTACATTTGGTGCCGCACCAAAAATTCGCGTTCGTGGGGCAACCTCATTTTCAGGTGACAATAAGCCACTATGGGTTGTAGATGGTATCATTTTAGAAGATGTTGTAAACATATCAAATGAAGCTCTTACCACAGGTGATGCGAATACATTAATTGGTTCTTCTGTGGCAGGTTTAAATCCTGATGATATTGAAAGCTTTAACATTCTAAAAGATGCTGCAGCAACGGGAATGTACGGTGCTCGGGCGATGAACGGTGTAATTGTAGTAACTACAAAAAAGGGTAGACAAACGCAAGGTAAACCTGCAATTAGCTATAGGACAAACTTTACTACATCTAACAAACCAACATATGCCGATTTCGATGTGATGAACTCTGCCGATCAAATGGCCGTCTTAATCGAGATGCAGAATAAAGGTTATTATCAAGTTCCAACCGCTTCGAGAGGTACAAGTGGTGGGCCATTCTACAAAATGTATAACAAATTATACGAGGTAGATGCAAATGGTAATTTTCTACTTAAGAATGATAATGCAAGTAAAATTGCCTTTTTAACTCGATATGCAAATGCTAATACCGATTGGTTTGATGTGTTATTTAAGAATTCCTTGCAACAAGAACATTCATTAAGTATAAACTCGGGTACTGATAAATTTAAGAGTTATGCATCAACATCGTTTACGAAAGATAATGGAGTAACCATTGGTAATAGTGTTGAACGTTTTACCGGAAATTATCGTGCAAATTTTAACGTAAGTGATAAGCTTAGTGCAGAACTCTTAAGTTCGGGATCGATACGAAATCAGAAAACACCAGGTGCTACTTCGCTACAACAAGATGTTGTATACGGAAATTACTTTAGAAATTTCGACATCAATCCGTATTCCTATGCGCTTAATACCAGTCGCATGATTACTCCTTACGATGAAAATGGAAAGTTAGAGTATTTCAGACAAAACAGTGCGCCATTTAACATTCTTAATGAGTTAAATACGAACTATCTAAATTTGGGAATGCTTGATTTTAAAGTTCAGGGAAATCTAACCTATAAAATACTTCCAAGTTTATCGTATTCAGTAGATGGGGCCTATCGTTTTGTGAAGACAGAAACGCAAATCTCTATTTTAGAAAGCTCGAATATGGCTACTTCTTTTAGAACTGTTGATGATGCAACTTCATCTCAGGCAAATGGAAATCTTTATACTGACCCTGATTTGCCAGGAAGTTTACCCATTAGTGTTTTACCTTCTGGCGGTTTCTATAAAGTATCTAATGATAATTTGAAATCTTATTACTTTAGACAAAACTTAAATTTTAGCAAAACATTTAATTCTGACCATAACATTTCAGCATTTGGTTCAATGGAGGTTCGTTACATCGACCGCCAAAAAGAATCGTTCGATGGCGTAGGTTATCAATTCGATAATGGTGGTTTAGTAACGCCATATTACAAATATTTCAAAGAGTCGGCCGAAGAAGGGAAAGCTTATTTTAGTATGGGTAATAATTTCGAACGGTATACCGCATTTTTTGCAAATGCATCCTATACCTACAAGGAAAAGTATACCTTAAAACTTTCTGGTCGATACGATGGGTCGAATAAGTTAGGAAAAAATGCAAACGCTAGATGGTTGCCAACATGGAATGTGGCAGGAAGTTGGAACATTAGCGATGAAGATTTTTGGCCAAAAAGCGACATCCTGTATGGTGCTAAGTTAAGAGCATCGTATGGATTGGTAGCGAGCATTGGCAATGCAACAAATTCTTCTGCAGTATTTTATAACCAAATTTCGAGAAGACCAAATTTAAACGATCAAGAGGCACTTATCTATATCTCTAATTTAGAAAATTCGGAGTTAACTTGGGAAAAGACTAAAGATTTAAATATTGGATTAGACGTGGCTTTACTTAAAAGTAGATTAAACCTAACTGTAGATGTTTACAAAAGAAATATTTTTGATTTAATTGGTTCTATTCAAACCTCGGGCATTGGGGGTGAGTATACTAAAATAGCAAATTATGGGGGAATGTCTGGTAAAGGAATAGAGTTTGCCATTATGGGTAAAGCAATTGACCATTCTGATTTTAAATGGACCACCAATTTTAATTTTGGCTTTAATAAAAATAAAGTAACTAATCTAGAAATCAATCCAAATATCTTTAGATCGGTTTCTGCTAATGGATCACCAGTAGAAGATTATCCCCAGCGAAGCTTGTTCTCTGTTCAATTTGCTGGTTTAGATCATAACTATGGCTATCCAACATTTATTGGTACGGATGGCAGACCAACCAGTTATGTATACTTACAGAGTGATGAGCTCTTAAATTTAAAGTATGAAGGCCCATTAGATGCAACTTTTGCAGGTGGTTTTTATAACCAGTTTAGCTATAAAAACCTATCATTATCGGCATTATTGGGATTTTCAGCAGGTAACGTGATCAGATTAAATCCTAGCTCACAAAGTAGTTTTAATGATTTATCTTCAATGAGTAGAGATATTTTAAATAGATGGGTTATGCCAGGTGATGAAAAGTTCACTTCAGTTCCTGCTATTTTAGATCAATTATCGGCTTCCAAAATCGTTGATGCAAATGGAGCTGTTGTGGATATTAGATACCCTTATAACCTTTATAATTTCTCAACCGAACGCGTAGCCAAAGGAGATTATATTAAATTAAGACAAATATCACTGTCTTACAACATTCCTAAAAGCATTTACACCAAATTAAAGATGACTGGTGCCTCGGTTTCATTAGTAGGTAATAACCTTTTGTTATTATATTCTGATAAACGTTTGAACGGACAAGACCCTGAGTTTTATGCAACTGGTGGGGTAGCCCTTCCTGTATCAAGACAATATACCTTATCATTAAAAGTTGGATTTTAATTGAAAGAAATTATGAAAATGAATAGAATAGTATGTTTAATACTTGGAATGGCATTATTGTTTGTTACGCCTTCCTGTAAAAAATACCTCGACCAAGCTCCAGATAATAGAGCCGAAATTAACACCGTAGAAAAATTATCACAACTTGTGGCCACTGCGTATCCTTCGAGAGATTACCTAACGTTTACTGAGGCAGCTTCAGATAATACAGAAGATAAAGGAGTTGGTGTTGGAACAACATCCGATGTTTTTGATTTACCGTATGCGTGGCAAGACGTAATAGGCGATGGCACCAATTCCCCAACTGCTTATTGGAATGCATGCTATGAGGCTATCGCTGCTGCGAATCAAGCCTTAGAGGCCATTGAAACAGAAAATCTTGGTTCAGATGCATTGCCTTATAAAGGCGAAGCGTTAGTATGTCGCGCATATGCACACTATATGTTAGTGAACTTATTTGCCACTTCTTATGCTATAGGCGGAGCAAATACAGCGCCAGGTATTCCTTATGTAACTAAGCCAGAAACCAAAGTAATACAGCAGTACACAAGAGGTACAGTTGCTTCTACTTATGAAAGTATAAAAAAGGACTATGAAGAAGGTGTTAAATTACTATCAGCCTCTGCATACGACGTGCCGAAATATCACTTTACACCTGCAGCGGCAAGAGCTTTTGGCGCTCGTTTATATTTGTCGCTAGGTGAATGGCAAAAAGTGATTGATAACGCCACCTTAACGGTAAGTGGAAATGATTTCGTAAATAACATGCGGCCAATTTCTACCACAATTAAACTTTGGACAAGTGAAGAACACCGTACAAATTTTATGGGTAGTGGCCAAAAATATAACCTCCTTGTAATTAATGCATATTCTACCTATCAGCGCACCACTTCGCCTCGCCATGGTTATGGAGTTAATTTGGTTAAGATGTTCCAAGCTCCATTTAACGTTACCGGAAAAACGTTGGATAATAAAATCTTATCTTTTGGGGTGCCGAATTATACGACTTATAAGTATAAGGAGAACTTTTTTTACACTACCCCAAGCACTGGTTTCCCTTATTTAACTTTTGCAGCACTAACAGTTGATGAGGCATTAATGAACAGGGCTGAGGCATATGCAGAGTTAGGTCAGACTAACCTCGCATTAAAGGATTTAACTGATTTTTATAGTGTCAGAATAAGTGGGTTTAATCCTAACAATGATGCGATAACACAAGCTAAAATTAATACATTTTATCCGACAATAACCGATCCCAAAGAGGCTTTAATTACAGCCATATTAGATGCAAAAAAATCGCAGTTCTTATCTGAAGGAATTCGTTGGTTTGATTTGATGCGAAAAAAAATGACGGTAAAGCACAATAATTACGATGCAAATGGTTTAGAAACATTTACCGAATTAAAACCAGATAATCCGCGTAGACTATTCCAACTACCAGTTGAAGTTAAATTGTCGGGTGTAGAATTGAATCCTAGATAAGATGAAAATGAAGAAAATACTTAAAATAACAGGCGTAATTTTATTAATAATTACCGCCTCTGCATGCCGTAAAGTAGAAAAATTAAATGTAGATTATAGTGGCTTTAATCCCGATAACCCTAATGCGAATTCTCCTTTAGACAAATGGATAGCAACTAATTTCCTAAATCCATTTAATATTGATGTGATTTACAGATATAACCGCTATTATCATGGCAATACTGCGAATGTTGTACCTAGTAAATTGGAGAATATCCAGCCAACGATGCAGATTGTATTGGATGGTTTCATTAATCCCTATGTAAAAGTTGCTGGAGAAGCGTTTGCCAAAAAATACATACCTAAAGAATGGGTGTTGTTTGGGTCATATTCGTATGCAAATACCTCCGATCCAGGGGTTGCAGGTACCGCAGCTGGAGGGAGAAGAATAACCTTGTATGGGGTTAACGAATACCAACCCTTACCAGCAGGTCAATTCTATGCTTGGGACAGGCAGCGAATTATGCACCACGAGCAAACACACATCTTAAATCAGATTATTCCTATACCACCTGAATTTGAAACCATTTCGAGAGGTTTGTATAAGCAACCGTATGATTTAACACCGACCGATACTGCACGTAAGTACGGTTTTGTAACGAGCTATGCAAGCGGAGTACATACGGAGGACTATGCAGAAACTGTTAGTTGGTCATTAATCAATGGTCAGGTATGGTATGATGATTGGGCCAATGGCGCATCGGCTGAAGGTAAGAGTAGATTGATTCAAAAACAAAATAATGTAATCAATTACTTTACCAACTTAGGTATTAATTTTAAAGCTTTGCAAAAAGAGGTGCAACTTTACATGAAGAGTATTAATCGCGATCAAACAAAATTTGCATATTGGTTAAATAAAAGACGTTACCCAGCTTCGACAACGAACTTGATTCCAACATTTGCATCGATGACGGTAAGTACAACTTCTGATACTTATATTAAATATGGTGGATCAGCAGAATTTGCATTGCTTTATAATGGGGTAAAATCGGCCATTGCTGCTCAGGGGTATAATCTTAATTTTCTTAAGCTAAATTTTACTTCGCCGACCACAATGTATGTTGAGGCTAATTTTACTGGCGGAACAACAACCTACCAATCGTTTTATGCCCTAAATACAGCCATTAATGTGAATGCGGGTGAAGTAACATTTACTACTGGAACAGCTGCCGGGACAACTGCGCCTTGGGTAGGAAATGCTGCATTTACAAAAGCATCCATCCAACCATTCTTAGATTACTTAACTAACAACACGTTGGTTGCCGATTGGCTTCCTGTAAATGCAAGTGTTGAAGATTATATGAAGATAGGTGGATTTAGTATAAAAGGCTCACCTACTAACTATTTTTATGGCCCTCTTGCTTATTAAAATTATGAAAAGATTATTTTTATGTGTTGCAGTGCTATCGATACTGATAAGCTGCAAAAAGACATCATATGTTGCTAAATTTGATAAGCTGCCCCAAGAACGTGCGGCAGAACAAATCAGTTTAGTGTCTTCCACCTTAACGGGTGCAACAAATGGCTGGATCGCAACTTTACCTACACAAGCGGGTGGAGGCTATGGCTTTTACATGAGTTTTGATAATTCAAATAATGTGGTTATGTACGGAGACATGACCGCCACAAGTTCATCAACATCAGGAGCTTCGTATTATCGAATTAAGCAAGATTTGGGCACTGAACTTGTTTTCGATACCTATAACTATATTTCCATGCTCGACGATCCGAATGGCACTTTGGGAGGAGCGTCTAAGATTGGTTATAGTAGTGACATCGAGTTTACTTTCGATAGGATAGCTGGAGATAGCATCATTTTTATAGGGAAGAAATACAGGCAACCTTTTAAACTGGTAAAAGCTACAGCAGCACAGAAAGCCAGTTATTTAGCTGGGGAATATAAAACGGCGATTGATAAGTTTTCAACCTCTATGTCTGGGATTAAAAACCCTTATATTGAACTGGGTACCGGGGCTCAGCTTGCTAAAATTGGCGTATCTATTAATACCACCAATAATTTAACCTTAGGAAAAAGGATAGATTTGTCTGGCCTTGCATCAGATGGTAAAGTTTTATCTGGGACTGGAAAGTATGCATTTAACTTAAATGGAGCAGAGCTATTAGGTAATGGAATTCTTATTAATGGAGTTAGATTAGTGAGAATTCTTTTTAAAGACGCTACTACGCTTGCATTCTATGATGATAAAGGGACTGAATATATTATTAAGTCTAACCCCTCGCCTTTAACGCCTTTAGCTTCATTATTTGGCTTCCCTACAACTTTCCCTTATAGAAGAATATCTATACCATCTACAGGTTTAGCTGCTGGGGTAACCTCAGAGTTTACAGCTGTTTATAATCAAATGCTTGCCCTATTTATTGGTACTGGCAGGTCTGTTACCTCTACAAATTTTATCCTTACAAGTAATAGCGTGTTTACTGTAGAAGTAAATTATTTGTCCGGTACATCTGCATTTGTAGCCTCTGCTACTTATAATTATACAAAGGTCGGAGATGTAATAACACTTGATAATAATCCTGTGCCTAACGTTAACTGGCCAACGAGGGCTGTACAAATTAAGCCATTGGCAGATTATATGCTTACTGGTCCATTTAAAATAGATTGGGTTTCGAGTAGTAATCCAGCTGTGCCCAATTTGGGAGGGCTATACCGGACTGGAAATCTAGGTTCGTTTATTTACGGCGCTCTATAATACCTAGTTTATGTTTAATGCCTCCGACCAAATCGGGGGCATTTTTTTATGACAAAATTTTTAAATGCACTTTATGATTTATCCGTATATTTGAGCTATGTTTAAAAAGATCGTTTTTATTCTATTTTTACTAGCTTCAATCTTTGCAACCGTGCCTAAGGCACAAGCGCAATGTTCTATGTGCACCATTAATGCCGAGCAAGGGAGCAAAAATGGTAATACGCAATCAAAGGGCATAAATCAAGGCGTTATCTATCTTTTAATATTTCCTTATATTCTCATTGCCGGTGTAGGGATCTTATGGTATCGAAATTACCGTAAGAAAATTACCGCAGAATCCATAAGTTCATAACAAGAGTTGCGCGGGATGAAGAATACTTCAAAATGGTACGCACTTATTCACGGAAAATGCCCCAGCTGCCGAAGAGGAGATATTTTTTCCGGTAGTTTATATGGCTTTAACATTCAGCGAACCAATTACTGTTGTAGCCATTGTAACCAACGCTTCGAAATTGAACCTGGGTACTTCTATGCTGCCATGTATGTAAGTTACGCTATGAATATGGCCGAGATGATTGCTATGGGTTTTGCTACCTATTTTGTTTCTGGAGGTCGATTAGATTTTGGCGCAATTTGGCTATATGTAGGCGTAATTTTTCTAGGTTCTTTGCTATTATCCCCATTCAATTATCGATATTCACGCATAATTTTATTACATTGGTTATCGCCCAAAATTAAATATAACGCAATGTATGATAAACCTTAATTGTTGGAGGCTGCGGGTTGTGTGTTGCAGCTGTGCGCACAATTGGCATACTATTTTGATAATGAAATAATTTAACCATTGAAAAATGTTAAAGAAGAAGACCTTACATTTTCTCGAGCTTTTAAGCGAAAATAATAACCGCGAATGGTTTGCTGAAAATAAGCATCTCTACGAAGAGGCAAAGGCCGATTTATTAGTGATGATTGCCATACTAATTAAAGAATTTTCGGCCATTGATCCGCAGTACTCGGCAGATACAGAGCCTAAAAAGGCATTGATGCGCATTTATCGTGATGTCCGATTTAGTAAAAATAAAGATCCTTATAAAAAGAATTATGGTATTGCGTTTGATGTAAAAGGTTATGGGCCAAATACACCAAGTTACTATCTTCACTTACAGCCCGGTAATTGTTTTTTTGGCGTGGGATTTTGGCAGCCTGAACCGCAGATTTTAAAAATGATTAGAGAGGAAATTGATTATAATGCATCAGAATTTTTAAGTGTTATCGCTGCTGATGATTTTAAGAAAACGTATACTTTAAGCCAGGAAGATAAACTTAAAAAAGCACCAAAGGGCTATGAAATTGATCATCCACAAATAGAGATACTTAAGTTAAAGAGCTTTATTGCCATTTATAAAATTGGAGATGCAGAATTTTTTAAGCCAACTATCGTTAATAAGTTGAAAACTGCTTTCGAAATTATTCAACCTTTCGTGCTATTTTTGAGAAAAGCAACTGCCAGTTAACAGTTTTCAATTAACCATTACAGTACCTTCATCCGATGGCTATAGCATGGCGCAAATAACCATCGAATGAAGGGAAACGACCAAGAAACGAATCAATAAAAAACTAACCCAAATGAAAAATACTTTCTTAGCCCTATCATTCTTCCTTTTTACCTCAACAATCACTTCGTGCGTAATCTTATCACCAAAAAAGTATAAAGCTTTGCTGGCTAAACAAGATTCATTAGCTACTGGCTGGAACGAATCGCAGTTAAAGGGGGAAGGTTTGGAGCAATTGATTGCAAGATTAAGAAAAGATACAGTGGGTTTAAATGGGCAACTGGCCGATTTAAGAGCCCAATATGCTGAAATGGATGCAAATTATTCTAAGTTACGTAGCAACAGTTCTTCTGAGATCAATAAACTTTCAGGGAACTTGAATAAACTATCTGAAGATTTAAAAAAGCGTGAGCAACGTTTAAAAGAAGTGGAAGAGATTTTGCGTAAACGTGATGAAGCTACGAATCAGCTAAAAGCTAAACTTCAAGAAGCCTTACTCGGATTTACCAAAAATGGGTTAACCGTAGAGATAAAAAATGGTAAGGTTTACGTTTCATTAACGGATAAATTATTATTCCCATCAGGAAGTATAATTATTGATGAGAAAGGGAAGCAGGCACTTACTTCGTTAGCAACTGTTTTAAAACAGCAACCTGAAATTAATATTGCAGTAGAAGGACACACGGATTCTCAAAAAATAACGAATCTAGGTCAGATAAAAGATAATTGGGACCTGAGCGTGCTTCGCTCAACTTCTGTAGTACGCTTTTTAACCGAAGAGCAAAAGGTAGAAAGTGTAAGGATGACCGCAACTGGTAAAGGGGAATTCCAACCGCTTGGCTCAAATGCTAATGCCGAAGGTAGAAGCAAAAATCGCAGGATAGAAATTGTACTTTCTCCGAAATTAGATGAGCTTTATGACTTAATTAAGAAATAAATTAGCCAGTATTACCCAACAAACTCCATCAGGCTCCGAAAAGCAACGAAGCGATTCTCGAACTTTGTTAGCAGCTTAGCTTGTAAAGCAGGAGCGAAATTGGTTTGGTAATCTTGATAATTTGCCTCGTTTTCTGCAACGTATTGCGCGCAATAGGTTACTCCTTCGTTGGGCGAGTCTAATACTTTTAATAATCGATTAGAAACAAATCTATCAGTTGCCATTACCTCTGGGATATGAACTTCTTTCATCCACTGTAGCCATTCTTCAGCAGCCGATTCCTCAATAATCAAGGTTACGTTGTATAATAACATGCGGTAAAGATAAAAAATTTAAGCTATGTGCCTAAATTGTCGCCCCTTAAATTTCTAAATCGTTTACGGGCCTCGGCATTAAAGATGCTTCCTGGGTACTCGTTCATCAATTTCTGATACAGTGCTTTTGCCTGGTCTACGCTATCCAACTTCTTTTCATACAAATCGGCCAACATAAATAATGCATCATCTGTCCAAATACTCTCTGGATATGATTTGATAATTTCGTTTAGCATGTCGATTCCCTTATTTACTTCACTTGTTTTTAGGAAAATCTTAGCTTTAGCCATTAAAATATCATCTGTTAGGCTATTCATTGGGTACAAAATGCCAATACTATCGAGTTTAGCTAATGCTAATGCTGGCTTATTCCTAAATTGAATCATCTCTGATTGCGCATACATAATTAGTGCTAGGCTATCATTTTTGCTTAGCAAATTGTCTGAAATCAATAAACTTAAGTTTAGTGCATCATTTGCAATCAATTGAGAGGTCGAAGCTTTTAAAACATCTGCCTGAGATTTTGCGTACTTAAAATCACCCTGGTAAAAAGAAAGCTTAGTTGAACGAAATTTCGCATCGTTACCTATAGGTTGATTTTCGAACTGCTTTGCAACTTGCTCATAAATTAAAGCGGCCTCCCAAGGCTGTTGGGTTAAAATATAGGTATCGGCAAGTTCTAACTTAATTCTACCTAGATCCATGGGTGCTATTCCGGGGATGGTAAGGCATTCTTCTAAGGCTGCTTCCGCCTTTTTTAGATCGTTTAAGTAATATGCTTGTAAATATGCCCATCGCTGGAGAGCAAACATCGTTTGTGAGTTTTTTCCATACTCATCTAAAATGCTCCTATACTGATCGGCTAATAAATTAAGCTCTTGATTCTCATATTTTCCTGTAATTGCCAACTCAAATTTTGTGTTTACCAATTGAATTCGTGCTCCTAAATAATATGGATTCTCTTTGCCTTTAGTAATTATGTACTCAAAGGCTTTAATTGCAGTTGGATAGGCTTTATTGAACACGAATGTATTAGCTGTATTATAAAGCGAGGCTCCATCATCTTTTGTTCGCTTATCTTGTGCAATCAATTGCCTTAAAGCGATTTCATATTGTTGCTGTTGCAAAAATTGCCATATTAATAGTTGATTGTACACTTCAACATCTGGCTCTTTTTGCAGTTTTTTTAATAATGCAGCTTGTAATACTTGATAATCTGAATTGCCTTCAAATGTAGATGCAAAGGCATTTTGTGCTTGGGGGAGTATTTGGGGGTTCGACGAAAGCACACTGATATATTCATCAATTAGCTTTGTCTTATTTTTCTTAAAACGATAGATACTAATTAGCTCAAAAATAAAGGCCTGGTCATCACCCAATAGCTTTCTGCCTTTTAAAAACGTATTAATTGCCATATCATACGCTTCAAACCGATAAAAATGCTGAGCTAATTCTCGAATGCTAAATTCGTCTTTTTGTACTCGATCAATTACATCTAAAAATAGCTTATTTGCTTCTTCAGTTCGGCCATTTTCTAAGTATATCCTACCCAAAGCAATTGGATATTGCGTTTTGAGGGGGAATTGCTTAGCTAATTTTTTAGTCATGGTCTCTGCTTCCGCATACTTCTTAATTTTTATAAGGGAAGTAAAATAGAGCTCAAAATAATTATCGTTTTTGGTCTGATTAAAGAGCTTTTCTAATAAAACTGCTGCTTTGTCGTATTCGCCTTGTTGATAATATTGATAAGCCAATTCTTCATCAATCTGGTCTTGAGCTCTTAGCAAAAAGAACGAAAAGCATAAAAAAACAATTAAGCTAAATTTCTTTATTGACATATCGGGTGATTAAAACAAGACAGACTATTACAAATGCTAAAATAGGCAACCATCCTGATTTTCCCAAAGCTCATCGATAAATAATACAAAATCATGATCGCTTCATCACCGATAAAAAGGAAATTAAATTGTTGAAAATTGTATCAGCGTATTCTAATTGTTACTGTATATTTTCTATAAATGCAGCGCAATCTTGCTACATTGAGTACCAAATGCTGATGTTTAATACGTAACAATGTTAATGTTAAACGGCATTTCAATCCCGTGGTATGTATTTTTACCTCAAGAATGAAATATGGCAATTGCAAAGAAATATAGTTGGCTGATACTCATTGCACTACTGTTTGCTTGTAAGCAAGAAAGCAAAGTAGATGTAATTCCTGTGAATAATTTTTTCAAATCGCAGGACAAAGCTACCTATCGTATTTCGCCCGATGGCAAAAGCCTTTCTTATCTGAAGTTACAAGACAAAAAACAAAATCTCTTTGTTGAAGATCTGGAAACTGGTAAATCTACTCAACTCACCAAGTTGATAGAAAAAAATATTAGCTTTTACTCATGGGTAAGTAATAACGAACTCATTTATTATAAGGAGAAGGAAGGTGTACGTCATCAGTCAGACCTTTTCATCATCAATAAACAAGGTAAGAACGAACGTCAATTAAGCGTAAACGAAAAAACACGGATCCGTATTCTAGAAGACCAGCTCATTGATGATAAATATTTATTGGTACTTTCGAATAAAAGAGACTCTACTGTATCTGATGTTTACCGATTAAACGTACGCAACGGAAAAATGGACATGGTGGCTCAAAATCCAGGCAACATAACAAGCTGGATGACGGATAGTAGGGGTAAATTGAGAATGGCAGTGTCTAATGATGGTGTAAATCAGACGTTGCTAGTTCGAGAAAATGAGGCACAAACATTTAAACCTGTTATTACCATTAATTTTAGAACCACCATTATGCCGATTGCCTTTTCGGAAAATGAACCCAATATTATTTATGCAATTTCTGATGTAGATAGGGATAAATCGGCATTAGTAGAGCTCAACTGCTTAACCGGAAAAGAAAGAAGTGTTCTGTTTGCAAACGACACTTTAAATGTAGTTGATGCCCAGTACTCTAAGAATAAGGGTAAAATGGAGTACGTAGTGTACGAAAATTGGAAAAAGGAAAAATATTATCTAAATCCAAGTGCTAAAAACTTTTATCATAAGTTGGATAAATTATTACCGAATACCGAATCGCGCATCATAGACCAAGATAAAAGCGAAAACGTATTTATTGTTAGAACGTTTACGGACCGTAATCCAGGCTCTTATTATTTATATAATGCCAGCAGGGGCACCTTAAAAAAATTAAGCGACATTAATTCTTCCATTAATGAATTGGAGATGTGCCAGATGAAACCTGTAAAATATACTTCTCGCGATGGCCTGGAAATAAATGGTTACCTCACCTTACCGTTAAACTCGAGCGGGAAAAATTTACCTGTTGTGGTGGTGCCTCATAATGGGCCAGGACAACGAAATAATTGGGGTTTTAATGCTGAAGTTCAATTTTTAGCCAATAGAGGATATGCTGTATTTCAGGTGAACTACAGAGGCTCATCAGGCTATGGAAAGAGTTTTTATGTGGCTGGATTTAAGCAATGGGGCGGAAAAATACAAGATGATATTGATGATGGGGTGCAATGGTTAATTAAAGAGAAAATTGCCAACCCGCAAAAAATTGCAATTTATGGCAGTGGTTTTGGAGGATTTATCGCCTTAAATAGTGCGATTAAAAGTCCGAATTTGTATAAATGTGTTGCTTCGAATTCGAGTGTTCTTAATTTATTCAATTACCTGATCTCTATTCCGCCTTTTTTAAAGTCGAACTTGCAGATGGTTTATGATATTGTAGGTAATCCAGAAACCGATGTGGATTTTATGCGACAAGTCTCACCCGTTTTCCATGCCGATAAAATTAATATCCCTATCTTTATTACACAGAATGTTAAAGATCCTAGAATTAATCCAAGCGATGCAATCCGTTTAGTGAAGGAACTTAAAAAGCGGAATATCCCTGTTACCTATTTTGAAAAGGAAGAAGCTCCATTCTCAATGGGGCGTGAGGAAGCTAGACAAAAGGTATATACTGCTTTAGAACAATTCTTAGAAAGCAATTTGAAAAAGAAATAACCAGTTAGCATGGTTTCAGAAAAGGATAGTGGTTACCGCAAGAATTTTTCGTTGATAGTAACTTTTATTGTCTTAATTTCACTTGTATTTATTCTTTCCCTTTTTTTAGCATTTAATTTTAGCAGGAAGAATATAGAAAACGATTTTGTATCGGCCAAAGCCAATGTGCTCGAAGAAAGCATGAAGCCTTATAATGATTTCTTCTTCAACAAATTACCTGAAATCTCTTTTTATAATGGCTATTTAGATTCGGCGCTGGCTACCAAATTTGTGGATACGATCCTAACACAATATCCATTCGTAACTAAGGTCATATTTTATGACGCTGAAGTTAAAAATGTTAAGTATGACGAAAATAGGGTGGATTATGGAGATCTCTCGATTTCAGTTAAGAATGTTTATCAATTTGGAAAGCACATTCCCAAAGATTCTATTAAGCTTTATGGAGAAAACGAAGTGAGAAACCACGCCAATTTAGAAGATTTTAATGAAGCCTCCGTTAAATTGGGAACTTTTGTTAAAGTGCTAGATACAACAAAAGTCCCTAGTCAGGAAGAACTTTCTGGCAACTTCATGAATATTCAATCGAATGGAATCGACTATTTTAATATTCCAAGCTTCGAAATTTTAAAGGTTTATAAGCGGATGATGATGAACAAGCTAAATTTGCAGCCTGTTTATCAGCAAGATATGCTTTCGTTTAAACTGGATCCTAGTAAGATTAAAATAAAAAATACTCGACCATTGCTATATCAGAATGTAAGAATTGAGTCGATAAATTACGATCCCTTAGATACATCCTCAGATATAACAGGAGAAATTACCTTAGGTGGGGCATTTTCAGATTACAAGCTCTATTTTATCTCCTCAAAATCATTCGTGAAAAAGGAGATTTTTAGCTATTTCTTACCCATTGCCTCTTTGTTATTTCTATTTTATGGGGTCTTAGTATTAGTAGCTTTCCTCATTTACCGAAACTTAAATATTAACCATAAAATGTTTAAACTACAATATGATTTTGTAACTAACCTTACGCATGAATTTAAAACACCTGTTAGCGTAATTAAAATTGCAGGAAATAATATTAAGAGCGCTGCAAATATAACCGAAAGAGAACAGAAACTATACGGAAAGATCCTAGATGAGGAGGCAGATAAACTAAACGGTTTAATGAACAAGCTGCTAGCTTTTACACAAATTGAAAATAAAGCGATCACCTTAAACCGCGATCAAATAAATATAGAAGATTTTATTGAAAGCACAATCGATGTACATAAGTTAAAGCACCCTGATTTTGAATTCACGTACGAGATTTCGGGTTTTACTACATTTATTACGGATCCGGTTTTGTTAGGTAGTTTATTCGATAACTTGGCAGAAAATGCCTATAAATATTCGAATAAAGAACATAAGAAGTTGCACATTACCGCGCGGCTAATTAAAGATAAAATTGTATTCAGGTTTAAAGATGAAGGAATAGGTATTCCATCATCAGAAATAAATAATATCTTTAAAAAGTTTTATCGCATACAGAACCGTTATAATCAGAATGGAAGTGTGGGCTTAGGTTTGGCTTTTTGTAAAGAACTGGTTAACTTTATGAACGGCGAAATTTCGGTAAAGAGTGTGGTCGATAAAGGAACAGAGTTTAAAATTGTGCTACCTTACATAGGGAATTAAGTGGTTAGAAAGTTGAAATGTTGAAATGTTGGAAAGTTGTTTTATCTCAACGCTCAAGAACATTAAAACGTTACAACATTAAAACGTTATAACATAAATAAAGTAACATGTCTAAAGGAATTAAAATATTAATCGTAGAAGACGATGAAAATCTTCGTTTTTTAGTCGTACATCGTTTACAAGCAGAAGGGTATCAAGTGCTAGAAAACAGCGATGGTTTATCTGCGGTAGAAAGCATCATGACCGAAAAGCCGGATATTGTACTGCTAGATTGGATGTTGCCGGGTAAAGAGGGTGCAGAAGTATGCGAAGAAGTTAGAAAGGCTGGCTATGAAGGTTTAGTGATTATGATGACCGCAAAGGCACAAGATGTAGATAAAATTGATGCTTATAATTTTGGCGCTTCTGATTATGTTACTAAACCCTTTAATATGGATGTTTTAGTGGCAATGCTAGATAGTAAAGTTAAATTTTTATTGAATAACGATCGATCTGAAATCCATCGCTTCGGGAATATGGAGCATCATCCCAATATCCACACCCTGTTTCGCGAAGGTAAAAAAATCGAATTAACCATTTTAGAGAACCGCATATTGTTATACTTTTTGCGTAATCCAAATAAAGTAATCAATCGAGATGAATTGATGCTGGTGGTTTGGGGATATAATTCTGATGTAAATACGAGAACATTAGATATGCACATTGTACGCTTACGTAAAAAAATTGAATTGAACCCAGATAATCCGCAGTTATTGCAAACGGTTAGAGGCATAGGGTATCGGTTTAATGCGGGATAGGTTGGATGTAAGATGGAAAAAACCTTCACGCTTACTGCTAAACATTAAGGGATTAAGAAAATTTAGCCTTAATATTCCTTGATTTCTTAATGTTTAAAATAACTAAGCCCCAATACTATTAAAAACTGCAATAGCATTGTGCCATCTAAAAAGAAGAAATAATAATATTCATTCTTTTTAAGGTTAGATTTGAAGATGAGCCAACCTGTGATAAAAATGGTTAAAGCTATACCAATTACATCTGCATTGATTGTTTTCGTAAACAAAATTAGCAGTACGAGATAAGCTCCTAGCAGTGCTTGACAAAATATCCAGGCCTTTTTCTCGCCCAGCATTACTGGAACAGTTTTTAACTCATAAAGCTTATCCTGAAATAAATCTCTTATATCAAAAGGAATAGTGATGGCGCAAATAAATAGAAATCGTTTCCCGACAAGAAGCAATGTTTCTCCCAGTGACACTGAAATACCATATTTCCCTACCTCAACAATTGGTAATAAAACACAACTTGCCGACCATACAAAGGCGATTAGGAATAACTTTATTCCAGGAATATTTCTTAGTCCGATGTTTTTCTGATCAATTTTTAAAAAGGGAAAATTGTAGGCAAGAGCGAGTATACCCACAAAGCTCATCAACAATTTAGATTGGTAACTGAGATAAAGTAAAGCAATTGGGACAATGCAGAGCCCAGCAATTAACGTTATCGATATAATTAAGCGGTGATGTGAGAAAATCCACCTTACCCTTTTAAATGGTGATTTATGCGGCTGCTCTGGTTTGGATAAGAGCATGCTTAAGTTGTAAACCATTAATGTTGAGAAAAATAAAAACGCGAGAACTGGTTTCTCAGGAGGGAGTTTGAGTAAATAATAGGTAACCATACCTTGAGCAACAGCACAAAAGGCAATAAATAAATTGCTAAAAAGCAGAAAATCTAAACTAGAAAAAAATGCCTTTTTTATCATAACTAATTTTGAGTGTTGTATTAACTCCTCCTCAACTCAAATATCGTTATTTCTGGCAGGATTCCTACACGACCAGGATAGCCTAAAAATCCATATCCAACATTTACATACAATTGTTGTTGCTTTTCACGATACAATCCTGCCCATTCTTTGTAAATATATTGAACAGGGCTCCACTGAAATTCTTTTAAACGCACCCCAAATTGCATGCCATGGGTGTGCCCGCTAAACATGGCATCGATATCACTGTATTTTTCTAGCACTTCTCCTCTCCAATGAGATGGATCGTGAGAGAGTAATAATTTAACCGGTAAATCGTCTGTGTTTTTTACCGCAAGTTCCATTTTCCCATACTTCGGAAACCGTCCTGTTCCCCAATTTTCAATGCCTAAAATCCCAATCTCTTCTCCGTTAACCTTTAATCTTCGGCTTTCATTCATCAACAAATCATACCCCATCAGTTTATGTGTGGTAATCATATCCTGGAGATTTTTTACTTTTGCAGGCGAACTCTCTCTACCGAAATAGTAATCGCCATAATCGTGATTGCCTAATGTCGAATACACACCTAATGGCGCTGTAACTTTTGTGAAAATATCTTGATAATCTCTAACTTCGTTCGTTAAGTTATTTACTAAATCGCCCGTAAAAAAAATAAAATCTGGTTTCTCGGCCATCAACATATCTACACCGCCTTTTACGGCAGTCTTATTGTAGAAACTTCCCGAATGAATGTCTGAGATTTGCCCCAATTTAATCCCGTCGAAAGCTTTTGGTAAATTGGGAAGGATGAGCTTTACTCTTTTTACATGATAATCGTAAGCACCCGAAATAATTCCCCAACTTAATGAACTTAGAGGAACTGCTGCTGCAATTAAACCCGCTTTGGTTAAAAACTCAGAACGTGTGATTGATTCGGTAGTTGGTTTTTTGGTTTTTTGGGTGGTTGGTTTTCTTGTTATGCTAACCAACTTGATCACTAGCCTCCTTAAATCATCGACTAACAAAAACGGCAACATACATAGCTTGCAGATTACCGTTAAGAAGAAAGCGACAAGAATAATTGATTTAAGGGATAGAAATAATACCTTTTGAAAATATATTGCACAAAAAACACCTATAATTAATAAGATTGTATAACTCCAATACGCTGTCGTAAAAAACTTTTTAGTAGTGGGCTTCCACTTTTTAAAAACGGATAAAATAGCCGAATAACAATAATAATCAAAGGCTAATAAAAGAACGCTTATAAATAACAAGATAACAGGAGTACGCATAATTTATCTAAAATCTTCATCCTCATCATCAGCCAAATCTACATTGAAAAGGCTATCGAACATATCAGAAAATCCAAAACCACTGTTTAGGTAGTCTTTGCTCAATTGAGAAAATTCTGCCAAGCCATGCAATACAAATTCCATTAATAGTAAGGTCTGGTTTTCGCTTAACTTTGGATGGAATTTTTTAACTAGCTCGTATAATCCGTCAACCTCCATTAGCGCTTTCTTATAATTTGCTAGAACTAACTCATCGCCAATCGAAATCGTGTTCCCCTCCGTAAACCAATCGGTTATTTTGGTATATGGATTTGCATTTTTGCTTTTCTTTGCTTTTTCTGGATCCGGAAAATATCTGGCAAACAAATGTTTGATGGATTTACCAATTAAGGTGTGCGCCACCTTTGCAGGGCCTTCCAATTCGCCTTCATACACCAATTCTATCTTCCCGGTAACTGCCGGAATAATTCCACTTAAATCTGATAGGCGAACAAAGGTAAACGCTTCGTTATTAATCAACATTCTTCGCTCTGCTGTGCTAATTAAATTTTCGTAGGCAGAAATGGTTAAACGTGCCGAAACTCCCGATTTTTGATCAATGAACTCACTTTTTCGTGCTTCAAATGCTACTTGCTCAACTAAGTCTTTAACCAGACCATCTACTTCAATTAAGGTGCGTTGCTCTTGAGTAAGTTTCGCTTCTTGGAACGTAATTTTTTTAGCTATTTCTACCGTTTTTGGATAATGAGTTAAAATTTGACTTTCGATTCTATCTTTCAATGGGGTTACAATGCTGCCACGATTAGTATAATCTTCCGGATTGGCTGTAAATACAAACTGAATATCCAATGGCAAACGTAGCTTAAAACCTCTAATCTGTATATCTTTTTCTTGAAGCATGTTAAATAAAGCAACCTGTATTCTTGCCTGCAAATCTGGCAGTTCGTTAATTACAAAAATGCTTCGGTGTGCCCTTGGAATAAGTCCGAAATGGATTACTCGCTCATCATTATAAGTTAATTTTAACGTAGCCGCTTTAATTGGATCTACATCGCCAATTAGATCTGCTACGGTAACATCAGGAGTTGCCAACTTCTCGGTATACCGTTCGCTGCGGTGCTGCCATAAGATGGGGGTATCATCGCCTTTTTGTGCAATTTCATTTTTGGCGAACCACGAAATAGGGTTCAACGGGTCGTCGAATATCTCGCTCCCAGCAACGTATGGGATATACTCGTCCAATAAATTGACCATTAAACGGGCAATACGTGTTTTGGCTTGACCGCGTAAGCCCAATAGCAACACATTATGACGTGATAAAATTGACGTGTGAAGTTCTGGAATTACCGTTTCGTCGTAACCAAGAATACCTTCAAAACCAGCTTCTTTGTTTTGCAACTGGTTAATGAGATTTTTTCTCAGTTCGTCTTTAACGCTTTGTGAGGTATAATTTGTGGCTTTTAGTTGGCCTAGTGTTTTTATTTCTATCATTATTTTATTGTTGAAATGTTTTAAAGTTTTAATGTTTTAAAGTTCTGGGTGGCTAATTGCAACCTTCCAACCTTTAAACCTTCCAACTTTTCAACCCTTTTATCTAAAAGTTTTTCTTCTATTCTTAATATAATCTTCAAAAATATATTCCCCTAAGCCAGATAAAGAGCTGTAAAATGCTCTTCCTCCGTTAACTTGGGTAAACTGCCTTACAAATTGCTGAAGATACGGATCTTGCGCAATCATAAAAGTAGTAATTGGAATATTTAATCGTTTGCACTGGGCAGCCATATTTAGGGTTTTGCCAATAACTTTTCGGTCTAATCCCATACTATTTTTATAATACTTTCCATTTTCTTTCAAACAAGTGGGTTTTCCATCGGTAATCATAAAAATTTGTTTATTATGTGTTTTTCTACGACGTAATAAATCGGTAGCCAGCTCCAACCCAGCTAAGGTGTTGGTGTGATAAGGACCAACTTGTAAATAAGGCAGATCTTTGATAGTGATGGGCCAAGCATCGTTCCCAAACACAACAATATCGAGTGTGTCTTTTGGATATTTGGTTTTAATGAGCTCGGCCAGGGCCATCGCTGTCTTCTTTGCTGGAGTAATTCGATCTTCTCCGTATAAAATCATGGAGTGGGAGATATCGATCATTAACACGGTTGAAGTGAGTGTTTTGTAATCTTTTTCTTCAACTTCTAAGTCCCTATCTGTAAGTGTAAAATCGCCAATACCATGATTAATTTGCGCATTCTGAATTGAGGCAGTCATATCAATCTGATCTAAACTATCTCCGAATGCATATTCTCTTCTATCGGCGTTTTTCTCTTCTCCAATACCCGAAATATTGCTATTATGGTTTCCTTTTCCTGCTTTTTTAAGTTTCCCGAAAATTTCTTCTAAGGCAGACTTTCGAATGGTTTGTTCAGTCTTTGCGGTGATTTTAACCTCTCCATTTTCTTCTTTGAGGTAACCTTTTTCCTTTAGGTCATCAATAAAATCGCCCATGGCATAATCATTATTGGTAAACTTATATTGTTTATCCAATTCATTCATCCACGCTAAGGTTTCTCCTGCATCACCCGCTGTGTAATTTAGCAGTTCGGTAAAGAGTTTGAGCATCTCATCGAACCCCCCTTTTGGGCGAGTATTGGCCAAGAATTTTGAAAATTGAAAACCTCTCATATTGGGTATAAACGGAATACCGAAGGTAAAAGTTTAGTGCGTTAGTATTTTAAGCCGGATGTCATATTTGGCGCCTATTTGGACGATAATTTTAGCTGCTTGTATTTCTTACTAAAATAGTATAATGAGTACAACGTAATCAAACTTCCCATTACCGAAAGAACCACTACACTATTCGAAAAGAACGTAACCCAATTCAATTGGATTTTGAAGATTTCCTTGCTCAAAAGCACACCAATGCTCCCTACGTAACCAAATGAGTCGGCGATATAAATCAAAAAGCCCACATTACTCGCATACTTAAATGTAGAGATTAAACGATCAAAAAATACTGCATTAAAGGGAATATACACCATATACAGGCCCAGCCCAACCAAAGTCATCCACAAAAGTGGCGAGATAGAATGCATCCAAAATAAAACCGTGCACGTTCCAGCCAGTAAAAATCCTGCTAAAATAAAATAATGGGCAGTTTTAAGTGCAGTGAAATTATCTCTAATTAATACCATGCTTCCAATTAGTAGAAGCACAATTAACGTTATAGGTGTTTCTGTTTTGGAGAATAGGGTAGGTTGATTAAAAAATCCCATTTCTTTCCACATCTCTGCCCCGAAATTATCGCGGATATCTCTAAATATGGTAGCGAAACAATAAATAAGTACGCAGGCAATTAATCCCCCTAAAAATTCTTTAATAAAGTTTTTTCTATCGGCAAGAGACATTGCTATTCGCTCTGCCCTATAAGCAATATCATTGGCAGTGGGCTGAGGAATTTTCTCCATTAAAAATACAAAAAACAACAACGGTAGTGCAAACACTAATCCAGTATAAAATGGCACCCAAAACTCTGAAACGCCAAAATTAACCATTAACCAGGCGCCAACCGATTTCACAAAACCAGATGCAAAAATAAAACTTACAGCTAAGGTTGCACCAATAAAATCGGTACTTCTGCGTCCTTCTACATAGGAGAACACTACACCCCATAACATTCCCAATGGAAAACCGTTTAAGAAAAGAAAAGCAATATTATAAGGGACTGGAGTGAGGGCAAAAAATAACCAGCAAAGCCAAGCCAAGCCGGTTAGTACTAAAATGATTTTGCCTCTACCCGTTCGTTTTAATTCAGAAATGTATTTAATGCCATAAAATTTGGCCAAAAGGTAGCCCAACATCTGGCAAATCACCAATAGGGTTTTGTAGCTGTAGCCTGCTATGGTAATGCCGTCAAAAGTGGCAACAGTAAACGATTTTCGAAATCCGAAAATCATGGTATAAGCCAAAAAAACAACTACTGCAGCGTAGAGACCAGTTTTAATTTGATCGTTTTTTTTTGAGAGATTTTTCAAACTATTCTTTTGAAGTAATTATTATGGTCGTAGCGTCATGCAACGGCTATAAGTATTAAACTGAAAGATAAGTGAAAAAACTAGAATATCCTACTTCGGACTCCCATTCCGCATCGCCCTTTCGGCAATTACTACTGCTCTTCGCTCTCTCCATTCTGCATAAGGCTTTTTAAGCGCCATTTTTAACACGCTATCTAAGCCACCTTTAACCGCCAAATTGAAAACGCTCGCAGCTTTTCTAGTGAGCGATTTATCCCAGGCTCTTAAACTTAAGGAGAAAGATCCATCAACATATTTCATCCAGTGCCACATTCCTGTAGGCATAAACAACGTATCCCCATGCTCTAAGAACACTTCATAACCTTCTACGCCCTTTAATGCTGGAAATTTTTCGAAATCTGGATTGGCAACATCATAATCTTCTAAGGCATACGTAGCATTTGGTAAACAATATAAACGCTCTTTCCACTTGTTATCGAACAAGATAATATGTTTTCTGCCGCCAAAATGAGTATGGAAAAGATGAGGTAAATCGATATCGTAATGTAAAAAAGTTACCGAATTAGATCCACCAAAGAACATGGCAGGCATGCTTTCGATAAATCCTCCCATCAAATCTTTTGGGATCTTGATGTCATTAATTAAACTTGGAACATGCTTAAATAAATTGAAAAAGAAAATGCGTAATTCAGTAGGCTCTCGCTTTATCAAATCTAAGTAATCCCCAAATTTCATGCTTGCTATAGAAGCATTAATAGGTTTGTTTGGGTCGGCCTTCGAATTATCAACTAAATTTACCTCAATATCGCCACCAATTTCTTTTAAATAAGCTGTTGTCCACTTTTCTCGAGCGGGCCAATCTTTTGTTAAGCCTTTAATAATTAAGGGTTTTCTAGGGTCCAGGTAATTTTTTTTAAAATCTTCTGGACTAATAGTCTCAACAGTATCAACAGGTTTTAAAATAAAACTCATAATGTGTAATCAAGTAAATCTTGGAAAATAATTGGTTTAATTAATTGTCCAATACAAAAGTGTAAATTAATATTTAAAAAAAATATGATTAATCTCATAAATGTTAAGGCTATGATAATTCGATGTTAACAAGATAAAAAAAAGCGCTCCCGATATCGAGAACGCTTTAATTTGGTAGATAAGAACACGCTTAATGCTATTTTGGCATTAAAACAGTATCAATAACGTGAATTACTCCATTGCTTTGAAAAACATCTTTGATAGTTACCATTGCTGTGCCCCCTTTTTCGTCTTTAAGCATTAGTTTTTTGCCTTCCATCCAAGCCCATAATTTCCCGCCTTGTACGGTTGTTAACTCTGCTTTACCACCACCAGCTTTTATTGCTGCTGCAATTTCTTTACTTCCCATTTTACCAGCAACTACATGATAAGTTAAAATGGTAGTTAATGTTTTTTTGTTCTCAGGCTTAACCAAAGTGCCTACTGTACCTGCAGGTAATTTGTCGAATGCAGCATTTGTTGGTGCAAATACGGTAAATGGACCTGCGCTTTTTAAGGTTTCAACTAATCCTGCCGCTTTAACTGCTGCAACTAAAGTAGTGTGGTCTTTAGAGTTAACCGCATTGTCTACGATATCTTTGTTCGCATACATCGCAGCGCCACCAACCATCGGATTTTTTTGTGCCTGAGCATTGTTAGCAAATGCCATAGCTACTACGACAATTGCTGAGTAAAATATTTTTTTCATATTGCTTTTTGATTAATATGAAAGCAGATACGGAGAATAAATGAGGTCGGATTTTAGGAGCGTAAATATTTTTTAAATTTATTCATTGCGCCATTCCAGTATTTATCCTCCGCCAACTTTGCTTTTACGAAATTTTACGGAAAACAACTCATAGTCTAAATGTCCATACACATTAAAAATGAACATAATCGAAAAGAATACCCAATTATGGATAAATTTAACAGGCTAATAAAAACAATAACTGCGAAAATCCCAGCTTCAACTATAGCCTGTAGTGGATGAATCTTCCTCAGCAAAAAACTCGGCTGCAATTCCGTCGGCAAATAATTTGCCCTTTTTCGTAAGGGTGATGATATCTTTGTTGAGCATTAATTTCTCGTCAGCTATAAATTTCGATGCCTGTGATCGAGCTTGTTCCGCATACGTTTTTCCAAAGTCGATTTCAATTTTATTCAGGTTTACTCCCCATTGGGTACGTAAGGCCGTCATAATATACTCGTTAAATCGATTAATTTTCGATAGTTCTTCTATGGTTTCTGGAAGTTGATTTTTAATTAATGAGGCTAAATATTTAGAATTATTCGCAACATTTAAATAACGTGTAGTGCCATCGAAACCATGCGCCGATGGACCGATACCTAAATAAGGCACACCTCTCCAATAATTGGTATTGTGTACAGCGTAACGTCCTGGAAGACTATAATTCGAAATTTCATATTGCTCAAATCCTGAACCAGTAATGTGCTCATTAAGAAGTATAAATTGGGAAGCGCTTTGCTCATCATCTAGCCCCAGCTGTTTTCCCTTTTCAATAGCGTTTGCCAAAGCGGTTCTCGGTTCAACCGTTAGCGAATAGGCAGAGATATGTGGCGTTTTTAAATCGATTACCGCAGCAATATTGTGCAACCATTTCTGATCTGTTAATAAAGGGTAACCATAAATTAAATCGATACTCAGATTTTCGAAGCCTGCATCTTGACTCCTTTTAATACAGGTTTCGGCTTCAATAGCCGTGTGCGCCCTATTCATCCAAATTAAATCCTCCTCAAAAAAGGATTGGACGCCTATGCTGAAACGGTTTACAGGAAGCTGCCTCAATGCATTTATTTTTTGATGATCGAGGTCGTCGGGATTAGCCTCCATCGTAATTTCGGCATCGGCCGATATGGAAAAACATGCATTTAACGTGTCGAATATTTTCTCGAATGCCTGTGTTGATAGCACAGAGGGAGTGCCTCCACCAAAATAGATGCTTCCTATACTTTCATTTTGCAGACGATTTTTTTTTAAACGGATTTCAGTACAAATGGCATCTACCATTTCATCTGCATATTTTAAAGATGTACTGAAATGAAAATCGCAATAGGTACATGCTTTTTTGCAGAAAGGGATATGGATATAGATGCCGGCCATGCTAGTTTCTCTCTTAATTTTTTGTATTTTCGATGGTTTATGCTATTTCTGTTACTTAGTTATTACTCGTCTCGTTTTACAGGTAACAAAAGTAACAATTATCAGCTCATAAAAGCTATTGTACGGTTAGCGCAAGAAATACGGTAGTATATATGACCAATTAAAATCTATGATGAACAACTTGCCCATATTAGATCTTGCTATCATAGCACTATACCTTGTTGCAATGGTACTGGTTGGTGTTTTTTTTTCAAGAAAAAACAAGAGCGCTGAACAATTTACCAAAGCCTCGGGCAAAATTCCAGGTTGGGCAATTGGTCTTTCTATATACGCTACTTTTTTAAGTAGCAATACTTTTTTAGGTGTGCCAGGCAAAGCATTTGGCAGCAATTGGAATGCATTTGTTTTCAGTATTTCCATGCCTTTAGCAGCATGGGTGGCCGCTAAATATTTTGTGCCATTTTACCGTGCTACAGGGGAGGTTTCTGCCTATACCAACCTCGAAAAACGCTTCGGCCCCTGGGCTAGAACCTATGCGGTTGTTTGTTTTTTATTAACTCAGTTAGCACGAATGGGCTCCATTTTTTTTGGGATATCGCTTACCCTGCAAGCCCTAACAGGCTTCGATATGCAGTTAATTATGTTAATTACCGGAATATGCATTATTCTATATACTGTAATGGGTGGAATAGAAGCAGTGATCTGGACGGAAGTGGTGCAAGGGGTATTGAAAACATTAGGGGCCGTTTTAATTGTCTATTTGGTGGTTTCCAATATGCCCGGAGGTATAAGTAAGATTATCGACATTGGTACTCGAGACCACAAATTTTCTTTGGGTAGCTTAAATCTTGATTTTACAACAGCCACGTTTTGGGTGGTATTATTGTATGGCTTCTTTATCAATTTGAACAATTTTGGTATGGATCAAAACTACGTACAACGTTACCATACGGCCTCATCAGCTAAAGAAGCTTCTAAATCGATATGGCTTTGCGTGTGGATCTACGTGCCAGCATCTTTATTGTTTTTCATTATAGGAACCTGCTTATACGCGTATTATCAAGTTAATCCAGCAATGATAGAACCTGTAAAGCTGGCTGCGGCTGCAGAACGCCTTGTTAAGGGGGCTTCGGCAACAGAAATTTCTAATCTTGCGGCCACACTTAATCCTTCTGATTATGGAGATAAAGTGATGCCTCATTTTATGGTAACGATGATTCCTACAGGTCTTGTTGGTTTAATTGTTTCGGCAATTTTATCAGCTGCAATGAGTACCATTAGTTCTGGAATGAATGCATCGGCTACTGTTTTTGTGGAAGATATTTACAAGCGCTATTTCAAGCCCAGTCTCAGTGAAAAACAAAACATGAAGCTTCTTTATATAGCTACAATTGTGTTTGGTTTTGCAGGTATGGCTACCGGAATTGCAATGATTGGAGTGAAAAGTATTCTGGATATTTGGTGGCAGCTTTCGGGCATTTTTGCAGGCGGAATGCTTGGTCTTTTCCTTTTGGGGATTCTGAGTAAAAAATCGGGAAATATGGAAGCTTTTGCAGCAACAATTACGGGTATTTTGGTGATTGTATGGATGACCGTTTCTTATTTGATACCTGAAGAATATGCCTTTCTGAGAAATCCATTACATGCGAATATGGTAATTGTTATTGGTACCTTGGTTATCTTTCTAACTGGGGTTATTATTGCCAAATTCAAGAAACAAGTAGCATAAATATCGGCAAATCTAATAAAACAAGAATAAAGCACTATTTTTGCCAAATGTACCGGATACTGATTCTACTTCTTTTTTTAGGTATTGTGGGCTTTGCCCCTCAACAGGTCGATTCAGTTGTACTTCGAGCTAGAACAATAGATAGTTTAGATAGTGCAAGAACTCAATCGATTATTAGTAAAAGAGATACTGTGGCTCCCGTTTTGCTACGTGCACGCGATTCGATACAAATTGCTTTATACAGCGACAGTTTAAAAAAAAATTTCTGGCAACCTTTTCTTTACCTTCAAGAATCACTTCGTAACTATCGACATGCAGAACACGTTATTAAATACCAGCAGGGAAATTTAATTTCTCGTGGTGAAGGTTGGATTATTGCCACCATCGCTTTCTTGCTTGTTTTCTTTGCCTTTTTAAAAACTATTTTTGATAAGCAGTTAACGGCAATTGTACAATCCTTTTTTAGTAATCGGGTATTGAGTAACATTAATAGGGAAGAAAATTTATTTACTTCGTGGCCCTTTTTTCTCTTGTTTGTCCATTTTGGATTTACTATAGGTTTATTTTTTTATTTAGCAGCAAAACACGAAGACGTAAATTTTGCCAAAGATGGTTTTCAAGTTTTTGTAACCATATCTATTGGGATCATTGCTTTATATGTGCTCAAAATTGTGGTACTTCGTTTACTTGGTTACTTCTTTAACGTGCAGAAGCCAATAAATGAATACATTTCTATTTTATATTTGACTTATTTCAATGCCTCACTACTTTTCATGCCATTGGTGATTGCATTTGCGTTGTCGCCACCTCATTATGGCAAATTTTATATGGCAACTTCTGTTGTTTTATTGGTAATTATATTTGCTTTACAACTGATTAGAGCGGGAATTAATATTTTATCTCAAAATCGATTTTCAAAAGTCTATTTATTTTTGTACTTTTGCACCCTCGAAATTTGCCCTATATTAATATTAATCAAAGCAATAGGTTTTTAAGCGGTAACTACTAATATGCAGGAAAAGAACGAAGATAGAGTACTCAAAGTAAAAAGTATATTGATTACATTGCCAAAGCCCGAAACGGAAAAGTCACCTTATTTCGATTTGGCTAAAAAGTACAATTTGAAAATTGATTTTAGGTCTTTTATTCATGTCGAAGGGGTTCCGGCAAGAGATTTCAGAAAGGATAAAGTTAATTTAGCGGAATTTACGGCAGTTGTATTTACCAGTCGCAATGCGGTTGACCATTTCTTTAGAATTTGTGAAGAAATGCGGTACGAAGTGCCGGCCGACTTAAAATATTTCTGCATTTCTGAATCTACAGCTTTATACTTGCAAAAGTATATCCAATACCGAAAACGTAAGATCTTTTTTGGCAAGCAAACCGCTTCAGATTTGGCCGAAGTATTAAAAAAACATGCGACGGAAAAATTTCTTTACCCTTGTTCTGATGTAGCAACTGAAGATACCATGAATTTTCTACAGAAAAATGGCTACGATTTTACACCTGCCGTTTTATTTAGAACTGTAGTGAGTGATCTTTCCGACTTGGCAGAGGTTTTTTACGATATTATCGCGTTTTTTAGTCCATCGAGCATCCAGTCTCTTTATACTAATTTCCCAGATTTTAAGCAAAATAAAACTAGAATTGCTGCGTTTGGATTAAATACGCACAAGGCAGTGAAAGATGCAGGCTTAATCGTCGACATTGCAGCTCCAAGTCCAGAAGCCCCTTCAATGATTATGGCGATAGAAAATTATATCAAAAAATCGAACAAGTAATAAATCTCATCTTTTTACGTTGAAAAGTTTTATTCAAATTTTGTTTTATTTATTTATGCAAAATATTGGATATATCGATGATTTTCGATAAAATTGCTATTAATATAGATTTGATATTGCTATAACTGATTTTATGAGAAAAATATACTTTCTTGGTTTTTTAGCCATTTCAGTTCTTTTTTTTGGTTGTTCTAAGAATGGTCAACAGGGAGAACTAGTAGGCGCATACAATAAAAAATTTAAGAATAAAACAATTCCTTTTGGTATGGTTTTCATCCCACAAGGTAGAACGTTGATTGGTATGACGGAGGAAGACATTAGTTTTTATTCGGGTACACCAAGTAGGATGACATCCTTTACAGCCTTCTATATGGATCAAACCGAAATTACCAATGCCGAATATAGGCAGTTTGTAAACTGGGTTAGAGATTCAATCGCCATCACGTCGATGGGTCAGGCGGGTGCACCAGGTTTATATAAGGCAGTTCCTGCTGGAACTACACCTACAGGTCCACAAAACATTAACTGGAAAGCTGCAAGTAGGAAAGGAGCGCTTTGGGGTAAAAGAAGTCAGTATACTCCCAAATTGCAAAATATGTATTATACAGGTAATGATGCTTTGCCAGGAAGAAATGAAATCGACGTTAGAAAACTAAGATATGCCTATAGCTATGTGAATTCAGATTTAGTTGCTGCAGGCAGAAACGATCCAAATAAAAGTAGACAAGATTTTATCGAAACCTATACCGACAATCCTACACCAGGTAAAACGAATGAACACCCTTCGGTACAGGTTTATCCAGATACTATGGTATGGAAAATGGATTATTCGTATTCGCAGAACGATCCGATGGTTGAGTCCTATTTTAATCACCCTTCTTATGATGAATATCCTGTTGTGGGTGTAACATGGGAACAAGCTAATGCATTTTGTAATTGGAGAACGGTTTCCTATAACAATGTGGGCGCTGCAAGAGGAATTCCAGTTAATTCTAGGGCAAAATATAGATTGCCAACTGATCAGGAGTTCGAATACGCAGCCAGAGGGGGTAATGCACAAACAAAATACCCTTGGGGTGGTCCATACATCATGAACGTTAAAGGCTGTTTACAAGCTAACTTTAAAGTAGGCAGAGGAAATTACACCGATGATGGTGGGATGTACACTGTAAATGCAAAAGCATACTTGCCAAATGATTATGGTTTATATTGTATGGCAGGTAATGTGGCCGAGTGGACAAATACTGCTTATAATAGATCAGCCACCAGCTTATTGTTAGATTTTAACCCAAATTATACAAATACTGCTAAAGGCTCGAAAGTTGTTCGTGGAGGTTCATGGAAAGATATTGGCTTTTTCCTTCAAAATTCTGTGGGTACTTACGAAGTGCAAGATAAAGCTCGGTCATACATCGGCTTTCGTTGTGTATCAGATTTCGCAGGTAACAGCTTAAACTAATTTCAAAAAACTAAAAAAATTCAAAAAAAGAATATGGCAGCAAGAAAACAACCAGGTTGGTTACACGTAGCAATTTCCTGGGGAGCGAGTATAGTTATTATCGGAGCATTATGTAAAATTATTCACTTCGGTGGATCTTGGGCAAATGTTATTATTGGCGTGGGATTAGGAGTTGAAGCTGTATTATTCTTTTTAACTGGATTTTTCCCACCTGAGCCAGAGTTGCCTTGGGAACGCGTGTATCCAGAATTAAACGAAGGCTTTAAAGGCGAGTTGCCAAAAGCTACAGTAAGAGCTGCTGCTCCAACTACTGGATTTTCTTCTACTGCCGCATTAGATAAAATGTTGGTAGATGCTAAAATTGGACCAGAATTAATCGAAAGTTTAGGGACAGGTTTACGCACGTTTGGCGATAAAGTGGCAACCATTTCTAATGTTTCAGATGCTGCAATTGCAACCAATGAATTTACCGGTAAAATTAAAACCGCCTCAGCGGGTTTCGATAATTTAAGTGCCTCTTTCGAGAAAGCAACTTCGCAATTGAAAGAAATGGGCGAGAGCAATGTCGATTCTAAAGCCTATCACGATCAAGTAAATAACTTAGCTAAAAACCTTTCAGCTTTAAATGCGGTGTATGAATTAGAATTACAAGATTCGAGCGCCCATTTAAAATCAATGAATAAATTCTATTCAAATTTATCACTAACAATGAACAACTTTAACGATTCGATGGAAGATTCAAAACAGTTCAAAGATGAAGTGGGTAAATTGGCTAAAAATCTTGCCTCCTTGAATTCTATTTATGGAAATATGCTAACGGCAATGAATCAACCGCGTACTTAATTAGTTTTTTTAATTAAATCACCAAAAACAAAACCTAATTAACTATGGCTGGAGGAAGAGAAACGACAAGGCAGAAGATGATCAATATCATGTATTTGGTATTGTTAGCAATGCTTGCACTAAACGTTTCAGATACAATACTAAATGCTTTTAAGAATCTCAATGATACTTTAGATGCTTCCAGAACTGATGTAAGCAATGGTCTCGATCAAGTGTTTAGCTCATTTCAGAATAACGAATTGAAGAATAAACCAGAACGTGCGCAACCCTTATGGGATAAAGCACAAAAAGCTAGAGCATATTCCGAAGAACTGAACAAACAAATTCAACGCCTTAAGGCTGAATTTATGACTGCTGGTGAGGGCATTGATGAAGAAACAGGCGATTTTGTATTGAGAGAGAATATGGATATTGCAAACAATATCATGATTAATAAAAAAGAAGGTGAACGTTTAAAGGCGAAAATTAACGAGACTAGAGCAAAGTTAATAGCCTTATTAGATCCTAAAGATCAGGCCAATGTTTCATTTTCTTTGGCAGCAAAAGACCCAGTTAAATCGGTAAATGGGAAAAAATGGGAGGATGTTAACTTTGGAGAAGGTATACCTTTAACAGCTGCGAATACTATTTTAACTCAGATACAAAGTGATTTGAAAAGTGCTGAAAAGGAGATTGTGGAAAAACTGCTTGGAAGCATGAATCAAACACAAATTGTGTTGGATAGGTTTAAAGCTGTTGCAGTACCTTCAGGAAGTTATGTTATCCAAGGTCAACCCTATAAAGCTGAAGTTTTCTTAACGGCTAGTGACTCGAAATCTAATCCTGATATTTTGGTAGGTGGAAATGCGCTGCTGGTTAAGGATGGTGTTGGTACTTACACTGGAGGTACCGGTGCGGTGGGTTCATATACTTGGAAAGGAACCATCCGTGTTAAGCAAGCTGATGGTGAAATTAAAACTTACGAAACCCAGCCCATTACCTATCAGGTTGCAAAACCATCGGCAACGGTTTCGTCTACCAACTTAAATGTAATTTACGCAGGTATACCAAACCCTTTCTCAATTTCTGCTCCAGGTTTTTCATTAGAAAGTATTAAAGCAAGCATCTCGGCGGGAGAATTGTCGGGTTCGGCAGGAAGATACCTGGTTAATGTGCCAGGAAGTATGATTGGTAAAGAAGTAACCATTAATGTTTCAGGTACTTCAGATGGTAAAACGTTAAGTTTAGGAAGTAATGTATTCAGAGTTAAACCTATTCCTAACCCCACTGCAAAATATGCAGGAAAACTGTCTGGGGCAATATCTGGGAATAAAATATCGTTAGAGAACCAGATAACTGCTTCATTAGATAATTTCGAATTCGATATTAAGGTTAAGGTAATTAAGTTTGTGGTAACTATTCAAAAGGCTCGACAAGACGCACAGCCTTATGCATGTACTGGAGATACATTTAGTGCACCAGCAAGAGCGGCATTAGCTAATTTGCCCTATAATTCTAGAGTTTATATTGATGGTATAGTAGTTCAAATGCCAGACGGACGCCAACCTATGGTAAACTCAATGGTATTTACAGTTCAATAATTGAAACGATGAAGAGAATAATTTTAGTAATCTTATTTATTTTTGCAACGGGTTATGTGTTTGCACAAACACAGGGAACTGTTCCTCCCCCAGTTGGTAGCGATGTAAAAGTAACACCGAAAAAAAAACTAATTCCTAAAAAGGATGGTTACATAGGAACTGAGACTGCTGTTGCAGATACGGTAGTGCCTTTTTCGGTAATTAATGATGAAGATATTGCTTACGTTAAGCGGGTGTGGAGAGAAATAGATTTACGTGATAGGGGTAATTCCATATTGGCATCTCCGCAGGTAAATTTAGTTGGTGTAATTTATGCGGCATTAAATAATGGAGAACTAGATATGTATGCCGGTGATGATGAGAGCTTTAAAGGTCAACCTATAAATGCATCGAAGAAAAATGACCCTAATGCAATTAACAGCTCTAGCGCTGATACCGCATTTTTGGGTATTAATCCAAATACTAATGAAATTAATAGAGCAAATAACGAGTTTTTTAAGGCAACCTTTAATACGATAAGGATTAAGGAAGATTGGGTACTGGATATTAAAAGAGGAATTTTTGAGCCTAGAATAGTAGGTATTGCACTCGTTCGTACCGATACTAAAACCCAAGTTGATAACAATGGGAACCCTGTTGTCGATTCGCTTGGTAAAAGCGGTGTCGAGCTATCTGTGGTTTCGGGCTGGTTCAGGTATGATGATTTGCGCGAAGTATTGGTAAAAACAAAAATTGCCAATAATGGGAATGATCGATCTGGAATTAATTTTGATGATGTTTTTGTTAGAAGATTATTCTATAGCAATATTACCAAATGGTCTAACGCAGAAGATAATAGAATTCAAGATTACATTGCAAACTCTAAAGAGAGATTGTTAGAGTCAGAGAAATTCAAGAAAATTTTATCTGATTTTGAGCAGGGACTTTGGGAATACTAGGTAGCCAATTTGTCTTTCTTTTTGTTCTTTACCATCGAAGGCAGCTTAGAAAATCTAAGTTAAATGCCTTTAATCAGGTCTTTATCCACCATCTTAGGTTTCACAGGTTGTAAAAATTTGTCACCTAGCCTCAGTTACCCTTAAGCTGTTTAGATGGTGAAAAAGTTATTCAGCAAAATACTGTGCCAGCGCTTGCATTTGCCTCTTATTTAGCAATGCTGCTAATTCTTCTTCTTTCGCTTCCTTAATTCGTTTTACCGATTTAAACTTAACCAATAATTTACCGGCCGTTGCCTTTCCAATACCTTCAATTTGTTCGAGTTCGGTTTTGAGTGTTCCTTGATCTCTTTTTTTGCGGTGAAAAGTGATTCCGAAGCGATGAGCTTCATCTCGTAATTGCTGGATAATCTTCAGCGTCTCCGACTTTTTATCGAGATATAATGGTAAACTATCTCCGGGATAGTATAATTCTTCTAATCGTTTTGCGATGCCAATTACCGTTACTCTTTTATCTATACCTAATTTCTTCAAGCTCGTTAAGGCCGACGATAATTGGCCCTTGCCGCCATCGATAATGATAAGCTGGGGCAAAGTTTCCTCTTCATCTAACATTCTCTTATACCTTCTAAAAACGGCTTCTTCCATGGTGGCAAAATCGTTCGGGCCTTCTACCGTCTTCACATTAAAATGCCTGTAATCTTTTTTACTTGGTTTGGCATCTTTAAAAACTACAATTGCCGAAACAGGATACTTCCCCTGAAAATTGGAATTATCAAAACATTCTATATGTTGAGGGAGTTGCGTTAATCTTAAATCGATTTTCATTTGACTTAAAATTCGATCGGTACGTAAATCTGGATTCAGTTTTTCGTATTGGTTTAATTTCTCTTCTCTAAAGAATAATACATTTTTTTCAGAAAGTTCCAATAATTTTTTCTTCTCACCAAGTTTAGGAACGATAAGTTTTATGTTGTCATCAATTAGGGGAATGTTAAATGGAACCACAATTTCTTTTGAGGTACTCTTAAATTTGGTTCTAAACTCAGATATTGCAATGGTTAATAATTCTTCATCCGTTTCGTCCAGTCGCTTTTTAATTTCTATGGTTTGCGTTTGTATGATACTTCCATTCATCACTTTTAGATAATTTACAAAAGCATATCTTTCGTCTGATGCAATGCTTACCACATCGATATTGGTAATTGCGCTATTTACGACGGTAGATTTACTTTGATATTTTTCTAAAAAGGTTAACTTTTTCTGATAGGAATGTGCAAGCTCAAAGTTTAACTCTTCGGCAGCTAATTTTACCACCTGTTTTACATTTTTAATTACATTGCCAATTTTTCCATTCAAAATATCTTTTATTTCTTCAATATTTTGGTCGTAATCTTCTTTACTTTGGTAATTCTGGCAAGGACCTTTGCAATTTCCGATCTGATATTCTAAGCAGACCTTAAATTTGCCATCGTTAATGTTCTGAGGTGTTAACGGGAGGTTGCATGTTCTTAATGTATAAATCTCTTTGATAAGATCTAATATGGTATGCATCATGCCTACCGATGCATAAGGGCCAAAATAAGTAGACCCATCTTTGATGTATTTCCTCGTCCAATAAACTCGTGGGAAATTTTCTTTTTTAATGATAATCCATGGATAGGTTTTATCATCCTTAAGCATAATATTATACTTAGGCTGATGCTTTTTTATCAAGCTATTTTCCAATAGCCAAGCATCAATCTCTGTATCTACAATGGTAAAGCTTATTCTCCTGATTTTAGAAACCAGCACTTTAGTTTTGCCGTTAAATTGCTGTTTATCTTGATTAAAATACGAGCCAACACGATTTCGTAAATCTTTTGCTTTCCCAATGTAGATTAGCAAATCTTCTGCATCGTAATATTGATACACTCCGGGTTTATGCGGAACGTCTATCAATGCCTTTTTATAATCGAAAGCGCTCATTAGTTAAACATTACACCGATTTAAAACCCTAACTTTTTATCGAGTTCATTTTGCTCTTGATCGTTTGGTTTTGTGTATAAATCGCAATTGAGCTCGATGCCAACTCCCTCTTTTGGCGGTTCGAAATCGGCTCTACTTATTTTTAATCTGGGATTGGCATATACGCGCTTCATAAATCCCGCAAAAATTGGCAAAGCAGAATTGGCACCCTCTCCATCACGTGTGCTTGTAAAATGGAATGCACGATCTTCACACCCTGTCCACACCCCAGCTACAATATCTGGCGATATGGCCATAAACCAGCCATCCGAGTTGTTTTGAGTAGTGCCAGTTTTACCGCCAATAGGAGTGTTTATTCCATATTTTCCACTTAATCTCCAACCAGTTCCTCCTGTAATTACCCCTCTTAGCATTCGGGTCATCACATACGCACTTTCTTCATTCATCGCCAATTTAACAATAGGTTTACTTTCGTAAAGTACTACACCATTTTTGTCTTCAATTCGAGTGATGTAAGTAGGTTGTATCCATGCACCTTTATTTGCAAAAACACCATAAGCACCTACCATTTCAAAAATTGAAGCATCGAAAGAACCTAAGCAAATTGAAGGAACTGCTGGAACCTCTGAAGTTATTCCCATTTTTTTAATCTCATTTACTACCGCGGTCGGACCAACGGCTTTCATCAAATAAGCAGCAATATAATTTTGAGAATAGGCCAAAGCTTTTTGAAGAGTTATCGATCCGGGTAAAGTGCCCGACGATTTTGGAGTCCAATCTTCGCTACCCGGATTGGAAATCGTAACAGGTACATTCTCCACTTGCATGCAAGGAGAATAACCATTTTCTATAGCTACGGCATAGGTAAACGGTTTTGCAGTAGAACCTACTTGTCGGGTTCCAGTTTTTACCTGATCATATTTAAAATGCTCGAAGTTAATTCCACCTACCCAAGCTTTAATAAATCCGGTTTTTGGATCCATCGCCATCATCGCATTTCGCAACAATAGTTTGTAATATTTAACAGAGTCGATCGGTTTCATTACCGTGTCAATATTTCCTTTCCAGCTAAAAATGCTCAGGTTGGTAGGTGTATTAAAATCGGCGGCAATCTCCTCATCCGTTTTTCCATCTAATTTTAATGATTTATAACGGTCAGATCTTTTTACACCTTGATCTATTTGCAATTCCATGCCTTTGAATGGATTTCTACCTTTCCAACTGTTATTGAATTGCTTCTGCAAAATTTTCATGTATTCTCTTTGTGCTTCTTCAGCATACACTTGCATGTCGTAGTTAATGGTAGTAATAATTTTTAAGCCATCTCGATCTAAATCGTAAGGTGCGCCATTTTTGGTAATGGAGCGCTCTTCTAAAATCCTTCGTACATCCGACTTTAGGACCGCTCTAAAATAGGGAGCTATGCCATCGTTCGAAGTGGCTGGATTAAAATGGAGATTAAGTGGCTTTTCTTTAGCGGTTTCAAACTCTTGTTGCGTTAAAAAATCTGCCTTTACCATTAGAGCCATTACGGTATTTCTTCGAGTTAATGCCCTTTCTGGGTTTCTAGTTGGCGAATAACGCGTTATTCCGCGCTGTATGCCTACTAGAACTGCTGCTTGAGGTACCGTTAACTTATCTGGAGTAGTATCAAAATAAACTCTGGCGGCCGATTTAATACCGTATGCTTGGTTTCCAAAATCGACTGTATTTAAATACATGGTAATAATTTCTTCTTTGGTATAATTGCGTTCTAACTTAACCGCAATAACCCACTCTTGAAATTTCTGTATAATTCGTTTAAGATAATTTTTTTGCCTGCCTTCCTCAGAAAAAAGATTTAATGCTAATTGTTGGGTGATGGTACTTCCCCCCTGTTTTTTGCCCATCAGGGCATAGGCGAAAATCGTAAATGTACGTTTAAAGTCGATACCCGAATGCGACATAAAACGAATGTCTTCGGTAGCGATTAGGGCATTAATTACATTTGGAGAAATTTGGGAATAACTTACATTTGACCGGTTTTTCACGAAATAGGTTCCTAAAACCTTGCCATCTTCAGAAATCACCTCGGTGGCTTCGTTACTTTTCGGGTTTTCTATGGTTCTGAAAGATGGGATATCGCCAAATAACCCGAAACCTATGCAAACAATAAATAGGGCGAAAAATGCCAATCCGCCTATTAAAAGCTTCCATAGTCTTAGATTATATTTTTTGGTAAGTTCTGGACTTAACGGTTTACTCATTGTTGTTCGTAGTTAGTTTTAAAAAATTCAAGATACCTGTTTAAAGTCGCCCTGTCTTTAATTTTATCAAAATTCTCTTTACTTATAAAGAAACTCTTATAAATGGTAGCTGGCACTTTCATTATTTTAGGTAATTGGGGTTTTATTTCTTCAGCATAATTGCGTACTTGATTTACATCTTCAAAATTACCAATATATATCACTTGGTCCTCAGGTAAATCTATAAGTTGATGTTTTAAATTGCTTCCAGCATAAGTTCCCCGGTTAAATTGACCAATTCCGAACCTTGAAGAACTTACACTAAGCTCTGTAGTTCCAACATTAACTACAAAATAATAAGTTTTCGATTCTGCCGTAGTAAATAAACCATCGGTTTTAATGGTATTAGGCACTGGTGTAGGGGGTTGATTAACAATGGTAGGTGTTTGAGCCGGCTTTGTGGCGGTTATTACAGGTGGAACTTGCACTGGTACGGGTTGTGGTGGTTGATTAGAAATGACTACTGGATTTGCTTTTTGAGCAACAAATTTGGGTGCTGTTTCATCAAAATCTAACAACGCAATTTCTCGGTTCTTAAAAATATTTAGGTTTGAGTTAATGTAGGTTAAATGATCCTTTATCAAGGGGGTAATGAGTGAATCGTTGGGAAACTGGATGGTGATTTTTTGGAAAGCAGCTAATAAGCTATCAAGGTTTTCTGTTCTGCCAATGGCAATTGCTTTTAAATAATCGTATTGTATTTGCAACGAATTCCCTGGGAAACGCTGGTTGGCATCATTTACACTTTTAATTACAGCCGCAAAATCCTTTTTTTCGTATAGCGAAAAAACCTCGTTATAGAGTTTGTTTATCGCTAAATCCAATGCGCTTTGTTTGGTGCTATAGGAGGGGTCTAAAATTGTTTTTGCGTACGAGGAAGATGGGTAATTACTAATGATTAAATTTTTATAGTAATCAGATTGAGTTTTATCTATAGCTTTATATCCCAAATACAAGCTGTAATAAATGGTTTCGAGGTGATTGTTCTTAGGAAATCGGGTTAATAAAATTTCATATACTTTAATTGCCTCCTGCTGGTCTTCCAGCACTTGTTGATAAAATGCACCAATTTCTAAATAAGCATCAATAATTTTTTGATTTGATTGGATGAATTGCTCTTGGGTAAGCGGTAACAAATTGGTATAGGCTTGAATTTGAATAGCTGTTTGATCTTTTGTATAAGCATCTGACGGATTAGCTGGTGTAACATTGCCACCTGAATTTGCATTTAACTGGTTTTGTTGGGTAAGTTGCGAAGATGATTTCACGCTTTGCCTCCAATTGTTTTCCAAAATTCTATTTCCCCATCGTTTTTTAAAGTCTGTAAAGCCTCTACTTATGGCCGTCAGGCTACTAAAATAAAAGGTATTGTTTCTGTTTTCGTTTGTGATGGTAGCCGATAGCTCTTTTTTTGCAGTATTTTTTACTTCTGCAGTTACAGGAGCTAATTTGGGTTCGAACATTAAAGCAATTTTCTTTTCCCGATCAGGAGCAGCAAGACGGGCAATAGACTGTAAAGTATCTTGGGTATTAATAATTTGGTAGCGATCGCTTAAGTAAGTTAAGTTTTGCGCTTTTTTTAAGATTTGCTCGTAATTCAGATAGTTTTTAGGAAGCGTGTTTAATGCACTATCATAATACAATTTTGCGTTCACATAATCGCTTTTATCTTTAAAGTAAAGGTCAGCTAGTTTTAAGTACGATAAACCTTTCTGGTTTTGGTTAATTGTACTTTCTTTGACAGATAACTTGTAAAATTCTTCTGCTTTTTTAAAGTCGCGATCGCCGTAATAATCTTCGGCTACCTCATAATAAATCTGATCTGCATAATCTAAATTCTTATCATCCTTTATTAGCTTTAGCAATTGCTTTTTACGATCTGATGATTGTTGATTAATTAAATCATTAACTCTTATTTTACTTAACCTAGCGTTAAAATACATTTCAAAAGGCGCATTGCTATGCTCAACTCTGGTGTAATTTTTTAAACTTGCTTCATAATTTTTATCGTATTCATAAAGTTGACCTAAAATATAAGGCCATCGAGTGCGACTTTGCTTATCACCAGAAGTTTTAACAGCCTTTTCTAAAAATTCAATGGCTTTTTTATACTCGTGTTTATTGATGTGCATTTGTGCAAGGGTGGCTAAGGGATCCGCTTTTCCACGTTTAACCGAATCGAGTGTAACGGCAACAGAATCTAATAAACGCAAAGCCATTTTGTCGTTTTGCAATTGCATGTACGTTCTTGCTTTCCAGTTTAGCGCATTTAAATAAACATTTTTGTTTTTTTTATAAGCCCGTTCTACATAATCGAAGTATTCAGCAGCATTATAATAATTTCCTTTATAGAAATTTGCCTTTCCCAATAACATATAGGCCTCGTCAATATAATTGCTAAAATTCTTTTCACTTACAATAGTTTGTGCCTTTAAAGTAATATCGTCGAGCTCTTTGTTCTCGCTTGTTGTTGCTCCATCGCTTAAATAATCTATAGAAGGGGGGGCAATGTATATGCTTAAAATTTGCTCATAATTATCTTTATAGGTTTGAGATAGATTCTCTAGATAGGTAGTAAGTAAAACATTTGAGTTATAAATATAGTTATAGCGAGCAGAAAGGTTTTGCAGTCTTCTATTTGCTGCATTATCTTTTTGTGTTGAACATGCATATAGTAGAACCATGCCAAAGCAGGTTAAACTAAATTTAAGACTAATTTTTGCGTAAGTGTTCAAGAATTTAAATTGAGTGCTTATTAACAATATAACAAAATGTATGCAAAAATATTTTATTGCGGCAATAAAATATTAATATTTAGGGTATATTTTTAATCCAATCACATATTATGACAAATCCCGAAAAAGATGATGCCGGAAAACAGGCAAATAATTTCGCTAAATATACAGGTATGGCATTTCAAATGTTAGCTACAATAGGTCTGTTTACGTTTATTGGGTATAAGATTGATGAACACCAGGCGCATGATAAATCTACATATGCTGCAATGCTAGGTTTTTTAGGGGTAATTTTTTCTTTGTATATGGTAGTAAGGTCGCTGACTAAAATAGGAAATAGGAAATAGTCATTGGGGTAATCTGTCTGGTCTAGTTACAATTTCCTATTTCCAAAAATCTAAATATTTGTCTGCTTTCTCGTATCTTTGCAGAAACCAATATATTTTGAGCTTAGCGCGTTTTATTCTTTATTATTTTCTATTTACACTGCTTATTGCAGGGGTAGTGATTGCTTTGCCATACGTTTTTCCAACCACCACTTTATTGATTGAAAAGTTTTGGGTAATATATAGTTTCATGGTAGGGATTACTTTTATTGCCTACTTAGTTGCTTATATTGGCATTAAAAGAAAACCAGAATCGGGAGTGATGGCCATCATGGCATCTTTTGGGATAAAGATGCTTTTTTCGATGGCTTTTATTCTCGTTTATGTGCTTACAACACCTGTAAACCGCCTACTTTTTGTGTTCAATTTTTTTTCTTTATATTTCTTATTTAGTGGCTTTGAAATTTACGCATTGTTGTGTAACTTGCGCCACTCAATAAAAAAGTAAAAAACATACAGTAAATGCACTTCAGTCATATTTTTAAATCAAAAAAAATTGTACAAAGCACCGCTTTTGCGCTTTTTTTAGCATTTTTTAGTCTAAATGTTTCGGCGCATCCGACCCCGGAAGCTCCAGTTTCGGCAGAAAATCATGCAACTGCAGCTGCAGAAGGAGCTAAAGAAGAGAAGTTCGATATTACAGGTTTTATTTTACATCATATTGCCGATGCGCATGGTTTTCACCTGTGGGGTGAAGGGGAAAAGTCGGTTACGGTACCGCTTCCTGTACTGTTGTGGACAGACAATGGTTTGGTTACTTTTATGTCGAGTGCATTCCATCATGATAGTGAAGGAAAACATGTTGTAGAAAAAAATGGCCAAAAGTTTGTAAACTATCATGAGAAAATTTACGTGGCGTCTGCTACACCAAATGAACATGGTGAATATGTGAGTGTTGATGCAAAACACAAGGTTGCTAATGGAATGCCATTAGATTTATCAATTACAAAAAATGTATTCACATTAATATTTTCTGCTGTAATACTGGCAATTGTATTTATTGGTGTGGCAAATTCATATAGGAAACGTGCTGGTAAATCGCCAAAAGGTTTCCAATCTTTAATTGAGCCGGTTATTCTATTTATCAGAGATGATATCGCTATTCCTAATTTGGGTGCCAAGTACGAAGGATATATGCCCTATTTATTGACGGTATTTTTCTTCATCTGGTTTAATAATATATTGGGGATGGTGCCTATTTTTCCAGGAGGTGCAAACTTAACTGGTAATATAAACCTTACACTTGTGTTGTCTGTAATTACATTCCTTATTACCAATGTTAAAGCAAATGGTCACTATTGGAAGCATATTTTTTGGATGCCGGGTGTGCCAGTGCCAATGAAGATATTTTTAGCACCTTTAGAGTTGATGGGTATTTTTACAAAGCCTATTGCTTTAATGATACGTTTGTTTGCAAATATAACGGCAGGCCACATTTTAGTGTTAGCACTATTATGCTTAATCTTTGTGTTTAAATCAGCTTTTATTGCGCCAGTATCAGTAGTATTTGTGGTGTTTATTAGTATGATTGAATTGTTAGTAGGTTTTATACAGGCCTTTATTTTTACTGTATTAACCGCTTTGTTTATCGGCTTGGCCGTACAAGAACATGGCGACCATTAATTAGAAACAATATTGTTTACATATAAATTAAATTAAAATGGTAGTAGGAAGTATTGCTGCAATTGGTGCAGGTTTAGCTGCAATTGGTGCAGGTATTGGTATCGGTAAAATTGGTGGTTCAGCTTTAGAAAGTGTTGCTCGTCAACCAGAAGCTGCGTCTAAAATTCAAACGATGATGTTAATTGCTGCAGCATTCGTTGAAGCGGTTGCACTATTTGCGGTTGTTGTATCTTTCTTGGGTACAGGCGCTTAAAAAATGAATTTCGGAGCGGTTGGCTCCGAAATTTTATTAAAATTTGTAAACAACAATAATATAATAAAACATGGATTTATTTAGTCCCAGTATTGGGTTAATCGTTTGGAGTTCAATTGTATTTCTGACCTTACTATTTATCTTAGCCAAATTTGCTTGGAAACCCGTAATGGCGGCAATAAAAGAACGTGAGCAATTTATCGACGATGCGTTGAACAAAGCAGAATTGGCTAAACAAGAAATGGCAAGGTTAACTGCTCAAAACGAAGACTTGATGAAACAGGCGCGCGCAGAGCGTGATGAGATCTTGAAAGAAGCAAAAACACTTAAAGATAACATCGTTAACGAAGCTAAAACACAAGCGCAAACCGAAGGTGCAAAGCTGATTGAAAAGGCACGTATCGAGATTGAAAACCAGAAGAAAGCTGCTTTGGCGGAGTTAAAAGGGCAAGTTTCAACTTTATCTTTAGATATTGCAGAACGTGTTTTACGTAGCCAGTTAGACGATAAAGCAAAACAGCAAGACTTGGTGACAAGCTTGTTGAAAGATGTTGAGTTAAATTAAGTTATAAGTATTACGTTTTAAGTTTTAAGTATAAGTTTAAGTGCTAGATTTTAATTTGCAACTTATGACTTATCACTTACCACTTACAACTTACAACTAAAATATATGTCAAGTAAAGCAGCAAGTAGGTACGCAAAATCATTAATCGACCTTTCTACCGAGCAAAATGCATTGGAAGAATTGAAGAATGATATGGTATTATTCGAGAAAGTTGTAGACGATAATAGCGAATTAGAAGCGATATTGAGAAATCCTATTGTTCCTTTGGATAAAAAGTCAGGAATTTTGAATGATGTTTTTGGTGGCAAAGTTCATAATATTACCCAAAGCTTTTTGAAATTAGTAGTAAATAAAGGTAGAGCTTCGATTTTGTTCGAAACCGCTAAGCAATTTATTCATCAATATAACTTAATCAAAGGAATTGTAACTGCAGAAGTAACCTCTGCAACGGCATTAACCGATGAGAGTAGAAAAGAGATTGTAAGCCTAGTTAAAAAAGAATTAGGGGCTAACGAAGTTATCGTTAAAGAAAAACTTGATGATAAATTAATTGGCGGATTTATTTTAAAAGTAGGCGACAAGCAGTTTGATGCAAGTATCGCTAGCGGATTAAATAAGTTAAAAAGAGAATTTGCACTGTAAAGGCGCAATTTAAAAAAGAATTTAAAAAAAACAAATATTATGGTAGAGGTAAGACCAGACGAAGTTTCGGCAATTATCAGACAACAATTGTCGGGCTTTAAATCAGAAGCTGAGCTTGAAGAAGTTGGTACCGTGTTGCAAGTGGGTGATGGTATCGCTCGTGTTTACGGCTTAACTAAAGTTCAAAGTGGTGAGCTAGTTGAGTTTGCTAATGGGTTGCAGGGTATAGTTTTGAACCTTGAAGAAGATAACGTTGGTGTGGTTTTATTAGGCCCTAGCGACGAGATCAAAGAAGGTGATACAATTAAGCGTACCAAAAAAATTGCCTCTATTAAAGTTGGTGAGGGTATGCTAGGCCGTGTGGTAAACACGTTAGGCGAGCCAATTGATGGTAAAGGACCAATTTTAGGCGAAACCTATGAAATGCCTCTAGAGCGTAAAGCACCAGGCGTAATTTATCGTCAGCCCGTTACTGAGCCTTTACAAACTGGTATCAAAGCAATCGATGCGATGATTCCTATTGGCCGTGGTCAACGTGAGCTAGTTATTGGTGATCGTCAGATTGGTAAAACTGCCGTTTGTATCGATACCATCATCAATCAAAAAGAATTTTACGAAGCAGGTAACCCTGTATTCTGTATCTATGTAGCTTGCGGACAAAAAGCAAGTACGGTAGCAAACGTAGTTCGTACGTTAGAAGAGAACGGTGCAATGGCTTATACAGTTGTTGTTGCTGCTTCTGCTGCTGAACCTGCTCCATTACAGTTTTATGCCCCATTTGCAGGTGCTGCAATTGGTGAGTTTTTCCGTGATACGGGTAGACCAGCGTTAATTGTGTATGATGATTTATCTAAACAAGCTGTTGCTTATCGTGAGGTTTCTTTATTATTACGTCGCCCACCAGGTCGTGAGGCCTATCCAGGGGATGTGTTCTATCTTCACAGTCGCTTGTTAGAACGTGCTGCGAAAATTAACTCGAACGATGAGATTGCTAAAAACATGAACGATTTACCAGAGTCGTTAAGAGCAATTGTAAAAGGAGGTGGTTCATTAACCGCTTTACCGATTATCGAAACACAAGCAGGTGACGTTTCTGCATATATTCCAACGAACGTAATTTCGATTACCGACGGACAAATTTTCTTAGAGTCGAACTTATTTAACTCAGGTATTCGTCCAGCAATTAACGTAGGTATCTCGGTGTCACGTGTTGGTGGTAATGCACAGATTAAATCGATGAAAAAAGTAGCTGGTACCTTAAAGTTGGATCAAGCTCAGTATCGTGAATTAGAGGCTTTCTCTAAATTCGGGTCAGACTTGGATGCAGCAACCAAATCGGTATTGGATAAAGGTGCACGTAACGTAGAGATGTTAAAGCAAGCTCAATTTTCTCCATTTACGGTAGAGAAGCAAGTTGCGATCGTTTACTTAGGTACCAAGAACTTAATGCGTTCAGTTCCTGTGAACCAAGTAAAAGCATTTGAAGCTGAGTTTTTACAAGCCTTAGAGTTGCGTCACCCTGAAACTTTAGCAGCCTTAAAGGCGGGTAAGCTAGACGATGCTACTGAGGTTTTAGAAACTGTTGCAAAAGAAATTTCAAGTAAATATTAATTTTAGTCCTGAGTCTTTAGTCTAAAGTCTCGAGTAGACTTAAGACTAAAGACTGTAGACTGAAGACTAAAAAAGAGATGGCTAATTTAAAAGAAGTAAGAATACGTATAGCATCGGTACAATCTACCCAGCAGATTACCAAAGCCATGAAAATGGTTTCGGCTGCGAAGTTGAAACGTGCTACTAATGCTATTGTTCAATTACGTCCGTATGCTACCAAGCTAAAAGAAATTTTAGGTAATCTTTCTGCAAGTTTAGAAGGTGGTTCTTCACCATTTATCGAAGACCGGGAGCCAAATAAAGTGTTGATCGTTGTAGTATCATCAAACCGTGGTTTGGCGGGTGCTTTTAACATGAATGTAATTAAAACTGCAAATAATTTAATTGCCCAAAAATATAGTGAACAGCTTAAAAAAGGCAATGTAAGTGTTATAGCAATTGGTAAAAAATCGCAAGATTTTTACGAGAAACGTAATTACAAAGTTATCGGTAATAACAATGACGTGTATTCGGCCCTAACTTTCGAAAATGTAACCAAAATTACAGAAGCGATTATGACAGGTTTTGAAAATGGCGATTTTGATAGAGTTGAGGTAGTATACAATCAATTTAAAAATGCTGCAGTTCAAATTTTAACAAGCGAGCAGTTATTGCCTTTACCAAGAACAGAAACTTCTGCACAGGCAAAATCATCAAATGTTGAATACATTTTGGAGCCTAATCAAGAAGATATTGTTAAACAATTAATTCCTAAATCGATTAAAATCCAATTATATAAAGCAGTTCTTGATTCTCATGCTTCAGAACATGGTGCACGTATGACATCAATGGATAAAGCAACAGAAAATGCGGGGGATTTATTAAAAGCATTAAAATTAGCCTATAATCAAGCGCGCCAAGCGGCCATTACAACCGAGTTAACGGAGATTGTTAGTGGTGCTGCTGCATTGAATGGGTAAGAAACTCATTTGAAAATATAAACCCTTATCTTAATCGGTAAGGGTTTTTTTATGTCTTGTATTTTCGCATTTTAAATAATAGTTAAGATTGAACGTTAGTTTTGGTACCAACAATTTAAAAATGGATTTTAAAATTGCTATAGAACGTTAATAATTATATATCGAGTTACGGCGATTCTGCTTTATACTTTAGAATAATTCATCTTTTAAGTTTTTCGGTTACCTTTTTAAAGGTTTTTTTATTTAAGCACTATACCTTAATTTTGGAAAAAAATAAACCATGAAAAAATGTATTCTACTATTATCGATTGGCTTTTTGCCAATTTTAACTATAGCCCAAGCATTAACCCCGGCAAGAGATTTCACCAATGCCGTATTGTGGCAACAAACGAGTGGGGAATATCGTGCCTTGGCTTATCAGGCCTACAATTTTGCAAAACTTTCTTTAAAAGAAGCCCTCTGGGAACAAGCAAATGGTAAGCCTAATTGCGTAATCGTTGATGCAGACGAAACAATTTTAGATAATTCTGCCTTTCAAGGGCACGAGATTAAAAAGGGGGTGAGTTTTGATGTAGCCGATTGGGCACAATGGACTTCAATGGGAGCTGCTGATACCGTTCCAGGTGCATTGAATTTTTTAAAATTTGCGGCAAGTAAAAAAGTAGAAACGTTTTATGTTACCAATAGAGATGAAAAAGATTACGTAGGGACGCTAAAAAATCTACAAAAATTTGGATTTCCAAACGCCGATGAAGCACATTTATTGGTAAAAACAACAACTTCAGATAAAGAACCGCGAAGACAAAAAGTACTAGAAAAGTATAACGTTTTGCTGTTATGTGGAGATAATTTAAGTGATTTTTCTAATGTTTTTTATCGAGAGGGAAAGGATACCAAACAACAGGTTGATGCAGCTAAAGCTCTATTTGGCAAAAAGTTTATCGTATTGCCTAACCCGATGTATGGCGATTGGGAGAAACCATTGTATACTTCTGATAAATTAAGCGAGGCCGATAAAGCAAAGCAACGGTTAGAACGACTAAAAAGCTATTAATCTTTTCAACTAATTTATTCAATATCTTTGCAAGAATTAACGAATAAATATTAATTTTGTAAGCAATAAATACATAAAACTCATGAGTCAAGATCAAGAAAGAGAAAAGAGCATGGCCTCTGCTAATAACACCTCGCATTATATGCTAATTTTATGGGGCGTACTTATAGGTATTGTTGGTGTATATGCACGTTTCGCATTCGATTCAACTGCACTTTCAATTGCTTCATGGGCTATTTTACTAGTAGGCTCTATCATAGCCTGCAAAGGGGTTTTTAAAATCATGGAAGCAAAATAGTTGTTTAATAATAGATATTTAAAGTCCCTCGATTAAGCGTCGAGGGATTTTTTGGTTTTATACCTTTTTATTTTTTGCAAAAAAGGGTTACTTATTTCAGATTCTTGCATTAAGGTAAAGGCAAAAAATAGGTAACTTTAAAAGACTGACATTCATTTTTATTTCTACAGCAATCTTTTCGATTTTGTTGACATTTTTAATGTTATACTTTTTTATCACACAACCATTGCCAGTTTCATTTAAGGGGGTTGATGAACGTATTATCGCATTTCCATTAGCAATACTTATGATTGTTGGTTTAACAATAGCTACGCTGCCAATCTATCTCAACCTAATCAAATCAATTAGGGAAGATATTACCTATTCTGCGCTTTCGTTTTTTATATTACCGTTAATGCTTAGCTCTTTTGCAATGCCACACGATGCTTTTAAAATGGCTCCTTTAATAGCTATTTTTATCGGCCCTTTTTGGTTAGGTTTAGTGGCTAACTTTTATGGGTATCGCCTGTTTATAAAGAAAAAGCTTTCAAATACCTAACCTTTAACCCTTTTCTTATTATCCTGCGCAAACGCTTCCCACCCCGAATAAGATTTACTCGTACTGCTCATATTTATCCGCTGAAAAGAATGACATACCGCAACGGCCAAGCCATCGGTCGCATCTAAAAATTCGGGAGTTTCTTTAAAGTTTAATAGTCGTTGCAACATGGCGGCAACTTGTTCTTTACTGGCCGTTCCTTTTCCGGTAATCGACTGTTTTATTTTCCGAGGTGCGTATTCCGTAACGGATATATTCTTAGAAAGTGCAGCAGCCATCGCAATTCCCTGGGCTCTACCCAACTTAAGCATTACTTGAATATTTTTTCCATAAAATGGTGCCTCAATGGCAAGTACATCAGGTTTATATTCTTCAATCAACCCAATAGTTTTCTCAAAAATTCGTTGTAATTTTAAAAAATGATCCTCTAAATGATCCATTTTGACAACACCCATGCTAATGAGTTCGATCTTGTTTCCCTTTTCCAAAATTATCCCATAACCCATAATTGCAGTACCAGGATCGATACCCATAATTACACGTTCTTTTTTTTCAACCATTATAAGAGAGCCTGATTAAGTTTATCTTGTAGTTTGTTTAAGCTTCTTTTTAGCTGCAACTTCGTTATACTTTTTCGAGGTAGAAGCTCTGCTATCTCTTCAAAAGTAAGCCTTGTTTCGCTTAAAAATAAGCATTTAACAATTTTTCAACATAAATTTGAACAGGCTCTCACAATATTAAGCATATTTGCACAAAATTAAACTTAAATTATTTGGAAGCGATAAGCGTAATTAGTTATATCTTGGCCTTAGTATATGTAATTATTGTGATTACGTTCATCAAAGGTTGGTATCGCTTAACGATATATTCACCCGTTAAAACAGCCGTATCTACAAAGGTATCAGTTATCGTTGCCGCAAGAAACGAAGCAAATCATATCGCTAATACAATTAATGATCTTTTAAATCAAGATTATCCCTCTCAATTATTTGAGATTATTATCATCAATGATCATTCTACAGATGAAACAGCGGCTATTGTTGGTTCTTTTTTAAATAAAGGGGTAAAGCTAATCAACCTAATGGAAGATGAAGTGCTAAACTCTTATAAGAAAAAAGCTATTCAAACAGCGATAAGTGAATCAAACGGTACATTAATCATCACAACCGATGCCGATTGTAGAATGGGTAAGAACTGGCTCAAAACCATAGTTAGTTTTTATGAAGAACATGATTACAAAATGATTTCATCGCCAGTGGCTTATTTTGACGAGCAAAATCTTTTTGAAAAATGCCAAGCATTGGAGTTTTCCTATCTTATCGGATTAGGCGCCTCAACCTTAGGAAACAAAAATCCAATTACCTGTAATGGCGCAAATTTGGCTTACGAACGCGCAGCTTTTGATGAAGTAGGTGGCTTTAAAGGTATAGATGATTTGGCATCTGGCGATGATGAATTACTCTTGCACAAGATAGCAGCCCAATACGACAACAACATCGGATTTTTAAAAAGCCCAGATGCGATTGTATATACTAGAGCTAAACATACCTTAAAAGAGTTTATCCAGCAACGGAAACGATGGGCGTCGAAAAGCACACGCTATAGAAATAAAGGGATAGTTTTACTTGGAGTTTTAGTATGGCTATTTAATTTAAGCATTTTTTTGAATGGAGCAATTGCACTAATGCTTCAAAATATTTCTTTTTTCAATGTTTTAGTCGTCCAACTGTTCTTGAAAATTATTATCGAACTATTTTTTTTAAACGCTGTTACGAGTTTCTTTAGAAGAAAACAATTGTTAGTTTTACAGCCGTTAACTAGCATAATGCATATCTTTTATATCGTGTATATTGGTATCGCAGGCAATTCGGGAAAATACAATTGGAAAGGCCGAATGGTAAAATAAATTAGAGATGAATACGAATAGCCCTTCAAAAAAGATTTGGAACAAATTTAAGCGCAATAAACTAGCATTTGGAGGATTAATTTTCATCTTAGTATTAATGCTAATTGGAATATTGGGTTATTTAATTACGCCCGATCAAACGCCTTATGCAAATACCATGCATTTGCAATTGAGCAATAAAAAACCATTCCGGACCTTCGATTTTCTAATTATTAATCGCAGTAAAACAAGTAAAAAGACAAATCTTTTCGAGAAAATGCTGTACGGCCAAGAGGCAGATTTTAAAAGTGTACCCATTACATCGTATAGGGTTGAGGGCGATCGAGTAGTTGTATGCGAATATATTGGTGATGATGAAAAGGCCGAAGAAACAAGCTATAAAATTGAGCCGCAAGCAAACTTCGAAAAAAATAATATTTACCGGCAAACTTTTTATCTAGGTACCGATATGTATGGCCGCGACTTGTTAAGCCGATTAATTTTGGGCATTAGAGTATCTCTTTCTGTAGGGTTGATGGCTGTACTGATTTCGTTAGTTATTGGGGTGAGCTTGGGTGCTATAGCAGGGTATTTTGGGGGCAAAACCGACGCCTCAATTAGCTGGTTCATGAATGTGATTTGGTCGCTTCCTTCTTTATTACTGGTGATTGCCATATCTTTTGCATTAGGGAAGGGGTTTTGGCAAATTTTTATTGCTGTGGGTCTCTCTACCTGGGTTGATGTTTCGCGTTTGGTACGGGGGCAAGTGATGTCGTTAAAGGAGGTAGAATTTGTAGAGGCAGCTAAGGCACTGGGCTTTTCTACTCGGAGAACGATTGTTAAACATATTTTACCCAATATTGCTGGTCCTATTTTAGTTGTCGCTTCAGCAAATTTTGCTTCCGCAATATTATTAGAAACTGGATTGAGCTTTTTAGGCTTTGGTGCACAACCTCCTATGCCAAGCTGGGGCAGCATGATTAAAGAGCATTATGCATATATTATTATGGATGCAGCTTATTTGGCGGTATTGCCCGGCTTAGCCATTATGCTAACGGTTTATGCTTTTAACGTACTTGCAATCGGGCTAAGAGATGCCTTTGATGTAAAAGGTCAAAATGCAAGTGTATAAAAAACCCCTATTCGTTCTGGAAAATAGGGGTCTTAATTAGAGTTAAATTTTTCGCTACTTCACTAGCTATATTTAACTAAACGAGAGCCATTACAAAAACGCTACAGTGGTTGTAAAATATAGTTCAAAAAAAATTACCTGTCTAACACGTAGAACAGGTAACTAACACCAAATTTTATAGGTAGATTTTGGTTCTTTATAATTTAGTAAGAATAGACTTACAAAAATCTAATTGAAGTCGAACAGAAATTATAAAATCTTTAACTCGCTTTAAATATTTTTCCATCAGTATAATTTGATTATTCGTTCTTTAGCAAATTTGCATACTGTTTTCGGCTTTTCTACTAGCTAAATAGCTAAACTTTCACTAGCTAAACGACTAAAGTTTTTTTAGTTATTTAACGAGTTTAGAAATGAGTAATTTACCATGCACAATGTGTAAACTAAAAACTATATTTATTCTCATTAAACTAAATTAATCTCATGGAAAAGAAATCTGCATTTATTGTTATCTGTGTTTTACTGGCCGTATTCGCCATTTACGTCTACAAGTATCCACCTGTAAAGCGCGAACCTGAAAAAGCATCTACTTTGTTAAAAATGGACGGGGTTGAACCCGCGCCAAGTAAACTTAGAATGAGCCTCATCGAAGAAATGGTTGGCAATTATAGAAAAGCGCAGTTATTGTCTATTGAAAATTCACCCAAAAATCCTGTTAAGGATGATTCCTATTCAATCTTATTTGATCTCGATACCTTAAAGCAATTTATTAGTTATATTGAACAAGGGGTTAAACAGGTCGACCCATCGGCTAATCCTAAACTGGCAATTAGGATGTACTACGCAGCCTATCCCGTAAAAGAAAAATGGAGTGAAAGCGGGTATGAGAATTTAAGAAACTTATTAGGTAATGACATACCTAAACTTTATGAAAGAAAACATACCCTCATCATGATCCCGGTAATCAAAACCGAAAAAGGGATTTTTGCAGATTTTAATCCATTTAATAAAAACACCTATGGTGGTTTTCCGGGCAGGGCAATGAAGACAATGTCTCTTTTAAGGGAACCGTCTGATACTACTGAAATTCCAGCGTTAAACCATGGGCAGCTTATTCCACCGGCTAGCATAGCGGGAGAGGCATTTTAAAAAAAATGAGCACCTCATCTATCTTAAGAGAAACATTAATATGGATTCAATTGGCCGCTGCCCTCGTAGGGCTATTCTACTGGCCTAAATTAAAGCATAGCTATTGGAAATGGTTTATTGTTTATCTCTGTATTATTTTTTTTGTGGAGGCATTTAGTAAGTGGGGGTTGAAAGATACTCCCACCTATCGCGTCTACCTGTATGATTTTTTCGGAATTCCCATCCAATTTATTTTTTATTATTGGCTATATGCGGTAAAATCGTTAAAAAACCCTGCGTTGTTTTGGCTCTGTATCTTCCTGTATGCCATTTCATTTCTTCCTTATTTTACCTTATTTGCCAAAGGGTCGATTGTGTATTCTTTAAGTTATACAGTTGGTAATGTGCTACTTATGTTGATGGTTTTTCTTGAGATTTTTAAGCAAATTAAGTCAGAAAAAATATTGCTTTTTAGATCGAATTTTATGTTCTATATTAACATTGGAATTATGTTATTTTATATCGGAACCCTGCCATTTTTCTCATTTTATGGATTAATATTAAAAGATCTTCAAATTTGGACAAGCTATTATATTTTTTTCATGATCGCCAATCACATTATGTATTTATTGTTCATTAATGCTTTTGTATGGGGCAAACCGAATACCTTTTAATTATTATTCTATTTAATGTTTTTTTGCTAGCATTTATTATCGCTGCAATTATATTCGTTGTCCAATACAAAAATAAAAAAAGAGAGAACGAAGCCCAATTGGCCCAACAGGAAATCCTCCATCAAAAAGAGTTGCTTGCTACCGAGATGGAAATTCAGGCACAAACGATGCAATATATTGGCCGCGAAATCCACGATAATGTTGGGCAAAAGCTCACTTTAGCAAGCTTATATACACAGCAACTTGTTTACGAAAATAACGTGTCTTCTATTAATGAAAAAATAGAAAACATTGGCGAAATTATTAACCAGTCGTTAAAGGATCTCCGACATCTTTCTAAATCGCTAACCGATAATAAGATTGAAAATGGAACCATCAACTATCTTTTGCAACAGGAATTTGAAAGAATTAAAGAATTGCGAAAATTTAACGTTAATTTAGAACTTACCAATGAAGAATTATTTTTACCCTATCAAACTAAAAATGTAATTGTGAGGGTTGTGCAAGAATTTGTGCAAAATAGCATGAAATATGCAAATTGTGAAACGTTAAGCCTCTCCATGGTTAAACTTAATCAAGAATTGAAAATTATACTAAAAGATGATGGGGTAGGCTTTGATTTAGAAAATATAAGTGAGAACGGTATTGGCCTCATCAATATAAAAAAAAGAGTGGAATTATTAGGCGGACGCTTTTTGCTTCAAAGTACAAAGAATATAGGCACAACGTTAACCATCGAGATTTCTATAGAATAATGAAAAATAGCATAGTAATTGTAGATGACCATATTTTAATTGCAAAGGCAATAGCAAGCATTTTGAGTAATTTTACGCAGTTTGAAGTGCTGTATGAATGCGAAAACGGGAAGGAGCTGCAAGAAAAATGTAAAATTCCAGGTAATGTGCCCAATATTGTACTTTTAGATATCAGTATGCCAATAATGGATGGGTTTGAAACCGCTAAATGGTTAAAAATGAATCATCCTGAAGTGCTAATTATGGCGTTAAGCATGCAAGATGATGATCAAAGCCTGATCAAAATGATTAAGTGCGGCGCAAAAGGTTATTTGCTTAAAAATGTACACCCTGCAGAATTAGAAAATGCATTAAATAACCTGATTCGGGCTGGTTTTTATTATCCAGATTGGGCAACGGCTAAAGTGTTCGAAAGTTTAAGTAACGAATTGGTGAAAAACCCACTTAATGATAGAGAAATTGAATTTTTGCGGCATTGTGTAACCGAAATGAGCTACAAAGAAATAGCTGAAAAAATGTGCTGTAGCACAAGAACAGTCGAATATTATAGAAATACCTTGTTTGAACGATTTGGATTAAAAAGCAGGGTTGGACTTGCCGTATATGCCATCAAAAATGGTTTCGATGATTAAGTTTAGATAAGAATTGGTAATTTTGAGCTATGCTATTAAATTGCTATCAGCAAGAATTTATTGAAGCAGGGTGTGATGAAGCGGGGCGTGGTTGTTTAGCAGGCCCTGTAACGGCAGCTGCTGTAATCTTACCAGCCAATTTTTGCCTGGAAGGGTTAGATGATTCTAAAAAACTAACCCATCAACAAAGAGAAAAGTTAAGGCCTGTGATTGAGAGGGAAGCACTTGCTTGGGCGGTAGCTTTTGTAGATCACGAAGAGATAGATCGAATTAATATTTTAAATGCTTCTTTTTTAGCGATGCATAGAGCGATAGAAAAGTTGGGTATTGAGCCTGGTTACTTGGCTATTGATGGCAATCGATTTAAAGCCTACGCTAAAGTACCACATTCTTGCATCATAAAGGGCGATGGAAAATATTTAAATATTGCAGCTGCATCCATTTTGGCAAAAACTCACCGTGATGAATTTATGACCAGTTTGGGCGTCGATTATCCACAATATAATTGGCAGCAGAACAAGGGGTATCCGACTATAGCCCATCGAAATGCCGTTATCAATATGGGCTTGTCGCCCTATCATCGTAAAACATTTACCATAAGCACTCCACAGCTTACTATTTCTTTTACAGAAGATTGATTATTCGTAATTTCAAGTTGTGAAAGTATTAATGTTAACCAATCGAGTTCCTTTTCCCACCAATAGTGGTTACCCAATTGTGGTTTACAACACCATCAAGGGTTTATTGAAGCTAGATGCCGAAATTTCTCTTTTTAGTCTTAATCGGCGTAAACATTGGGTTGATGTTGATGATATTTATGATCCGGTGTTTAGCCAAATAAATTTTCATGCTCACGAAATAGATACAGAAGTTAATGTTTGGGGAGCATTTTTTAATATTTTTTCTAACCAATCTTACAATGTTTCGCGCTTTTATGATGATGATGCCGCAGCGTTATTGGAGAATGTGTTACGTGAAAACGAATTTGATATTATTCAATTCGAAGGATTATTTGTGGTGCCTTATTTAGATTTAGTGAAAGAAAATAGTAAGGCTAAACTGATCTATCGCGCACATAATATAGAATTTGATGTTTGGGAACGTTTAGCGGCAAGAGAACAGTTTACACCTAGAAGAAAATATTTAGAATTTTTATCGCGAAGATTAAAGGTTTACGAAAGGGAACAAATTAATCGTTTTGATCAGGTTTTTGCCATTAGTAATCACGACCGACAAAGCATTTTGCAATTTGGTTGCCAAACTCGACTAGATGTTTTTCCTGTAGCGGTCGACTTCGATAAATACCAGGTAGATTTATCGAAAACTAGCTTCCCTACGTTGTTTCATTTGGGGGCGATGGATTGGCGTCCGAATAAAGAAGGATTGGAATGGTTTCTCGATGAAATTTGGCCCGACATCGAGAAATTAAGCGGAGAACTTCGCTTCTACATTGCAGGCAAAAACATGCAGAAACAATTTTTCGATTATGACTCAGATAATTTAATTGTAGAAGGAGAGGTTTTTGACGCCATAGAATTTATGAACTCAAAGGCAATTATGATTGTGCCTTTACTATCTGGAAGCGGAATGCGAGTGAAAATTATTGAGGGAATGGCCATGCAGAAATGTATAATTGCAACTTCAATGGCTGCCGAAGGAATTAATTGTGAACACGGAAAAGATATTCTTATTGCCAATACGCCCGACGAATTTTATCGCTCTATACTTCAATGCATCACTCAGCCACAACGGTGGAGAGAGATCGGCGAAAATGCTAGAAAAACGGTAGAACGCGATCACGATATTAGTGAAAATGCAAAGCGAATGCTAGAAATATATAAAATTTTAATCGCCTAAAAACCAAGAAATGTGCGTACACTCAGAGCAGACGAAACAAGTGGCCGACCGATTGGCCCAATCTAAGTTAAAAAAGCTAGCGGTAGCCGTGTTTAGTTGAGCTTCTCTGCTATAGAAAAGAGTGTTTTTACAAATAGGGCAGATTAATTCATATCCATTTATGGTTGTGGTTTCGGGTTCTTGTGCCATAATTTATTGTATAACTTTAAGGTTTTATCACAAGTTAGCAAATTGCATTAAAAATACTGCCCAATTCTTCCTATTTTTGGGCTTCAATCTTTATAGACTACATGAACAATACTGCTTTAACAGAAAAACATATTTCATTAGGTGCTAAAATGGTCCCTTTTGCTGGATACAATATGCCTGTACAATACGAAGGCATCAATGCAGAGCATGCAACGGTTAGAAATGCTGTTGGCGTTTTCGATGTAAGTCACATGGGCGAATTTATCTTAAAAGGTGAAAATGCCTTAGATTTAATTCAACGCGTAACGAGTAACGATGCTTCGAAGTTATACGATGGCAAAGTGCAATATTCTTGCCTGCCAAATAATGATGGGGGTATAGTAGATGATTTATTAGTCTACCGAATAGATGAAAAGAGCTACATGCTGGTTGTTAATGCTTCAAATATCGAAAAGGATTGGAATTGGATTAAACAATTCAATACCGCTAATGTTGAAATGCATAACATTTCTGATCAAACTTCCCTATTGGCCATTCAAGGACCAAAAGCTGCCGATGCCCTACAAAGTTTAACCGATATAGATCTGGCCTCGATGGAATATTATAGTTTTAAGAAAGGTGTTTTTGCGGGTATAGATAATGTGTTAGTTTCAGCAACGGGGTATACAGGTGCTGGCGGTTTTGAGATCTACTTTGAAAACCAATATGCCGAAAAAATTTGGGAAGCTATCTTCAAAGCTGGCCAAGCTTACGGCATAAAACCCATTGGCTTAGGCGCTAGAGATACCTTACGCTTAGAAATGGGCTTCTGTTTGTATGGCAACGATATTAATGATGAAACTTCGCCGATAGAAGCTGGTCTAGGTTGGATCACTAAATTCACCAAAAATTTTACCAATTCAGAGGGTTTATTAGCTCAAAAAGAAGCTGGCATTAAAAATAAACTGGTTGGTTTCGAAATGATCGATCGCGGTATCCCTCGCCACGATTATCCAATTGTAGACGAGCATGGAAATGTAATCGGAAAAGTAACCTCAGGCACACAATCCCCGTCTTTACAAAAAGCAATCGGAATGGGCTATGTAAGTAAAGAATTTTCGAAAGAAGGCACTGAAATTTATATCGACATTAGAAATAATAAGGTAAAAGCCAAAGTAGTTAAGTTTCCATTTTATAAATAGGGTTGCAGGTTGCGGGTTGTCAGTTGGCGGTCTGGGCGCATAACAATTACCCGCAACCCACAACTCACAACTCACAACCCATAGTGTCTAGAACCATCGAAGTTTGCCTCACTCCAGCGTTATTGCATTTATATGCGATAGAGAATAGTATTGTTGTGGTTATTGATATTCTTAGAGCAACCTCATCAATTACCTACGGACTAGAGAACGGCGCAGAAGCGATTATTCCTGTGGCACATGTAGAAGATTGCCTTAATTATAGCGATAGGGGTTATTTATTGGCAGCAGAGCGAAATGGTGAAGTGGTAAAAGGTTACGATTTTGGGAATTCTCCTTTTTCGTATACAAAAGAGAAAGTAGAGGGAAAGACCATCGTTTTAACCACAACAAATGGTACTAAAGCAATGCACATGGCCCAAGAACGCGCCCATCAGGTTGTAGTTGGGTCATTTTTGAATTTAACATCCTTATGTGAATGGCTAAAGGCACAAGATAGAAATGTGCTTTTGTTGTGCGCAGGATGGAAAGATCAATTTAACTTGGAAGATACGCTGTTTGCCGGGGCAGTTGTGAATGTGTTGCGCAAAGAGTTTATACATTTTGATGATTCGTGTGTAGCTGCAGAAGATATGTATTTGTTAGCTAAAGACGATTTAAGAACGTACTTGCGTAAATCATCACACAGCCATCGTTTAGAGCAGTTAAATATAGAAGAAGATGTTAAGTTTTGTTTGAAATTGGATGCTTGTAAGGTGATACCAGTTTTGCATGCAGAGCGATTAGTTGCTTTAAAGCAATAATTACCTGTTTATTGCGATAGCTATCGCACAAATACCATTAAAAAGTAATACGCCCATTAAAAGCCAAAATATTTTAAGCCTTAGCTCATCTTTATATACTGAGAGTGTTTCCCAATGAGGTTCTAGAATAATCGCTGTCGAATTGAAAATCTGACTGGATTTTATTAGCTCATATGCTTGATCATGACTTTTGGTTAAGTTTAGCTGATTGTATAGAATTTTATAAAATTCCGGTTTTTCCTGTAGCTGATTAATTAGTTTTACCCTCGACTGCAGCCCAAATTCTTTGATCATTGATTCTTTAGATACAGCCGGTATCGCTTTAGGGATGCTTTGCGTATATGTTTTTGTAATCCAAAAATTGATAGGTTGGATAGGTTCTTTTTGGTTAGAATTGGTAATCGGTGTTACAAAAATATGGTCTACGCTTAATTTATTACTCTTACTGCGATTTTTTATAATTGGACGATAAAGGAGTGTCTGTTTTGGGTTGTAATTCGTATGTTGAATATAAAATAGCTTTTCTTTGGGGTTATCAAGAATGCCGCTTACGCTTAGAATTTTTTTAGGCTTTTCTTTAAGCGTATTACTAGTTGAGAATGCTAGTAAAATTAAAATGAATGAAATGCCTAAGAAAAGAAGGTTATGAGGAGAAAATCCCATATACCTAATTTTCTTCTTCCTTGCAGGTAACCTGACCAAACCTATCCAGCATAGCGTTAATGCGGTCAAGTAAAGTAGACTAGCCAATACTTTATGATTAGCGATTGACCATTGAAAATAATTTGCCAAAATTTGTGTTAGATATACCAATATCGTAACGGTAAGGGTGCACATACTAACCCTAAGTAAAGCAAATAGAAAAGCAGCCCAAAAATTCTTAAAATTAGGATTATGGTTAGCGGTTAGTTCTGTTAATTTATCAGCAAAGAATACCTTAAACTTTAGCAGTTCTGTAATACGGTAAAGAGGGTATTTGTAATATGAAAAATCATTTAAATAAATAATTAAACTAAAACTACTTTTTACTTCCGAAATTTCATATCCCCGAACAGAACCGATTTCGAATTGCCTAAAAGTATCTTTTCTAAGAATATTATTTGTTTGCTCTAGTGTTAATAAATCGTTCTCAACACGAATTGTAGTATCGCTTTTGGTTAGGTATCTAGCTAAAAAATAACATCCAAAACTAGCAAATAGGGTTAAAAATAAGAAAAATGCCAGGAGCCGGACGTTTGCATCACTGAGTATAAGGGCCATGACGATGAAGCCAAAAAATGCAACAGGTAGGATGAAAACTACCCTAAACCATAGTAAATTTGTTGTCTTTACGGTTATTGAAGTTGATCTGCTTTCTAGACCCATCTTTATTTATTCCTCAATAACTCCTGCATTATTTCACTGTTTTTTATGGCTTTAAGCGCCTCTTCGTGCGCTACCCAGTAAATGGTTTCAGCCTTTTTCATGTCGAAGGTGCTAATTTCTCCCATACCTTTAGGCTCGATTAATACATTGCAGAATTTTGCTTTTCTTTCCATATCATGATTGATAGACATAATGCCCGCTCGCTGCATTAAATGCGAAATTCGTGTAATCTTTTCTACAGGTTTTAAGTGATTGCAAGAAGAACCAATAATGTAATCGCAATTGTCCAAGAGCGGCTCTACCGGGAAATTGTTCAATATTCCTCCATCTACAAACATCTGATTATTGATCATAATCGGTTTAAAAATTCCTGGGATACAGCTCGAAGCCAATATGGCTTGAATTAGGGGGCCTCTGGTAAAATAAGCCAAATTACCCTCGCTGAAATTAGTGGCGCAGATGGTTAGCGGAATTTTAAGGTCTTCAATTTTATCGTGGGGAAAATAATCTTTTAAAATTTCCCGAGTATTTTCGATGTTAATTAGGCCTAATGAACCAAAAGCAGGACGAATAAAGCGCAATAATTTGGTCTTAATAAAAATATTCAATCCCTCTTCAGGGTCTATTCCGCCAGCATAAAAACTTCCAGCGATAGCACCTGCACTTGTTCCACTCACATGGCTAAATTTTATGCCTGCGTTCATAAAGGCCTTTAAGATGCCTAAATGAGCAATGCCCCTAATTCCCCCTCCCGAAAGTACAATACCTATTTTTGGTTTAGCCATAGCTAGCGTATTTATTTTTAGATTATTTTAATATTGAATTGTTGCAGTCTGAAAATCATTTTTGGTTAATTTGTTAACTGCCGCCGAAAACTGCCACTTGTTAACTGAAAACTAGCTACTCTTTAATCTTTGGTTTATATTTAGATTTCGTTAATATTTTCTGAGCATCATTGTCGGCCATTAAGTGTTGAAGCGTAACCTTAGGGTTTTCGGCCATGTACTTCTTTACCATTTGCCAGCCAATCCATACCCCTAATTTGGGAGCAGATTCAGTTTTATCTCCCAATCCTACAGTATAGGGGCCATCGGTTATATACACTTGTATCTTTCGAAAATCGGTGTTGTACAATAGCTCCTTTTCTAACAAAACGCCCCAAATATTACCCTCAAATTTCTTAACCCAAGCCATTTGTCGCGCAGTATAGCCAATTTTAACACTATCACTTACGTGTTCAGGCAAAACCTGATCCATAAAATATAAAATTTTACCTTGGTAAATCATCTGGGATAGGAGGGTTTGGTCTTCATCATTAGGTTTAAAAAGTTCTTCTTTTGCAAATTCCTCTGTTATCCGTGGAACGATATAACTCGGCTCAAATCGTCTAGACTGATAACGTGGAATACTTTGTATTAAAGCAGGGTAGAACTTGCTATCCTTACCCAAGAACATATCTAGGCCAATGCCCATGTAATTTTCGCCAATTGGAATTTGATAAGCAAAGCCCGATAAAAACGAAATAAAACGAGGTATTTTAACTTTTGGGTAATAATAACGGATATATTGAAAGGTTTCCGTTAATTCGCTCTCTACTTGATCAAGTTTAGGGTAAACGCTGTCTACCTCGTGTTGTAAATCGGCATACGCTTTCCCTTTATATAGATTTTTTAATACCTCAACCCCACTTAAATTAGGCGTACCAACCATCCGGGTGATAAAATCGCCATAGAAAGCACCATACTTTTTAGTTAAAAGTGAATCGGCCTCTTGCGCACGTTTTGTTCGATTTTGATAAAGATCTTGGTCAAATCGTTGTATTTTGATCGCTATTTTAATTCCACTTACATCGGGCCTTTTGCTTTGCTTACAAGAAAAAATTACAAGTGCACAAAGAAAAAATAGATAGATTTGATATGATTTTACGTTATAGTTCATTACTAACAAATATAATATAACAGATGAAGAAAATAGTAGCGGGATTACTTTTCTTGTTTTTTGCCGTGCAAGCCACTGCTCAAATAAATACCATTCGTAACTATGGCTTTAGATTGGGTTTAACAGCCTATCCTACTTTTGGAAAAATAAGTCCTGAAGTGGGGGAGAATAAAGGCACAAATTTAGGTTTTGCGTATGGTTTGATGGCCGATTTTAACTTTGCCGAACATTATAGTTTTAATACAGGATTAACCATAACCACCATAAATGGTAAGAGCAGAGAAATTAATGCTTTGCCCTATCATGCAGTGGTTAGTAGTACCGCACCCATAGCATACGATTTGAAGTATAAAATGCAGTATCTTGAAATCCCATTTATCCTTAAACTGAGAACCTCTAAAATAGGCGATTTAAAATGGTTTGGGCAATTTGGTTTAAGCAATGGGTTTAAAATTCGAGCGAGCCAAGATGCTAAAACTGCGACTGGCGTATTGGCAAACGATCGCAATTCGGGAGAATGGACCCGTTTTTATCGTGCCGGATTGGTAATTGGTGGCGGTGGGGAATTTGATTTAGCGGGGCATACCAGTTTAATGGCAGGTATTTCCTATAATAATGGATTAACAAGCATTACGACTTCAAAAAATGCAGTACGAAATCACTTTGTTTCATTAAATTTGGGGGTTTTCTTTTAGTCTTTAATCTCATTTAATGAAAATAGCACTCGCACAACTCAATTATCACATTGGTAATTTCGATTTTAATACACAAAAGATTATCGACGCTATCGATAAAGCTAAAAACAAAGGGGCTGATATTGTGGTGTTTGCAGAACTGGCTATTTGTGGGTATCCAGCGCGCGATTTTTTAGAATTTGATGAATTTATCGCCCTATGCGAAAAAAATGCACAAGAAATTGCAAAACACGCTGTTGATATTGCAGTAATTGTGGGTTTGCCCATAAAAAACGAGGTTTTGGAAGGGAAGGATTTATACAATGCAGCCTATTTTATGACCGATGGTAGGGTGAAAGCCATTACGAAAAAGGCACTATTACCAACCTACGACGTTTTTGATGAATACCGTTATTTTGAGCCAAATGCTGTTTTTAATACCATTGAATACAAAGGAAAGCGTATTGCCTTAACCATTTGTGAAGATTTATGGAACATTAACGATAATCCCTTGTATGTTTCTTGTCCGATGGATGAATTGATTAAAGAAAACCCGGATGTGATGATTAACATTGCGGCATCCCCTTTTAATTATCAGCATGATGAAAATCGGATTAAAATTTTATCTGATAACGCAAAGAAATATAAACTGCCTTTATTTTATGTAAACCAAGTTGGTGCACAAACAGAAATTATTTTTGATGGAGGTTCGCTCGTTTTTGATGAAGCAGGTGAATTAAAGGCCGAAATGAGTTATTTTAAAGAAGATTTGCAGTTGTTTGATCTAGATGAAGTGCAAAATGTTAGAAATAAATATCCTCCTGCTCCCCGTGTATCCGACATTGCTCAAATTCACGATGCGTTGATTTTGGGGATTCAAGATTACTTTCGAAAATCGGGATTTACAAAGGCCGTTCTAGGTTTGTCGGGCGGAATAGATTCGGCTGTAGTTTGCGCATTGGCCTGCAGGGCTTTAGGGCCAGAAAATGTAATGGCGGTTTTAATGCCTTCAAAATATTCGAGCGATCATTCTATTAAAGATGCTTTAGATTTGGTAACGGCCATTGGTTGTAAGCACGAGATTATAGGCATTGCAGCAGCGGCTGATGCATTTGATGAAGTAATGGCGAAACCTTTTGAGGGATTAGCATTTAATTTAACTGAAGAGAACATACAAGCGCGTTGTAGAGGGATTATTTTAATGGCCATGTCGAACAAGTTCGGCTACATATTATTGAATACTTCTAATAAAAGCGAATGCGCAGTAGGCTATGGCACGCTGTACGGCGATATGTGTGGCGCCATAGGCGTGATTGGCGATGTGTATAAAACACAAATTTTTGAATTGGCGAGATATATAAATAACGAGGGCGAAATTATCCCAGAAAATACCATTGTTAAGCCACCCTCGGCCGAGTTAAGACCCGGGCAGAAGGACTCAGACTCATTGCCAGACTATGGTATTTTGGATCGAATTCTATTTCAGCATATCGAAATGCAAAAGGGATCAAAGGCAATTATTGCGCAAGGTTTTGATGGAGCATTGGTGCAAAGAGTGCTTAAAATGGTTAATTTGGCCGAATTTAAGCGCTACCAGAGTCCTCCAATTTTACGAGTTTCGCCAAAAGCTTTTGGCATGGGCCGAAGGATGCCGATTGTAGGCAAGTACATGGCTTAATTCACTATACCCAATAGTGGGTAGTTATAATCCGTAAAATTGGGTATGGTATTACGTAGTGTTATTGGTTTTTTTTGTATCGTAAACAATTAAAACCCATATACTATGAACACATTTAAGAAATTATTTTTTAGTTGCATGATTTTATTCAGCGTAGCAGCCTGTAAAAAAGACGACGATGGTGGTGATGGCGGAACGGCCGCGGATGGAATAATGCAAGCCAAAATCGGAGGAACAAGTTGGATGTCGGCTAAAATATCAACCAGTGCGCAATACGTTTCAATAGGAAAATCTTTAAACCTGTTAGGAACTGATGCTAGCGGTAAAGCTATTAATATCATGATTAACAACTATGATGGTAGTACGGGTACTTGGCAAATTCCAAATAGCATAGGTCTTATTGGTGTAGTGTCAAGCTATACGGAGGTAAACTTAGGTGGCTCTTCTAAAACGTGGGCAGCACCTTATTCAAATAGTGGTGTAATTGGAGAAGTTAAGATTTCTGAATTTTCTAAAACTGGAAATGTAGCAGGTACTTTTAAGTTTAAAGCAAGAAATCAGAACGATAATGCCGACTTTAAAGATATCACTGAAGGTTCTTTCAATATAAAAGTGAGCAGTTTCTAATTTTATAAGTAAGGTTAAAAGACGATAGCTATTGTCTTTTAACCTTAAACTGTTGTGATCCACCAAACATTTCCGCAGGGGTCTTTTACACCACAGGTTCTTCCATAACTTTGGTTAGAAATGCCCATAATGCTAATTGCACCGTTAGCGATTGCCTTTTCGTAGGTTGTATCTACGTCATTTACGTAGACAAAGAGATTAGCGGTTTCGGCTTTCCAATCCATATTAGTGCTAGAAAACATAATCGTACTGCCGTTAATCGTGGCCTCACAATGCTGTATCTTTCCGTCTGGAGTTAAATGTTTTGCAGAAATGGTCGCATTAAAAATTTTTTCAACGAAATCGATAAACTTTTCTGGTTCGTCGAGCATTAAGTAAGGCATTAGGCCTTGATGATTTTGAGGAATATTCATAAAATTCTATACTAAACAAGTAACTAACCAATTTAATTAAATTAGTCGAAAACTTATTATTTAGATGCTGTTAATTTATCGGGAAGTTTCGATTTTCCTTTTGAACGATTGAATTAGTAGAATCCCAATTCCTATCATAATCGAAACATCTGCGAAGTTAAATACACCCGTACGGAATATGCCAAAATCAATATGTAGAAAATCGGTCACGGATCCATATTTAAGGCGATCGTAAATATTTCCTATTCCTCCCCCAATTAAAAAGCAGATTCCTACTTGCACTCCTATTGGTAAATTAGCGTGTGAGAAAAGATAATATAGGCCAAAGCCTAAAACCAAAATTGGCATTAAGCTCAATAATGTAAATCGTACAAATTCAGGTAATTCATCGCCCATGCTTAAAAATGCTCCTGTATTTTCGACCTTTGTTAAGGTAAAATGATCTTTAATGAGGCTAATATTTTCATTGTAAGCCACTTGCTGGCGGACGATTATTTTTGATACCTGATCGCAGCCTACATTAACTAAAATGAGGGCAAGAATGAGTAATTTTTTTGATTGCTTGAGGTTCATATACTATCGTATAACATCTGTATCTATTGGGGTATATCCTAAATGCCGGCTAAGCGATAAAATTTGGCCTTTATGGTGAAATTCGTGGGTAACTACATGGGTAAATACTTGGAGTGGGGTAAGTGTAAGAAAACGGTTTCCTAGCGTAACATCCATTTTTTTCTCATACATGCCATCGAAGTGGCGGATGAAATTGAGGACGGTTTGGTCTACCGATTGAAAATATGTGATACATTCAGCAACATTTCTTACAGAATCGAAATCTCTAACATCGACGTTAATTTTTAAAATGTTCCTTAAAAGCCAAAATTCATACACGTTTGCATTGTGAACGAGTAGATTTCGGATGCTACCGCGACCAAAAGAACTGTTGCTAGTTAAAAAATCTTCTTCCGTTAACTGGTTGCAATAATTTAATAACGCCGCTCTCGAACTTTTTATCAATTCGTACTGTCGGATCAATAATTCTTGAACTAATTTTTTTTCATCCATTTGATATAGGGAATAATTAATGCAAGTAATAGGGCTAAGACTGAAAATAATTTAGCTAATACATCTCCGTTGTGAACGTAGAAAGTTAGCGTATCGTTTAAATTAATGTCTTCTTTTAATGCAGTACTCGTCCACCATTTCGATCGTTTTACTACGTCGCCACGTTGATTAATGAAACCAGAAATACCTGTATTTGCCGATCGTGCTACCCAACGGCGAGTTTCTATGGCTCTAAGCTTGGCGTACATAAAGTGTTGGTCTTTCCCAGAAGTATTGCCCCACCAACCATCGTTGGTGATTATGGCAATAAATTGAGCGCCATCTTTTACCGACTGAGCAACCCAACTGCCAAAAATCGACTCGTAGCAGATTACTGGAGTTACACCTACGCCACTATGTGCATAAAATACTTCTGGCGCATCTTGTGTTCCCCAGCCTGAAATACTGCCACCCAATTCCCTAAAAACAGGAGCCAAGAAAGAGAGTACTTGCGGAAAAGGCATTCTTTCTACACCTGGAACAAGCTTCGACTTATGATAAATGTTAACTTGGGCAGAATTTTCTAGCTGGATAGCAGAGTTAAAATGATCAACAAAGATTCCTTTCTGCTTCCATTCTTGTGCAGATTCTGTTTCTTTGGTATTATACCATTTAACACCCTCCATTCCCGTAATCAGGGTTCCATTTTTATATTTGCTAATGAACTGTTGTGCACTAATAATTGTAGGATTGCTTCTGATTTGATCTTCATCGGCATAAATGGGTAAAGCCGTCTCGGGCCAGAAAAAATATTCCGTGTTTACCTGACCAGCCGAATCTGATAGATGAGTTAATACTGCCAATTGAGCTTCAGGAGAAATACCGCCAAGTTTTTCATAAGGATCAATATTTGGTTGAACCACCACTACATTTACTGGTGAAGTTTTCTCTTCATAGGTGAAATAAGTATACAGGGAGAAACCTATTGGGATTACTAAAACTAAAATCCATGAGAGAATAGGTTGATAAGCTTTTGTGTTTTTTTGCACGAGGGCTTTGTACCCCTCGAAGGCGAGAATATTGCTAAGGAGAATCCAAACTGAACCGCCATAAACACCTGTATATTCATACCATTGTATAAATTGATGCAACCCTGCGAATCCATTTCCCAGATTCATCCAGGGAAAGTTCAATTGCCAGCTTTGGTGCAAATATTCCATTGAAATGTAAAAGGATATTAACCCTAAATAGGCAATTTTAACACCAACATAATTTTTTAGCCTATAATAAAGCCAAAAAGCGAAAGTCATTAATAATGCTCCTAAACCAAATGGAATTAGCGAAACAAATAACGATATAATTGTTTCTACAACGTTGGTGCTAGCACTATTTATTGCATTAAAAACCCAATAAATCGAAGCGGTATTCCACACCAAGAAAGTAAAACCTGCAGTTAAGAAAATTTTCTTACCTCTTTTTTTAGTAGCCTTACTATCAATGTTAGCTAATGCTATAAATAATGGTACTAAGCCAATTAGCAATAAAGGGGCAAGCCATGTATGCGGAGGCCATGCTAGCCACATGATGAAGGCACTGAGAAGGGCTAAGCCGTAGGTTTGTTTTTTGTTCATTATTTTTTGGAAATGGGAAATAGGCTGGGATCCCTGTATTAAAAATTCTCTAAAATAGCTGCTTTCTTATTCTCATATTCCTCTAACGTAATTAATTGCTTATCGTATAAGGTTTTTAACTTTCTCAATTTCAAGGTAGTTTCGTCTTCGGCTTCTGTTTCAATGGGGTCTTGATTGATTATTTGGGCTTCCTCAATTTCGAATTCAACTACCTTTTGGATAGGAGTTGGATTTGGTTGATTTTCTAGCTGCTCATTAGCGGCTTGATATAGTTTTCGAGCTTGTACTTTGGGAATAAATTCAGTAACAATATTTTCGCCATGCTGAGGCACACAAATAAACTTTGAGCCAAAGAATTCTTCTTTAAAAGAAACTTCCTTAACATTTTTCCACGAGATGTCTTTAAAATTCATGGTTAAGCCCAAATTACCGGGTTCGCAGTAAAAAATACGTTTATTGCTAATGGCAATACTATCGGGTAACAAATTTACGGCAGGCTTTTTCTGTACCGCTAAGTAAATCAGCTCTTCTCCAGAAGTTAAGAGATCTGTTAATTTAGTCATTACTTTCTCTACAGTTTTAACGTCTTGCTCGTCGATTAAAAATTTATCTATATTCATTTTGTTGGGTGCTTATTTTGTTATAGTGTTTTATTCACGAGTTCTTATTGTTTCGATGGCACTCATGAGTTCGCTACGCTCAGTTAATGTTGAAAGGTTGTAATGTTCAGGGTGTATACGGCTGGGGTCTTTAAAAATCAAAGACCTTTCAACTTTCAAACTTTGCAACTTTCCAATCCTTTTCAATTTTAATTTTTCCATTCCCGACCGCTCCTGCCACACAAATTACGAATTCTCCCTTTAATATATTGTTTTCAAAATGTGATTTTATTTCTACCACTGTTCCACGAACAGTTTCCTCGTACATTTTGGTTAACTCTCGGCTAACTGAAGCTTGCCGATCATCGCCCAAGAATTCGGCAAATTCTTCTAAAGTTTTTAAGAGGCGATGTGGACTTTCATAAAATATCATGGTCCGTTCTTCATTTGCCAATAGTTTTAAACGTGTTTGACGGCCCTTTTTGACGGGCAAAAATCCTTCAAAAACAAACTGATCGCTAGGTAATCCAGAATTCACAAGTGCAGGTACAAAAGCGGTAGCACCTGGCAAACAGTTTACTTCAATTTCATTTTTTAGTGCTTCACGCACTAGGAAAAATCCCGGATCCGAAATAGCTGGTGTACCTGCATCAGAAATTAAGGCAACATTTTGTCCTTCTTTTAAAAATTTAATGATTTCAGAGGTGGCCTTATGTTCATTATGTTGATGATGAGAATAGGCTTTTTTATCGATGCCAAAGTGCTTAAGCATAGGCGCACTTGTCCGCGTGTCTTCTGCTAAAATTACATCCACCTCTTTTAAGATGCGAATAGCCCTAAAGGTCATGTCCTCTAAATTGCCAATCGGTGTAGGAACGAGATATAATTTTCCTGTCATAGTTTTGAGTATTTTATAGTTAAATAGCATCTTTGCGAGGAAGGATGAAGAAACAATCTATTGTAAGGAGATTGCTTCACTGCGTTCGCAATGACGAGTTTAGTTACTATCTTTGTAAAAAAATAAAATAATGCTGCAAGTTAATTATATCCGCGAAAATAGAGAGAAAGTTTTAGCGCGTCTTAGCGTACGTAATTTTAAACAACCAGAATTGGTAGACCAGATCATCTCCATTGATGAAGAGCGTCGCCAAACTCAAAATTCGTTAGATAACCTTTCTGCTGCTGCAAATGCTGCGGCAAAGCAAATTGGTGAATTAATGCGCTCAGGCAAAAAGGAAGAAGCAGAAGCGATAAAAACAAATTCTGCTAATCATAAGGAACAGATTAAATTGCTTTCAGAGAAGTTAACTGAACTTGAACAAACCCAATTTAATTTATTGGTTCAACTGCCTAACTTACCTCATGATTTGGTTAAACCAGGAACTACTCCTGAAGAAAATGAAATAGTTTTAGTTCATGGCGAGCCTGCAGTTTTACCTATGGATGCAAAACCACATTGGGAATTAACTGCTAAATACGATATTATCGATTTTGAATTGGGCGTAAAAATTACGGGCGCAGGATTTCCTGTATATAAGGGAAAGGGTGCTCGTTTGCAACGTGCCCTGATTAATTTCTTTTTAGATGAGGCTATTGAGGCTGGATACAAAGAAGTACAAGTACCCCACCTTGTTAATGCGGCTTCGGGCTTTGGCACTGGGCAGCTACCCGATAAGGAAGGGCAGATGTACCATTCAACCATAGATGATTTATATCTTATCCCTACGGCTGAAGTACCAGTTACCAATTTGTATCGCGATGTAATTTTGAAAGAAGAAGAATTACCAATTAAAAATACAGCGTATACCCCATGTTTCCGTCGCGAAGCCGGATCTTACGGTTCTCATGTGCGCGGGTTGAACAGATTGCATCAATTTGATAAAGTAGAGCTTGTTCAGGTAACACATCCAGATAAATCTTACGAAACCTTGGAAGAAATGAGTGTTTATGTACAGTCGCTCTTGAAAAAATTGGGGCTCCATTATCGGGTGCTGCGGTTATGTGGGGGTGATATGGGATTTGGTTCGGCAATGACCTATGATATGGAGACCTGGAGTGCTTCACAGGAACGTTGGTTAGAAGTGTCTTCGGTATCTAATGTAGAAACATTTCAAAGTAATCGTTCAAAAATTCGCTTCAAAGGCAAAGAAGGAAAGACACAATTAGCACATACCTTAAATGGAAGTGCATTGGCCCTGCCTCGAATTGTAGCTTCGATATTAGAAAACTACCAAACCGAAAATGGAATTGTTATTCCGCAGGTATTGAGAAAGTATACAGGGTTTGATGTGATTGACTAACTGAAAGAACGTATTACAACCTCCGAGGTTAATGAGTGAGTATAATCCACAAAAAAGAGCTGATCGACGTTAACCGAGCAGCTCTTTGCTTTTATAGATAGCTCTTTTATTTTCTTATAAAATAAGAATTAATAATAAAATGATGATAATGATCGCACCTACAGAAAGGTACACCCCTTGTTGCAAAACACGTGCTTGTTCTTTCATCTCTTTCAACTCTTTGCGCAATGCCCTTTTTTCTTCTCTTGTTAAGTTAGACTTATCCATACTACGGATTTCTTCAACTCGGTTAACTAATTTTTCGAATTGAACTTTTTGCTCAGCAGTTAATTCTGTTTTCGTTTCTTTTTTGTCTGCCGCAGATACGGTATTGGTACTAATTCCTAATGTGAAAACAAGTGCTAAAGTGTAAATAAATTTTTTCATGCTTTTTGAGTTTAAAATGTTGGGTTTATGGTTAATTATTTATCTATAAACAAAAAACCTACCAAAATTGATTTGATAGGTTTTTAAAAGGTTACTCGAATAAGTTGTATAGTGTACTAGGCACTTATTTAATTTCGAAAACTGTATTTACTACATAATTTAATTTTATCTTTTTAAAATCGAGTTCGGGTGCTGCCATATCCGCTGCCATCGATTCGCCTTTCATCATCATTACGTTAGCTCTATACATCGGTTGAGGATAAGCTTCATTGTTTACTTCTTGAATATCGATTACGCCACCTAATTTTTCATCAAGCGCTGCCACCATATATAAAGCCTTTGCTTTGGCAGCCTGTAGCGCTTTAATTTTTAACTCTTGCTTTAAACTTTCAATTTTGGAATAATCATAGCTTTCAATGTTGGTGTAGGCAATGCCTTTGGCATCAACAGCACTGATAATGTCGTTCCATTTATTTAAATCAGTTACTTTTAAGCGATACTGTTTGCTTGCTAAGAAATCTGGGTTTTTCTTTTTCTCGGTTGCATAATTATAGCTAGAAATATTATTAACCATTAGGTTTTCTTTTGCAATTCCTGCTTTTAGTACAGCATTGTAAAGTTGAGTTTCTAACTCGGTAATGTCTACTCTTTTTTTGTTATTATTATCTTTAAAATATTCCTTTAAAGAAATACCGAGGTAAATAATATCGGGAGTTACTTCAGCTTCTGCCGATCCACTTACTGAAATTTTCTTTCTTAAATCTACTTGCTGGGCCATGGCACTTACACTTAATAAGGCAACGAAGGCTAGGGTTATTATTCTTTTCATTTTTCTAATTGTTTTGTGTGTGTATAGCAATTAGATGAAAATATTGTGCCAATTCCACAGACTTACTTACTTAATTTTTTAATAGGCCTCAGTTCCAGTTTCTTAAACTCTACTTCCGAGCCTTCCGCTTGCACGGCAATCTGACCTTTTGTAGCTGTACACTTCGTGCCTTCATTTACCAAAATGCCATTTACCCAAACTTTAACACTATCTTTAAAGCATTCGATAGTCATCGTATTCCACTCGCCTAGTGGTTTCTCGGTACCGTCGGTTAAATTTTTAATTCTCCTGGCTTTGTTGCCATTTACGCCCCAAGTTTCTTTGGGACCTCTGCGCGCTTCCATATCTGGAACGGTAATGTCTTCTTCGATACACCAAAAATCGCCCGCATCTAAATGCTGCATCTGCACTTCTAACGATTTTGGGAACATACCATATAATGCTCGAGGGGTAGAGGCGTGCACCAATATACCACAATTTCCAGGTTTGCCTGCGAAGCGATAAGTTGCCTCTAAACGATAATTTTCGTAAACTGCATCGGTAATTAAGTGACCTCTTGGTTCGCCAAGGCTTACCAAATTGCCATCTCTAATAATGAAAGCATCGGGAGTTTTTGGGTCTTTATCTTTTGCGGGCACATCTGCATGCCAACCAGCTAAACTTTTGCCATCAAACAGCTTTTTTTTCTGGGCATTTACTGTTAAACTTGAAATGAAAAGGCTTAAGGCTAAAAGAACGGAAATAGGTTTCATAAAGAATATATTGGTCTATCTCAAATTTAGTATAAATTTAGTTATAAATAAAGAGTTGTAGGAGATTGCCTCCTGCCTCGCTGTGACGATTGGAAATAAAAAAAGCCGCAGTTGGATTGTAAATTTTCCTGCGGCTTAACTAGGATAGCTGTTTATAGCTATTAATCTTCTACAGATTCGTTATTAATTCCAACCTCGTCTTTAATTTCTTCCTTAAAATAGGTTTTTTGGAAAATCATGATCGCTATTACACCTACAGAAATTGCAGTGTCTGCTAAGTTAAAAACCGGACGGAAAAATACCAATTCGTCGCCTCCCCAAATTGGGAACCACTTTGGAAAATGACTGTCTACAATAGGGAAATACAACATGTCTACCACACGACCGTGAAATAAAGTTTCGTATTTATAAATAACACCATAGAATACCGAATCGATAATATTCCCTAGAGCACCCGCAAAAACAAGCGCAACATTTAAAATTAAACCTCGGTGATATTTGTGCTTAATTAAATAATGCAAACCATAGCCAATTCCTGCTACGGCGATCACTCGGAAAAGCGACAAGGCAAGTTTTCCGAATTCGCCACCGAACTCTAATCCAAAGGCCATACCGTTATTTTCGGTAAAATGAATAATGAACCATTCGCCCAAAATTTTATATTCTTGACCAATGAACATATTGGTTTTTACCCAAACTTTTAAAGCCTGATCTGCCAGTAGAACTAAAAATATTAAAAGTAGTGGTTTAGTATAGCCCTTCATTAACCTTGTTTAAGTTTTGCTTCTATGCTTAACGTAGCATGTGGTACCGCACGTAAACGTTCTTTTTGAATTAATTTTCCGGTCTCTCTGCAAATGCCATAGGTTTTGTTTTCAATACGTACCAATGCAGCTTCAAGGTTGTCGATAAATTTTTTCTGACGTGCAGCCAGTTGATTAATTTGTTCTTTTTCTAGTGTGGCCGAACCATCTTCTAGGGTTTTATATGCGCCAGAAGTATCTTCTGTACCATGAGAATTCGGACTGCTTAACGATGAGGTTAGGGAAAGAAATTCTTCCCTAGAACTTTTAAGTTTCCCTTGGATCAGCTCTTTAAACTCTTGTAATTCGCTATCTGAATAGCGGGTTTTCTCCGTTTTTTCCATTTTTTTTATTGTTTGGTAATTAAAATCTGTAGTTCAACATCATCAATTACGATTTGGTTTCCATTAATTATATTTTCTTCAAAAAGAATATCATTCGCTAAAATTTCTGCGCAAATGTAGGCTTTGTTTTGCATCACTGCATCTGCAATTAAATTATGTTTCTGTAAATTTACAGTAATGCGATCAGTAACTTCAAAATTTAACTCTTTTCTTAAGTTTTGTATTCTATTAATTAATTCGCGCGATAATCCTTCTTTTTTAAGTTCTGGAGTAATACTCACGTCTAAAGCCACGGTTAAATTGCCCATGTTTGTAACTTGCCAGCCGGGAATATCTTCGGCAATGATTTCGACATCACTTAGCCGTATCGAGTAGCTAGTATCGCGTATTGAGATTGATCCATCACGCTCAAACGTAGCAAGATCTTCTTGAGACATCGAAGAAATAGCTTCAGCTACTACCTTCATGTCTTTCCCCACTTTAGCTCCTAATGCTTTAAAATTAGGTTTAACCTTTTTCTTGATAAAACCAGTAGTATCGGTAATGAAGTCGACCTCCTTAATATTCGTTTCGGATAAGATTAAATCTTTAACCAACTCAACTTTTGCTTGGAAAGAATCATCTAAAACGGGTATCAATACTTTTGCTAGGGGCTGACGAACATTAATGCCCATCTTTTTACGAAGCGACAGCACCATAGATGAGATGTTTTGCGCCAATTCCATCCGTTCGTTTAAGGTTTGGTCGATTAAACTCGTATCAACTTCGTTCCAAATGGTTAAGTGCACTGATTCTGAAGTTTCACTTAAATTTTTATACAACCAATCGGCAAAGAAAGGAGCTATAGGACTCATTAATTGAGAAATGCTCGTCAAACACGTATACAAGGTTTCGTAAGCAGCTTTTTTATCTTCTGTCATCTCACCTTTCCAAAAACGACGACGCGATAACCGGATATACCAATTGCTCAAATGTTCATCTACAAAAGTTTGTATGGCTCTAGCCGCTTTTGTAGGCTCGTATGTATTGTAACTTTCGTCAACTTCTGCAATTAGAGTTTGCAATAGCGATAAAATCCAACGGTCTAATTCGCTACGTTGTGCAATGGGAGTTTGATGGTTAATGTCGATCTCGAACTTATCGATATTGGCATAAAGGGCAAAGAACGAATAGGTATTATACAGGGTGCCAAAAAATTTACGGCGTACTTCGTCTAATCCTTCTAAGTTAAACTTAAGGTTATCCCATGGTGATGCATTACTGATCATGTACCAGCGTGTAGCATCAGCACTATAGGTATCGATGGTTGTAAATGGATCAACAGCATTGCCTAAACGTTTCGACATTTTGTTGCCATTTTTATCGAGCACCAAACCGTTAGAAACTACATTTTTATACGCAACGCCAACATTGTTAACCCGTTTGTTGATGGCTTTAATTTCATCGCTACTTTCGCTTAACATTACCGCAATTGCATGTAAAGTAAAGAACCAGCCCCGAGTTTGATCAACTCCTTCGGCAATAAAATCGGCCGGATAAGCATTTTCAAACTCTTCTTTGTTCTCAAAAGGGAAGTGCCATTGTGCATAGGGCATCGCGCCACTATCAAACCAAACATCGATAAGATCTAATTCGCGAGTCATTTTTTCGCCTTTGGCCGACACTAAAATTACATCGTCTACATACGGACGGTGCATGTCTTTTAGTTCGAATCCTTCCGGCATAAATCCAGCAGTTATAGATTTCTGTATTTCGGCATTTAATTCGGCAATCGACCCAATACATTTTTCTTCCAATCCATCAGCTGTGCGCCAGATTGGTAAAGGTGTTCCCCAATAGCGAGAGCGAGATAAGTTCCAATCCACCAAATTCTCTAACCAGTTGCCAAAGCGACCCGTTCCGGTAGCTTCAGGTTTCCAATTGATGCTTTTGTTCAGCTCCACCATTTTTTCTTTTACCGCTGTTGTTTTGATAAACCAGCTATCCAATGGATAATATAAAACCGGTTTATCGGTACGCCAACAATGAGGGTAGGTGTGAACGTATTTTTCTACCTTAAAGGCTTTGTTCTCTTCTTTTAATTGGATGGCTAGCTCTACATCGACAGAACGTTCGGGAGCTTCGCCTTCTTCATAATATTCGTTTTTTACATATTTACCGCCATAATTTCCACCTAATGAAGCGATAAATTTACCTTGGAGGTCGACAAGCGGAACGGCGTTCCCTTTTTCGTCTAAAACAAGCATTGGCGGAATTTCTGGTACTGCAAGTTTAGCCACTCGGGCATCATCGGCTCCGAAAGTAGGGGCGGTATGAACTATACCTGTGCCATCTTCCGTAGTTACAAAATCGCCCAAAATAACCCTGAATGCATTTTCCGCATTTTGATAAGGTAAGGCATAGGGTAACAACTGCTCATATTTTATACCTGCTAAATCAGCACCCATAAAAGTGGATAATAAAGCATAAGGTATTTTTTTATCTTCTGCTTTATAGTTTTCGAAATCTTGGTCATTTTGAGCTAAAAAATATTTACCAGTAAACTGTTTGTTTACTAGTGCACAAGCTAAAATAACTTGAATAGGCTCGAAGGTATATTGATTAAAAGTTTTAACCAAAGCATATTCAATTTTTGGTCCAACAGTTAATGCAGTATTACTTGGTAATGTCCACGGGGTAGTTGTCCACGCTAAAAAATCTACCTCGCCAAATTCTTGTAAAAAAGCAGGTAAAGTTTCTTTTATGGCCTTAAACTGAGCAACAATAGTAGTATCGCTCACATCCTTATAGGTGCCTGGTTGATTTAATTCGTGCGAACTTAATCCAGTTCCTGCAGCGGGCGAATAAGGTTGTACGGTATACCCTTTATATAATAATCCCTTGTCGTAAAACGATTTTAAAATCCACCATAAGGTTTCGATATATTCGTTGTGATAGGTTACATAAGGTGTTTGTAAATCTACCCAATAGCCCATTTTTTCAGTAAGATCGTTCCACACATCGGTGTAGCGCATCACTTCTTCTTTACAGGCAGTATTGTATTCTTCGACAGAAATTTTCTTGCCGATATCGTCTTTCGTGATGCCTAATTTTTTCTCAACAGCAAGTTCGATTGGTAAACCATGCGTATCCCAACCCCCTTTTCGTTTTACCTGGTAGCCTTTAAGGGTTTTATAGCGGCAAAAAATATCTTTAATAGCGCGAGCCATTACGTGGTGGATGCCAGGCATGCCATTTGCCGAAGGCGGACCTTCGTAAAAGGTAAAAGGCTTGGCTTTTGAGCGAGTGCTGATGCTTTTCTCAAAGATCATTTCCTCTTTCCAAAATTTAAGTATCTCTTCTCCTATCTTAGCTAATTCTAACGTTTTAAATTCCCTATACATCAATCAAGTATCTTCAAAATTAAAGGATGCAAAGTTACGGTTTTAGAATGAATTATGGTAGTTTTGTTTGAATTTGTTTTAGAGATAAGTACCTCAAACTTATTGTGTTAATTTTTGTTATACGCTATATAATTAATCTTAAAAAAAATTAGAACAGCGTCATGTTAAAAGTCTTAAAACTTCAAAAGGCTGTGTATGTTATTATTCTAGGGATTTTGGCACTCATAGCGGCTCAAATTTTGAGTCGGAACAAGGTAGATGGAAGTAATTTTTTACTGGGGTTATCGGGTGCTTTATTAATTATAGGAGCCTTAACGTTTCTTTATCCCATTATGTTTGCAAAAAAGGTAGATAGTGAGGGAGAGAAGGTTGAACTAAAACCTGCCGGAAAGGAAGAGGCAGAGGAAGATCCAATCTCTATATAATTAATGATCAATTAACGCTTCATTTTTAGCTAGCTCTTCTGCCGAAATCAATTTTCTGGTTTTCTTCTTATCTAACCAAAGCATTAGGGCCGGCAGTAAGGTTAAATTAAATGCTAAAGCCACAATCAGCGTTATAGAAAGCAATAAACCTAAAACTACGGTTCCACCAAAAGTAGATGCAGTAAAAATGCCAAATCCAAAAAACAAGATTAAGGCAATATGGGTCATGCTAACCCCAGTTTCCCTAATTGTGTCTGAAACCACCTTGCTTACCGAATAGTTGGTTAACGTTAATTCTTGCTGATAACGGGTTAAGAAATATATGGTTTGATCGGAAGCTAAGCCGAAAGCAATCGTGAAGATTAAAATCGTAGAGGGTTTAAGCGGAATATGAAAAAAACCCATCAATCCCGCTGTAATGATAAGCGGAACAATATTCGGCAATAAAGAAACGAACATGATTCCTAAACTCTTAAATTGCGCTAGTCGAAGTATCGAAATTAAAACGATAGCTAAGCCAATGCTTTCGAAAAGATGTTCTAGCAAATAATCTGTTCCTTTAGAGAAAATAATGCTCGAACCAGTTAATTCTACAGTAAATCTTTTTGGCGATAGGATAGAATCTATCCGAGGTTTTAATTCTAACAACAATTGATCTAGTCGTTTAGAGCCTACATCTGCCATCTGAAAACTTACCCTGGCGGTTTGTTTGTCCTTGTCGACAAAATTAGTAAGCATATTGCCGTTTCCTTTTCCAGAATTGGCCGCATATGCCAGGATAAAGTTCTTTTCGATATTGGTTGGAAGCCTGTAAAATGCCGAATCCCCATTATAAAAAGCCTGGGAAGCATATTTCAAACCAGTATTCAGGGAAATAGAACGTGAAAATTCAGGGTAAGAAGCAATCATCTTCTCCATTTTATCAATCTTATTAAGCGTAGAGATACTTAATACGCCATTCTTCTTTCGGGTATCTACACTGATTTCGAGCGGTAAGATGCCTTCGAAATTCTTTTCAAAAAACTTAAGATCAGTTAAAATTTTTGAACTTTTAGGCAAATCATCCACTACATATCCATTAATGTTAATGCGATAAATCCCAATAAACGAAATGCAGGCTATAATAAAGGTTATTGCGTAAATTAATATACTTTTTTGCTGCACCAGTAGGTCGGTTTTAACCAATAGGCGGTCTAAGAAATTAGGAACATGCGGCGTGTTTGCTTTACCCTTTGGAAGCGGTAAATAACTAAAAATTATAGGAATTAAACATAAACACATTAGCCAGGTAAACATCACATTTAATGCAGCAACGCTACCAAATTGCATTAATAATTCGCTTCCTGTAAAGTATAATACGCCAAAACCAATAGCTGCAGTTATATTTGCGATTAAAGTAGTAATGGCAATTCTTTCGATGGTAATGCTTAAGGCTTTTTGCTTATCGCCATGCTTTTTAAGTTCGTTATGGTATTTATTGAGCAACAAAATACTGTTCGGTATACCAATAATTACGATAAGGGGTGGAATTAATCCGGTTAATATCGTAATCTCGTATCCAAATAAAACCAGTGTGCCAATGCTCCAAACTACACCCATAATTACTACCAAAATAGGGAATAAAACGGCATAAAAATTTCTGAAAAAAATCAGTAAAATTAATGCTGAAACCAAAATGGATAGCCCCAAGAAAAGTACAAATTCTTTCGATACCAATGCACTTGTGGCCGTTCTAATAAAAGGCAGGCCCGATAAATGAACATCTATATTAGTGCTTTTTTCGAAGGCCTTTGCCTTAGCTTCAATTTCTTTTAAGATTGGGTTTCGCGCAACAGAGTTTAAAACGATAGGATCGAAGGTGATGGCCATTAGTGTGGCATTACTCGCCTTGTTAAACAAAAGTCCACTATAAAAAGGCATCCCTTGAATTTTATTTTTTAGGGAGTCCATTTCTGCATCATTTTGAACAGGCTTAGCCGGTAATGGAATAACTACAAATCTTTGGTTAAGTGTATCTTTTTGAAGTTCAAATAATTTCCCAATTGATAAAACGCCTTTAATTCCCTTTAAATTTTGAATTTCTGTAGCAAGTTGAGCCCATTGTGTGTACTTGTCTTTTTCGTAAATGGCCTCACTTTGAATCCCTAAAACCATTACACTGCCATCTTCTCCGAATTGTTTTTTAAAAGCATTATATTTAATGAAAACTGAATCGGTTAAGGGTAAAATTTTGCTTCCAGCGTAAGATAATTTTAGGTTTCGGGCATTCCAACCCATAAATAAGGTTGCGATAAGGAAGAAAATAAGGAGAGGAATTCGATTTTGAAGTATAGCTCTAGAGAGTTTAGCCCACATATCAACTGCGTTTTAAAAAGGTAAAGAAAGTATAAAAACTGCTGAATACAAAATAAACACTCTCATTTAATGTTAAATTAACAGTAAAGCGATATAAATTGTTTCTGCTAAAATTGCCGTAAATTAGCAACAGATGAATAAGTTTTTAAGAAGTTTCTGGTATGCATTTAACGGATTGGTTTATGCTTTTAAGACACAATTAAATTTTAGAATCCATTGTGCAGCAGCGATTTTGGTAGTCGCTTTAGGCGTATATATAGAATTATCACTCCACGAATGGCTATGGGTTTTTTTTGCTATTGGTTTGGTGATGATCGTTGAACTGCTAAATACAGGGATCGAATTGCTTGTAGATTGGGTATCTCCTCAGCAACACCCTAAGGCTGGTGCCATAAAGGATCTTGCGGCTGCTGCGGTTTTAGTTTCGGCTTTCGTAGCTGCTGCTATTGGTTTATGTATATTTGTGCCCAAGTTTATTTAAATGTTGCATAAAACGAGAGGAATTGTCTTAAAAACTACATTGTATAGCGAAAGTAGCGTGGTGGTGAAGATTTTTACCGAGAAATTTGGCATTCAATCGTATCTCATTAATGGCGTTAAAAAGCCCAAGGCAAAAATACCGATGAATATCTTACAACCGCTTCATTTGTTAGAAATGGTTGTGTACCATAAGGCGACAACACAAATTCAACGAGTTTCTGAGGCACGCCCATCGCCAGTATTCCGAACTATCCCTTATCAGGTAATAAAAAACACGATTGTACAATTTTTAAATGAGGTGCTTTATAAGAGTGTTCATCATCAGCACACAGACCAGCATTTGTTCGATTTTATTTATAGTGCAATAAGTTGGTTTGATGAAACGGATGAGCCAAATGTGAACTTTCACCTCGCATTTTTATTAAAACTTACACGGTTTTTAGGCTTTGCTCCACATTTTCAATCGCGTGCCGATCATTTATATTTCGATTTACAAGAGGGAGAACTTGCTTCTTTACCCCCTGTCCATCCTTATTTTATTGATAGAATTGATGCAGACTATTTAAATAAGTTGTTTTATTGTCCGCTCGAAAAATTAAATGAAATCGAAATTCAAACCGTAAAAAGAAGGTTTCTATTAGATAAAATATTGGTTTACTATACGTTACATACAGCTTCGTTTGGGCAAATTAGGTCGCATCAAATCCTGGAAGAAGTGCTTTCCTAAAAAAAGTAAAATTATTTTTGCAAAACAAATAGAAGACACTATATTTGCAATCCCAAAACGAAGGAATATTTATTAAACTTTGCTTTAGGGAAACCAAAAATGGGAGCTTAGCTCAGCTGGTTCAGAGCACCTCGTTTACACCGAGGGGGTCGGGGGTTCGAACCCCTCAGCTCCCACTTAAAAGCCTTTCAGTTTGCTGGAAGGCTTTTTGCTTCCAAAGTTTTTTAGTCTAAGCATCCGGTAAAGCAGAATTTCTTAAATCCATCCAAAGAAATATTTAATAACTTTGTCTGAACTAAACAATCCAACTCTTGTTAGAGACGTTATGTTATTAAATGAAAGAAAATGACCTCACCTCATAAAAACATATTTTTTTTAGCCGGTATCTTGTTTGTCTTACTGTTGGTTGCCTATGCAAATCACTTTAATAATGGTTTTCATTTCGACGACCTTCATACCATTGTCGATAATTTATATATCCGAAATCTAAAGAATATCCCCTCATTTTTTACAGACCCAAGGATGTTTAGCGCATCTCCAGAAAATCAAAGCTTGAGACCCATTGTAACCACCAGTTTGGCTATAGATTATTGGTTGGGAAACGGACTAACGCCGTTCTTCTTTCATTTATCGGGATTTGTATGGCATATTTTACTATGCATTACCTGTTATTTTATTTTTGTTAGATTGTTTAAAAAGTCTTTCGACCACTCATGGACAGTTTATTTTTCACTGTTCGCTGTAGCATGGTTTGCATTACATACCGCAAATGCTGAAACGTTGAACTATATCATTTCACGGTCTGACATTATTTCTACTTTCTTTATAACCGCATCTTTCGGAACTTATGTATTATTTCCGTCGAAAAGAAAATGGCACATATATATCATTCCTGCCGTTATTGCAGCATTAACAAAGGAAACAGCCGTAGTACTTGTAATTCTTTTGTTTTTTTACATCCATTTATTTGAGCATAAACTGGCAATTATTGATATGTTCAAGATCAAGAACGCTAAGCTTGTCTTAAATACAATTGTTACCTTGCTACCCCTTATCGTTATCGTAGGGGCAGTTCAATATTATACGATAGCATCTTCTCAAATTACATCAGCTAACAATATTCCTCATCCATTTGGCTACTATTTGCTTACACAGAGTTTTGTTTGGCTCCATTATTTTGTATCCTTCTTTTTACCTATTCATTTAAGTGCCGACACCGATTGGACAGTTATTTTATCGGTAGTGGACAAGCGGATTCTTATCGGTTTGTTATTTGTTGGTGTCTTATTTTTTGCCATTTTTAAGACTTCAAAAAAGGCTGAAACTAGGCCCATTTCATTTGGTCTTATTTGGTTTGTTGCCGCATTGCTGCCTACATCTTTGATGCCTTTTGCAGAAGTAACAAACGATCATAGAATGTATTTCGCCTTCGTTGGCTTGGCTTTTAGTGTAGTGGGTTGCATTTCTCTTTTTTTGATAAGAAAAGAGAAGAGCATTATCACAAGTAAAGTAAATCAAATGCTAATTATAACAACCATTTTAGTTATTTTAACATTAAATGCCTATGGGGTTAGCGAAAGGAATAAAGTTTGGTTCAGTGATGAATCGCTTTGGCATGATGTAACCATCAAAAGTCCTTTAAATGGACGGGGTTTAATGAATTATGGACTATCCCTTTCTAATCAGGGGCTTTTTGCTAAGGCACTTTATTATTTTAAGGAAGCACAAAAATTAACCCCCACTTATAGTCGAGTATATACCAACATGGGTATAGCACAGGCTGCATTAGGTAAGTATAAAGAAGCCGAAACGAATTTCATAAAAGGGATGTATTATGGTTCTGGTTTAAGCGATTCGTATGTGTATTATGCTCGATTTTTGGTGCAAAGAAAGCGATATGAAGAAGCTAAAAAGATGGGCGAAAGAGCACTTCTTTGTAATCCACAATCTATGGTAACCTTAAATCTATTAATGGAGGTTTACCAATATTTAGGTTTATGGGTAGATCTGGAACGGACGGCTGTTATGGCGCTTGCAATTTTGCCTAGCAACGAGCTGGCGCAAAATTATTTAAATGCCGCAAAAACTAAAAACAATACCAGCCAAATTTCGCCATCAATTAGCCGAAAACTTACTGCGGTCGATTACTTAAATTTAAGTTTAGCTTATTATAATACTGGCGACTTCGAAAAATGTATTCTTTACTGCGAAGAAGCAATTGCACTGAAACCAGATTATGCAGATGCCTATAGTAACATGGCAGCTTCTTATAACCAACTAAAAAATTGGAAAAAAGGAATTGAAGCGAGTAAGAAAGCATTAGCCATAGATCCTAACCATAAATTTGCAAAAGGAAATTTGGAGTGGGCACTACGCGAAAAACTGTAGTTATTTAACCATAATGGCTAGCCCAGCCAGCACAATAAAAGCACCAATTACTTGATTTAAATTTAGTTTTTCATTTAAAAAGAAATAATTGGCAAATACTACGAATACCAAGGATAGCAGCGTGGCAAATGTGGTTATGGTGGTTGATGTATTCGCTAATTTAGGTATTTTTAAGAGGGCATTATTCAACATAATGAAGCTTATTCTACAAATTACCGCGAAAATCATGGCTAAAATAAACTTCCAGTTAAAAATTAGGCGTAAAATGTTATCTATATCTAATAAATTTCCAGAAATCAACGACCGATCTCCAATAAGTACGATCGATAATGTATTTGCAATGCAATAGATCAGTATCCAAAATGTAATTAACAGCATATCCTTAAATTTCACGAATATAGCTAATAAATAAAAAATCTAAATTGTAAATTTACCCATCAAAAATTGGGGATGAGTAAAGGGATGTTAACGTAGCATACTTGATGAATAAAGACATAAATAAGAAAGAAGTTTTCATTTTAATACCTACTTACAATGAAGGTAAAGTAATCGTAAGCACCATTGAGCCTTTGATTAAAATGGGATACACAGTGGTGGTTATTGATGATTGTTCAATAGATAACACGGAAGAAATTCTTAAAGATTTACCAATCATATACCTAAAACATTTTATTAATTTGGGGCAAGGTGCTGCATTACAAACTGGAATAACATATAGTTTGGCAAAAAATGCAAAATATGCAATTACTTTCGATGCTGATGGGCAACATAACTATGAAGAAATACCCTCTCTATTAACTCCAATTTTAGAAGGAAAGGTTGATATTACATTAGGGACACGTTTTAAACGAAAGGAAGATGTTGCACAAATACCTAAATTTAGAAAGCTTGTTTTAAAGGTGGCCATACTTGTTAACGGAATTTTTACTGGATTATGGCTTACAGATGCTCACAATGGCTTTAGAGCAATGAATGCAGCTGCCATTGCCAGTATAAAGCTCAAAGAAAATAGAATGGCACATGCAAGTGAAATTCTTTCTCAGATTAAACAAAATAACTTAAGATACGATGAAATTCCCGTAAACGTTGTATATACGGATTATTCGAAAACCAAAGGACAAAGTTCTATGAACTCGTTTAACATTCTAATCGATATTTTATTAAAAAATATTTTCTAAAATGAAATAGCATGTACCGAAAAGTACCAACAATTGAAAACAAAGTTAGCTACATATGAATATTAAAGTTATACTCCTCATTCCGCTCCTGCTGCTTATTGTATTAATGCTGCCAAGGTTTAGAAGACATGCGATGTCTAGGCTTGTAATGATCATTATCTCTTTTTTAGGAGTGTTGTTCATTCTGTTTCCTTCACTATCTAATGAGTTAGCTGAATATGTGGGTGTAGGGAGGGGAGCTGATTTAATTATTTACCTATTCATGGTATTCTCATTTCTCTATAACATATTTATGTATGCGAAACTCAGAATGATACGTCAAGATCAAACTGAAATAATTAAAAATATAGCCATTCAGAACGCCAAAGATAACCGAAAGAAAGACGATTTTCCACGCTAATTCAACAAATATTACCCTAATTCTACCGAATTTTGTATGCGTTCGTTAGGATGTATATTTTTTCCTATTTTTAGTTCATGAACCAAAAAACACTGTTAACGGCATGCTGTTTAATGCTTTTGGGATTAACATCAATAGCGCAAGACAAATTTAATGCCTATGTGCAAAAAATAGATGGTACGCCGCTTTCCTATGAGATGAAAGCGATACCTGGTGGAAGTTTTATAATGGGTAGCAAAACCGGGAACCAAGATGAGCAACCCGCACATAAAGTTGCTGTCGAACCTTTTTGGATGAGCAAGACGGAGGTAACTTGGGATGTATTTGAGCTTTTTTTGTATAAAGATTACGAAGTTTCGCAGAGTTCAAAACCGATATCACCTGCAATTGATGCTGTTACAAGACCAACAAAACCCTACCTTGATATGACGTTCGGGATGGGCAAGCAAAATTATCCAGCATTAGCGATGACTCAATATAATGCTATCCAATTTTGTAAATGGCTTTACACGAGGACTGGTGTTTTTTATAGATTACCTACTGAAGCCGAATGGGAATATGCATGTAGAGCAGGCAGTACGGGTGATTATTCTTTTGGAAACGACAAGAAGGATTTGAAAGAGTATGCTTGGTTTATCGAAAACAGCGACAAGAAAACACATCCGGTAGGCGAGAAAAAACCGAATGCGTGGGGCTTACACGATATGCATGGGAATGTTGCCGAATGGACCTTTGATCAATATCTCCCTAACTTTTATGCGGCGGGTGGTACAAAGGAAATAAAAAATCCAGTAGCGAACCCCGATAAATTATACCCCTTAGTGGTGCGTGGTGGAGCCTATGATGATGTGGCTAAAGACCTTCGTTCATCAGCAAGAGAAGCCTCTGATCCATCTTGGAAACAGATCGATCCGCAAATTCCAAAAAGCAATTGGTGGTTTCCGGAGGCGCCATTTATTGGAATACGACTCGTACGTCCGCTAAATGTGCCAAAAAAAGAAGATATTGAGGCCTATTATAACAAAGCGCCAATTAAAGATTATTAAAGCGAACCAATATAAACTAAATAAAAACATGGGACATATCAAAGATACGCTAAATGAGCGTAGAGAATTTTTAAAGGCCTCGGCGCTGGTTGCAGGTGGGGTAATGGTAAGTGGGTCTTCGTGGGCAGCCGGTCACTCTTCTGTAGACGATACCATTAAAATAGCCTTAATTGGTTGTGGAGATAGAGGTACAGGAGCGGCTTTTCAGGCCTTAAGTACAAAATTTAATTTAAAATTAGTAGCAATGGCCGATGCTTTCCAAGATCGGTTAGACAATAGTTATAAGCTGTTGGTCGATAAATTTAAGGAGAAGGTCGATGTTCCGAAGGAACGCCAGTTTATAGGTTTTGATGCTTATAAACAAGCTATTGCCCTTGCTGATGTCGTACTTTTGGTAACGCCTCCAGGTTTTCGTCCAATGCATTTCGAAGAAGCCGTAAAACAGGGAAAACATATTTTTATGGAAAAACCAGTTGCTGTAGATTCGCCTGGTATTCGTAGAGTATTAGCTGCGGCAGAACTTGCCAAGCAAAAGAAATTAAATGTAGTTGTTGGTTTACAACGCAGGTACCAAACTAATTATAGAGAAACCTTAAAAAGAATTCAAGACGGTGCAGTAGGCGATATTGTTTCGGGACAAGTTTACTGGAATAGTGGGGGTGTTTGGGTAAAACCAAGAACGGCTAATCAAACCGAAATGAATTACCAAATGCGCAATTGGTATTATTTTAACTGGTTATGTGGCGATCATATTGTAGAGCAACATGTACACAACATTGATATCGCCAATTGGGTTAAAAATGCGTATCCAGTTTCAGTACAAGGCACAGGTAGCCGTGCTTGGAGAACAGGAAAAGATTACGGCGAGATTTATGATAACCATGCCGTAGAATTAAAATATGCCGATGGCTCGGTTATTTACAGCCAATGTAGGCACTTCGAAGGCATAAGCAATCGGGTAGATGAGAGTTTCCAAGGCACAAAGGGAAAGGTTTACTTATCTGCTAATAACAGTGGTAAATTATGGGATCATAAAGGGAATGAGCTTTATAATCACGATACTAAAGGAAATGCAAATCCTTATCAAACTGAACACGACGAACTCTTTGAGGCCATTTCTAAGCGCGAATATAAATTCTGGGACGCAGAACGGGTTGCTAAAAGCACCTTTACAGCAATAATTGGTCGCTATGCCACCTATTCGGGCGAGATAATTAAATGGGATGAAGCCTTAAAGGCTGAAAATAGTTTGTTCCCTGATGTTTTAAGTTGGGATGCGAATCCAAAACTATTGCCTGATGCAAATGGGTTTTATCCAGTGGCAAGGCCAGGGAAAATTAAGGTAATTTAGAAGAGTTCAGTGGTTCACCTGTTCATTAAGCTCATCGACTAGCGAATAAATCAATGACTAATGAACTACTGACAAAGAAACTATTGACAAATGAACAGTATCTTTTTAGCCTTAGTTTTTATAGGTGCTTTATTATCCAATGGTGATGAATTGCAGGAGTTTAAAATTAAGGGCTATGCCCAGGGTACGAGCTATTCGATTACGTATTATGCTAAGGATGAGTTTGTGAAAAAAACCAGTGTCGATAGCATCCTAGCCGTAATCGATCAATCGATGTCATTGTATAAGTCAAATTCGTTGATTACTACATTTAATAAATCTACAGCCGGAACGGTTGTAGATTTTCATTTTATGAAGGTATATAAACGAGCAAATGCCATTTTTAAAGATACTCAAGGTAAATTTGATGTAACGGTGGCACCTTTGGTTCAGGCATGGGGTTTTGGGCCAACAAAGGAGAAGAACTTCCCTAATGATGCAACCCTCAAAGATATATTGAATTGTGTGGGTATGGAAAAGCTTAGCGCACATCATCTAAGGATAGACAAGGAAAATCCATGTGTTCAGGTCGACTTTAACGGCATTGCGCAAGGCTATAGTGTTGATGTACTAGCAAGGTATTTGCAATTGCATAAAATTAATAATTACATGGTAGAAGTAGGCGGCGAGTTACGCATTAATGGAATCAAAAACGATGGAAAATTGTTTAAAATTGGTATTGAAGGGCCAACCAATAAGGAGTTATCAGTACAAAATATTAAACATATTCTTCAATTTAAAAAAGGCGCAATCACCACATCTGGGAATTACCAGAAATATGTGTTGAATGGCAAACAACGTATTTCACATCTAATAGATCCAAAGACCGGCTATCCATTAAAAAATGAAATGATTAGCGTTACTGTTTTTGCGAAGGATGCCATAACAGCAGATGGTTACGATAATGCCTTTATGGCCATGAGCGTAAAGGAAGCTTTAGCATTTGTGGCTAAACGGAAAGATATGGAAGTATATATGATCTATATCAAGCAAAACGGAGAGTTGGCCGATACGCTAAGTACAGGTTTTAAAAAGATGATCGTAAATTAAAATGAAGGTAAAAGACATAATTTTATTGATTTTAAGTGCGTTTATCACCACTTCGTTCAAATCTACTGCTCCCCCGCCATGGCAAACAGAAACAAAAGATAGCCCCCTAAAAATAGTTTTGATTAGCGATTTAAATGCAGGCTACGGCTCCTTAACCTATAGTGAAGATGTACCAGCTGTAATTAAAGAAATTGGAAAAATAAAACCTGATCTTATTTTGTGTGGGGGCGATATGGTAGCGGGACAAAAGTCGTCTTTAACCGAACAAAATTTAAAGGAGATGTGGCGAAGTTTTAAATCGGTAGTTCTTGACCCCATTAAAAAAGCCAAGGTTCCGTTCGGGTTTACATTAGGGAATCACGATGCTTCGCCAAGTTTTTTAAAGGATAGAGCAGTTGCAGGTCAGTTTTGGAAGGATGAGCAAGCTGCTACCCGATTAAAATTTGTAGATTTCGAACATTACCCATTTTATTTTAGTTACCTAAAAAACAATGTTTTTTTTATAAGTTGGGATGCTTCGGGGGCTAAAATAAAACCAGAGCTCTATACGTGGATGAAAGCACAAACTGAACTCCCCGTAGCAAAGAACGCAAGGATGCGAATTTTAGTAGGGCACTTACCTTTGTACGCCATTGTTGCTGCAAAAAATAAGCCCGGTGAAGTGAACTCGAACCCCGATAGTGCATTGGCTTTTTTCAAAACCAATGGTATTGATATGTACATCAGCGGACATCAGCATGCTTATTATCCTGCCAAAAAAAACGGGGTACAATTACTTAATTTGGGCTGTATTGGGGATGGACCTCGACCACTTCTAGGACATAGCGAATTGGCAAAAAAAGCATATACTATTATAGAAATACCGGTTAAAATGCCTTTAAAGTTTAGCCAGCGGTCGTTTATGCCATCGAGTAATGAAGAAATTAGCATTAAAAGCTTGCCTGATTCGGTAATTGGATTTAATGGAATTATTCGTCGAATAGATTAGTGAAATTTCATATTTTTGAATAATGGACATTTACATCGAAAACGAACATTTAAGGGTTTCATTTTCCTCAAAGGGTGCAGAATTGCAACACATTACTGGTATAGATAGTGAAACAGAGTACTTATGGAGTGGAGATGCGAAACATTGGCCAAAGTTTAGTCCGGTGTTATTTCCAATTATTGGTGCGTTAAAAGAAAATTCGTACCAATTCGAAGGCGAAACGTATGTTCTTCCAAGACATGGTTTTGCAAGAGATATGGATTTTGAAGTAGAAAAAATTTCGGATTTAGAAATTCTATTTATACTTAAGTCTACACCAGAAACCCTAAAAGATTATCCTTTCGAGTTTAAATTAGGCCTCCGGTATAAGCTTACCAAAGCCACCGTTTGTTGCACGTATGAAATTTCAAATCCTAGCCCTAAAGAACTCTTGTTTTCAATAGGCGGCCATCCAGCTTTTGCCGCACCATTAAATAGGCAAGGTAAGTACACCGATTATTATTTGCAATTTAATGCAGATGATAAGCTTACTTACCATGAAATAGAAGATAATTTAATATCTGACAAGACCATAACATTAAATTTGGATGATAAAAAATTATTCTTGAAGCACCAGCTCTTCTATAATGATGCTTTGGTAATTAAAAACCTGAAAAGTAACAGTATTTCATTGATGAATACAAAAAACTATAATGGTATTAATTTTAAGTTCGAAAATTTTCCTTACTTCGGCATTTGGGCGGCAAAAGATGCAGAATTTATCTGTTTAGAACCCTGGTGTGGAATAGCCGATTCAATAAATCATAACCAACAGTTAAAAGACAAAGAGGGTATAATTGTACTTGAACCTCATGGCGAATGGCAGCGTAGTTGGGAAGTAACCTGTTTCTGAGCTTTGACAACTATTTAGCAATGTGTATAAAAAGTGGTCAAATCTAAAACCTTATCTATGGAATCAAGAAGAGATTTTATTAAAAAAGCAACGCTATTATCTGGAGCTTTTGCGTTCCCGAATGTAATTCCGATGTCGATTCAAAAGGCGATGGCCATTAGCGCCGACCCTGGAAGTACGTTTTACGATGCTGAGCATATTGTTTTCTTGATGCAGGAAAATCGATCTTTCGATCACATGTTCGGCACCATGCGTGGCGTTAGAGGCTTTAATGATCCTAGAGCTAAAACATTGCCTAACCAGAATAAAGTATGGTTGCAAGACGATGAAAAAGGAAGTACCTATGCTCCATTTCATGTCGATATTAATAAGACAAAAATTACTTGGCAGGGTGGTTTGCCCCATTCGTGGTCTGATCAAGTTGCTGCGCGAAATAAAGGAAAATATGATAAATGGGTGCCGGTTAAGTCGTTAATGACTTTAGGTTATTATAAGCGAGAAGATATTCCATTTTATTATGCAATGGCTGATGCATTTACCGTTTGTGACCATAATTTTTGTTCTTCGCTAACGGGAACTACGCCAAACCGCTTATTTTTTTGGACAGGTACCATTCGGCCAGAGCAAAATGCAAATTCAGTACCAGTAGTAAATAATTCGCAAGCCGAATCGCATGATAATGTTTTCGTAGACTGGCAAACTTTCCCAGAGATTTTAGAAGACAACGGGGTGTCGTGGAAAGTGTATCAAAATGAAATTTGGACGGCCAATTTACCAGAAGGTGAAGTAGACGATTGGTTAGGGAATTATGGAGATAATCCTTTAGAATATGTAAAGCGCCACCGGGTTAAGCTTTCGGCCTATTTCCGTAAAAATGGCGATCAAACCAGTCGCCCCGCCCTAAGCGCGGAAGAAGTTTTAATAAAATATAATCAACTTTCGCAACGCGAGAAAAATTTAATAGATAAAGCATTTTCTAGCAATATTCATAATCCCGATTATTTAAAGCTTGCGCCTCATACGTTTACGAACGACCAGGGCAAACAAGAAACCTTATCCATCCCGAAAGAAGATATTTTCGAAACTTTTCGCAACGATGTGGATGGTGGAAAATTGCCTACTGTTTCTTGGTTAGTGGCCCCTCAACGCTTTTCAGACCATACCAGCTCTCCTTTATATGGAACTTGGTACGTTTCTGAAGCAATAGATATTTTAACCAAAAATCCAGAAGTTTGGAAGAAAACGATTTTTATTCTCACTTATGATGAAAATGATGGCTATTTTGATCATTTACCCCCATTTGTAGCGCCTAAGCCAGACGACCCATCGACTGGGAAAGTTAGCAATGGCTTAACGGCGTGGGCTGATTATGAATATAAAAAAGATAGTCCGATAGGATTGGGCTACCGTGTACCTATGTTAATTGCTTCGCCTTGGAGCAAAGGTGGGTATGTAAATTCTCAGGTGTTCGATCATACCTCGTCGCTAATGTTTTTAGAGAAGTTTTTAAGCAAGAAAACTGGAAAAGAAATTAAAAGTGATGTAATTAGTCCGTGGAGAAGGGCCATTTGTGGAGATTTAACTTCTGCTTTTCGACCTGCTATGGGCGAGAGCCTAAATGTTCCGGACAGACTTAAAAAGGAGAAAGTGATCGCAAACATTCAGAATGCGAAGTCTAAGCCAGCACAAGTGGTTCCAAAACCGCTCTCTAAGGAAGAAATTACCAAAATAAATGCGTATTTACCTTTTGATTTAAAATCTTCCGAATTTGCGCCTGTGCAAGAGCGTGGAACGCGGTTAGCTTGCGCTTTGCCTTATCAATTAACGGTTGATAGCATGTTAACTCCTGATAAAAATGCAGTACGGTTGAATTTTTCAGCGCAAAAATTGGGTTCTGCTTTTAACGTGTATACAAAAACTAATTATAAAAATGAAGCAGGGAAGACCTGGGCATTCGCCGTTGGGGCTGCTGATGAACTTGAAGCAGAATGGGCTATTTCTGACTTTAAAAATGAGGTTTATTCTTTGTGTGTGAATGGTCCAAATGGTTTTTTCAGGTCGTTTAGCGGTTCTAAAAGTGATTTAGAAGTACGTATCAGTTGTGTTTACGAACAAAGTGGATTACTAAGAAAATTGACAGGAAATCTGCAATTGATCATAGAAAACCATGAAGATAAAGCGCAGGAAGTGTTAATTAAAGAAGATCCTTATCAAGCGAATAACAAAGTGGTTAAAGTGCAGGCTAAAAGCCGCAAAATAGTTACGTTAAACTTACAGAAAAGTAGGGGGTGGTACGATTTTAAAGTTTCGATTAGCGGATTGAATGATTTTGAGCAACAGTATGCCGGACATGTAGAAACTGGTGAAGATTCTATAAGTGATCCATTAATGGGAGGGGTAGTTGGATGAGTATACGCCCTATAAAGCCATCCGATAATGCCGCCTTAGGCATACTCATCAAAGCCGTATTAACCGAGTTTAAAGCAAACAAGCCAGGTACGGCTTATTTCGATGAGAGTACTGATCATTTAGCCACGGTGTTCGAAAATCCTAATTCTGCGTATTGGGTAGTTGAAGAAGGAGGTAGGGTGATTGGTGGTGGTGGAATTTTTCCGACCGAAGGCCTGCCAAGTGGAACCTGCGAATTGGTGAAGCTTTATTTGTATCCGGAAGCGCGTGGCAAAGGGTTGGGTAAAGCACTAATCGATAAATGTTTCGAAAAGGCTTTAGATTTAGGCTACGAAAACATCTACTTAGAATCTATGCCCGAACTCAGTAAGGCCGTTAGCATGTACGAAAAAATGGGTTTTGCTCGTCAATGCAGCGCTTTAGGCAATTCAGGCCATTTTGGGTGCGATATCTGGATGGTGAAAAACTTACTCCAATAACAAATCCCCATCCTCTTCGCCTAAACTCAGCTGAATATTATCGTTCCCAGAAATGCCTTCAATAGAACCACGAATATGGGCCGCATTTAGTAATACTTTTTCTAATTGTTTCTCTCTGCTTTTCCATAAACGCTCCATAGCATCACGCTCGCGCTGGATAGAAAGTTTCATGCTCATAAAACCTTCGCGAATGGCCTTCCACTGTTCAGAAAATTCATTTCCATTAAGATAATCGTATAGCATGTGCATTTTGTCGCCTTTATTTTCTTGCGATTTAGCAGCACCAAATAATTTCACAATGCCATCTCTTAAGATATAAGAAACAGCTTTAACCTCGTCGAAAGAGCAAATCCAAACCCCATCTCGCTCACCAAAACAATCCATTCCTTTAGGATAACATTGTGTTACAATTACAGCCACATCTACACCAATACCGCGCATGTCTTTTTTTAATTTCTCGATCCACTCCATCGAAAAATCTTTGGTGCGTTTGCTCTCGTAGATAATCTTGCCACATTCCTGCCCAAACTGATTGCGAACAATGTGCACACAATCGGCGCCTCGAACACCTTTTCCAACTTCCTCAATTAAATCGAACGGGAACGTATTGCGTAACAGTTCTTCCAAAATTAATTCCTGAACTTCGCCTTGCAGCTGCATCGAACCTTGCTCGGCTTTACGTTTCATTTCTTCGGCAAGTTTTTTCTGATCGTCTAATTGTTTATCTTTTTCTGCCAATTTCATTTTAAAGTCTAATTCAGCTTGCTGTAGTCGCTGATTTTCGATGCTCCTAATGTCGACAGTCATTTTTTCTCGTTCTTCGTTTAGCTTTTTTTGCATCACTAATTCGAGTTCAGCTTCTCGTGTTTTAATTTCTTGTTCCTTCTTTAAAAACTCGATTTCTTTGCTTCTAGCCAGCCTTAATTTCTCTTCGTTTTCTTTGTTGGCATCATCTAGCATTTTTAATTTGTTCTCGAAATCGGCACTAATTGTTTTACGTAGATTCTCCGCTACAGAGGCCTGAAGTGCAGCTTTTTCTTGGGCCAATTTCTGTTCAAACGCTAATTCTTGTTGTTTTTTTTGCTGTTCGAATTCGGCGGCCTTTTTTTGAAATTCTTCCTCTTTTTGTTTGGTAAAAGAAACCATCTTTTCTCTTAAATCCTGTTTATATTCTTCGGCCATCACTTCTTCTATTGGAAAGGTATGGTTGCAATTAGGGCATTTTATTTCTGTAGACATACGATGTTAGGGGTTTGCTTTTGTTTTTTGGAGAACTCAAAAATACAGAAATTATGGATAGGAATCCTTATTTTTGCTTTGCAAGTCGAACCAAATGTTCCAACAAATTTTTAGTACCTATAAGACTTCGTTTTCTGGGCTAAGCAGGGAAACCTGGCTCTTAAGTATTGTTATTTTTATTAATCGATGTGGGTACATGGCTGTTCCTTTTATGGGGCTTTATGTTACCGAATCGCTCCATCGCTCTAATCGCGATGCGGGTATTATTATGTTGTGTTTTGGGATAGGCTCCATCTTGGGAGCTGCAGTTGGTGGCAAGTTAACCGATGTGTTTGGATTTAGACCGGTTCAAATTTTTTCATCTATTATTGGAGGTGCTTTTTTTTTAGGATTTTCATTGCTAAATGATTTTATGGTTTTGTGTGGACTTTCCTTATTAATTAGTTTCTTTTATGATGCTTTCCGTCCAGCCAATTTTACCGCTATTGCAGCCTATGCATCACCAGGAATGGAAACCCGTTCGTATTCGCTAAACCGTTTAGCTACTAATGTAGGCTGGGCATTTGGGATAAGCATGGGAGGCATTATTGCTGCGTATAATTATAAACTTTTATTTCTCGTAGATGGGGTGGTAAGTATTGGAGTAGGAATCGCAATCTATATGCTTTTACCCGCTATTAAAGGATTTCGAAAAACAATTAAGGAGAAAGCAGAAGGCCTAGTGGTACGCAAGCCTTGGCAAGATTTTTCATATATAAAATTTTTGCTACTTACCGTGCTATTTGCCACCTGTTTCTTTTTGATGTTTAGGGTTGCACCGGTTTTCTTTAAACAGGTTTGGCATTTAAATGAAGCCTTAATCGGTTTAATTTTAGGTGTAAATGGGGTAATTATAGCTTTATTTGAAATGGTAATGATCAGTAAGATAGAAAATAAAAAATCGTTTACATTTTACATCGTTGCAGGGGTTCTTGTGGTGGGATTTTCTTTTGCCTGTTTAATGATTCCTAAATTTATGCCAGTGGTAGTAGCATTAATTAGCATTATCTGCTTCAGCTTTGGCGAGATGCTTTCTATTCCTTTTATGAATACCATAGTAATTAAACGAAGCAATGAATTTAATCGTGGGCAATACGCTGCGGGCAATACTGTGGCATGGTCTGCCGCACAAATAATTGGTCCTATTAGCGGGTTTTATTTAGCAAGGAAATTTGGATATCATCCGCTTTGGATTGGGATAACAGTATTACTTATCTTATGTGCCTATGGCTTTAGCCGAAACTTGCGAAATTTTTAAATTTAAATTTTCGTATGTTTAAAACAATTCTCCAATTTAATTGTTTCATATAAATATGAAGAAACGTATACACATTTTAGAGGATGATAAAGATATAGGCTATATCATCGAATTTTTATTGAAAGACGAAGGTTACGATTTGCAGCTCTCTTCAACATTTAAAGAAATGAAAAAGAAGTTAAAGGATTCTATTCCCGATCTTTTTATTTTGGATGTAATGTTGCCCGATGGAAATGGAATTGAGATTTGTCACGATTTAAAAAATGATATGTTCACTAAGCATATCCCTGTGATTGTGATGTCGGCCAACGTTAGAAGTAAGCAAATGAGCGAAATGGCTACCCCAGATGATTACATTAGTAAACCATTTGATCTAGATGATATCGAGAATAGAATAAAAAGGCTTTTGGCATAATACCCTGTTTTTAATTATTTTCGTCTCTTAATTAAAACCATGCAGGCCGAAGAAAGCATATACTACGTTAACCAAATATTTGAAAAATCTATATTCCCCCTAAAGGGGACAAAGGACACTCAATTTGAAGGCTGCAACTTTAAGAATTACGATTTTACAGGAATTAATTTTTCAAGTTGCAACTTTGCCAATACTACTTTCGAAGATTGTAATTTTAGCATGATCAAATTTGGATATGTAGGTTTAGATAACGTGCATTTCGTTGGTTGCAAAATGGTAGGGTCAGATTTCTCTACAGTTAAAGATTTTTTATTCCATGTTAATTTTTCTAACTGCATCTTGGATTACGCGGCTTTTATGAAAAAGAAAAATCGAAAATGCCGCTTCGAGAATTGCTCGTTAAAAGGAACTGATTTTTCGGAAGCTGATTTAACAGAATCTATTTTTGACCGTTGCGACCTTAGCAACGCTGTATTTATGAACAGCATGCTAAATAGCGCAAATTTTGCTACCTCTTTTAACTTTACCATCGATCCAGAACGAAATTTACTTCGGAAAGCTAAATTTTCTACTCATGGTTTAGTTGGATTGTTAACAACTTATGGTATTATTGTGACCGAAAACTAATTTGTATGAACATTACTAAGAAGATAGGCGCATTTCTCTTATTGTGCGCACTCCCATTTTTTTCAGTCGCCCAAAAGCCCAATTGGCAGAATTTAGATCTTAAAACAGACACCACTTTTGGTATCAGCACCGAAAAGGCGTACAAGGAATTACTGAAAGGGAAAAAGTCGTCTCCGGTAATCGTAGCGGTTTTAGATGGTGGAGTAGATTTAAATCATGAAGATCTAAAACGGATTATTTGGACAAATAAAAAGGAAATTGTAGGAAATGACATCGACGATGATAAGAATGGTTATACAGACGATATTCACGGTTGGAATTTTTTAGGTGGAAAAACAGGTTCAATAGAACACGAAACCTTAGAACTAACCCGTTTGGTAAGAAGAGACCAAGCTCGTTTTGCCGGTTTAACAGCTGGAACTGTGCCGACAAAGGATACGGCCGATTTTTATGCTTTTATTCGGAACAGAACAAAACTTGAAGAAGGTTTAAGTGAGGCGAGAAGTAATTTGGCAAGTATTACTGGATTTAAAATGGCTTTAGACCCTGTTGTGAAAAAGTTAGGAAAGGAGAATCCAAGCATTAAGGATTGGGAGGACTTTAAACCGCAAGGAGAAAGAGAAGTTGCAATAAGAGCTACTCTGCTCGAGGTTCTAAAGGAAACAGATTTTAAAACGTTTTACGAAGACCAGATTATTGAAGGCTTAAAATACTTTGGTGATCAAGTTAATTATAACTATAACGTAGATTACGATCCACGGGCTATCGTTGGCGACGATCCCAATAATAGCAAAGAGCGTTTCTATGGAAATAATGACATAAAAGGACCAGATGCTTTGCATGGTTCGCATGTGGCGGGTATTATTGGAGCCGACCGCAGCAATACCTTAGGAATTATGGGCGTTGCCGATAATGTACTGATTATGGGTGTTCGAAATACACCAAACGGTGATGAGCGCGATAAAGATGTAGCCAATGCCATTCGTTATGCGGCAGATAATGGCGCAAAGGTAATAAATATGAGCTTTGGTAAGTCGTATTCTTGGGATAAATCGGTAGTAGACGATGCGGTTAAGTATGCGGTAAGTAAAGATGTATTGCTAGTTCAGGCGGCTGGGAACGAAAATAAAAATATCGATATCGAGCCTAATTTCCCGAACAGAAAATATTTAAATGGAGAAGTAGCGAGCTCATTTTTGACTGTAGGGGCCTCAGGCTTTGTAGATGATGAAACGCTGAAAGGAAGTTTCTCTAATTTTGGGAAAACCGCCGTTGATGTTTTCGCCCCAGGCGTAAAGATAAAATCGACCACCACTGAAAACACGTATAAGGAAGAAGACGGTACGAGTATGGCTTCACCTGTTGTAGCAGGATTGGCCGCCTTAATCCGTTCATACTACCCTAAGTTAACAGCGGTACAGGTAAAAGATATTATTTTAAAATCTGTAGTAAAGGTTAATCACAATATAACGTATTTAAAAGGAAAAGAGCCTGTTAGCGTGCCATTTTCCGAAATTTGTGTCACAGGTGGGGTTGTAAATGCTTATAATGCATTAAAACTAGCAGCTATTTATAAATAAATATAATTTACTAGAAAATACCTAATTTTAACATTCCATTAAAATAGGTGTTTTTTTGCCCCATGAAATTTAGAATTGTTAGCTACACTTTTTTATTAATTTTCATTTGTGTAGGTAGTGTTTTTTCTAAAGATACTGTGCCATTGGCTAAAAATGGGGTTTTAGATCTTCGTAATCAAACCATAGATCAATCTATTTCGCTCAACGGTGAATGGAGGTTTTATTGGCAAAAATTAATTATTCCTAAAGATACAACCACGGGAATACTGGTTTCTTTTCCTGTAAAATGGAATGATTTATCCATAAATGGAAAAAAATTACCTGCATTTGGCTATGCTACGTATGAGCTCAAACTTCTTCTACCCAAAGAAAAAGGTAGTTTACGTATTGCAATGCCAGATGTGTATTGTGCTTATAGCTTGTTTTTAAACGGGAAATTAGTGGCACAAAATGGCCAAGTTGCAACTAACCCAAAAGATTTTAAACCGCATTGGCAATATCAAGCTTTTGATATTCCTACCGGAATCGATACGGCTCAGCTCGTTTTGCAAATCGCAAATTTTGTACATAGTAAAGGGGGTATTAAAGATCCTATCATTGTTGGAAAATCGAGCACCATCTTATTAGAGCGCAGAAGGGTAGAAGCAATAGATTTGTTGTTAACAGGCTGCTTGTTTATGGGCGGACTTTTCTTCTTAGGTTTATACCTTTTGGGAAGCAGAGATAAGGCAATTTTATTATTTTCTTTGTATTCGATTGTTTATTGCTATCGAATAATGGGAACCAGCAATTATGTACTCCATACCATTTTGCCAAATGCGAGCTGGGAAATTATGGTTCATTTAGAGTATCTTAGCTTGTTTTCTGCCATTGGCCTGTTCGGACAATATACACGCTACTTGTATCCCGAGGATGTAAACAAATTAATTATTGATATCGTTTCTTTAATTTGTTTGCTATTTAGTGTAGCTACTTTATTAATTCCCCCTTATTATTTTAGCCAATTAATCGACCCTTTTTTGGTAGTTACTGTTTTTTGCATTGTGTATACGCTTTACATTTATGGCCTTGCCTATAAAAGAAAAAGGCCTGGTTCGATGTATGCTTTAATAAGCTCGGCAACATTAATGTTTGCTTTTGGATTGGCACTTTTAAACTATTGGGGGATTATTCCTGTGCTACAATTATTTAGTTTCTGGGGTTATGTGGCTTTCTTCTTTTTGCAATCCCTTATTTTATCACATCGCGTATCGTTCGAATTGAAAAGAGCAAAATCACAGGCAGAACAAGGATTGGTGGCCAAGAGCGAGTTTTTGAGCACCATGAGCCACGAGATTAGAACTCCGCTTAATTCAGTTATCGGTATGAGCCATTTGTTATTGAAAAATAATCCTCGTAAAGATCAGGCCGAACACTTAGCTATCATGTTGTTTTCAGCCAATAATTTATTGGGTATTGTTAACGATATCTTAGATTATAATAAAATTGAAGCCGGCAAGATAGAACTCGATTATACTGAAATTGATGTGGTGGCCATAGCTAGAAATATTGTTGCGGGCTTGCAGAATTTTGCCCAGGAAAAAGGAATTGAGTTAAAATTGAATATAGATCCCGCTTTGAAAAATAAAGTTATTGGCGATCCTACACGCATATTTCAAGTATTAACTAATTTAGTGCATAATGCAATTAAATTTACGAATGTGGGCAGTGTGGAGGTGAACCTGATTGTTATTAGTGAGACCGATAGCGAATTGTCTGTGAAATTTGAAATTAAGGATACCGGAATTGGTATTTCACAAGAAAAACAATCGATTATTTTTGATCGCTTTACACAAGCCGATTCATCAACCTCGAGAAGTTTTGGAGGAACAGGACTAGGTTTGGCCATATCGAAACGGATTTTAGATTTGCAGGGCTCTACGTTAAACGTTACAAGCGAAGAAAATAAAGGTTCGAACTTTCACTTTATTCAACACTTTAAAAAAACAACCAACAATTTAGATCCAGTTACGGTACAAAGCAGTTTAACCAAAGAAGAAGAGAAACCCTTTACGGGGGTTTCGATTTTATTGGTCGAAGATAACACTATTAATGTGATGGTTGCACGCAGTTTTCTGGAAAATTGGGGTGCAGAGGTAGATGTTGCAGAGAACGGCATGGAAGCCATTAATAAGTTTGATGTAAAACGACATCGATTAATTTTAATGGATTTACACATGCCCATAATGGATGGTTACGAGGCCTCTCAGAAATTAAGAGAGATGAATGTAAGTATTCCCATCATTGCTTTAACGGCAAACCTTAGAAAAGATATTGAAGTTAAAATTAATGAGGCCCATATTAATGATGTAATTGTAAAGCCTTTTTTGCCCGATGAACTATACCAAAAGGTAAAACGGTATACGCTCGAATTTCCTTAACTTAAGGCTAAGGCTTGATGAATCTCTGTAAATAATAATCCACTTCCACCACCATAATGGCTAACTACGGGGAGATTAGGCTTTAATCGAATTAATTTCTCTTTTAGCAACAGTTCCTCCGCTAGTCCGGCACAAAGCAAAACCAGTTTAAAATCTTTTCTAGCCATGTAGGCCAAAGCTTCATCATCAGAAAGGGCAATGGTTGCTTTCCAAATGCCCTCTTTGTTAATTAACCTTTCTATGGTTTCCATTATGGGTTGGTTTGTCCCAACGATTAAGATATCGATTACCATTCTAAAATTCCATTGGCACTTCCATCATTAAAAACTCAGCATCTTCTGTTGCTTTTACTTCAACAGTATCGGTTTCCCATATGCCTAACCCATCTCTTGTGTCTAAAATTTGACCATTAACTTGGATTTTGCCACTAAGTACAAAGAAATATACGCCATTTCCTTTTTGATGCAGGCTATAAGTTCTATGGTTATCTTTATCAAAGCGACCTAGGTTAAACCATGCATTTTGATAAATCCACACCCCTGCATCCTCCTGATTTGGAGATAAGATTTGAACAAATTCATTTCTTTCGTTGTTATTGTCTAGTAAAATTTGGTCGTATCGAGGTTTCACATTTCGCTGATTAGGGAAAAGCCAGATTTGCAAAAATTTAGCTGGATTTGTTGGATCAGAATTGTATTCAGAATGATAAATTCCAGTTCCCGCACTCATTACTTGAATTTCGCCAGCTTTAATGGTAGCCACATTTCCCATGCTATCTTTATGTTGTAACTCGCCTTCTAAAGGAATCGAAATAATCTCCATGTTATCGTGCGGATGTTCTCCAAACCCCATTCCACCAGTTACGATGTCGTCGTTTAAGACTCTTAGCGCACCAAAATTTATTCTGTCGGGATTATAATATCCAGCAAAGCTGAAACTTTGATAACTTTTTAACCAGCCATGATCTGCTACCCCTCGGGTATTGGCTTTATGCAATACTGTTTGTGCCATGTGTTTCGTATTTATGAATACAAATTTAGGGTACAAAAAATTACTGTGCATTGATGTAGGATAAGAAGTATTCGCTTAACTTAGTGTTATGGTGAATAGAGCAACTTACCAAGCAGCAAAGCTGGTGGCATCGAAAGTAGAAGCGCATTTCGCGAAGCACTTAGCAGAAGCAAATGCAAAGGGTGAGGTTGATTTGGCTCCTCAACCTCCTGCAAGAGTAATTGAAGCCATTTTAGATGCTGCATTTTGGTCGAGCTTGCGTAAAGAAGAAGGGCATTCGCCAAAAATATCAATTGCCTTTTTACCACCCGAACAGGCGGGTAAACCTATGATATTTAATCAGCGTTTAAAATTAAATCCTGATGTGTTAACAAAGCTGGCTCCAGGAGTTGAGGGAGCTGGAATACATATTGGCGTTTGGCACGATGGATATAATCTTCACATTTGGGGAACAACTTTAAACATTCCAAATTATTGTTTTGTGGTTGATGTATCAGAACCCGGTTTATTGGTAATTAAGCATCGTAGAATCTATGGTTTTGGGAAATATACAAATGTTGCAGTATTAAAAGGCGATCAGATTAAAATTGTCGAGGAGAAAAGTGCTGGAAATCCTGATTGTCCGCCAATGTTGCTCTCGTTGCTAGATTTAACCGCTCATTCGTATTGGAATGATTCGGCAAATATATTAATTCAATTAGCTGTGTCTATGCGCGGGCACGGGAGAGGTGGGGCCGTGTTATTAGTTCCTCATCAATCTGAAACTTGGAAGCAATCGATTATACAGCCAATCAGCTACGCGCTCGAACCTGAATATAAAGGCTTGGCTGATTTAGCAAGTAAAAACAGGCCTGATGCGAGTGAAATATTTTGGCAAAGTGCCTTAAAACGAGAAGTAGACCATTTAGCAGGGCTTACTGCAATTGATGGAGCTACTATTATTAATGATAAATATGAATTACTAGCTTTTGGAACGAAAACTGGTAGAGCAAACAGTAGTGCACATATTCAGGAAATTTCTTTTTCAGAGCCCATAAGTGGGGGCGACCCTATTGTGGTGCATCCAGCAAAAATTGGTGGAACTCGGCATCTTTCTGCCGCACAATTTGTATACGATCAACCTGATGCACAAGCTTTAGTAGCTTCTCAAGATGGGCATTTTACCATTTATAACTGGTCGCCAAGTTTAGAAATGGTGCAAGCGCATCGAATAGATACCCTCTTACTTTAATCATGATAAAATAATTGCACTCGCTATAGTCAGCGCAAAAAGTACAAGCATCACTAAACGATCGGCATTAATTTTATCTTGTTTAGATACAAGTTTTGGTTGTTTGGCTTCCCGATGCCTGGCATATGGAAAGAAAATGCTTTGTAATTTAAGAATCATAGGTAGATGATTTTGATGTAAAAAATATAGCAAAACTTAAGCCAATGATTAACAGTTGGTTGAAAATCCAAGAATTTCTTTGTTTTTGGTTTCTTTTAAATTAAAAAAGAGTTTTTAGGAATGGCATTTTTTGATTTTCTTTTACACCTAATTTTTTTGTGTAAAGAAATATATACAGGGTGTATTTTTTACCACATAGCTACATAGTACATAGAAAGGCGTAAAAATTAGGTGTTTTATATGCCGATGTTGTTAAGAATTTACTTTGAGTAAAAATTATTATAACTGATAATCAATTAGTTACATTATTTTGTAAATTATTTATAGTACTGTGTATTGCATAATACTATATGAAACATATATCTTTGTATTATGATAGCAGAAAATACGCAAACACAAATGCGAAAAGGCATACTCGAATATTGTGTGCTTTTAATTATATCGCGGGGTGAGATTTACGCCTCAGATATTATCGCCGAATTAAAGCAAGCAAAACTTCTTGTTGTAGAAGGAACCTTATATCCTTTGCTCACTCGTTTAAAAAATAACGGATTGTTGGCTTACAACTGGGTAGAATCTACCTCTGGTCCACCGCGCAAATACTATGTACTTACGCCTGAAGGCAGTCAGATTTTAAAACAACTAGACGGCACTTGGGAAGAATTGGCCTATGCCATTACCACTTCACAAAATGGTGTACCTAAATCATCAACTCCTCAAAACTAATTTAACACGTCATGAAGAAAACAATAATAATAAATATAGGAAATACGATCATCCACATTGAAGAAGACGGGTATGAAATTTTAACTGCCTATTTAAATGAGATTAAGCAACATTTTGCTAAAAATGCCGACGATTTCGAGATCGTAACCGATATCGAAAATAGAATAGCAGAGATGTTTAGCGAAATTCTTCAAGCTGGTCAAGTTAAGGTGATTACGTTAGTTGATGTAGAAAGTGTAATTGCCCAAATGGGGAGAGTTCAAGATTTTCAAATGGAAGAAGATGAGCAAGTTGCTGAACCTGTTTCAGCATTTATTGGGGATAAAAAGTTATTCCGTGATACAGACGATGCCATGCTCGCTGGGGTTTGCGCAGGATTGGGTCACTATTTAAACATCGAATCGCGTTGGGTTAGAATAATTGCATTGGCCACTGTGTTTTTAGGCGGTGCTGGAATTTTAGCTTATCTGATTTTGTGGATCGCCATTCCTAGAGCAATAACACGCTCAGAAAAAATGGAAATGAAAGGCGAGTCGACCAATTTGTTTGGTTACAAAAGAAGCTTCGAAGAAGAGCTTGCTGCATTTAAAGAAAAAATGCAATCTAATCCGATGGCTAAGCATTCTGGTAATTTTGTAACCGAGATTACAGGGGCAATTGGCCGGGCGTTAAATGCGTTGGGAAGGGGACTTTCTAAAACAATTGCTGCGATTATGGTCGTATTTGGGTTTGCGATATTAATTGGCTTAGTGATGTGCTTGGCTGCATTTTTAGGCTTTTGGGACACTGAAGCCTATCAATATTTCCCACTTTCGGTTATTAATGAGAGTTACAGAGTAACACTTGCTTTTGCGGCCTTTATTATCCTGTTTATTCCGATTTTGGCTTTGGTCTTGTTTGCTATTCGGGTGGCCTTTAATAAGACTGCCATCAATAAAACTTTATCGTTCGGCTTACTTATTATTTGGCTAGGCGGTGTTTCGATAGGCGTTTACTATGCAGCTAAAATTTCTTCAGAGTTTAAAGAGCATGCAGAATTAACACAATCTACACCACTACTGCCTTTTAAAACCTATGTAATTGATGCTGGCGAGGGCATGGTGTTTACTAAAGAAGATAGTGCTAATTATCGCTTAGAAGGGTTTCAAAATCGTGTTATTGTAGATGATTCAGACGATTATCCATTCAGAGTGCCACGTAATGTGCATATTCGTATCGAAAAAAGCGACAACGGATATCCAGTACTTATTCAAAATGTTGAATCGCAAGGAAAGACATTTAACATCGCCTTGCAAAATGCAAAGAATATAGATTACAAATTTACCCAAAAGGGCTATACCTTAACGTTTCCTCCCAGACTTACCTTAAAAAATAACAGCAATTGGAGAAATCAAGAAGTGCATTTAACGTTAAAAGTTCCTATAGGTACACGATTAATGCTAAACGATAACATCTACAATTATTTGTACTTCAACAGTTACAATTGCAACTCAAACGAAATCCAAAATGGAATTTATAAAGAGTGGATAATGACCGAAGATGGGTTAAAATGTAAAGCTGATTTCGATAAACCAAAAGAAGAAACACCAGAGTAACACCTAAAAGTTATGTATAAATTTATCTTAATCATTGCATGCTTTTTAGCGTGTGGGGCTTCTTTTGCCCAAAATTCTGGGAAAGCTGACACTCATGCAGCAGATACTACCAAAGCAAAAACTCCGGCTATAAATCAATTAAAAACCGTGAGTATTGAGGCCAAAAAATCATTTGTTGAGCATCGGGCTGATAAAACCATAATCAATGTAGAAAACAGCCTCGTTGCTTCGGGCGGTACTGCACTCGAGGTTTTGGAAAAAGCACCAGGAGTAAGTATTGATCGCCAAAACGAGCAGATCAAACTCAATAATAAAAGTGGTATAATGGTGATGATTGATGGGAAAACGAATGCTCTTTCTGGGGCAGATATTACGGCCATGTTGAGTAACATGAGCAGTGATCAAATTGCAAGCATAGAATTAATTACAAATCCATCCGCGAAATATGATGCTGCAGGAAATGCAGGAATCATCAATATTAAATTAAAGAGAAATAAATCGTTTGGGACCAACGGTACGTTATCTCTAAATACAGGCCAAGGCATTATGCCCAATGCACCTAGTGATTTATATCGGCTTGGGCTGCAGCTAACATTGAATCATCGTGTTAATAAATGGAATGTTTTTAGCACAACCGCATTCAATAGAAAAGTTGGGTACAATACTATCAATGTGGCTCGAACTACGCTCACAAGTAATTTAGCGAGTGCATTTGATCAGAACTTTGATCGAAATAATACTGGATTTGCCTATATGGGAAAAGTGGGGGCAGATTATTATGCTTCCGAGAAAACGATTTTTGGCGTGATGATAGACGCGAATGCGATTTACAATAACCTTAATAATTACAGCAGCACAATTATTAATGAAACTCGAGAATTATTGAACACCCAGAACTTAGTAAATCAGCAGGCGTATTCAAAATCGCCCATACGTAACCTTACGGCGAATTTTAACATCAGACACGAATTTAAGAAGCAAGGGAGTAATTTAACTGTGGATGTCGATTATTCTGGGTTCAGCAACAACAAGGATGAGAAATTTGATGCGCAATATACAAATGATGCAAGTGAATTAGACAAAACTACTGCACTGATGAATAATACGAAAGCGAATATTGATGTTTATGCTGCCAAAACTGATTTTGTATTTCCAATTTCTAAAACATTGAAACTAGAGGCAGGTCTAAAAAGCAGTTATGTACTTACTAACAACGACTTCATTTCTTCTGAATTTAAAGGGGGGGCTTGGCAAAATGATAAGGGTAAGTCAAATAATTTTATTTATAAAGAAAATATCAATGCGCTGTACACAAGCTTTTCCAAAGATTGGGAAAAATGGAAAATTCAAGTTGGTTTAAGAGCCGAGCATACCCATTCTAATGGCAACTCGATAACGGCGCAAAAACAAGTAGATCGAAATTATTTATCGCTGTTTCCCACGGTATTTATTAATCAATCGCTAACAAAAAATCACAATATTCGATATTCCTATAGCCGAAGAGTAGATCGACCGAATTATCAGCAACTAAATCCCTTTGTGTTTTATATGGATCCTTTTGCTGTTGATGAGGGTAATCCTTATTTAAAACCTCAGTTTACCGATAATCTTGAAATTGGATACAGCTATAAAGAGGTGTCATTTTCTTTGAATTATGCAGATACACGCGATATGATTACCCAAATTAGTCAACAAAACGATTCGACAAGGATTATTAATGTGATCCGAAAAAATTTGGGGCGGGCCCAGAATTATTCAGCAAATGTGTATGTGCCTACTACAATAGCCAAATTTTGGAAGATGTATACTAACCTAAGTCTTTACTTCAATAAATTTGACGACAACAACTTGGAAGGAGCTGCTTTTACAGCCAATAAGGTTGCTTATAATCTAAATAGCACCCACTCCATCACGCTTCCTAAAGATTTTGCTTTCGAAGTAAATTTTTGGTTAAATTCTCCCAGAATAAATGGCGTAGAAGAAACTACCATCACTCAATATGCACTTAATGCCGGGCTTCAAAAAAGCATGATGGATAAGAAATTAAAAATCAGGGTGGGTATAGACGATATTTTTTTAACTAATCGCTGGGAAGGGAAATTGGCCTATCAAAATGTAAATCTGCAAGTGGTTAATCGGTATTTAAGCAGAAGAGCATCATTTACAGTGAACTATAATTTTGGCAACCAAAATGTAAAATCGGCCAGAAACAGAAACACAGCAACTGAGGATCTTAAAAATAGAGCAAATTAAAAAGTATGAAGAAGATAATACTAACATTGGCCATCGTAGCCAGCGCAGCACTTAGTGCATGTAAATTTAACCCAACACACAACAATATTTCGATTACTACACAAGATAATCCTGGTCATCTTAATTTTACCGCCAATTATCCGGAAAACAAAACGGGTGCTACACAAACCTACATGGAAAGCTTTTTTAAGGAAGATCGGATTTTTAAATCCGTAAGCGATGCAAAAAAAGTAGAAGTAACCCTTAAGGATGGCACACAATTCTATTTAAGCTACGAGCCGGGCTTTATTTCCATTAATTTTGATCGAGATAAAAACTCCTATTCTTCCTATCTTCAGATGAAAAAGATGATTTCTGGTTTTGGAAATGTGCTGAAAGATTAATTTACTTTATAGCGATAAACCGCCCTGCCTATGTTCCCATCTTTATCAAAGCCTTCTATTACCGCTCTATAGGTGCCTTTTCCATCGGCATTAAAAAACTCAACATTAGCCTTGCCAGTAGCATCTGTGATTACTTTTGGATTCCAGTAAATGGTAGTCCGCAAATCGCTACTGGTAATTGCTGCATTGGGCAAATATTTTGGAGAATAAAACTCTCTTTCTTTGCTGTAGCCCATTGGGGTAATAGTAATAATGTTCTTTTTAGGCAGCATATCAAAAAATTCCTGCTTGCTAATTTTCGTACCTACGCCTGTAACTGGTTTTTTAGTGTTAATTACGAGCACACCTTTACTTTGATATGCTCTATCAATACTCCCCAACTGGTCGGTTAAAAAGATCTCTACCGATACCAGTTCTGCTAGGTTTACGGAATTAATATCGCGAGCATCTACTGCAAAATTGTTCAAGAATACCTGAACTGGCGTTCTACTTCCTTGATTATAGTCTCGTGTTACATAAAATTTTTCTTGATTCTGATCGTAGGTTAATCCTATTGCTCGAGCTCGTACGCAATCTAAGAAATTACCGCCACAAGTTGTAAACTGGTCGGCATCGATAGTATGATCTGCCATCTGACTTAAGCTACTTAATGCGCTATGATCGAGGTGACTAACTTTTTTTACTGGCGCACCTTTTATAACCACCTCTTTTAAGGTTCGCAAATAACGATATTGTTTTTGGCTATTATTTAAATAGGCCGATAATACGGTATCTATGTTTTTTGCCTCGTCGAACACATTTTTATTCTTGCCGGCTTGAGGAATGGGTAAACCGTTTACATCGATCATCATGTTGGCGCCATTAGCGTTGTATTTCGCACTAATTACCACTTGAGAAGAATCAGGGAAAACTAAATTCTGAAAATTAAATAAGCCTGTATTACTGGTTAACAGTTCGGCCGAAATTGGTTTTCCTGGAACCATTAGGCGTAGTGCTCCCTTTTTTACGGGCATTCCGGTTAAATCTCTTAATGTACCCGATAAACTTATGCCTTGTTCTGGCAGGTAACTAATTTGAGGGTATTTATCGGCTAAAATATCGCTATAGGTAAATCTTCTGTACCCTTGGGTAAGCATCAATTTGTCTAGATCGCTTATTTTTTTATCGTCTGTTTTGGTGAAATAGTAATTGGGCTTTTCGATATAGCCTCTTAAATCGGAGGTGAGTAATAAGGAACTTAAAATGGTAGTTTCCGTACTTTCATTTACAGGTACTTTTTGTTCGTCGATTACAGCTATAGAGAAATCGCCTGCCACGCCAGCATTTATAGACATATTCACTTTCTGACGTGCTTTATAAATAGGTAAATCTGTTTTTATCGATAAATTTATTCCCGGTTTCATTAGAAAAACTAAGCGCTCACTTAAGGGTACGTTTTCCGCACTGAAAAGAGTAAGCTGGGTAATACCCGCAGGGAAACCTTTCTTAGGGATACGAATGTTAATTAATTGATTCGCCAAAATTGCTTTTGCAGCGTAATACACTACATTCGTGTTTTGAGCAACTATAAAAAAAGATTTTCCCTTATTCGCCTCAAAGTAAGGAGAATTAGCAATTACTTTTAAGTTAATTAAATCGGGGCTTTGATTATTTACTTGTAAGGTAATACCCGACGGGGTAGACTTTGGTAGGGGATAGATTTTTGTAGAGCCATCTTTGAAGATTACTTTAGCTTTGTAATTCTTGCCATCTTCTGGGCTAAGGTAAAAAGAACCCATTCCTGCATAAGAGGGGCTGATCACAGAGACCTCTGCGTTGTCGTCGTTCAAGATACTTCCTTTCACATCAACACCCAATCCGTTTGCCCCCGTAGCTTTAAAGGCTATTTGAGTAGGGAGGCCCGAAATTAAACTTCCTCCTTCTGGAAAAAACTGAAAATCGATCGCATTGGTAGTTTGTTTTAAATCGAACACTGCATTAACCGTTTCTTTATCGGTAGTATTAATAGCAGTGAGAATGCTCCCATTGGTAATTAATTCTCCGTTTTTGCTGGTTACTGTTATCGTTAAAAAGCCATTTTGATCTGTTGTTCCCCTGCCTTTTGTAAATACATCACCTCTCGAAATAATGCTCCAGTTCACTAATTTATTGGCATACACTTTTTTGTCGATGTCTTTAAACTGAATTTTAGCAGTGGTTTTAACGTTTTTATCTATTTCTTCGTTGGTATAGCTAATATTGGTGAGTACTTCTTTATCAATGGCTTCGCCAATTAGAATATTCTTGGTAAAAAAATAGTCTTCACTAAAGTTTAGCATCCATAATGTGTAAGCTCTTACATAATAATTTCCCTGCTTAAAACTTTGCATGTTAAGTGGAATATTGCCGTAGGCAACGCTATTTTTTAGCGGGAGTTTAACTGCTTTTACAAGAGAGTCTTTTGAATTAAAAACTTCTACATAAACGATTTTACTAAAAGGGGTTGGGATATTTTGTTCTATGGTTACATACGCCTTAAACCACATGGTATCGGCTACGGCATAATAGGGCTTATCGAAATGAAGGTATACTTTTTCTATCGGCTGCTCATCAGCTAATCGTTTAACTTTGCCGAGAAGGGTATTAAGTTTAACACTATCTTGGGCATTGCCCGACAAGCTGGTTAGTATTGAGAGGATAAAAATTGTAAAAAATAAGGGTATCGACTTCATTAAACTGCTTCTTGTGTGATGATTTGCTAATATATCGATTATTGCTTAAGTGGGCAGCATTTGAGCGAATGTTTAACAAATTTTTACAATTGGAGTGTTTTCTTTTCTGCGGGCGCCGTGGCAGATTGCCGGGTTTTCTTTTCTTTCCCTTGATGGAAAGAAACAAAATCAAGGCTCAGTTTAAGTTCAAATAGTTCGTTAATTGTGCTGCTCACAAGAGGGCCATTACACCTTAAGGGCTCCATTTGGCCGTTTTGCTGAATTTAGGTTTAGAAAGAGTTTTGTAGCCCAATTAACTCCTATTCTTCCTTAAACCGGGAGGCTGGATGGCAGGGTGGCTATTGAAGGATTCGTAAATTATCCCCGCTATTCAGCATCTTGGTCATGTTCCTCAAAAATCGTTGCAATAACGCCACTTTACTATTGCAATTCCAGAGACTGCTTGTATTGATGCCTGTAAGGCAGCTTGCAAAGGCGCCCCACTTTGCACGGCTCACAGTGCCGTATATGGCTCCACTACTCCCAAATAATTTTTAATCAATTATTGCATAGTACTCATGCAATAATTTTAACTTTAAATATGAAAAATCTTCTATATGCGGCTATCTTCTTTTTATATACAGGTACCATTTATGGTCAAATGAACTTTAGGATCAATGGGAGTATAAAAAACATACCAGGTGTAAAGAATGGTTTAAAAGATGGAGATACCATCAAGCTTGCTTTGGATGAACCTAATAAATCTCTATCAGGAATTATAAAAGATAACACTTTTACAATTTATGGCAATATTGTTGAACCTGCTGTTGCAATGTTGGAATTTAAGGGCTCGGGATCTAAAATACTTATTGATAACAGTACATATAATGCAGAGATTATAAATGTGAGGGTTGGAAAGGATCTATATAGCTACAAAGGTGATATCACAACGGATTCACAGTTTCACAATAGTTGGTTTTCTTTTGTAGGATCAATAAATAAATTATACCGCCAAAAATCTCTTTTACTAAATGAACTAGACTCTGTAACAAACCTCGATGTAAAACAAGAGTTTAAAACTAAAATAAAAACCATTGATTCACTGATCAATGTTAGTTATAAAAACCTAGCAACAAACAATCCCGATAATCCTGCATCTGCTTATTTAATGAGTGCAGCTCCAGATTTTTCTTATGCTGGATACATTGATAGTTATCGAAAACTAAGCTTTAAGGTAAGGAATGGTTTCTTTGGTAAAGAACTTTATCAGAAGCTAAATTTAATAAAGGATTTTAAGGTTGCAAATACCGCTACTATTACGAACAAAAAAAATAGCCTGTTTCCAGTTACGAATGTCATAGACACCACTGGCAAGAACACGGCGCTAGATTTGAATTTTTTCAAGGAAAATAAGTTCACTTTAATAGAATTTTGGGCAAGCTGGTGTGCACCCTGCCGTCTCATCAACATCGACCTTAGAGCAAAAGAAAAAGAGTTTCTGCAAAAAGGATTGAGAATCATCGGCTTTTCCCTTGACAATCAAGTTCAGCCATGGAAGAATGCAATTGTAAACGATAAGGTAAAATGGGCAAATTATTCCGATCTCAAGGCAACTAATTCTCCCTTGGCTATTTTCTTAAACCTGACCCAAATTCCGGCAAATATAGTGGTCGACGATAAGGGAGTTATTATTGCAAGGGATGTATATGGAGCTGATCTTGACAATCTTTTAAAATAGCGTTTTGATAACTACTTGTGTATAAAATTATGGTGGCTCATCGCAAATGAAAACAAAATTTAAACGGATGAAAAATGGCTTGCTAACATTCGTATTTATGTTGTGTCTGTCTGGGCCATTGTCTGAACAGCAAGGAGTGTTTTCCTAATCATGAAAGGTATCCCGAGTAAATTCATCAAGCCCAATCGGCCGCCTGGCTTCCTGCAATATTCTATGGTCGGCTATACCTACGCCCGTGAGTTCTACTCGCCAAGCTACGAGCACAAAAAGATGGTTCAGGTACCGACTCTCGAAGCATGCTTTTCTGGAAACCAGATATTATTGCAGATGAAGATGGAAAGACCGAATTTTCATTCTATGCATCAGAGCCGATGGGCAACTTTGTAGGAAGATTAGTTATTTTACGGTGAGGTAATGCCTAGTAAAAGGATTCGTCACCTCTAGGAGGATTCGTCACCGCGAGCGCGCCTAATAACGAAAAGGTCTAAAGACAAGACTAGATAATTATCTCCTCGCTGCGCTCGTTCGGATGACGATTGATACATTAATTCTTCTAGAGATTGCTTCGTGCCTCGCAATGACGGCTCCTGAAGGAAAAACTACCTATCTACCTCCTCGGTAAACCTAAAATTCTTTTCAATAGATGCCCTGTGGTGAAGATTAACTATCCGCTTCACCTTCTCAAAATCGTACGCTTTATTCGTTCCACAATCCAGCAAGTTGTATGTTAAGGAGGGTTTTGTGCTTTCAAAATACTCGATAATATTACTGCTCCAAACCAACTGGCACTCCCCTTTAATCTGAGGAATAATTTGATTTAGCCCATCTTCGAAGTAAATTTGTCTAATGTGACTACTTTCTAATTTAGCTTGTGGGTAAAATAATAACAAATTACCTGGTTCGGATAATACTTCGGCAGCGTAGCTAAAGCTCTTTTCAATAGAACGCTTACCCGGATCGATAGAGAAGCTCCCAATATACCGCAACCACCAGTTTTTTTCCATTTGTTTCTTTACCGACATGATATAAAGCTTTCTCATGCCATTTTTTTTGCGGAACAGTTTATTCGATAAATAATAGGCCAAAAAACCATCTAAAAAACTGAAATGATTACACATTAGAATATAGGAATGATTTGGCTTAATCGGCACTTCATTGATTTTAATTTCGTTGAAGCGCCTTTTCAAGAAAATACCAACAAAAAGCGCTCCCCACCAAAAGAAAAATGGATGAAGGGGTTTCGACTTTATAATCATGCTAATAAAGTGGCTAATTTAGTTGCGAAATTAGGATTAATCATATCGTGATCCTCGTCTAAAATAATGATTTCAGTAGGCGTATACTTTTTAAAAAAAGTATTTCCTATAGCTGGGAGGTAATTCCTATCCCTTTTCCCAAATATAAAAATACTTTTTATTTGATAAGTTGTTAACCCTCGGATAAGTTTTTCTTCATCTGTTTCAAACCTTTTTAAGCTTGTAAAGGTGGCATATAGCGCAAATCGCAATTGAGGAGTGCTTACTTCATTAAATAAAATAGCTCTCACAGAATTATCAATAATTCGTAGTCGTCTAAATAAATTAATCAACCCTAAGGTTACTTTTTCATTTAAAATTAATTTTTCGAGCATTTTATTGCCCAATTTATTTTTTCCAAAAAATCGAACAACTACACCGGGATTTAAAGAAGAGGGTGCGGCGACAATATATTCATTAATTCTTTCGGGCATCTCTTCAACTAGGGCGGTCGCATAGTGAGTACCCATAGAATAGCCAATAACAGAAAAATCATTAATCTGTTCATGGTTGCAAAATGAACGAATTACTTCCGCCAATTTACTTTTAGGGATCCCATTTTTTATCGTCGCTAAATTATTGTCTTTTAATGCGGTTTGCTTATGGAAAAGTAAATCGAACCCCCAGAATGTATAAGTACTGCCCAGTTTTTCTTCCAATACCCTAAACTGTTTGCCATGCATACCGAAACCATGAAAACATAGCATCTGCTTGGACCCCGTGCCAAATTTATAGTAGTGCAGTTTAACGAAAGAGTCTTCAAAATAATGATCTGTCATATCTTCTCTACAATAACTACAGCCCAGGCATAATCGCCATCGTGCGAGATACTTAAGCTGATGGACAGGGGGGCTTTATTGGTGTGCAATATAACTTTGGGCTTGCCGGCAATTTTATCCCTTGTAATTTCTATTTTTTTCCAGGGTAGTGCTGTGGTATCCAGTTGTTTAATTGCTTTATAAACCGCTTCTTTGGCAGCCCAAGTAGAAGCGAATCGCAATAGCGAATTGTCGAATCGTTCACAATAGAAAATTTCGTCTGCCGTATATACTTTGTTTTTAAATAAGGAGGTAAATGATTTATTGAAATCAGGAATAAAAACAATATCGTTACCTATTGCAAAATTCGCCATTTCTTATTCATCAATTCCCAATCCCATAACATTAAAACCACCATCTACAAAGTGAATATTGCCGGTTACTTTTTTAGAAAGTGGTGAAAAGTAATATAAAGCTGCGTCTCCTACGTCACTGGCTACGATATTCCCTAGTGGAGCAGTAAATTTAGTCATTTTTCGCAATTTGCGAACGCCATTTATACCCCCTGCAGAGGTGGTCATCACTAAACCGGCTGAAACTGCATTTACCCGAATTTGTTTGCTTCTAAAATAATCGGCAAGATAGATAACTATGTTCTCGAGGGCAGCTTTATTGATCGCCATGCCTGCATAGCCCGGGAAAACGCGTTGAGAAGCATTGTAAGTGAGTGTTAACAAGGAGGCATTTGGGGCTAGAAAAGGTTCTGCACAACGTGCTATCCTTAATAAAGAATAGGCACTGATATTAAATGAATCCATTAACTCCTCGAACGGAATGTTAAGGTAGGTAGGAGCAGGCTCCTTACTGCCAGGAAGCGTGTAACACATTACCTGTTGGCTCCCAAAAGCTACCCCATGGAGTACATAATCGATCGGGCCCAGTTGCTGATGTACAACGGTTAAAAAAGCGGCGATTTGTGCTTCATTTCTAACATCAACCTCCATGGCCAATGAACTGTCGACGCCCAATTCAGAAAGCAGATGCAATACATTTAACTTGGTATCTTCTACATAGCTAAGCGCAATTTTGCAGCCCGATTGATGCAGTTTCAAAGCCACATCATAAGCAATAGAACTGTCGTTCCGTACCCCAAAAATTACCGCTACCTTATCTTTATTATCAATCATTTTTATTGGTCTCTAGAAATAGAAATGGCACTATTTGTGCCGCCAAAGCCATAGTTTAAGCAAACAATTTGGTTAATTTCTTTGCTAACTACGTGTTGGGGAATTAATTCACGATAGGCGGCTAATGGTTCATTAGGGCCATCCCAATTGGGCAAATATTGAAAGCTCTCTAGTTCAGGATTTAGTGTTACGGCATTCTTGCAAGGCAGTACCTGTTGGTTCTCTAACATCAAAACAGCAGCGATGAGCTCTACAGCACCAGCTGCCCCCAACATATGGCCAAACTGAGATTTGGGTGCCGAAATATGATACCCTTTGTCGCCCATGGTATCTACTACACTTAATAATTCTACCGGATCGCCAACTGGGGTCGATGTGCCATGTACTTTTACCACTTCTGGTTGTATATGAACGTTATCCATCAAGCCTTTCCAAAGTCGTTTCTGCCCGGAGAAAGAAGGGTAGAACATATCGCCATCGCCATCGGCATTATTATGGTAATTATCAATCACTGCCAATATGTTCGCACCTCTGGCTTTTGCCATTTCGTAGGCTTCGAGGGCAACTATTCCACACCCAAAAGAACAAACAAAACCGTTTCGGTTTAAATCGAACGGACGCGAACTTTCTGCAGGAGCAAAGCCCCTACTGAGTACCTGCATACCATCGAAACCAATAAACGTTTCGAGCGCTGTACCCTCTACGCCACCAGCAATTACACGATCTTGCAAGCCAAATTTGATTAATCGATAGGCATAACCAATATTACCTAAACCGGTAGCGCAAGCAGAACCAATGGATTCGCAGACCCCACGATTTTTAATCAAGCAAGAAACATTAGCCGAATCACGATAGGTCATGGTTCGATCTACCGTATGCGAACCTGCCAATCGCGTTTTGCGTTTTAATTCAAAAAAACTATGCCAAGCCGTTCTTAAAATGTGATTTCCAGCTCCTCCTGATCCTATCACTACCCCAGTTTGCTCAGCTTGAGTTTCTGCAGTGGTCCACCCCGCCATTTTAATGGCGTCTTGAGCACCTAACATGGACCAAATGCTGCCAAGGTCTGCAGTGGCCAAATTGCCATCGGGTATTCTCCCTAAATGATCCACATAGGTTTCAGGATAATCTGCCGATAGGGAAGAATAGATGGTTTCCAATCCCATTTCTGCTTCCGTAATAAAACCAGAAACGGTAGAACGGATGTTTTTCCCATGCGCAAGTGCTAAATCCCAACTCCTGATTAAGCTGTCTTCATTAAACATTTTTTGTTTAAACTGCGAAAGGTCCTTACAATCAGGGAAAGCACCACCCATGCCCACAATAGCTACTTTTCTTCCCTCAATAGCCATTATTCTGCTCTTTCTTTTGTTCTAATAATAAGATCAACAATATCTTTAACCTTTGAGCCTAAATCATCAATATCATCGTCTTCAAACTCTACGCCAAATTTTTGTTCAGTTTTAGCTGCGATATTAATTAATTCGGTTGATGGGGTGTTCAAGTCGGCAATGAAATCGGTTTCTTCTGTAATATTTACCAATTTAGTTTGGTCTATTGTGCGTACTGTTTTTAAAATCTCTACTAAACCGTCAATTATTTCTTGTCTTTCCATGTGTTTTCAAATTTATAGCAATCCTTTATTGTTTTGGAGAAATTTCTCTCTTTTCATTCCTCTACCCGTTACTTCAAAAAGTTCGGCAATTAGTGTAAAGTCTTCGCCAAGTTCGTAATTAAGGAACTGTTCTTTTGTATAATTGCTAAAATACGCATCTAAATCTAAATTTTTAGGTACTTTGTAAATTCTTCCTTCGCAGGTAATTTGCCTAAACTTAAAGAAAGTTATTTTTCCAATGTTAATAAACGTTTCTCCTTCTAATAAATAGTTTTTAAAGTTAACCTGACCCACACCTAAAAAAAGAGGGATAAAATTATCTCTTATGTCGGTTAATTGGCACTTAAGCTTAGTGGCCTCTAAAAAACCATAACAAGAAACCACGGTTGCTTGGGCAAAAGATTCGATCTGGTCTACTCCCCTAAAAACACCAAAATGGTCTTCAACATCTCTGGCGGTAGGCGTATAGCTTACAATAATGCCTGTATCGGGCAAATGCCAATGAACATCGCTAACTAAAATTTTCTTCGGGCCATGAAGCAATACTTCTTCAGGTTTTACACCTATTAAATTTTCCATACGTTAAAATAATCCTCCATTCACGTGTACATTGGTTCCATTTACGTAAAAAGCTTGGTCGGAAAGTAAAAAAGAAATTAATTCGGCTACATCTTCTGCTTTGCCAAAGCGTTTTGATGGGATGAGCTTTAAATATTTTTCCTTTTCAGCTTCGGGCAATTTATCGGTCATATCGGTTTCTACAAAACCTGGCGAGACACTTAAAACACGGATGCTGTGCTCGTCGTTTAACGCGGCGGCCTCCTGGGCTAACGATTTAGATAGGGCTACTACCCCTGCTTTTGTAGCCGCATATACCGATTGAAATGCGTTTCCAGATTGCCCAACTACAGAACTCATATTAATGATTACCCCAGCTTTACTGAGGCTAAATATTTTCATCGCCGTTTTGCAGATCATAATTGGTGCTCTCAGGTTTACGTTGAGCATGGCATCTATCGCTTTTTCGGGTTGGAAAATGAGCGAATTATCGAACGTTACCCCTGCGTTATTAATTACGGCATAAAGGGCATCGCCGTGTTCTTTTTTTAACTGTTTGCAGAAACTGGTTACCTGTTCAGGATCAGAAAAATCGGCAAACATTAATTCGCTATTTGGAAGGGTTTCGGTAAAGCTCTCTGGACGAGAAGCGTGCAAAATGAGCGGGTATGTATGATACAGTTTTTTAGATATTGCTAATCCTAGGCCTCTGCTAGCGCCAGTTATTAATATCTTTTTGTTCGTCATGCAGCATATCGATTTTGTTGCTCAAAGATGGTTAATTTTTTCCTTATAAAGAAAAGACGCCAAGTTTAGGATTTGGCGTCTTTTCTAAAAGGAAGCGTTGTTTACTTAAATTCTATTTCGAATTCTGCTTTTGGATTGCGGTATTTTTTTAAGTTTACTAACCAATCACCCTGTTCATCACGATAGCCAAGGGGTAAAAACGTGACACTTTTTAAGCCCTGCTCATTCAGATTTAGCAATTCATCCACTTTAGGGCCATCGAAACCTTCCATCGGTGTGGCATCAACATTTAATAAAGCGGCCTGTGCAATGGCCATTCCGAAACCGATATAAGCTTGTCGAGCAGCGTGTTGGAAACTTGCTTCAGGTCCTTTGCTCCCAAAACTTTTAATCAAATGGTTTTTAAAATCTTCTGTAGAAGAGTCGGGAGCATTACGTTCCTTATTCATCGCAGCAATTAGCTTGCTTATTCTAGGCTCAGTATAATCGTCCCATGCGGCAAAAATCAATAAATGTGAACTATCTACAATTTGCGACTGGTTATTAGCGATCGGTAAAAGTTGGGCTTTTAATTAAGGATTGGTTACCACAATTACTTTATAGGGTTGCAAACCTGCACAAGTGGGCGCTAAACGTGCCGCTTCTAATATCTGATCTACTTTATCTTGAGGAACGGCTTTGCCATTCATTTTTTTGGTGGCATAACGCCAGTTCAACGCTTCTATTAAATTCATTTTTTTTGGGTGTAATTTTGAAGCGCGAAAGTAGAAAAGATTAAGGCAGTTTACCTTTTACAAAATCGATTTTACGTTTGGATGATGGGATTGTGTGATTAGGGCGACAGTTTTAATGCTAATGCTGCAATATCTCTGGTTACCTGAGTGGGCGAGTTGCAATCACAATTACTAAATCCTACCACATAAATATCTTTACCAGGGATGTAAACCGCCATGGTCTTAAATCCAAATATGCTACCGCCATGTTCTCTCACGGCTATTCCATCTATTTCTTTTAAATGCCAGCCGTATCCATAGGTAAATTCCTCGCCGTTATTTAACTGGTATTTGGTAAATGCCTTTTTAATTGTTTTTTCGCGTAGGAGTAGATTTTGGTTTAGTGCATTTTGCCATTTTAACATATCTTCGGTAGTAGACATTAGCGAGCCTGATGAAAAAGGGATCGTGAAACTTATTTTGGTTTTGTTTACATATCCAGACTCTTTCTTCTGATAACCGTATGCTCGGTTAACGATGATTTCTCGATCGTTTGCATAGCGGGAATTGGTCATTTTAAGTTTCTCGAAAATATTTTTCTTAATATAATTTTCATAGGTTTCTCCCGAAGTTAATTCGATGATTTGACCTAAGATAACATAACCCGAGTTATTGTATTCGAATTTTTCGCCTGGGTTAAAATCTATGGGTTCGTTTTTGAAGAAATCTATCAATTCTAGGGGCGAAAGGTCTTTTTCAGCAATCTGTGAGATGGATTTCATCTTGGTAAAATCCTTAATTCCGGAAGTGTGTGTTAGTAGATGGTGGAGGGTAATTTTTTCTCCGGAGGGAAAATCTGGGATGTACTTAATAATGGGGTCCTTTAGTGATAATTTGCCTTCTTCTTCTAATTTTAGAATTGCCACAGCGGTGAATTGCTTGGTCATGGAGCCTAGCTGGAACACACTGTTGGGATTTAAGTTTACACCTAATTCTAGGTTCGCTTTACCAAAAGCTTTTTGGTAAATTGGTTTTCCGCCTTTGGCAATCATAAACACGCCACCGGGTCCGTTTTTATCTTTAAAAACATTTAAAAGTAGGCTGTCTGTTTTAGCTTCGAGGTTTTGCGCATAGGCAGATAGTGAAAGTATAGTAACGCCGAAGGCGATGAGTAATTTCTTCATTCGATTTTACTCGTTAGACTCAGAAAATTGAAGGTAGGTTACATAAAAAACGCCCGAATAGGTTTTCGGGCGTTTTATTAAGCTACAACTTCTTCTTCTAGGTAACTCTCTATTGGCGGGCAAGCGCAAATTAACGCCCGGTCGCCATGGCTATCATTAACCCTGCCTACGGATGGCCAGAATTTATAATCGGCCACATAAGGAAGTGGGAAGGCCGCGGTTTGGCGACTGTAACCATGCGTCCATTCATTCGCTGTAACTACAGCCGAAGTATGCGGTGCATTTTTTAGTGGGTTATCAAGTTTATCTAACTCGCCGTTTTCTACAGCGGTAATTTCTTTTCTAATAGCGATTAAAGCATCACAGAAACGATCTAACTCGTGCTTAGGCTCGCTTTCTGTTGGCTCGACCATTAAAGTGCCTGCAACTGGGAACGAAACTGTTGGTGCATGGAAACCGTAATCCATTAAACGTTTTGCAATATCAACCACTTCGATACCGAAGTTCTTAAAACCGCGACAATCTAAAATCATCTCGTGTGCACAACGACCTTGGCTACCTGAATACAATACTGGATAATGGGCTTCTAAACGCGCTTTCATATAATTCGCATTTAGAATAGCATATTTTGTAGCATCGGTTAAGCCATCGCCACCCATCATGGCAATATAAGCATGAGAAATAATCAAAATAGAGGCTGAACCCCAAGGTGCTGATGAAACCGCTGGGATCGATTTTTCATGGTTAATGTTCACTACGGCATGACCTGGTAAGTACTTCACTAAATGTGCAGCAACCCCAATAGGACCCATACCAGGGCCACCTCCGCCATGCGGAATGCAGAAGGTTTTGTGCAAGTTTAAATGGCACACATCGGCACCAATGTTTGCTGGACTGGTTAAGCCAACTTGAGCATTCATATTCGCCCCATCCATATACACTTGTCCGCCATGCTCGTGAATGGTGGTACAGATGTCGATAATACTTTCTTCGAATACACCATGTGTAGATGGGTAAGTGACCATTAAACACGAAAGATTTGCAGCATGCTCTTGGGCCTTTGCTTTCAAATCATCAACGTCAATGTTTCCATTTTCTAATGATTTAACTACCACAATCTTCATTCCAGCCATTGCCGCCGAAGCAGGGTTAGTGCCATGTGCCGAGGCCGGGATTAACGCAATATTGCGGTGATGATCGCCACGATCTTGATGGTAAGCTCTGATTACCATTAACCCCGCATATTCGCCTTGTGCGCCTGCATTTGGCTGCAAACTCATGGCCGCAAAGCCAGTAATTTCACTTAGCCATTTATCCAATTCATTAAATACAGTATAATAACCTAAAACCTGATCGGCAGGTGCAAAGGGATGCACTTTGCCAAATTCTGGCCAGGTAACGGGAATCATTTCACTGGTTGCATTTAGTTTCATGGTACATGAGCCTAAGGCAATCATCGAATGGCAAAGCGAAAGATCTTTGGTTTCCAATGATTTAATATAACGCAACATTTCGTGTTCCGAATGATGCGAGTTAAATACGGGGTGTGTTAAGTAGTCAGATTGGCGTTGCAAGGATGAAGCGATAGTTGTTTCTACGCCATCTATAATCGTTAAATTGTCGGCCGCAATGCCTTTAACTTTCGAGAAAATACGAATCAGCAATTTAACATCTTCGTAAGAAACAGTTTCGTCTAAAGCAATGCTAACGCGGTCGCCTTTATAGTTTAAGTTAATGTTGTTGTCTAAACATTCTTTATGGATAGAGTCCGATAGTTCACCGAGTGCAACTTCGATGGTGTCGAAATAGGAAGTATTTAAAACTTGATAACCAATTGCACGTAGTGATGTTGCAAGTGTTATGGTTAATCCATGGATGCGCTCTGCAATTAATTTTAAGCCTTTTGGTCCGTGATAAACGGCATAAAAACCTGCCATTATCGCCAATAATGCTTGTGCTGTACAGATGTTTGACGTTGCTTTATCTCTACGGATGTGTTGCTCGCGCGTTTGCAAAGCCATACGTAATGCATAATTGTTATTGCTATCAATGGTAACACCTATAATACGTCCTGGAATAGAACGTTTATATTCGTCTTTTGTAGCGAAGTATGCTGCATGAGGACCGCCAAATCCCATAGGTACACCAAAACGTTGGGTAGTACCTACTACAACATCTGCTCCCCATTCGCCCGGTGGCGTTAATAACGTTAAACTTAATAAATCGGCAATTACGGTTAATTTAATATTTTCCTGGTGCAGGGTATTTGCAAATTCAGTATAATTAAATACTTCGCCATTACCCGCTGGATATTGAACTATGGCCCCAAAAAAATCTCCATTTGCCGAAAATTGTTCATGATTTCCAATCACCAACTCAATGCCAAAAGGCTGAGCACGGGTTTTTAAAATATCTATGGTTTGCGGGAAAACCAATTCTGAAACGAAGTATTTCGAGGCCTGTTGATTTTTACGCAAGCTGTATTGCATAAACATGGCTTCGGCCGCTGCGGTACCTTCATCTAACAAAGAAGCATTGGCAATTTCCATTCCGGTTAAATCGATAACAAGGGTTTGGAAGTTTAAAAGGGCTTGCAAACGGCCCTGCGCAATTTCGGCTTGGTAAGGTGTATATTGGGTGTACCATCCTGGGTTTTCCATTACGTTACGTAAAATTACACCAGGGGTAAGGGTATCGTAATAGCCTTGGCCAATATACGATTTGTATACTTTATTTAAAGAAGCCGTTTGCTTTAAGCTTGTTAAATATTCGATTTCAGATTTTGCCTTTGGTAGGTTTAAAGGACCTTTTAATCTAATCTTTTGAGGAACGGTTTGCGCGATAAGCTCGTCTATAGAACTTACGCCAATGGCCTGTAACATTGCCGCAGTATCGTTCGCATTTGGTGCAATATGGCGGTCTTGAAAATCTTCTTGGTAATGAATATTTAAACTCATGTAGTTTGAATAATAAGTTGCCGCAAAGTTAAGAAATTATTGCCTATTTGCAATGTAAAAGAGCCGTTAAACTTGGGATATAATGTAGTTTTTATTAACTTGCTTAGATGCAAATGTGGATGAAGCATATCGGGGTAATATTTATGTTTTTGTTCGGTTTTATAGCCGAGTCTGTTGCAGAGAATTTTAGAGTAACCACCAATTTAGATTCTGGTCCTGGCTCGTTAAGAGCGGCTATAATCGCAGCAAATTTAAATCCTGCTGGTCAAATAGATTCTATCTTTTTTAATATTCCTGCCACGCAAGCATCGGACGTAACCATTTCATTAAACATTCAGCTTCCAGACTTAACTTCAGACATTGTTATTGATGGAACAACACAATCGGGTGATTTTTTTAATAGTTCCTACATTCAAATTCAACTTCAAAGAAATGCATCGACATTTTTTAATGGATTGGTTTTAGAGAACGTAAACAATGTTCAGATTTATGGGATTTACTTTACGAATTTTATAGAGGCTTCATCGAGCATTAACGATTTAAGAGGAGCAATTTATTTAAGAGGGTCTACTAATATTACCATTGGTGCACCTGGTAAGGGTAATGCATTTACTTCAAATTATGCTGGAATTTATGCTCCCCTAGATCCACCACATGTATTAGGTAACAACATTTTAATTCAATCTAATTATTTTGGCTTATTACCTGATGGAGTAAAGCAGATGGCCAATAAAAATGGTATAGATGTGTCTTATATGAAAAATTCAAAAATTGGGGGGTCTGCTGCTAATTTAGGGAATGTGTTTGGAATTAACGATAATATAAGTATCAATACCGCCGGAATGTCTGAAGCCATGTTAATTGCGAATAACACGATAGGATTTGATGCGGCGGGTTCATTTATTCCTAACCCAACTTCAATTGGCATTAGCGCAAACGGTCGTGATTGTACGCTTACCATAACAGATAATTTAATTGGTGGACAACAAAAAGGAATAGTGCTTAATGAGGTGAACAAGAGCTTTTTCATTAAAAATAATAAGGTAGGGACGGGCTTAAATGGAACTGAAAAATATGGTAATGGCATAGGGATAGAAATTAACAAATGCATAGGAGGCATCATTGGGTCTAATTTGTCTAGCGAAAAAAACGATATTGCCTACAATACAGATGGTATAGTGATTATTGATTCTTACCCCATAACGATTACTAAAAACAGTTTGTATTGTAATACAAAATTTCCCATTCGCCATCAAAATGTAGATGTAAGCAAAATAACGGCACCCGCTGTAACCTCAATTTCTGCAGGGGGGGTGAGTGGCAAAGCTTCGCCAAATACAATAATCGAAGTTTTTAGTAATCACGAATGTTCTGGTTGTCAGGGTAAGATTTACCTTGGTTCGTCACAAACACAGGCCGATGGTAGCTTCCTTTATCCAGGGCCAATTTCTAGCGCAATTACCTTAACCGGAACCAATACCGATGGTGCAACCTCTGCATTTACTTCGCCAGTTTTAAACGATGCGGCCAAGCAAATTGTAGACGAGCAGTGTGGAAGTTCAAATGGTAGCATTAAGAATATTCAAGTTACTGATGCGACTACTTTTAGATGGTTTAATTCAAGAAATGTTCAAGTAGCAAATACGAGAGATTTAACCAATGCTAAAGCTGGCTCTTATTATTTAATAGCAGGCCAAACAGGTGGCTGCGAAGTGATTTCGCCAACCTACGAAATTAAGAAAATAGATATTGCCTATAAGGTTAAAAATGCCACACTAACGGGCTCAGCCTGTGGTAAAACAAACGGATCTATAATTGTTACTTCATTTGAAACAGAAATTCCAACTGTTTTTTCTTGGTTAGATGAAACCGATAAGGTGGTTTCTACCGACCGTAACCTAATTGGTGCCATGCCTGGTACGTATCGTTTATTTGGTGATAATGGACTGGGTTGTAAAACGCTTGCCGGAACATTTACCATCGAACCCACTACCGATTTGGTAGTAAATACCAGTAAGATTTCAATTTTGAATACCGATTGTGCAAAAGATGAGGGAAGTATCGTAAATGTATCGATAACTGGGGGTACTGCACCCTTGAGGTATCAGTGGTTCGATGTGAATGATCAAGAGGTAGGAACAGAGGCTGATTTGCTAAACGTAGTGAGTGGAACCTATTACCTTAAAATTACCGATGTAAAGGGATGTACGGTTCAGAGCGATATTTTTACCATTCCGCCTTCTCCTTTTAATGCCAAAATAGCAGATACCTTTTCGCCTAATGGCGATGGGATTAATGATGTTTGGCGTATCCCTGGCCTAAGTGGGCTTTCTGATTTTGAGATTAAAATTTTTAATCGACAGGGAAACGTTGTCTTTCATACAAAAAATCAAGCAAAAGACTTCGATGGGAAATACAATAATGTTGATTTACCCGTAGGAGTTTATTATTATATTATTGAATTAAAAAATAACAACTGCAAAGGGCTTAATGGGAGTATTATGCTTATTCGCTAGTTGTATTCGGAAGCGTTTTACTTTACCACTTTCCAGCCCTCTTCTTTATCTAATTTTAACCGGTAGGTGCGGGTAATGAAATCGCTATTATCGTTTTGATTTTTTTGGAAAGGAGCAAATACGGTATTTTGTTTCTTTAAGGATACGGTAACTTTTGCATTGTTATCATTAACCCGGTTAAAATTAACAGGTTTTTCGCTAGCCAATTCATAAAGTACTACTTTAACAGTTGCCTTGTCTTCATCCTGTTTAAGTACAAGGTCGCTCGCCTTATCGGTTAATTTGATGAGATACACAAAGCTGCTATCTTTAGATAGGAATTTCTTTTTGCCTTCTTGAAGAGTCATATCGATATAGCCTTCATCTTCCAAAGTTTTATATTTTTCTAGCTCTAGCATGTCACTCTTACTGTTAAATTTTAGCTCACCAAAGTGAAAACGTGCGGTTTTATATTCCTGATTGCCTTTTAAATAGTCGGTAATTACATCACCAGCTTCATCTTCATTTATTTTGGCAATATCTTTACAACTGGCAAAAGCAATTGTAAATAAAATTAGGGTAGCAATGGAAAGATTTTTCATAATGGATTTTTAACTAAAGGTATTCTGCTTTTTTGGTTTTTACAAATTTGGTATTAGATTATGGACGATTTGCCTAATAACCTAATTGTTAACGTGCAAGTTGTTTCAAATACAGCTGTATGGTATTCTCCAGCCCTAAATATAACGCATCGCAAATTAAGGCATGGCCGATGGAAACTTCTAGGAGATTGGGGATGTTTTTTGCAAAGTATTGAAGATTTTGCAAATCTAAATCGTGGCCTGCATTAATGCCGAGGCCTAATTGGTTTGCTCGTTTTGCTGCGGTTATGTAGGGGGCAATTGCTTTTTCTTTGTCTTGATGATATTGACTTGCATAGGCTTCGGTATACAATTCTATTCGGTCAGCTCCCGTTTCGAGCGCTCCCTCTATCATTTCAATTACTGGGTCTACAAAAATAGAAACCCGTATGCCTTCATTTTTAAACAGCGCTACCATTTCTTTAAGGTAGGCCTGTTCTTTTAGCGTGTCCCAACCGTGGTTTGAAGTAATCTGGCCTAAAACATCGGGAACTAAAGTAACCTGTGCGGGTTTGTTCGCTAAAACAAGGTCGATAAATTTCTGTTCGCGGCAATTTCCTTCAATGTTAAATTCGGTAGCAATTACTGCTTTTAAATCGAACGTATCTTGGTAGCGAATATGCCGTTCATCGGGCCTAGGATGAACCGTGATTCCTTGAGCACCAAAACGTTCACAATCTAGCGCAACTTTAACTAAATCAGGATTGTTGCCACCACGACTATTGCGGAGGGTGGCTATTTTGTTAATATTAACGGAGAGGTGGGTCATTTCACAAAGATACGGATTGATAGGTAAGATGGAAAGTGTAAAATGGAAGAGGGCTTCCTTAATATTCCTGTGTCTCTTATGTACGTTTTAGGTGATTTAATTAACCTCTTTTTTGCATTGATGAACCAAGGCTGTAAGCGCCTAACCATATATGCACCCTCTAAAAAGTCGAGGTATTTCATTACAGTGGTTGCGCTAACACCTAATGATCTTGCAAAAACCCCCGCATTTAACAAATTTCCGTTAGAATGGGCAAGCATACTCCAAAAATTGCGTAAGGTAACTGGGGATAGCACTACGCCAAATAGCATAGCTAAGTCTCGTTCTACATAACTTCTTATAAAATCGCTAAGCCATTCAATAGCATATTCTGTGTTTGGGGCTAATAATGCTTCTGGAAAGCCACCTCTAAACCAATTATCTTTATAATCTAATGATGTGTTTAATTCGTTAATGCCAATTGGAGTTAATTCTGTATAAGCAATACGCCCAGCAAGTGATTAGTTTAAGTTTAGATTTACTAGGTTAATTATAAAAAAGGGCAAAGAAAAGCTGATGTATACTATTTTTTCTCTGGCAATAACGTTATTGTTTTTGCTTTAAACCGATTATTAACAATTTCTCCTGTTACTTCAGCTTTGCTGATTACATTGCAAAAACCATGTTTTTCATCATGTGCATCTCCAAAATCATCAACTGATTTTCCATCTACAAAATAAGACTTTCCGTCTATTCGAACGGCTAAATCACAGCCTTTGCCCTTCATTTTAAATTTGCATTCGCCGCAGGCAATTTCAACAACTTTGTTTGTTAGTTTGTTAGCTATTGGTTTTTTGGAACTTTGCGCGTTGGCAATGAAACAACCTAATAAAATAAAAAGGGTGAAGAGTAATTTTTTCATGTTTTGGAACATTAAGAAGTTAGCAAATGTAGTGTTTTAATGGTAAGGGGCAAAAGGTTTAGCGTCTTGCCCGAAACAAAAAGAGAGATATACTTCCGCATATCTCTCTTTTTAATCTCATTAATGAGATTGCTTCGTGCCTCCCAATTACTAACTCAGGACTGCCGACTAAAAACTAGTATCTATATGTATCTGGTTTAAATGGACCATCTACGTTTACACCAATATAATCGGCTTGGTGTTGATCTAAAACGTCTAACTCTACACCGATTTTTTCTAAGTGAAGACGCGCTACTTTTTCGTCTAAATGCTTAGGTAAAACGTAAACTTTATTTTCGTATTTCCCTGGGTTAGTCCACAATTCTAATTGGGCTAAGGTTTGATTGGTAAACGAGTTGCTCATTACAAAACTTGGGTGACCAGTTGCACAGCCTAAATTCACCAGACGGCCTTCTGCTAAGATAATTACATCTTTGCCGTCAATCGTATATTTATCAACTTGTGGTTTAATTTCAACTTTAGTATCGCCATAAGCACTGTTTAACCAAGCCATATCGATTTCGTTGTCGAAGTGTCCAATGTTACAAACAATCGCTTTATCTTTTAAAGCTCTGAAATGTTGCTCGCGAACGATGTCACAGTTACCTGTGGTAGTTACCACAATATCAGCTTCTTTAATAGCTGTAGCCAATTTTTTAACTTCGTACCCTTCCATTGCCGCTTGTAACGCGCAAATCGGATCGATTTCAGTTACAATTACACGTACACCTTGCGAACTTAACGATTCTGCTGAACCTTTACCTACATCGCCATAACCGCAAACTACAGCTACTTTACCAGCCATCATTACATCGGTAGCACGACGAATGGCATCAACTAACGACTCACGACATCCGTATTTGTTATCGAATTTAGATTTGGTTACAGAATCATTTACGTTTATTGCAGGTAAGTGCAAGGTTCCGTTTTTCATTCTTTCGTATAGGCGGTGAACACCTGTAGTGGTTTCTTCAGATAATCCTTTAATAGCTGCAATTAACTCAGGATATCTATCGAACACCATGTTAGTTAAATCGCCACCATCGTCTAAGATCATGTTTAGCGGTTGACGGTCGGGACCGAAATGTAAGGTTTGCTCAATACACCAATCAAAATCGGCTTCATTTAAGCCTTTCCAAGCGTAAACTTGAATGCCTGCGGCCGCAATAGCTGCGGCAGCGTGATCTTGGGTCGAGAAAATGTTGCACGACGACCAAGTAACTTCAGCACCTAATTCTACCAAAGTTTCGATTAAAACTGCGGTTTGAATGGTCATGTGTAAGCAGCCTGCAATGCGTGCGCCTGCTAAAGGTTTAGATGGTCCGAACTCGGTGCGTAAGCTCATTAATCCAGGCATTTCTGCCTCTGCTAACGCGATCTCTTTGCGGCCCCATTCTGCCAGTGAAATGTCCTTAACTTTGTAAGGAACGTAAGTTGTCTCTACTGATGACATATGTTTATTGTTTAAATGAAGTGCAAATTTACGACATAACCTTATGAAACCCAAATTGTATTCTCTAGGACGGTAGCAGGAATGTAAAAATGTGATTTAGTTAAAATGGTAAGCAATTACGCCCGAACCATAATTATAGGCTTTCGCATTGCTCTCCACTTCTTTGCTCTTTAGCGTAACGATCGCTTTAGCGCTCAATCTCCACCATGCAAAATTAAGGCCGATTTGTTGAGCGTAGACCAAATTTTTAATTCCAAAAGTTATGGGTCCTTTATTTGACCTGAATAATCCACCTTGTATGGTCGCATTATAAGCTACAAAATTTACTTGTGGTTTTGTGAAAACGTAAAATTCTAACGGTGTTCTGCTCTTATCTCCCGGTTTGTTTTTAATTCGACTATTAGCGTACGACGATTCGTAAAAGGCGTTTAACTTTCCGAAGCGAATTAATAAGCCTGCATTTGCACCCGAAAAGGTATTACCTAATTGTACCGAAGAAGTACCACTAAGGTCTAGTAAGTGATTGTCAAACTGATAAAACAAGCGTTGATAAGCTAAATCAACATTTAAACCAACTTCATTTTTAACTTGGTATTCCCAACCCTCAACGGTATAATATGCCTTCAGCACATCCTTATGAAAAGTAGATTGCACTTCTTTGCCAAGCGCCTTAGGTCCTAAAATGCCCAGTTGTATCCTGGCTTTTAAAATGGATTGGTTAGTAAAGAAAAAACCCATACTTCCACTAGCATAGGCATATCCAGCGAAAGGCCTATCATGACTCTTTGGGTCGGGAGCATGCGAACTATAGGGAGTGTATATTTTGTGACCTAGCTCGAAGTCGATTATTTTTTTGTTAAGCCTGGGATCTAGATTTTCTTGCCTCAAAGCATGTCTGAAATAGGTAAACGCCCCCTCACTATAATAGCGATCTTTTTCAGAATCGACATAATAATCATTATCCGACATGATCCCTAATTCATTTTTGTAGCTTTGACCAAAACTAGTGCTGTTCGATAGGGTTAAAAATAACAATACGAAGAGGATCCTAATTTTTGAGGTCATAGCGGCAGAAAATTCAGCGCCAAAATTAGTATATTTTTTCTATTCTGTTTAATTAGAATTATCTTCGACCTAAATGAATTCTGTTAACTTTTTATTCTGGCTAAAAACACATTTATTAAAATGTCCGGTAAAGCAGTACCTAGGTATTGATTGCCCTGGTTGTGGTTTTCAACGCTCTGTTTTGGCTTTAGTTGAAGGCGATTTTGTGAATTCATTTAAGTTATATCCGCCAACTTTACCTCTTATTGGCCTGATGGTGTTTACACTTGTTCACTTAAAATTTGATTTTAAACAAGGAGCTTTTTTAATTAAAATACTATACATTGGTATTAGTTTACTCATTGTAATCAATTATATTTATAAAATATTTACGCATCAATTACATTAACATCATGTCTGAAGAACAAGAAGCTCCACAAGAAAATACACCAGAAACGGTGAGTTCAAACCCTCAACCTAAAACTCCACCTCAAAATAGCGGTTTTAACTATGGTATTCAGCAAGCGTTACCTAATGCAACTGCAGTACTAGTGTTAGGTATTTTATCTATTGTAACCTGTTGTTGTTATGGTATTATTGGTTTAATTTTAGGGATAGTTGCTTTAATTTTAAGTAAAAAGGATAGGGCTCTTTATGCAGCTAATATGACTTTTTATACCGAAAGTTCATTTAAAAATTTAAATGCGGGTAGAGTGTGCGCAATCATAGGGTTGATTTTGAATATTATCTACCTATTATTTATGGGAGCGATTATTGCTATGTTCGGATGGGCCGCCTTATCTGATCAAGAAGCATTAAAAGAAGCGCTTCAAGGTATGCAGGGATAAAAATACTTCCTATACGTCAGCAGATTGTTATTTTATTAGCCAATAATTTTTAGCGCATCATATTTGTTATCTTTGTACTTTATTTAAAAAAGAAAAGATGTATCCAGAATATTTAGTAGAACCTATGCGTGCGGAGTTAACTAACGTAGGTTTTGAAGAGTTAAAATCGGCAGAAGAGGTTGATAATGCCATTAAAAGCGAAGGAACTGTTTTTGTAGTGGTAAATTCGGTTTGTGGTTGTGCAGCAGCAAATGCCCGTCCAGCAGCTAAATTAGCCGCATCGAATGCAAAACACCCTGGTAAATTGGTAACCGTATTTGCAGGTATGGAAAAAGACGCCGTAGATAGAGCGAGAGCGTATATGATGCCTTTCCCACCTTCCTCGCCTGCGATGGCCTTGTTTAAAGATGGTAAGTTGGTGCACATGATTGAGCGTCATCAGATCGAAGGTCGCCCAGCTCAAATGATTGCCGATAGTTTAATTGGGGCTTTTGAGCAATATTGTTAAAAGGTATTGCGTATTGAGTATCGTATTGCAACTGGGGGTATATTAACTATGCCCTTAGTATAAATGTCTCATTACTCAATACGCACTGCTCAGTACTAATTTAAAAATCCTTATTTAGCAATTTCTCCAATTCTCCAAAGGATACATTCATCCTTACCCTACCTTGTTTTGCATAGGCAATTTCGCCGGTTTCTTCAGAGATAATCACGGCAACAGCATCTGTATTTTCAGAAATCCCTATTCCAGCCCGATGTCGTAAACCGAATTGAGGAGGTAATTTCTCATTATCCGTTAGGGGTAAAATGCAACTTGCACTTTTAATTTTGTTTTCGGCAATTACCACGGCGCCATCGTGAAGTGGACTGTGCTTCTGAAAGATACTTTCTAGTAGACGTTTCGATATTTTCGACTCGATAATTTCACAACTATTGGCGAAGAGTTGATCGTCGTAAAATTTAACAAAGACGATTAATGCGCCCGTTCGGGTCTTTTTCATGCTTTTGCAGGCATCGATAATTGGCTTGATCCGTAATAAATTATCACGTTCTAAATCTTTACTACCGAACAAATTTCCCCACCAGGTTTTATTTTTTTGCAAAAACGTATTTTTTCCAATGTGCAGTAAGAATCGCCTAATTTCAGGTTGAAAAATCACCACCAAGGCCATAATTCCCACTCCCATAAATTTGTTGATGATGGTAGACAACAGATCCATGTGCAAACTGCTTACCAAATGGTAAAATAGGAAGATGATAAGAAGGCCTAGAAGTAAGTTAACCGCAAGGGTGTTTTTGATTAAACTGTAGATATAATACAATAGAATAGCAACTACAATGATATCTATAACATTAATCCACGTAATTTTAAGGAAATCGAAGTCGAGGCTCTTCATAGGCACAAGATAAGAATTATTGTTCATTAGTTCATTAGTCATTCGTAGCACAATACATGGCAAAATGAACTGTTGACCAATGAACTAATGAATAATTAACCGATTAAACAACGTAACACATTCTACTGCCTCCTCAACATCGTGCACCCTTAAAATAGAAGCACCTTTAGTTAGGGCTATCGTATTTAAAACCGTTGTCCCGTTTAGCGCTTCATGGCTCTTATTTTTTAGCACCTTAGTGATCATAGATTTTCGTGAGAAACCTACTAAGATTGGGAGGTCAAATGAATTTAAAACCTCCATTTTTTGTAGCAATTCGTAATTATGATCTATCGTTTTCGCAAAACCAAAGCCAGGGTCGAGAATAATATCAGCTACGCCAAGTTGGGTTAATTTTTTTATTTTTTGTGCAAAATAAGCATGTACCTCATTGGCAATATTTTGGTAACTTGAATGTTCTTGCATGGTTTGTGGATTCCCCTTCATGTGCATCATAATGTATGGAACATTTAGTTTAGCGATGGTTTCAAACATTGCTCCGTCTAAATTTCCGGCCGAAATATCGTTAATTAAATGGGCTCCGGCATCTATTGCAGCTTCGGCTACTTTAGCACGAAATGTGTCGATAGAAAACAAGGCTTCAGGGAATTTTTTTGCTAGCGCTTGTACTACGGGAATGAGGCGTTTTAGTTCTTCTTCTTCGCTAATATGTGCAGCGCCTGGCCGAGATGAATACGCACCGAGGTCGATAAATTTTGCCCCCGCCTTTAAAAAATCGTCTACTCGCTGTAACGCCTCATCAATGTTTTCTATACGGCTATCCTTAAAAAATGAATCAGGAGTTAAATTTAAGATGGCCATTACCGATGGGCGACTTAAATCTATCGATTTGCCCTTGCTATTTAATGTAAATTTCGGGTTTAAAAATGTATCTTTAGCCATAATTAAATACAATAATAAGCAATAAAACAGCTTTAAATAGAAACGAATTTATCCGGATAAAATATTAATTGTTTTGGCAGCCAACACCTCACAAGAATTTGATCACGTAATAGCAACGTGTAAAGCGCTATTTTTAAAGAAGACAAAAGATTACGGAACGGCATGGCGCATTCTTCGACCTGCATCAATAACCGATCAAATCTTTATCAAGGCACAACGCATACGTACCTTAGAAGAAAAAAAAGTATCAAAAGTTGATGAGGATATTACCTCAGAATACATCGGTATTGTAAATTATTGCGTAATTGCGATGCTTCAGTTAGAATTAACTGATTCAGACCCGAACGAGATGGAAGTAAATTTGGTAGAAAGTCTATTTGATAAACGAATAGCCGAAACCAAAGACTTAATGTTTGCAAAAAATCACGATTATGGAGAGGCATGGCGCGATATGCGTATCAGCTCTTTAACGGATTTAATTTTGATGAAGATTTTTAGAGTAAAACAAATTGAAGATAATTTGGGTCAAACGTTAGCCTCCGAAGGTGTAAAGGCAAATTATCAGGATATGTTAAATTATGCAGTATTTGCATTGATTAAGCTGGGTATTTAGTATATATTAGTATTTAGACGGGGTGCATATTCCCATTATCATTTAAAAACAGTTAACCAAATAAACAATTAACTACAATTTATGCAAAAAATCCTACTCCATTTTTCTCGTTGGTTTGTTGGTGTTTTGTTCATCTTTTCGGGATTGATTAAAGCAAATGACCCATTGGGTTTTGGCTATAAACTTCAAGAGTACTTCGAAGTTTTTCATCTAAATTTTTTAAGCAATTGGGCTACTGGTATTGCAATTTTATTGTGCGTTTTAGAAATTGTTTTAGGCGCTTTATTGCTCTTCGGATTTTGGCGCAATCAAGTTACTAAAGGTTTACTTGCACTTATCGTATTTTTCACTTTTCTCACTTTTGTTTCGGCCGCATTTAAAGTGGTAACTTCCTGTGGTTGTTTTGGTGATGCTATTCCGCTTACGCCATGGCAATCGTTTAGTAAGGATTTAATTTTATTGGTGCTTATCGTTTATTTATTTATTCATCGAACAAAAATTAAGCCGATTACGACTAATCATAAATTGCAGGCTGCGGGCTTTGCTGTCGTTACCTTCGCATCGTTGGCTTTTGGAATTTTTACCTACAACTACTTACCTATAATCGATTTTTTACCCTATAAAGTGGGTTCGAGCATCCCCGAATCGATGAAAGTACCTGAAGGTGCTCCTTTAGATGAGTTTTTAATCCTATATCAACTGAAGCACAAAAAGACAGGGGAAACGAAATCGATGAGCGATAAAGACTATATGGCAAAAGAAGTATGGAAAGATGAGAATTGGGAGGTTGTGGGCGATCCGGAAAAGAAATTAATAAAGAAAGGTTATGAAGTTAAAATTAAGGATTTAATTATTAGTGATAGCTCTGGCACTGACTATACCAAAGAACTGGTCGAAAATCCTTTTTATAATTTAATTATTGTTGCCTATAACTTAAATGAAGTAAATGAAGAAGCTGTGGCTAAAACCAATGCCCTGGCCTTAAATGCAGTAGAACAATTCAACATCAGATCGGTGTTGTTAACCTCAAACTCGGCACAAGATGCAGCTGCTTTTAGTAAAAAGATGAAGCTCTTTATGGAAATATTTTATGCGGATGCTGTGCCATTAAAAAGTATGGTACGCGCTAATCCGGGTGTATTATTGCTTAAAAATGGAGTGATCGTGAATAAATGGCATTACCATAACCTGCCATCTTTCGAAGAACTCGCTAAAACCTATTTCAATAAGTAATGGGAGGCTACGTAATCCGTAAATTTTTATATGGCTTAGCTGTAATGGCAGGGGTAATTCTTGTAGTATTTGTACTGTTTAATATTTTACCTGGCGATCCGGCGCGTATGACAATGGGACAAAGGTCGGACGTGCAATCGCTCGATGCCGTAAGAAAGGAATTTGGTTTAGACCGATCAAAGCCGGTCCAGTTTTTTCTTTACATTAACGATTTATCGCCAATTAGTATTCATCCTTTTTCAACAGAAAATCAAGAAAAATACCATTATCAAAAACTTTTTAAAGTTAGAAGTGATGTGGTGGTGCTAAAGGTTCCATATTTGCGTCGCTCCTATCAAACCAAGAGAGATGTGACCACTATTTTATCAGAAACGGTACCCAATACATTTGTTTTAGCCCTAACTGCAATGATTTTTGCTACATGTATTGGAGTATTTTTGGGGGTTTTATCGGCAGTACACAAGGGAACGTGGATTGATAATATGGCTAATTCATTCGCAATCCTAGGCATTTCGGCTCCATCGTTTTTTGCGGGAATTATTATTGCTTGGTTATTTGGGTTTTTATTGGCCGATTATACAGGTCTAAATATGAGCGGAAGTTTATACAGCTACGATCCATTTAAGGGAGAGGTAATTACTTGGAGAAACTTGTGGTTGCCGATGATTACATTGGGACTACGACCATTGGCTATTATTGTTCAACTCACGCGCAGCGCAATGTTAGACGTATTGGCACAAGATTATATACGAACAGCAAAGGCAAAAGGGCTAGGGCGGAATGCAATTATCTATAAACATGCGTTAAAAAATGCTTTAAATCCGGTAATAACCGCTATATCGGGCTGGTTTGCCTCGTTATTAGCAGGTTCGTTCTTTGTGGAGTATATTTTCGGATATAACGGCTTAGGCAGAACAACAGTAACTGCTTTAGAAATGTCTGATTTTCCGGTGGTAATGGGTTCAATCTTATTTATCGCATTTGTGTTTGTAGTGATGAATATTTTAGTCGATATTTTATATGCTTGGGTAGATCCTAGGGTTAAATTAGTTTAGGGCTAAAAAGAGAAAAACAGGTATGAAAATTTTTTTAATCGGATTTATGGGCTGCGGCAAAAGCACCAAAGCGAAGCAGTTGGCTAGCCGCTTAAACTGCTCAGTAATCGATTTAGACGCGGTAATTGTAGCCGAACAAGGTAAAACGATTGCCGAGTATTTTGCCGAGAATGGAGAAGAAGCTTTTAGGAAATTGGAAAGCGAAACGCTAAAGAGGTATGAGTATCCTGAAACTTGCGTGGTAGCTACCGGGGGTGGATTGCCTTGTTTCTTCGATAATATGGAGTGGATGAATGCGAATGGGAAAACGATTTACTTGCAGATGACACCGCCACAATTAGTGTCTAGGTTGAACAACAGAGAAAAAAGGCCGCTTTTAAAAGGGATGGATGATGAGCAATTATTGGTCTTTATAGAAACGAAATTAGCTGAGCGAAATGCTTTTTACATGCAAGCGCAACTTGTGGTTGATGCGTTTAATTTGGAAGTTGAGGAGTTAATTTAAGTCCTAGAACTGATCTTCAATATATTTAATCTTCGTTTTTCCATGTGGCGTTGGTTCACCGTATTCGTTAATGTTCACGAAAACGATTTTATCGATTGTTAAAATACTCTTCCTGGTAATTTTATTTCTTACCTCACAACACATGGTGATGGAGGTAGTGCCGAAAGAAGTTGCTGTCATTCCTAATTCGATAATGTCGCCCAATTTACCAGAACTTACAAAGTTAATTTCCGACATGTATTTAGTTACTACTCTAGGGTTTTCGAGTTGTACAATGGCATAAATTGCCGCTTCTTCATCAATCCATTTTAAAAGGCTACCTCCAAATAATCCGCCATTAGGGTTTAAATCTTCGGGTTTGATCCATTTTCGAGTGTGGAAATTCATAAGGTTGATGTTTATGCTAAGGTAAGGATTGTACTTGTTATTCTATTGGAGGAGAACTCTATTTAAGCTGTTCTAAATAAATCTGCATCTGCTTCTCCACCTCCAAGGTCGCCACTTTAATCGCAGAACCCACCCTAGTGGTCTTAGGATCAACCGCCATGGTTCCAATGGTGGCTAATGCATCGGTATAGTATTTTCCCCAAACCTCAACAATATGCTTTTCAGTTGTAGCATCTTTACCATCAGCTATTGCTTTTTTACTCAATTCGAATTCTGTTTTTAAGCGAACCAATGCATCGGCTTTAACTTGTGCAACAGTAAACGAAGCGGTACTTTCATCAGCAGTAACCAAAGTATAGGCAGCGGTTAATGCACTAATCCCAACATTTTTCATTGTGGTGGCCGATACTTTATCAATGCGGTCGTTATCTGTGTGGTAAAATACATCTGTAAAATGCCACATCAACAAACCAGGAATTTTGTTCTGTAGAAATGGAGTATGGTCGCTTCCCCCTTCGAAAGGGTTATAATTAACCGTCCAATTCGCAAATTTGCCTTGAGCTTTGCAGATATCGAAGATGAAATCATTATAATAATGTGGGAAAAGGTCTTTCTCTTGTACATTTCCGGCACCCCATTCGCTATGTTTATCGGTTCCCCTTGTCCATATAGCCGATGGATCGGGCATTTTTTCCAATAGAAATGTACCTCCTGTTTTTTGGGTATCCTCGCCAACCATATCTAAACTCATGCCCCATAATATCCCTTTGGCACGCTCTTTATCCTCAGAGATGTATCTTCCAGTAGAAACAATCTCATCACCCCAAAGAAAAGTAAGTGTGCGCTGTGGTTTTAGCTTGCCCGATTTAATGAGGCTTGCAGTTAATCTGGCCATTTCAGCTAAAGTACCAACACCGGTAGCATTATCGTTTGCTCCTGGCTCTTGTACGTGTGCGCTATATACAAAGCGTTCGTTTGGTTTAACCGAGCCTTTAATATTTGCAACAATTGTTAATTCTTCTGCTTCGTATATTTTGGTTTCAATTTCAACTTTTAATTCAACTTTTCCCTTTAAGCAAGCAGCTTTTAATTTTTCCTTAACACCATACGATAAAAGTAGCGACCAAATTCCTGCGTTTGCTTGCATGCTACTAAACTGAATGGAGGTTTGGTGTACTTCGGGTTGCGTATATTTTGGCATCGAGTAACCCATTGCGCCTATGGCGCCAGCTTTTGCAGCAGCGCCAACTAATCGGCCAGTAGCTACATCACCAAAAACAATTTTTCCTTTCAAATCTTTTCCTTCAAAATCGGCCGTAGTTCCCTTTCCAACAAAAACCACTTCGGCAGTAACGCCGCCAGCAGGCGTTGAAGGGCAGTTGATTGGGATCATATTGCGGTTGGTTTGATAAGCAATTAAAGGTCGATTTTCGCCAACGATTTGCACGCTTGCGTTTATGGGCTCCCAAGTATTTCGTTTCATGGGGCGTTTTTCGATTCGATAGGTTAGGGGTGCTTCAAATTCATTTGATTTTTGCTCAACATAACCAGCTTTTTTTAAAATATCTTCGACATGGTGGATGCTTGCATTAAACCCAGAATTGCCTGGAACACGAAAATATTTTTCTACAAATGCAGTAGTTGCATAGGCATTTTTTTCGTTGAATCCCTCGCGAGTTAATTTAAAGTAATTAGCCGTTTGGGTTTGTGCAAAAGTGTTGGTCGCAAGTAAAAGTAATAGTGCAATAAGAATCTTCTTCATATCTATTTCTAAATACGAAAGGTAGGGATTTTAATACAGAGTTCACAGAGAAAATCTTTTATTGCCAACGTCGCTTCTTAAATTGTTGGTCGACCGAAAATGGGCCTGATCCCACTACCCAAAATAATACCAAAAGGCTAAGTACGATAATTGATAGCCATAGTTCTGAATTTAATACCGATAGGCCGTTAGAAATGTTAACAAATAGAATGGCGCCAACTAAAATTGGAATTTGAATTACTGCAGCAAAACGTGTTACAAGACCAATGGTAATTAAAATGCCACCAACTAAATGTGCGAAGGCAACAATATGGAGCAAAATACTGGCCATGACAGATGAAAATTCAAAAATGCTATTTCGGAATAATGCATCCTGTAGATAGCCCGTATCGCTAATGAGTGCAATACCTTTACTGAAAATTATTAAGCCTAATACGATGCGAACAACATCTAACCATTTTGCATGATGGGCATCGCCCCAAAGCTCAACTTTTTGGATAATGTTCATAATAAACCTCCTTTTTAAGCTATATGAAAGTAAGAAGAAAAAAGGAGAAATACAAGTTTTTTGCTTTACGTTGTTAACTACAGGAGGGCACAAAGTATTTCACAGAGAACGCTGAGTTTACAGCCATATGCTTATTTCGCTGTGTATTCTCGTTTTCTCGTGGTTAAAAGTGGCAAATATTTACTCCAACCTCCCTGCTGCTCTTTCGGTTCTCAAAAGCTTAGCAAGATCTAGTTTTGGTTCACTAAGGAGGATAATTTGAGTGCCTTTTTCTCTGGCATACTCGTTTTTAATTTCTCCAACACCTACCACCTTGTTGAAAAGTGATAGATCTCTAGTAGAAGTTAAATTTTTTACTTCTTTAACGCGAATTACGGTTTTAATTTCACGATCTAAATTTACCCAATTGATATAATCGTCGGTAAATGAATCGGCTTTTAAGCCCTTAACTTTTGTGTAATAATTTATCGCACCAGCTTGGCCATAGCTATCGCAAAGTACGAATATCGTTTCTTTGTTCGGTAGCATTAGATAAATTGAATCTACCTTTCTTGCCAATTCTTGCCAACCCAGCATATCGGCGAAATCTTGTGAAATGGGATGCTTTTTCCCATCTTCCCAAGTATGTTGTTGGCCTTCCTTAAAATATTCATTTGGTTTTTTTAACGGTAGAGCCCTATCCAATAAAGGGATAAAAAGTAAGAGTATGATAACTATTGGCACGAAGCGGAGATAAATCTTCCAACCGTGTCGAAAAAGATAACTGATATAAACTGCTCCAAAAGCGAAGAAAATGGGATATAAGCCAATCGCATAATAACCTTTTGCCTTTAGGTAAATAAATAAGGTTAAGGTAAATAATATAGCATAAAAAAATATTCGATAGGGCTTAAATGTTTTATAAGTGAATAGGGAGATGAAGCCTGCAATTATTATTAACAAAGAACTAAAAAAGAACATGATCTGATCCTTTACAAAATCCATTCGTTCTACGTGCACCAATTGCGTTTCTTGAAGTTCTTTCATGTGTTTAAGCACGGGAAAATCGTGTTGAAACTGCCATGTAAGATTCGGACTTACAATGGCCAAACCAATAAACAAAGCGATATAAAATTGGGGCTTTAAAAAAAGTTTCCTTTGTTCACTCAGTAAGATGGCTGGCAATAAACCTAGTAAACAAAAGGCAATATTATACTTATTTAAAAATCCAATAGCAAAGCTAATAGCCATTGCGTACAACCATTTGTAATTTTCTGTTTGAATAAAACGAATAAAGGTATAATACACTAAAGTCCAACATAGTATATCTAATGAATTGGGTTGGTACAGCATATTTATCCTCAAAAGACTAGAAAAAGTTAATGCTGTGGCGGTCAGTATGCATGCATATAAACTTCCTTTTAAACTTTCGACTGTTTTCCATACCACTAGTATGGTTAGGGCGCCAAAAAGGGCAGGAAAAAATTTAACCCAGAAATAAGAATTCCCCAAGTGAAGGATCAACCAAGAAATCCATGAGGTTACAGGGGGAATAGAGTGGTAGCCCCAGGCTAAATGTTTAGCTTGATCCAGGTGTAGAAATTCATCCCGCTGTAAATCGTAAATTGGATGAATTACCAAATATTGCAATACGATCTTAACAACAATAAAACCTAGGAGAATGAGCGTTTCTTTTTTCATTATTTATTGGAGCCCGCTTAAGCGCTAATGTTACAACAGTTACCTGCTAAATGCTGCAGCAAGTTTTTGAATTTGTTCAGTTGAAGTCGACGTGTTGCCAGCATCTATAACAATTCTATATCTAAATGTAATTTTTTCTCCTGCTTTTAATTTTAAGTTAGTGCTCCTTGTTCCATTTGTAAATATTTTTTCGCCTAAAGGATTTGCAGCAAATAAACCATAGCCTCGTGCATGCCAATACGTAGGATAATTTATGTTTTTTGGGTGGTCGATGATGGTAACACTTACCGAATCGGCACCTATTTTCCCAAAAACTTTAACCCATGCTGCACGGGTGCTCCAAACGGCATCACCGACTTTGCCCTCACTACTGATGTAATTGCCATTGGCAATCTTATCCGTACCCCCTTTTACGAGGGTTACATTGCCTTTATCGTCTGTAAATTTCTGGTCTTGCTGAGTGGGAATTTGAAGTTCATGTGCCAATCGCATTCCCAAAAATCCATCTTTTACATCATTAAAAGCCACATCTTTTACGGCACTTAAGGTGGTGCTACGATCTATAATCCGCTGACTGCCTATGGCACTGAATTCGAAAGTGGTAATTTCGTTGAGCAGTATAGCATTGGCTTGATTGTTCCAAGTAGCATGGTAGGTTAAACTTCCTTTGGGCCCGCTTTTGGTTTCTAAAATTTTGTCGGTCTTAATCCATCCATATTTATCTTTTTTTTCATTAGGAATGGCATAGGAGTTGTTCCAAAAATCGAGACCATTTACGCTTTCATAATTCAGCCAGATGCCAATGTGATGGGGGTGGTCTGTTGGGTCGTCTTTTTTTGGATTTAAAGGGAAACCTCGTGTTACATCATTTTGGTTAACGGTAAAAACAGGGTAAAGGAAAGGTTTCTCTATATGATCTGGGTACTGAAAACTGGTAAAAAGTTTGTTTCCGATTAATATGTCTATCTTTTTAGCGTTAGGATCTTTAATAATCTTTACAGCTGTATTTTGTGCAAATAGGATAGAAGATGGAAATAGTAGGAAGAAAAGAGTTTTAAAAATGGAATTCATTTGTGCAGGTTTTTAAAATTTGGCTTGCACTAAATTAAGGATTTTGAACCAATGGGCTATTATCTTTTGCGCTTAAACTTTTTACCACATAGGCACATAGACACATAGCTATTGTGAGCTATGTGTCTATGTGGTTGATATCATACAAAAATCTATTTCTTCCCAGCCCTCTTATTCAATTCCTCAATTGGCATATTCATCATCCGTCCAATAGGTGTTTTACCTCGATAAGTAATTACCTTTAATACGGTAGCATCGATAGGGGGAATTAATGGTGTAGTATATTTAGGATAAAAGCGATCTGGGAAAGAATTATCAAAGCTGTAATACATATCCAAGCCCTCTACCTCCGTGCTCAGCGTAATCTGCACTTGTCTATCGGCGCCTCTTTTTACGGAGAATATAGGGTCGTAAACGCTAGGCGCATATTTGGTTTCTGCCACATCCAGGCGCTTAAAATGTTCTTCTGTACGCACAAAAAAGTTGTTCCAGTTTTTCTTTTCGCGGGGCGACCAAACTGATTCGGCGATGGCGAAACCCCGAGGCCAGGTCATGTATTCGGCCTGGCGAATGTTGTACACCTGTTCAGTCCATAAGTTTGCCTGCCCGCCCTTAATAAATTTAGGATCAACATCTGCTGGAACAGGATCAAATTCATAGGCCTTGCTTAAACGGAGGGAGGCATAAACTTTGGGCTCCGTAATGGCATCAGCCTGCATATAGTCTATGTAAGCATATTGGGTGGGGCTCATTACCACCTCATGACCAGCTTTTGCCGCTTCTGTGCCATACTTCATCGATCGCCAACTCATTACGGCTGCACTTTGCGAAACGCCCCCTTCTAAAACTTCATCCCAGGCCATAAATTTTTTCCCTTTTGAAACGATAATTTTTTCCAATCTACGCTCAAAGTAGGCTTGCACTTCTGGAATAGTTTTTAAGCCTTCGCGCTTCATGAGCTCTTTTATTTGATCGTTCTTTTCCCAAAAATTTCGGGCTACTTCATCACCACCAACATGGATATAATCGAAAGGAAAAAGCTTTGCAATTTGCGAAAATACAGTATCTAAAAAGACATAAACTTTCTCGTTGGCAGGAGATAAGGTATTGTCTACTAGTCCGAGTGGGGGAGCACCTCGACTCCAATCCATAATTTTTTCTCCGCTTCGTACTTTATAATTTACCGCATCAGCGGTGCCAGATAACTCAGGATACGCAGCAATTGCAGCTAAACTATGTCCAGGAACATCGATTTCGGGCATAATGTCTACAAAGCGTTCTTTTGCGTAAGCTACTAATTCTTTAATGTCTTCTTGTGTATAAAAACCACCATAATTGCGGGGTTCGTCGGCAGTTGGGGGGATAAAATCGCCAAATGTGCCTTCTCGTTTTACACGCCATGCTCCCACTTCGGTGAGCTTTGGTAAGCCTTTAATCTCAATTCGCCATCCCTCATCGTCTGATAGATGGAGGTGTAAAATATTGAATTTGTAGCGAACCATAGCATCAATGTATTGTTTTACTTCTTGTTTGGTGAAAAAATGACGGGCAACATCAAACATTAATCCCCTCCAACCCAATCTCGGATAATCTGTTACTTGAACACAGGGCATGGTCCATTTTATCCCTTTTACCTCTTCTTTGCTTTCGATTTCTTTTGGTAGTAATTGCATTAGCGTTTGTACCCCATAAAATAAGCCAGCAGGTTTATTCGCAGTGATGACGACCTGTTTTAAACCTACGGTTAAGTGATAGCCTTCGTTTCCTAAAATAGGGTCATTTTTATCCGTAATGATTAACTTGAATGTAGCGGTTGATGATGGAATGTGTACTACACTTACAAAGTGCCCGGTTGGTTTTGATAATCTTTCTTGCAAAAAAGCAACTGTTTGTTTTAGCGCTGGAGATTTATTAGCTTGAATAACAATATTTGCAGGCAGTGAAAAGTAACCTGCTTGTTTAATAAGGGTAACCGGTTCAGGAATGATAGCAATTTCGTTTTGAGCAACAGGTATACTTGCTTCAAAAGTACTTAGTGTTTCTATACTGCTTGCGGCAGTTTGAGCAATGGAATGAAGGGTAAAAAGACAAAATATAATAGATAAACTTCGTTTCATGGATAAAAAAGGGATTGATTTTCTAATTAAAGGGCAATTTATTAATTATTTTCTAATGGCATATACCATTTCGTCATATACTGTTCCATTTTTATAGTAGGTGCCTTTAAATTCGCCCTCTAACTTAAAACCTGCTTTCTCGAGTACACGCTGCGATTTAAAATTGGTATCGAATGTACGGGCATAAATGCGCGTAATATCAAAGGTTTTAAACCCATAATTTACCATTTCTTTAATGGCTAAAGGCATTATTCCATTACCCCAGAGCGTTTCCGATAACCAATAGCCCATTTCTGCATTTTTGCAGTATAGATCTTTCTGCGGATGTACACCTATTGAGCCTACTGCTTCTCCGTTCACTACAATTGCAAAAATTTCGATGGGCGATGCAGATAAGGCCAAGTTAATGAAGGCAATACCGTCAGTTTGTGTATATGGAAAGTTAAATTTATTGCTTAAATTTTTAGAAATATTGTAGTTATTGGCATGTTTTACCAAATTGGCTAAATCGCTATGTTGAAAGGGACGGAGTTCGAATTGCATTATTTGGTATCTTTCAAAAATTTAATAATCCCTTTCATGTACGTTTGCTGGTCGTCGTATAAACTCATATGGCTTCCATTAGGACAATATAAGTAACTTCCATTGGCGAGTGTTGATGCCATCCATTCCATGTGTTTTGGATCCATGGTGTCGTATTTTGCGCCAATTGTTAGCGTTGGAATGGTAATATTTTTTAATTGACCTGAAATATCCCAATTTAAGAGTTTGCCTGCTACGCCAAACTCGCTCGGACCCTGCATCGTTACGTATAAAGATTGGTTCATTTTGCTAAATGAGCGATTAACAGGTTCAGGCCATTGATCTAAGGGAATTCGGCAGATGTGTTTTACATAAAAATTCGGCATCAATAAGGCCATATATTCTGGGTTTGAATAATCGTTATTTGCCTCTATGGCTCGAATTTTTTTAAGTACCCCAGGATCCATTTGTTTAGCCAAAACTTCATCAGCATATTTACCATAGGCAGGAATGCTGCTCATCATATTACTGATAATCATTCCCTTCATGTTTTTTTGATATTTTAATGCATATTGCATGGCCAAAATACCTCCCCACGAATGTCCAAGTAGGTAGAAATTATCTTTATCTAATTTAAGTGCTTGCCGCACTTGTTCAACTTCTTCTACGTATCTGTCTAAATCCCACATGGCAGTATCTTTCGGGTTATCTGAATTACCACATCCCAGTTGATCGTAGTAGATAAACTCTATCCCTTCTTTAGGTAAGAAATTTTCCATGCATTCGAAATATTCGTGCGTGGCACCGGGACCACCATTGAGTAGCAAGATTTTTGTTTTTGGATTATTTCCAATTCGCTTCGTCCAAACGTTAAATTTTCCCTTTGATGTTTGGATAGGGATTACTTTTATACCTCCTGTTAATACGCCAGTATCGGCCGAGTTAAAGTAATTGGAATTTGCACTGTCTTCTGTTTTTGCATTACATGATATAAGTACAGTAGAAACTGCGAGGAACGAAAGATAAATAAGGGTTTTGAAGTTCATCATTGAAATGGATTTGAACTCAAGATAAGAACAAATTACTTCAACGCATCTAAAACCTTGAATAATTTCTTGCTGATGCCCGATCCATTATAGTTATTAATATTAATTACTGCAATATACTTATTGCCATCTGAGGCAGTGTAATACCCGGCATAAGCCGAAACATCGTTAATGCTACCACTTTTTAATTTCATGCCATTATTTTCTGGAAAAGAATTTAAGTAATCAGTAAACCATTCTTCTTTTTGAGCTTGAAATAAAACAGATGCCATAGCCATGGTTGTTACCCGTGTACCAGGCGAAAGTCCGCTGCCATCTAAGATGTTCAATGCATTTTTATCGATTCCTTTGGCTGTCCAAAAGTTAATTTCTGCAGTTGCCCCTGTTCGTGTAGAAGGTGCTTCCCCGCTTTTCCAAGCAATGGTTTTTAGGAGTTGTTCGCCATATAAGTTTATACTCTTTTTGTTAAACCAGTATACGATCTCACTTAAAGAAGGCGAGGTAATGGTAGAAAGTTTTTGGGTGGTGGTGGGTAAAGTAGTGCCTTCTAAATGGAGTTTTCTAGCAGTAGTAGCTTCTTTAGTACACAGTATATTTATACGCTTTAACGTGTCTTGTAAGCGAAAGGCCGCATCATAAGCTGGATCAGGCAGCGCCAATGAAATGCCAACCTTGCCTATTCCCATGCCCGAGGTGCCACGCAAATAGGCCAGCGAGCTATATGGGGGTAAATAGCCATACGCGTTATCGCCAGACCCAGCAGGCCCAGTTGTAAGTTCATTAACGATTTGTAGATAAGGCATAGCAGGAACCGTTGCTTTTATACTAACTTCGGCACCTGTTGTGCTTCCAGGTTTAAGGTGGATGTCGAATTGATTTTCGCGCCAAGTAAGTGAAGAAGTTCCTGCGCCGTAATAATTGCCCATATCTTGCCAAATCCATCCTTCTGGCATGGTTTGAGTACCAAATAAGCTATCATCGCCAATTACATTACCTTCAATTTTTTTAATACCAGCCGCTTTGATGGCAGTTACCCATTGCGTTAAAATTACATTTTCTTTGCTTTGTTCGTAGCGCCATGAACCTAAAGTTGGGTCGCCACCACCGCTAATGATTAAATTGCCTTGCAATGTTCCGTCGGCTGTAATCTTTCCGCTATAACCCAAGGTGGTTTGAAAGCGAAAATCTTTGCCTAAAACGCTAAATGCAGTTGCAGAGGTGATGGTTTTAAGAGTGGAGGCAGTTGCTAAGCCAATATTTTCATTTTTGGCGAATACCACTTTACCAGTTTTAGCATCTAACACACAAAGTGATGTAATAGCATACTTTGCTTGTTCATCAGCCAATAATTTTTGATAAGCTTGTTCTAGTTTAGCTGTTGGGAATTGAGCGAAGCAGGTTTGAGTTAGAAGAAGAAATAAAATGGGAACTTTAAGTAATTTCATAAGACGCATAACTATGCAGTAAAATTAAAATAATCTCGCGATTTATAACCAAAAACTTATATCGTTCTTATATGCTTTACATAGTGAACAAAAACCATAAAAAAAGTGACGCTGTTCGCATCACTTTTAAATTATGTTAATTTTATGCGCCAATACCTGCAACCTGTAGCACGCAACTCTTAACCGAATTAAGCCAGTTCTTTTCTTACCAAATATTCGGCAATTTGCACTGCATTGGTAGCAGCACCTTTACGCAAATTATCTGCAACAATCCACATATTCAACGTATTGGGCATCGATTCGTCTCTGCGAATACGGCCTACAAATACTTCATCCCTTTCGTGTGCATCTTTTGGCATTGGATATTTTAAGTTCGCTATGTCATCAACAACAATAATACCTTCTGTTTTTTCTAACAAAGCAGTTACTTCTGCAAGATCGAATTCATTCTCAAACTCGATGTTTACCGATTCAGAGTGACCGCCCATTACCGGAATGCGAACCGTAGTAGCGGTTAAACGAATGCTATCATCGCCCATAATTTTACGGGTTTCGTTAATCATTTTCATTTCCTCCTTGGTGTAGCCGTTCTCGGTAAATACATCAATTTGAGGGATAACATTTAAATCGATTTGGTATGGATAAGCCATGGGGCCGTCGTAGTTTCCATTTCGTTCGTTCATCATTTGATCTACTGCTTTTACACCTGTACCCGTTACCGATTGATAGGTAGAAACGACCACACGCTTAATGCGGTATTTATCATGCAATGGTTTTAAAGCTACTACCATTTGTATCGTAGAACAATTTGGATTTGCAATGATTTTATCGTCGAGCGACAAGGTAAATGCATTTACTTCTGGAACAATCAATGGAATTTTTGGGTCCATCCGCCATGCCGAAGAATTATCGATTACCGTTGTGCCCGCTTCTTTAAAACGAGGGGCATGTTCGAGCGAAGTACCACCACCTGCAGAGAATAAAGCAATCTCTGGACGCATAGCAATCGCAGTATCCATGCTAACGATTGGAAACTGTTTACCCTTAAACGTAATTAACTTACCAACACTCTTCTCAGAGGCTACTGGAATTAATTCGGTTAATGGGAAATTTCTTTCTTCCAATACTTTTAACATTACGGTGCCTACCAACCCGGTGGCTCCTACTACTGCAACTTTCATTTCGATTTTTGATTTTTAGTATATTAAGGTAATTCCTAATATCTACCAAATATGAGAAAAACTTTACTTTTTTTACTGCTTTTGAGTGCTAAACTTGCATTTGGGCAATTTCGAGACGACTTTACGGATGGTAATTTTACCATTAACCCAGTTTGGATTGGGCAAGCTTCTATGTTTACTATTAATGGGGATAGGCAATTGAAATCTTCCTTAGGTACTGTTGCACAAGCCATTAGCTTAGCTACATCCAGTGCTTTAGCTTTAAATGTGAAGTGGGAATTTTCTGTTCAGCTCGATTTTGATCCCTCAACTACAAATTTTACAAGGATTTATTTAGTTAGTGATCAGGCTGATTTAAAAGGCAAATTAAATGGTTATTTTATTCAAATTGGCGAAAGTGGGAGTACAGATAGCTACGATTTATACAAACAAACGGGTAATTCGGTCACGAAAATTATAAACGGATTACCAAAAAATAGGACGAATATTAATTTTTTATCCACAAAATTACGGGTAACTCGTGATGAATTTGGCAAATGGGAAGTATATACATCGCTTGATGATGGAGCTACGTTTAGTCTCGAGGGCAGTGTTATCGATAAAACATTTACCAACACTAGCTGGTTTGGTGTGTTTTGTAAATATACGGCTACTCGATCGGATGGTTTTGTATTTGATGATTTTATCGTGGAGGAATTGGTAACCGACGTTACGCCACCTCGTTTGATAGGTGTTAAAGTGGTGGATAAATTGACGATGGAGGCTACATTTTCGGAAGCTGTAAGCCCTATTTCAGCTTTGTTGACAAGTAATTATAGATTGAGGGGGGGGAATGAAACTCCTACCACTATAAGTTTAACATCACAACCAAACGTAGTGAAGTTGAGTTTTTTGAAGCCTTTTGTGTCGGATATTTATACGCTGATTGTTAATGGAATAAGTGATATAAAAGGAAATATTACGCTAGAAGGGGAAGCAACAACTTTTTATGTTGAAGCTTATACACCTCAAAAGGGAGATGTAATTATTAATGAGGTATTTACCGACCCATCTCCATCAGTTGGTTTGCCTTCAGCAGAATTTGTTGAGCTATGGAATACAAGTAATAAATATATACTATTGAAAGATTGGAAGTACAAAGATCTAACCACTACGTATACCTTTTTAACGGATACACTACATCCAAATGAATATGTGATTTTGTGCGCAACTGCTGATATAGATTCCTATAAAACGTTTGGTAAAACCATAGGTCTTTCAGTGTGGCCAAGCTTAAACAATGATAAAGATAGATTGAGTTTAATAGACTCAGAAAATGTTACTATCGATGAAATTTTTTACACCGATAATTGGTATAAAGATGGTTTAAAGAAACAAGGAGGGTACAGTTTGGAATTAATAGACCCAAACAATAAATGTACAGGAATACAAAATTGGCAGGCCAGTAAACATATCAATGGAGGTACTCCAGGAGCCGAAAACACTGTTTATCAAATACAGACGAGTACCACGCCGCCTAGATTGCTTTCTGCATCGATAGTAGACGAAACCACAATCCAGATAAATTTTAGCAAGAGCATTGATAGTGTGAGTGGTGCCTTAATTAGCAATTATAAGTTGAACAATGGAATTGGTGTTCCCCTAACGGCTGTACCTCAATCGCCAGATTTTATGAGCGTGTTACTTAAATTTTCTGCACAAATAACTAAGGGTCAAGAATATATGATATTAGTGAATGGTATTAGCGATTGTGCTGGAAATTTAATCGATCCTCGTGCAAATACGGCAAAGCTTTTTATTTCTAAGGATATTGGCAAGAGTGATATACTAATTAGTGAAATACTGGTTAATCCGAAATCGGGGGGAGTAGATTTTATCGAAATTTATAATGCCACCAACGATGTATTGGACCTAGCGGCATTGAAGTTGGCGAATAGTGATGAACAAGGAAATCTAGCTAACATCAAAAGTATAAGTGGTAGTTCTGTATATATTCCTAGTAAAACTTTTTGGGTATTAACTTCTGATTTTGGGGTTGTTATGGAACAATATGAAGTGAAAAACCCAGCCCATTTCACCAAGATGACATTGCCTTCGTTTACAAATGAGAAGGGCACCGTAGCTTTGTTAAGCAGCCAGGGCGAAGTAGATCGGTTTAATTACCATGAAAAAATGCACATTCCCTTACTGCAGATAGCAAAGGGGGTATCGTTAGAACGCGTTTCTTTTCAGCGCCCATCTAATGAGAAAAATAATTTTAAATCGGCAGCACAAGCTAGTGGTTTTGCAACGCCGACTTACAAAAATTCGCAACAAGAGAATAATGAGATACAGAATAATTTCTGGTTGAGTACTAAAGTCTTTTCTCCTGATGGAGATGGCGTTGAAGATGTCTTGAATATAAATTATCAGCTAATTGATCAACAATATGTAGCTAATGTTAGCATCTTTAATGATAAAGGGATACTCATAAAGAGATTGATAAAAAACAGTACAATCCCAAAAATGGGTACATTAAGTTGGGATGGATTAAATGAAAAAGGTACTTTAAGTAAAATAGGTATATATAGTATAAAGTTCGAGGCATTTGCTCTGAATGGGAAAATGAAAAATTATGAACAAGCATTTGTATTAGCTTCGAAGCTTTAATTTCTCTAAACAATACCTAAAATCGATTGTTGTTTCTATAAAAGGAACATTATTTAAAAAAAGAAATGTTATGAAGTACGGAAAATTAATTGAAAAAATTCTTTCAAGAAGATCGCATCAAAACAATACACAAATTGCGGTTGCTTTGGTTGCTGGTTTGGCTGCGGGTGCAGTTATCAGTATTTTACTTGCCCCAGAAAAGGGGTCAAAAATGCGTAAGGGGATTGCAGATGGCGCTCGTAACGTAGGCGGTAGCTTACGAGATTCTTACGAATCGCTAAAAAGTAGGATTGTTGGAAGCCAAGAAGAGGAAGAACCAGCAGTAGCGCCAGAAATACCTCATTTTACACACCAGGTAGTAAAAAAACGCAGGTCGGATATCAAAGAGTTAATAAGTGAAGCGCATCATAATGGCCAAAATACCGATCCTGCAATACAAGCATAATGGATTTTAAGTTCAGTTGATTACTGAAACGATTAAATCATTTCAGTAATCATTTTCTATTTTAATAAAATATTATTAACGTAATCGAAGCTGGTCTTGATAGAGCCTAATTCATTTGGCTTATAATTTGTTTCATGCTCTACAAAAAAATGTTTAACCCCAGCCAACTTTGCTTGGGCAAAGATGTCTTTAAAATTAATTGTACCCAGACCTACTTCAGTATTTAGCGCATTATTTTTCTTGTCCATATCTTTAATATGCCACATGGTAAAGCGTTTAGGATAAGCTTTAAAAAGAGTTAGTGGGTCTATCCCAGATCTCGCTACCCAATATATATCCATTTCAAAATCTACTAGATTTTTATCAGTTTCATTAAGCATAATTTCAAAACCAGTGGTAGTACCTACTTTAGCAAATTCAAAATCATGATTGTGATAGGCTAATTTTAAACCAGAAGATTTGCAAAGACTGCCCGCTTCATTTAGCTTTAGTGCAATTTTTTTAAAGTCGTCAGCAGTTTTTCTTATATTAACACCTAACCATGGTACGGTAACATATTCGCTTCCTAATATATTTGCAGCTTCGATATAGGATTTCAAATCATCATCCCCTTTACTCGCCATATATTCATCCATGCCAAAATGCCCGCTAGGAGATGTTATGCCATTTTTCTTCAATAAGCTAGCAAACGCTTTCGCATCCAGGCCCCAAAAGCCATCCTTTCTACTATATCCATAAGTCTCTACCTCTTTGTATCCAATGGCCGCTACTTTTTCGATTATACCAGTAATATCTCTTCCAATACTATCACGTAGACTATACAATTGTAAACCAACATTTTTATTTATTGCAGGCTTAATTATACTGCACGCATAACTAGTAGAAACGCTTGTAGCAATAGCTAAAAGACTCGCCTGTTTTATAAAATCTCTTCTTGTATTCATTATTTCTTATTTAAATATCACAAATTATAATTGCCTTGTTTAAAGACGCTAATTTATCCTCTTGTTTAGGTATAAATTCTTGTGCAACAAAACCTTTAAAGCCGGTATTGGCAATTGCTTTCATGATTGCAGGGTAGTTTAATTCTTGGGTTTCATCTATTTCATTCCTGCCTGGTACCCCAGCAGTATGATAATGAGCAATATAATTACAATTCTTTTTTATCGTGCTGATCACATCACCTTCGTCAATTTGCATATGGTAAATGTCGTACAGTAATTTAAAGTTTTCGCTACCCACCCTGTTGCAAAGTTCAACTCCCCATGCAGTTTTGTCGCATTGGTAGTCTACATGATTTACTTTACTATTTAAAAGTTCCATTACTAAAACTACGCCATATTTTTCTGCTAATGGAATTAATTGTTTAAGACCTTTAACACAGTTATTCCAACCCGTTTCGTCGTCTTTTCCGCGACGATTTCCACTAAAACAAATTAGATTTTTATATCCGGCATTGGCTACTAGCGGAATCATTTTGCTATAATTGGCGATAAGTGTTTCATGAAATTTTTCATCATTAAAACCGTCCACCAAATTAATTTCGGCTCCATTGCACATCGTAGCAATTAGCCCATGTTTTTTAAGTGTAGGCCAATCTTTAGGTCCAACGAGATCGATGCCTATAAGTCCCATTTTTTTTGCTTCGATACATAGGGTTTCTAGATCTACAGTACTAAAACACCATCTGCAAACGGAATGATTAATGTTTCCTTTCAATTTTCTTGGCCGTATGTTTTCTGAACTATCCATAGCAATGGCCTCAAATTGAGGCGAAATTCCGATGGCAACACTGCCAGCAATCATATTTTTTAGCGCATTTCTTCGGTTAAGTTTTGGAACCATTTTAAAAAGATTCAGATTTTTCTTTATCGTTAAATAAAAATGCAAAGAGTAAGAATACGATAAATGCGATGCCAGCAGGAATAATCCAGATCATTTTCCAGTTTTCAGCACCATTAACTTTATACATTTCCGTAATTTGTCCTGCCACCATGAAACCGATTAACATTCCAACACCATATGTAGCCAAAGTGATTAATCCTTGAGCAGCACTTTTGAATTTTTCACCAGCTTTAGAGTTGGTGTAGATTTGACCTGAAACAAAAAAGAAATCATAACAAATCCCATGCAATGCTATTCCGATAAGAAGCATAAAACTTAATTCTCCGGCATTACCGTAGGCAAATAAAACATAGCGAAGTGCCCACGCTAACATTCCTACAAGAATTGTTTTCTTGAATCCGAATTTTTTAAAGAAAATAGGAAGTGCTAAAAGGAATAGTACTTCGGATGCTTGACCAATTGTCATTTTCCCCGTTGGATTATCCATTCCCACATTAGTTAAAAAGTTATTTGCATTTTGATAATAAAATGCCAACGGAATACAGATTAAGATAGACGAAACAAAGAAAATTAAGAAGTTCTTGTCTTTTAATAACTTCAATGCATCTAAACCTAAAATGTCGGATACAGTAACTTTTTCGCCTGCACCTTTTGGAGGTGTTTTAGGCAAAAGGAAACTAAATAAACCTAAAAATAATGAAGCAACACCCGCCATTAAAAACGTGTTTTTTAACAATCCACTTTCTATTCCATTTTTAGAATCCCAGTGAAAAGCATAGCTGATAAGTAATCCTGCAGCAATCCAACCTAGTGTTCCCCAAATTCTAATGTTTGAAAATTCTTTTTCTGGATCTTTCATTTGATTAAAGGAAACGGAATTCACTAACGCTAGGGTAGGCATATATATGATCATATAGCCCAACACATAGGGGTAAAATAGCGCAATATCGGTTGCGTTATACATCTGATACATCAAAATAGCACCAATAATATGCAGAACACCAAGAATTTTTTCAGCATTGAAATATTTATCAGCAATGAGTCCGATAATAAACGGAGCTATAATTGCACCCCACGACTGTGTTGAAAATACAGCGCCAATCTCAGGTCCTAAAGCTTTTAAATTGTTTGGTAAAAATGTCCCAAGAGTCACAAACCACGATCCCCAGATAAAAAATTCTAGGAACATCATGAAAGATAGTTTAATTCGGATGGTTGAGTTCATTTTTAAAGTTCTTTAATTGTTATGTTTTTATACCATACTTCATCGCCATGATCTTGAAGGGCAATTTTACCAGTTTTATAGGTTCCAAATCCCTCCCAAGTTTTAAATTTACTTCCCGCAATTAAAGCTTTCCAATTGTCGTCCCATAATGTGGTTTCAACAATCTTTACACCATTTAGCATGAACGTAAGTTTTCCATTATTAGCAATAATTTCAGCCTTATTCCATTCTCCAAGCGGTTTAACAGGCTCTGAAGTACTTTTTAGCATATCGTATAAATCACCAGCTCTGTGCTTGGTTATTTTTCCATCTTTATGCCCATCATTATCTATTACCTGCATTTCTGGTCCGGTTAAATAAGTCTGACTAAATTTGGGATCTTCATGAACAAAGAAAATTAGTCCGCTGTTTGCGCCTGGTGCAACTTTCCAATCGTATTTTAAGTGGAAGTTTGAATATTCTTTGTCCGTTACCAAATCTCCACCGCCATCTTTACCCTTTTTTGCAGGATTCATGTGCAGTGCGCCGTCTTGAACTTCCCAGGCACTACCTACTACGCCCTTGTTATAGGAATGCCATCCTTTTGTTGTTTTGCCATCAAAGAGTTTTTTAAATCCTTTTTGAGCATTTGCACTATAGCTAATTGCGACCAATAGCATTGCTGATAAAATATATTTCTTCATTTTTTTAAATTTTTATTATGAGCCTAATGTCCAGCCTTCACGATATTCTCTTTTTACATATTGGTTAACCTCATCAAAATTGGTCACCTTCATAAGATCATTATCCCATAAGTATTTTTTATATCTACCAGGATAGGTGTTTTTTCCTTCGGCATTTTTCACTTGAACATCGGCTCCACGAATAGCCAAATTAGCCATTAGTAGTGCTTCGGTAAGCGGACCGGCAATTTCGAAAGGAGAGCTTAGTTCTTTTGCACCGTAACCAGCTATACAGGCTTCAACCCATTGTGCGTAGTGACCACTTTCGCCACCTGGTACACGTGCTAGTTTTGCAGGAACTTTAATATCTTTGGTTTTACTTAATGGCAGGAGCTGTGGATTTCTGCCATAGGTTTCAGATGTCATTTTTCCTTTGGTACCAATAAACAAAGTTCCATTTCCTCCGTCGCCAAATTTATCGCCTGCTAATAATTCCTCTGGACGAGTAGGTTGTATACCACCATCCATCCAGTGTACAATTACATCACCTTTGGTTTTATTCGTTTTAGGGAATTTTAACGTTACGTGGCTTGAAGGGGGGCAGCTATCTGGATAATAGCCACGTTTAAATTCGTCGTAGTATACTGAGCCTACACTTGCTTCAACCTCACTTGCATATTTTAAATTAAGTACACTGAAAGGAGTTTCTAATAGGTGACATCCCATATCGCCCAAGGCACCTGTTCCGTAATCCCACCATCCACGCCAGTTAAATGGCACTAATTTATTAACATAATCTTTATAGGGGGCTGTACCTAACCATAAATCCCAATCTAATTCTGCAGGTATTTCTGCTTTATTGGCCGACCACGGAATACCTTGAGGCCAAACGGGTCTGTCGGTCCATGCATATACCGTATGTACATCGCCAATTAAACCTGCATCATACCATTCTTTCATTTGACGTGGACCATCGTTAGACGATCCCTGGTTACCCATTTGCGTAACTACTTTATATTTTTTTGCCGCCGCAGTTAAGGCACGAGCCTCAAAAATGTCGTGTGCTAAAGGTTTTTGAACATACACGTGCTTACCCAACTGCATGGCTGCCATGGCTTGAACAGCATGGTTGTGATCGGGTGTTGAAACCGAAACGGCATCGAAATTCTTGTTCTCTTTTTCGAGCATTTCTCGCCAATCTTTATAGAACTTTGCTTTTGGGAAAGCTTTTACGCTGTTTGCCGCTCTACGTGTATCCACATCGCAAAGAAAACCAATATCAGCTTTTCCGCTATCGAAGAATGCTTTTATATCACTTTGTCCTTTTCCACCTACGCCTATGCTTGCAGTTACAAGCCTATCGCTAGGTGCTAAAAAACCCCTGCCACCTAAAACATGGCGTGGAACAATCATAAATGCTGCGGTTGCAACTGCACCAGTTTTTAGGAAATGGCGTCTACTATTGGTTTCCTTTTCTTTTTTTAAAGTATCCATTTGGTTAGATTTTTAAATAAAATTTATTTTTTTAACGATAAGATATAAGTGGCCATCTGTTTCGCATCTTCTTGAGTAATTTTTGCATGGGGTGTCATAGGAACTGTTCCCCAAACGCCTTTTCCTCCTTTTATAATTTTATTGGCTAACAAATTAATATTTTCTTCGTTAGCTGGGTATTTTGCGGCAATATCTTGATAGGCTGGGCCGATGATTTTTGTTTCTTTTTGGTGACAACCTACGCAATCTGCTTTTGCAATTAATAATTCACCACCAGTTTTAGCAGGTGCTTCGCTAGTAACTGGGGTAGAACTTGAATCAGTAGATTCGGTACTTGAACCCCCACAGGCAGCTAATGACAATGTGATTGCGCTTAAAAGTAAAATTTTGATCTTCATGTGTGATAATTTATAGTCCTAGTATTTCTTTATTAAGATTAGTATCGCTTCCAGCGGATGCAAAATCGTCGAATGCCTTTTTAGTGACCGGAATGATGTGATTTTTAATGAATTCAGCTCCTTCTCGTGCTCCAGTTTCGGAGTCTTTGATACAACATTCCCATTCCATTACGGCCCAGCCTTTAAAATCGTATTGAGCTAATTTGCTAAATATACGTTTAAAGTCAACTTGTCCATCTCCAGGCGATCGATATCGGCCTGCGCGGTTTGCCCAACTTTGATAGCCACCAAATGTACCTTGTTTGCCTGTAGCATTAAATTCGGCATCTTTTACGTGAAAGGCTTTAATTCTTTCATGATAAAAATCGATATATTGGATATAATCAAGCTGTTGTAATACAAAATGTGATGGATCGTATAATAAGCATGCACGCGAATGATTATTCACTTTTTCCAAGAACATTTCGTAGGTTTCGCCATCAAAAAGATCTTCGCCTGGGTGTATTTCGTAGCATACATCAACGCCACAGTTATCAAACTCGTTTAAAATAGGTAACCAACGTTTAGCTAGTTCGGTGAATCCTTCTTCTACCAAGCCATCGGGGCGCTGTGGCCATGGGTGAAAAGTATGCCAAAGTAATGAGCCACTAAAAGTAGCATGTGCATTTAACCCTAAATTCTGTGAAGCCTTTGCGGCATATTTAAGTTGTTGAATTGCCCAAGCTGTTCGAGCAGTTGGATTGTTTTTAACCTCATCTGCAGCAAAGGCGTCAAAAAGTTTGTCGTATGCCGGATTAACTGCTACGAGCTGACCTTGTAAATGCGTAGAAAGTTCAGTAATTACTAATCCATGTGCGGCAACTTTTCCTGTTAATTCATCTGCATAGGTTTTACTTTCGGCAGCAAGCTTTAGGTCGATAAATCGGGTATCAAGTGTGGGCATCTGAATGCCTTTGAAACCCAAATCTGCTGCCCAATTACACATGCCATCTAAAGAGTTAAATGGGGCTTCGTTTCCAATAAATTGGGCTAAAAATATGGCAGGTCCTTGTATTGTAGTCATTGTTTATAGTTTAAAATCGAACCATTTTTGATCAGATTGGCTAGATGAAACCACATTTTCGATAAAAGCCATTCCTCGAATTCCGTCTTCTACATTCGGAAAATCTAATGCTTCTTCTGAAGGGGTTTCACCATTTAGCTTTGCCATTAAGGTTAACGCAAAATTCCGGTAAATATTAGCGAAAGCCTCCAAATAACCTTCTGGATGCCCTGCCGGAACCCTAGTGTTATGTTTAGCAATATCCGATAGATATCCACTCCCAGCCCTATAGACTTGCATTGGCTGATCGAGCCATTTTACAATTAGTGTATTGGGTTCCATCTGATGCCATTCAAGTCCGCCCTTCTCCCCGTAAACTTTAATTTTTAACGCATTTTCTTCACCTGCAGCAATCTGAGAAGCAATAAGTACGCCATTTGATCCATTATCGAATTTTAAAAGTACATTTCCATCATCGTCTATTGCTCTTCCGGGTACAACAATATTCAGATCGGCGCATACTTTAGTGATTTTTAATCCAGAAATATATTCTGCTAAATGTGCAGCGTGCGTTCCAATATCGCCCATGCTGCCACTCTTACCAGTCTTTGCAGGGTTGGTACGCCAAGCAGCTTGCACATTACCTTCACGCTCTGACAGTTTACTTAGCCAACCTTGTGGATATTCTACTATAATTTTTCGAATGGCGCCAAGTTCTCCATCCTTAATAAACTTTCTTGCTTGTTTAACCATTGGATAACCCGAATAAGTATGGGTTAAGCAAAGAGATAATCCTGTTTCTTCAACTTTATTTTTAAGTTGTTTAGCTTCATCTAATGTTAATGTAATTGGTTTTTCGACCACTACATTGAAACCTTTATCGAGTGCCATCATTGCTGGTGCAAAATGGGCAAAATTTGGGGTAACGATGGTTACAAAATCTATTCGCTTATTAGCCGGAAGTTCGCTCTCCTTTTGAAGCATTTCTTCATAAGTGGTATAAATTCTGTCTGCCGGAAGAAATAAAAGCTGACCAGATTCAATCGCAACTTCTGGTTTTACACTAAGTGCGCCACAAGTTAATTCGATTAAACCATCCATATTAGCAGCAAGACGGTGGACGGCGCCAATAAAGGCATCCTTACCTCCGCCAATCATTCCCATTCTTAATTTTCGTTTCATATTCTAGAGTGACAAGTTATAGGTTATAAATTTTAAATATCACTTAAAACTTACTACTTAAAACTTTCTATATATTTCCTTTTTTCAATTCACTAACTGCATGATCTGCTGCTCTAGCTGTTAATGCCATAAAAGTTAACGATGGGTTTTGGCATGCAATAGAAGGCATACATGAACCATCTGTTACAAACACATTGCTCACTTCGTGCATTTGGTTCCATTTGTTTAACACAGAAGTTTTCGGGTCGTTACCCATACGCGCAGTACCCATTTCGTGGATGGCCATACCAGGAGCAGAACCGTTATCGAAAGTTTTGATGTTTTTCATTCCTGCAATTTCTAACATTTCGGCAGCATCTTCCATCATATCTTTACGCATTTTATACTCATTATCTCCAAATTCACAATCGATAGCGATTACAGATTGTCCCCATTTATCTTTCTTGCTCTTATCTAGAGTTACTTTATTATTGTGATTAGGCAAAGTTTCTCCAAAGCCACCTAAGTTCATATTCCAAACGCCAGGTGTACTCATTAAATCTTTAAAATCTCCGCCAAAGTCCATTTCTGCAATACCCGTATGTGTATTTGAGCGACTTGCTCCGCCTTGAAAACCAAAACCACGAACATAGTCTCTTTTATCATTACCCACATTACGATATCGTGGAATATAAATACCGTTCGCACGTTTCCCGAAAATGTATTTATCATCAAATCCTTCGGCTTGACCAGACGCACCGCAACGGAAATGATGGTCCATTAAATTATGTCCAAGTTCCCCACTTGCATTACCCAATCCATTTGGATGAGCTTCAGATGTTGAGTTTAATAAAATTTGGGTGGTTGCCAATGTAGAACCATTTACGAAAATGATTTTAGCAAAGAATTCCATTGTTTCATTGGTTTCTGTGTCGATAATGCGAACGCCAGTAGCCTTTTTGGTTTCTTTATCGTGCATTACCTCAGTAACGTAAGAAAAAGGTCTTAACGTTAAGTTGCCAGTAGCAACTGCTGCAGGTAGTGTAGCAGATTGTGTACTGAAATAGGCGCCGAATGGACAGCCGCGGCTGCATAAATTTCTGTATTGGCAATTGCCACGACCGCCATGTTCAACAGTTAGGTTAGCAACGCGACCAATGGTCATTATTCTACTGCGCTTGAAATGTTCTTCTATTCTTTTTTTAACAGATTTTTCAACCACATTTAAATCCATAGGGGGTAAAAAATGCCCGTCAGGAAAATGAGGAAAATTTTCTATTTGGCCGCTGATACCAGCAAATTTTTCTGCATAATCATACCAAGGAGCAATATCACTATATCTGATTGGCCAGTCTACGCCGTGTCCGTCTTTTGCATTTTCGCTAAAGTTAAGATCACTCAAGCGATAACTTTGACGTCCCCACATCAGTGATTTACCACCCACATGAAAGCCACGGTACCAATCGAATCGTTTAACTTCGGTATACGGGCATTCTTCATCATTTACCCAAAAACTCTCATTGAATTCGGTATAAGGATAATCTCTTTTTTGAACGGGATGGGTTTTCTTTTGCGCTTCAGTAAGTTTTCCTCGATGTTCGAACTCCCAAGGCTTTTTCATGGCCGTAGTGTAGTCTTTTATATGCTCGATATTGCGTCCTCTTTCGAGCATCAGCACTTTTAATCCTTTTTTTGTAAGATCCATTGCTGCCCAACCTCCACTTATACCGGAACCTACAACAATTGCGTCATAAGTATTTTGAGCAGTAGCTTTAATATTTAAGTTCATAGTTTATTAGTGTGTTTTGTATGTTGCCTAAACGAAGAGACGTTGACCTGGTTTCATTTTGTAATCACCATCATATTTGCCAGGAATAGCAATGTATTCGTAAGCTTTTGTGGCACCAATTTCTGAAGTAAAGAAACCGAGAATAGTTAAATCTCTTGCAATAGCAAAAAATTGGGGTTTTTTAGCTGGCTTTTCTTTCATTGCCATTGGGTTTGCCATGTTTTCTTTGGCAGATTGTTGCTGCGCCTTCGTTTCCTCCATTTTTTGAGCTTCGGCTATTTGATCAGATTCTGTTTTCTGGCTCGCAAGGGTAGCTTCTCTTACTTTACGCAACAATTGTTCACGTTCTTTAACATCGATCTCTAAAAACGATTTGCTGAACTCTTTTTTCGAACTTTCTTCTAGCTCTTCTAATCCCTTTACAAAAGCTTTTTGTGCTTCTTCAGGATAGCAATCTTTAATCATCATTGCCATAAATGGGCCAACAGCAGCTTCTTTAGCGCCAGGAGACATTTTTGTTTTAGGGAGAATGATATCAGCGATTTCCGCTAACATTTTTTCTTGATCAGCAGAAAATAGATTCGCGCTGTTTTTTCCAGGCTGGTTACAGCTGTCAAATAAAGTAGCAATGGTAGTAGCCGAAAGTGCTCCTCCAATTAGAAAGGCTACACTTTTTACGGCATCTCTTCTGTCCATAATATTCGGTTAGGGTGTTTGAAGGAATTAAATTAGGTAAAATATATCAAGATTACGAAATGGATATAAAATAAAATGAAATGAGCGTTTTAAATATGTGTATGATGTACACTTAGGGAGCATTTTAGATGCTCATAGTGTATTGTAAAAATCTTCTTACATTAAGTAAATCGTTTTAGTAAAAAATTAAGAACCTTATGATATAAGGTTTGGTGCATTTTTTTAACTTTGCTCAAATTCAAAAACGGTATGAACGACAAAATTTTGGTTTTAGGGTCTAATGGCCAAATAGGGACGGAATTGGTTACTGCCTTGCGTAAAGGCTATGGAAATGATAATGTGGTGGCTTGCGATATTAGACGACCAGATTATGAAACTAAGAATGCTGGGCCTTTTGAATTTGTAAATGTATTGGATAAAGAAATCTTAAAAGAGATTTTTCAGAAATATAAACCTACACAGGTTTATTTATTGGCGGCATTATTATCGGCTACGGGCGAACAAAATCCAAAACTAGCTTGGGATTTAAATATGAATGGGCTATTGAATGTACTCGATCTGGCCTTAGCATTTAAAACGGCAAAAGTATATTGGCCTAGTTCTATTGCAGTTTTTGGCCCGAATTCGCCTAAAGGCAACACCCCTCAATATTGTACCATGGATCCGAATACGGTATATGGAATTAGCAAGTTAGCAGGAGAACGTTGGTGCGAATACTATTATCAGAAATATAATTTAGACGTGAGAAGTATTCGTTATCCAGGATTAATTAGTTGGAAGGCAGCACCTGGTGGGGGAACAACCGACTATGCCATCCATATTTTTCATGAAGCCTTGAAAAAAGGAAGTTATGCATCATTTTTATCTGCAACAACCGAATTGCCTATGATGTACATGGATGATGCAATTCGTGGAACAATAGAGCTTATGGATGCACCAGCCAACCGAATTTCTATTCGTTCGAGTTATAATTTTGCTGGAGTAAGCTTTACTCCAGAAGTGTTAGCGACCGAAATACATAAGCATATTCCTGCGTTTAAATTATCATACACCGAGAATGATCCAAGGCAAGAAATTGCAAATGGTTGGCCGAGTTCGATCGACGATAATTTTGCGCGAAAAGATTGGCTTTGGAAACCTACATTTGACTTGGCAAAGATGGCTGAAGATATGTTAAGTAATTTGAAGAAATAGCAGGGAGTTAGGAGCTTGCAAAAAAAATATTTATATGGTATGAAGTCTTGATACTTGATACTAACTATTTGATACTAGAAAATGGGAAGAGCATTCGAATTTAGAAAAGAAAGAAAATTTAAGCGTTGGGCCAAAATGGCCGTTCAATTTACCCGTATAGGTAAGGATATTGTGATGGCAGTTAAAGATTCTGGGCCAAATCCAGAAACCAACTCTCGTTTGCGCACAGCGATGCAGAATGCGAAAGCGGTAAACATGCCGAAGGATAGGGTTGAGGCAGCAATTAAGCGCGCCTCTGATAAATCGTTGGCGAACTATGAAGAATTGGTGTACGAAGGTTATGCAGCGCATGGTGTGGCCGTTTTAATCGAGACCGCCACCGATAATACGAATCGTACCGTTGCAAATATTAGAAGTTATTTCAATAAAACCAATGGTACTTTGGGAAAGACGGGTTCGTTAGACTTTGTTTTTAACCGTAAATCTATTTTTAGATTTGTTCCAACTGATGATTTAGATTTGGAAGAGTTGGAATTTGAACTGATTGATGCGGGTTTAGAAGAATTATACGTTGAGGCCGACGAAGAAGGAAATGATATTGTTGTAGCGCAAGGTCCTTTTGAGAACTTTGGTTCATTGCAAAAGGCTTTAGAAGAAAAAGGCATTGAATTAAAGAGCTCAAAATTAGAGCGTATTGCACTTTCTCATCATCCCGTTAATGAAGAACAAGCTGTTGACGTGTTAAAACTGATTGATAAATTGGAAGAGGACGATGATGTTCAGGCCGTTTATCATAATATGGCAGAGTAGTTCTCTAAATTTAGACCTCGCAGGTCCGGAACCTGCGAGGTCTTTAAACATCAAAAAAAGCAACTTCTGCTAATACTTTCTGTTTGTCAGCATGATATTGCTTAAATAATTCTTCACCGCCAAACCAGTCAAAAATTTCTTCTTGAATTAAATTTGGCTCTGTACACGATAACAAATTTTGATAAGAAGAATATTTGTAATTCCTAAAATCCTTAATTATTTTATGGTTTTGTGGATTAGCATGGATGTAGTATAAGACCTCAGTAAAGTAAAATTCGTCTTCTATCCTTTTTCTCTTGAATCGCTCTTCGAAAAGTTTCCCAGTTCTTTTGTATTTTTGATTAAATGATTTAGCGTAGGCGTTAAAAAAATTCGAAAAATTTTGTTCTGGCTTATTAATTTTTCCAAGGAGATTGAAAGTCTCTTGACGTATCTTCACTAAAAGGTGAAAATGGTTGTTTAAAAGGCAGTAAGCATAGATGTCTACACTGGGAGAAATATATTTCTGCATTAACTTCAGAAAATAATGATAATTAGCAGGCTCCCTAAAAATCAATTCGCTATTATTGCCTCGATTGTAAATATGGTAAAAGCATCCTGCTTCTAATGGGGTAGTTATCGTCATGTCACTAAATTAGTAATCCCACTAGATGAAAACTATTGAAACTATACCTTGTTTTTCAACATTTTCTAAAATTTTAAACCTCGCAGGTTCCGGACCTGCGAGGTGTACTATTTTGTTTGACTAAAAACCCAAGGCAATAATTCCGGTTCAGAAAAGGCAGAATCCCAACTGTTGTGATTTGCTTTTGGGTAAACTGTGAATTTCGGCGTATGTCCAATCTCTTTTAAAGCATGGTACACATTATAAGATAGTTGCGGATTAACCACATCGTCTAGTCCCCCATGAAAAACCCATAGTGGTACTCTTTTATATTTTTTCACATTTGCAACATTATCTCCTCCACAAATTGGAAAGGCTGCTGCAAATGTTTTAGGTTTGCGTCTTAAGAGTTCGAAAGTTCCCATCCCGCCCATCGATAAACCACCTAAATAAATTCTAGTTTGGTCTGCAAAAGGTTGCTTAACTAATTCATCTGTTAAACCCAATAAAAGTGCCATTGCTTTTGTAGGGGCTCCTCCTGTTAAAAAGTTAAAAAATCTTTTGCCCGTAACGTTTTCCACCTCTACATTCGACCAGTAGCTATCTTCACTACACTGCGGGAAAACCACAATAGCAGGGTATTTCTTTCTAAAATCATCTGCTAGAAACATTTTTGAACCGTGAATTAATTGCTTTTCATTATCATTTCCTCTTTCGCCACTTCCGTGTAAGAAGAGTACGACAGGGTATTTTTTTGCAGCATCGAAATGCTCTGGATACAGAATTCTGTATTTCAACGTGTCGCCATCCTTAATAAAATTCTCCTTCTTAAACAGGGATACGTCTTGAGCAAATGCTGATGTCAGGGTTAGGCACAACACTAATATGGCAAAAATCTTTTTCATAAATTATTTTATTAACTTAAAATCAACCGACTGCAAATCGCGAGAATTCGACCCCACAAATGCTTTAAAATCTCCAGGTTCTGCCACGAATTTAAGCGAACTATTGTAGAATTTCAAGGTTTCTTCAGTTATGGTAAACGTCACTACTTTGCTTTCACCTGGTTGAAGCATCAATTTACTAAAATTTTTTAATTCTTTAACAGGCCGAGTAATACTGCCTACTAAATCTCGAATATAGAACTGCACCACTTCCGCACCCGGCACTTTTCCTGTATTGGTTACCGTAACGTAGGCCGTAAGTTTTTGACCAGGTTTTAGGGAAGCGCTGCTCAACTTAAAGTTGCTATAATCGAAGGTAGTATAACTTAAACCAAACCCGAATGGATACAATGGATCGTTACTCACATCTAAATAGTTTGAACGGAATTTTTTAAACCATTCGCCATCTGGCAACGGCCTTCCTGTATTTTTATGTGCGTAGTAAAGCGGTACTTGACCAATATTTTGTGGGAAAGTGGTGCTCAATTTACCCGATGGATTTACATCACCAAATAGTACATCTGCAATTGCATTTCCCGCCTCACTACCAGGGAACCACACATTTAGTATAGCAGGAATATTCTCTTCTTCCCATTTTAAGGCTAATGGTCGGCCCGTAAACAGTACCAAAACTATTGGCTTTCCTGTTTTTGCCAGTTCTTTTAATAGATTTTTTTGTGTTTGCGGAAGGTCAATAGAAGTAACACTACTGCTTTCCCCACTAAATTCAGAGCTTTCGCCCATGACCGCTACAATTACATCCGATTTTTTGGCAACCTCTAACGCTTCTTTAATTAATTCTGCTTCTGGTCTTGAGTCGTGCTTATAACTGTTAGGATTATGTACATTTACATAACGCTGCTCCAAAGCCGAATCGGCTAAGAAATTAGAGCCAAGTGCGGTTAAAATCTTGGCATTCCCACCCATAGCATTCTTAAGTCCTTGTAGTACAGTTACCGATTTATCAAATTCGGCAGCTACGCTCCATGTGCCAAACATGTTGGCGGTATTATTAACCAAAGGACCAATTAAACCAATTGTATTTGTTTTTTTTAGTGGCAAAATATTGTTTTTGTTTTTTAACAACACAAAGCTCTCCGAAGCGACCTTTCGAGCAACTGCACGATTTTCGGCTGTAAAAACTTCTTTTGCCGCTCTAGTTTCGTCACAAAATTTATAAGGATCGGTAAATAAGCCCAATTTGTATTTGGCCTGAAGAATTAAGCGGCAAGCATTATTTATTTGTTCAATACTAACTTTTTTCTCGGCTAATGATTTTTTTAAGGTCTTTAAAAAGCCTTCTCCAACCATATCCATGTCTATCCCCGCATTTAGGGCAAGTGCTGAAACGGTTTGTAAATCGCCCATTCCATGGTCGATCATTTCTGGTATACCTGTATAATCCGTAACTACGAAGCCCTTAAATCCCCATTGATTTCTCAACACCTCTGTCATTAACCACTTACTACCCGTTGCAGGAATGCCATCAACTTCGTTAAATGAGGCCATTATACTGCCTGCCCCTGCATCAACAGCCGCCTTATATGGAGGGAAATATTCGTTGTACATCCTCACCTTGCTCATATCGGTTGTATTGTAATCTCTTCCAGCCTCTGCTGCACCATACAGCGCATAATGTTTTACACAGGCTAAAATCTCGTTATTGGCCTCAAGTTTGCCCTGATACCCGGTAACCATTGCTTTTGCGATTTGAGAACCTAAATACGGATCTTCCCCACTACCTTCAGAAACACGGCCCCAACGTGGGTCACGCGAAATATCAACCATCGGAGAGAAGGTCCAATTAATGCCACTCGCACTTGCCTCAATAGCCGCTATTCTTGCCGATTTTTTGATTGCCCCCATATCCCATGTACAACTTAAACCCAATGGAATCGGGAATACCGTGTTGTAACCATGAATAACATCCATTCCAAAAAGCAATGGAATTTTTAAACGCGTGTTTTCTACGGCAACTTTTTGAACCGCTTTAATTTTGTCTACCCCTTTAATGTTAAATAATCCACCAACTTGGCCAGCTTTAATTTGCTTGCTCATATCTGAACTGTTTGCAAGTCCGGTTACGATATCGCCAGAGAAAACGGGTAAGTTTAATTGACCAATTTTTTCATCAACGGTCATCTTTGCCATCAAACTATTGATGAATACATACATTTTTTGCTGTATTGGGCTAATCGCCTTTTTCTGTTGTGCAAAACCAACACTTGCGCTAAGAATTATTATAGAAAGTAAGGAATTAATTTTCTTCATAAGTAATTTTATTTCTTCAATGCTGGACTTTCAAATCCTAATTTTGTTAATCCCGATTTTACCTCTGGGCAACTCATAAAAAGTTTCCAAAGCAAACCTGTTCTTCCATTTTCGATCATCACTACTATAGGGCCTTGATCAATACCTAAATATCGCTTCGGAAACCAATTATCAGTTTCACTATAAGCATCATAAAAACCATATTCGCCCCAAACCTTATCACCCATATCCTCATACAGATGCCTAATCATTTTCATCGACTCTTTTGGCGTATAGGGGTATGATGATAAGGCAGCAGTTGGGGAAATTACTCCTAAATCTTCTGATGGACTATGACCTGCATACCCTTTTACCGAATAACTAGCGGTTAAACCCCACGAATTATCGCCATAACCTTTAAATTTTTTCGGATTATCGATACTGTAGGCGTGATGAATTAAGGTGTGATTTCTCGCTTCCGACCAATAATCGGCATAACGATCTTTTAACCCACGCGGATCTAAACCTAGATACGAATATTGTGACCAGAACAGAGGGCCCACGTTATTTTTTTGTCCATTATGTGCCAATTTAATAGGAAAGCCATAAGGTGCAATATCGGTATTAATCGCTCCACTTTTAGCCCAACCTTCGTGATAAACTTCTGCCGGAATGGTATGGGTTGGTGAGGAAGCAGCCATAATGTACATGATTAAGCATTCGTTAAATCCCGTTACTGGGAAATTCATTTTCCAACCGATGTTGGGCGACCAGTGCCAGTACAGCACATTTTTTCCGCCATTGCGGTACCAATCCCATTCTATGCCTTTCCAAAGTTTATCGATTTGGGCTGCCAAAGCTTGCTCTTTTTCATTTCCATTGGTAAAATACTGACGAACGCAAAGTAAACCTTGTGCTAAATAAGCAGTTTCTACCAAATCACCACCATCATCATTTCGTCCAAAGGGCTTTACTTTACCCGTCGGATAAATCCAATGCGACCACGCCCCATGAAAACGATCTGCCTTTTCCAAGAAATCTACCCCTTTTTTTAAACGTTGATATCCTTGTTCTCGAGTGATGAATTTCCGTTCGATAGCAACAAGGATAGCCATTACCCCAAATCCTGAAGCACCCGTGGCGATTACATCTTTATCGTTTTGAAGATAAATGTTATCACTATGGAAACGCTCTCTTGCTAAGCCTGAAATGGGTTCGGCCCCATCCCAAAAGTAATTGAAGGTTTGTTTTTGTACTAAAGTAAGTAGTTGGCTATCACTTAAGTCAGATTTCTTTGGCTGTGCGCCACAACTGCTTAAGATTGCTACTAAACAAAGTGTATATAGTAATTTCATTTATATCTAATTAAAGGTTAGGACCCGAAAACCCTAATTTCTTCAGTCCTGTTTTTACTTCTGGCGCGCTCATAAACAAATCCCACAACAATTTACTACGGTGATTTTCGATCATGATCATAATAGGCCCTTGATCTATCGCTAGGGTAGAACTAGCAAACCAAGGGTCGTTAAGGTTAAATGCGTCGTAAAAACCGTATTCACCCCAAAGTTTGTCGCCCAATTTATAATAGAAAAATTTAAGTGCCTGCATGGATTCAGTAGGCGTATAAGGGAATGATGATAAAGCCGCTGTTGGTGCAATCACGCCTTTGTCGTTAGTTGGCGAGCTAGCTCCATAGCCACTGGGAATATCGCTTGCGGTTAAACCCCAGCATTCGGCACTATAACCAACATTTTTTAAAGGATTAGCAACACAATAATTATAGTTGATTAAGGTATGAGCTTTAGTTTGTGTTTCGTAATTTGCATAGGCATCCGTTAATCCTATCGGATTAACTCCTAAAAAAGTATAGTGGGCTAAGAATAATGGACCACCGCCTGCAACGCCCAAAGGCAATTGCACACCATAATACGTATTTCCATTTTTTATGGCACCATTTCTTGCCCAACCTACATCGTATATAGATTTTGGTATGGTCGATGTTGGCGATCCAGCAGCCATGATGTACGTATTTAGTGCTTCATTCCAGCCTTGCAGTGGCAAATTCATATCCCAATTAAACGTAGGACTCCAGTGCCAATATAAAACATTACTATTATCTTTTCTAAACCATGCCCATTCTACACCGTTATAAAGTTCAGTAATATCTGCACGTAAGGTGGTTTCGGCGGCATCGGCCGATGTAAAATATTGTCGTGCTGTAATTAAGCCCTGCATTAAGTAAGAGGTTTCTACCAAGTCGGCGCCATTATCTTTTGCACTAAAGGGTTGTACTTTTCCCGTAGTACCATTCAGCCAATGTGGAAACGCTCCATGAAACCTATCCGCTTTTGTAGTTAGAAAGGTTACTATTTTCTGAATTCGCGCTAAGCCTTCAGTTCTAGTAATAAAGCCTCTATGAACGCCAGCAACCATAGCCATGATGCCGAAGCCTGATCCACCAGTAGTTACGGTTTCTCCAGATGTGTTTCTTTCCCTGGCTAATCCGCTTGTTGGATGTCCAAAGTCCCAGAAATATTTGAAAGTCTGTTTTTGTACTAAGGTTAACAGGTCGTCGTCACTTATTCGCGCAAACTTATCTGTACTATCCATTCCCGAAATTAGGGTAAGGTTAACGGGGTTGATTAATCTTCCGCCACTTGCAGATTTTAATGTATTATTAACGGCTAATGTATAAATACTGAATGATTTTAAATTACTTTGGGGGCTAACAAGTACTGTTTTGTTGGCATCTTGAAAAGTGATTGAAGAAGAGATTGTAGCGCCTGAAGCATCCGTAAAAACCACACCGGTGTTTGCAGTACTGGTATTAACGGCTTCTGTAAAATTAAACTTAATAACGGGCTTTAAATTAAGATTGGTGTATTTTAATGTGCCATTGTTCACATCATTTACGGTAAACGAAAGCGAAGTGTCTGTGTTCTTTTCTCCTTCTTTTTCCGATTTCTTACAGCCAATATTCAGTATTACAAATAGGATAACCAAGTAAGATATATTAAATTTCATAACGTAGAAAATGGAACGGAAAATAAAAACCACACCATTACACTAAGGTAATCGTGTGGTTTAAAGGATTAAATTATTTGCCTTCTAGGCCTAGTTTGTAAAGCGATGAAATTAATGTTTGCCCTAGCGCAATATTGTATACCCTCACCTCATCGATTGAACCAGTCATGTTGTCGAAAGTTGTATCAGTACTTACCGATTTTCCAGGTATTAGGTTATAATTAGAACCCATGATTATTTCGCTTGGCTCATAGGATTTAAAGAGACTGTTGCCAGTTCCCCTATTTGGATAATTGCCGATTTTTATAGCATTTGCCCAAATGTCGAAAGTTCCTGAAGTTCCATCATAAGTTACCACTAAATGCACCCATTTGTTTGCTCCAATTTTAGGGGAAAGGTTAGTTGCTCCATAGTTATTAATATTGTCTTGACGCCCACCTCCTACAGTAGTGAAATAAGGATGTATCTGGATGTAATCTGTATTGGTAGCGGGGTTAGCATTTGTTTCTAGAATAAAATCAAAACTACCTAAAAATAATCCTGGTCTGGCAATCTGAAACAACATCGTTTTTTTTGAGCCATTGTTTAAAATTTGAACCCATTCACTTACGGTGAAGCTTTTTAGTGCATTTGTATTAAAAGCATCGAATTGCTTTCCATAATATAAATAACCTGAGTTAAGACTTAGGGCTTGGCCTTTTACGCCACCCTGAATAAATGTATCTCCTGTTGAAGATGTCGGAGCAGTATTTGTTTTTGTTTCGTTTTTAGTTCCATCAAATGACCAATAGGCAACTAGATTTTTTGGATAAATTTCGTCAGATGAGCTAAAGCCATCTATTTTTCCTACATAATCTGAAGCATTTACATCTGGAAGATTATTTGGATTTCCATCTTTTTTACATGATGAAAATGCTGTTGTGCCTAGCATTAAACCAAGCAGACAACGCTTTATATATAAATTTGAAAATTTCATTTTCTTTTATTTAAAATTAATAACCAGGGTTTTGTGTTAACACACCTTTACTCAAATCGATCTGCGTTTGTGGGATTGGAAATAAGCTGTCGCGACTGGCGCTGAAGTTTGTTTTTCCAGCCGCATTTAGGGTGGCTTGTGCCTCGCCCCAGCGTACCAAATCGAAGAAACGGTCGTATTCCATAGCCAATTCAATTCTTCTTTCGAAGTGAATAGCTGCTCTTAAAGCTGCTTGGTCGGTTGTGGTAATGTTTGGCAAAATAGCTGCATTTCCATTCCTGGCTCTAGCTCTAATGCTATTTACAGCGGCTAAAGCTGCTGTAGTGTTCGCTGCGCCACCCACCTCATTTGCTGCTTCTGCATACATTAAAACCACATCTGCATAACGAAGAATGCGAATGTTCATCCACCAGCTCGAGTTGCTTCCATAAGCCGCTCTCATTGCAGGGTTACTATATACTTTATGGTTGTACATGGGGTTAATCCACGTAGTTGCAGTATTTTCGCCATAAACTGTTTTGTAGGTTGTTGTAGCTGTGCTCCTGTATAGAATAGTCCTTGCTTTACGGGGATCTCCAGGCTCATAGGCAGCTTCTAAAACAGGGCTTGGCACATTAAATCCATATCCAAGATTCCAAATTCCAGCATCTCTAACCCCTGTATATTGATTAATTTGTACACCATTGGCAGTTGGTACAGATGCGCTTGCAGTTGCTTGCACTTCAAATACCGATTCTTTACTATTCTCGCCTGATTCGCCAAATATTTTATCATAAGGGGTTGATAAATCGTACTGACCTGATGTCATTACTGTATTTGCCGTAGCCATTGCCTGACCCCATTTCTGTTGGGTTAAGTATACTTTTGCTAGAATTCCATTCGCCATTCCTTTATTTGCGCGACCAACAAATTTTTTGTCCCATACCAATGGAAGATTAGCAGCTGCAAATTGTAAGTCGGCTTCAATAAAAGCATAAATCTGAGCTGATGAACTTTGTGGTACATTTGTTTGCGCAACGGTAAGTACTTTATCAATTAGAGGTACCCTTCCGAATACGCGAACAAGGTTAAAGTAGGCGTATCCACGTAAAAATCTTGCTTCAGCCTCTGCTTGAATTTTTTGAGCATCAGTTGCTGTGATGTCTTTGTTGTTTGCAATCTGATCTAAAGAAGTATTACATTTGGTGATAAAGCCAAAATAGCCATTCCACATTCCATTTACAATGCTATTACTTGGCAATACTGGAAAGTTATCCATACTTAATGCATCGGCACCCCCATCACTTGCTGTACTTCCTTTTTCGGCATCCTCACTTCTTACACTCGTAGCGTAAAAGAATGAAAGACAATGTATATCAAAGCCTCTTAAATCGTTGTAAGCAGCAAAAAGAAAAGTATCATATGGTCCAGAGCCACCTGGATAAGGATAATTCTCTGCGGTATACTGACCTTGTCTGTTAGTATCTAAGAATTTCTTACAACCTGAGGTTGCCGAAATAAGTGTTATTACAACTAATGCAATAACAAATCTTTTTTGTGTTTGATTAAATATTTTCATCGAAATATATTTTTAAAAAGTTACGTTTAAACCGAAAGAATAGATTGATGGTACTGGATAAATTCCATTATCTGCACCACCGCCAGTTATGCTTCCAATTTGAGCTTCAGGCGAATAGCCTGTTGCTTTTGTCCACGTTTTAATGTTCTGACCGCTAACATAAAGTCTTAGTCTTTGAATGCCAACTTTGCCTAAAGTCGTTGCGCCAAAAGTGTAGCCCAACTGTGCGTTACGAATACGGAAGTAATCGCCAGGCTCTAAGAAATAAGAGCTAAACAATAAGTTGTTTCCACGAGCATTATTCAAAATGGGCTCAATGTTGGTCGAACCAGGAGTTGTCCATGCATTTAAACGATTGCTCTCATAATTTAATACTGCAAAGTTACTGGTTCTACGTTGCGTATAAATTTTGTTTCCTGCAACTCCCTGCCCGTCAATAGAAGCGTCAAAACCTTTAAAGGTTAACCCTAAGTTAAGCCCATAGCTATATGGAGGAAAGGGTGTTCCCAGGTATTGTCTATCTAATGGAGAAATTACACCGTCGCCATTGGTATCTTCATAAGCAATATCGCCAGGTGCAGAAGTCGAAAAGCCAGCTAGTTTAACAATATCTGCAGGCGTTTGATAGATTCCAATCTGTTTGTAACCATAGAAATAACCGATTGATTTTCCAGTCTCTGTTAAGTTAGCGCCACTATTACCAATAATTTGGAAGTTAGTTGTGTTACCCAGTGAATTTACAATGTTTTTATTGTATGAGAAATTTCCACCTATATTATACCCAAAACTGCCAATTTTATCGTTCCAACCTAAGCTTACCTCAATTCCTTTATTGGTAATTTTGCCCAAATTTGTAAAATAGGCTAAAGTAGTACTTGGAAGGGTAAAACTGGTTAAAATGCCATCTGTAGTTTTGTTATAGTAAGAAAACTCTGCATTTAAGCGGTTCCTTACTGCCCTAATTTCTAACCCAAGGTCGGTACCTTCAACAATTTCGAAATGTAAATTAGGATCAGGGATATATGCATTTTGAACAGCAGTATACACATTGTCGCCAAATACAGCAGTTGATGCGCTTGAGAGGGTTTGTTGATACAGGTTAGATCCAACACCGTTCGAGTTTCCTAATCTGCCCCATGCAGCACGGAATTTCAAGAAATCGATGCCTTTAATAGCTTTAAAGAAGTCTTCATCACTAATTACCCATCCTAAACCAACACTACCAAAAGTACCCCATCTATTTGCCGGAGCAAACCTTGAGCTTCCATCTCTACGAATGGTGGCATTTAATAAATACTTGTTTTGGTAGGCATAGCTTATACGGCCAAATGCGCCTGCATTAGATTCTTCACCACCACCACCACCATTAAAGGTTGGGTTATTGGCGTTTATAATATCAATATACCACAGGTTTGGATCATTTGGCACGTTCAAGGTCGTATCTCTACGCGAACCACTTAAGCTCGTGCTTGAAGAAAATACTGAGGTAAAACCAGCTAATACATTTAATTTGTGTCCGCCTTTAAACTCTTTATCATAGTTCAAGGTATGATCTTGTTGGTATTTTCTACCTTCGAATGTATTCTGACTTACCGATGTTCTAACGGTATTATCATAAAATGTATTAGTTGCCGTAGTTCCTTCACCAATATTAACTACCGTGTAAGGAAGTGGCGAGTAACTTCTAGCGTTGTTAAATCCAAGGTCGGTATACACTGTAGATTTTAACGTGAAGTCTTTTAAAAATTTAACTTCCGCATACAAACTTCCACTTAATCTATATCCTCTGTTAATGGATGTATTTCTATTTCGTTCAACTGAATACACCAAGTTGCCTACTTGTGCGCGTTGAAAAGAGGGCATAGTATAGTATAAACCATTGGGATCTTTTACTGGAACAATAGGGGCGGCCCAAATGGCATTGTTAAATGATGCCGCAGTTGGCTCTTGTCGCCAATGGAAACCCGTTAAGTCGGTCCCAATTTTAATTTTATCCGTAATTCTAATCTCTTCATTAATACGAGCGATAAATTTCTTGTAGTTGTTGTATTTTACAACACCATCTTGATTATTGTATCCAATATTAATTAATGTTGAACTTTTCTCGTTACTGTTTGAGATGTTTAAGGAATTGGTATTGATGATTGCATTTTGCAACATTTCCTTTTGCCAATTGGTATCGCCATTGTAATTGGTGTAATCGAAAGGAGCAGCATTTAAATTTGCCAATTGGGCTGCGTATAGTTTTTTAAATCCTGCAGCATCTACCACATCGATTAAGTTATTAACATGCTGCACACCAACTGAGCTTTGAAAGGATACGGCAGTTTTTCCTCTTGCTGCACGTTTGGTAGTCACAGCAATTACACCATTCGCCCCTCGTAAGCCGTAAATGGCAGTTGAAGAGGCATCGCGTAATAAATCTATAGTCTCAATATCTGCCGGATTTAGATAATCAATGTTATCTTGCAGCAAGCCATCCACTACGTAAAGTGGACTCGCACTATTTGTACTTGAAATACCTCGAATACGAACTACCGGACTTGAGCCTGGTTGACCCGAGTTAACAACGGTTAATCCTGGCACTTTTCCTTGCAATGCCGATATTGGATTGGTAGTTGCCAATTTTTCAATATCTTCCCCTTTAACACTAGATATAGCTCCCGTTAAATCTCTTTTTTTCTGTGTCCCGTAACCTACAACCACCACTTGTTGTAAACCTGTAACATCAGATTTTAAAGTAACATCAATCTGTGTTTTACCGCTTACCGCAAACTCTTGCGGAAGGGTACCTAGATAACTAAAGACTAAAATTCCAGTTGCTGGAACGCTAATGGAATATTTTCCGGTAACATCTGTTGCCACGGCTTTATTTGTTCCTTTAATCATAACGGTTGCATAGGGGATAGGTGCATTACTATCATCTAATACAGTCCCCGTGATGGTAACATTTTGGGCACTCGCAACGTTTAATAAAAGCAAACAGAAAAAAGTTAGCAAAGAAAATTTTGTAAAGATTTTTTTCATACTGTTGTTCATATTTGTTTAATTGATAAATCTAATTTTGAGTTTTTGATTGGCAACCGCAAATATTTGCACCTATACATTAATACATCATTAGCAAAAGGAGTACTATCTCAGACCAATAGATAAATCCCATTTCTAGTCTAAAAGCGATGTTTTTAGTGGCTTAACCTCGAATTGTATACTACTACAAATTCGGTTTCGAGTGAATATGATGATGTGGTGAAAAAGAGACGATGAGAGGTAATGATGTAGTCTTAAAGTTCCATTAAAAACTCAACTAAGTTTTTATCGTGAGGAACTTCTAATTTTTTACGCAAACGATACCGGCGTATTTCTACACCCCTGAGCGATATATTTAGAAGGGAGGCAAGTTCTTTACTGCTCATGTTCATGTGAAGGTAAGCGCAAAGTTTTAAGTCGTTCGGAACCAAATCTGGATGATTTGCTTTTAGCTTTTTAAAGAAGCTTTCGTGCGCTTCATTAAAGCTGCTTTCGAAGAGATTCCAATCTCGCTCATCGTTCATTCCATCGTCAATTACTTTTTGGATTCTGCGCAGCTGGTCGTCTGAAAGCCGCTTTCCATTTTCATCTTTTAGCTTGGTCATTTCTTCGCTAATCTTTTGAAGCAATTCATTTTTATAAACGAGACTCATGGCCGAATTTGCTAATTCTCTGTTTTTACTGGCCAATTCTGCCTGAAGTTTTTCGGTTTGTATTTTGATGATTTGTTTTTCTGTGGCCTCAGCCTCTCGCTTTAAGAATTCTTCCTTTTCTAGATGAAGCTTGTGCTTAATTACTTTTTGATCTTTATTTAGTTTCGCCTCATACATTCTTTTTCCGGCAATGAGGGCGATAACTCCTAATAATGCATAAAATAATATCGCCCAGTTACTGCCGTACCATGGTGGATCTACACTGAATTCGAATGTCGTAATTGCGCTTGCAGTTTCATCATTAATTTTCGCTCTAACTTTGAATACATAGCTTCCACGTGATAGGTTGGTAAAATCTTTTTGGGTAGCCGTACTCCAATCAGACCATTGCCTTGAATATCCTTCTAAAAAGTACTGAAATTTAATTTTCGACTGGCGATAATAAGGGAGTGAAAAAGAAATGCGAATGTTATTTCTGCTAAATGGAATTTCTATGTTATCTCCATTGCTTCCATTTTCTGTTAACGTAGTGTACTTATCGGTAATGTCTTCAATCTTTCGAATGAGTACTGCTGGTAGGGTTTGCTTTTTGGTCTTATTGTTTACGTTAGTAGTATTATAAATTACAAAACCATCATCTACACTAATTAAATAGATTTTAGCACTAATCTGACTAATGTTTTCATAATACTGAACCATTCTGCCATCCAAAATACTAAAGCGGCTTGAGTCGATTGCCATTTTTCCGGGCTCGCTTAAGTTAACCAGTCCCATTTTTCCATGGTTAATGAACCAATATTTTTTTAAACCCGCACTAATGATTTTATTGGAGGTGTAAAAACTGCCCAAGTTTTTGTTTAGCACCTCATATTTACTAAAGCGATTACTAATTTCATCATATAGTAGAAAACCTTCATCAGAAGAGAAAACAATCTTGTTCTCTAGGTTAAAAATGTTAATGTTAAAATTACTTGGCAGACCATTTTTTTCATCATAATATTTAATAGTTGTTGCTCGTTTTAAGTCTGAACTTAGCGTTAATTTGTAAAGTCCTTTATAGGCATGGCTTACCCAAATATCGCCCTTACTGTCTTGTTCAACATACCTTGATGGCTCGCCAAACCCGGTTATTTTGTGGCTAAATTTCCATTGTCCAGAGGCGTTTTTTGCAAAAATAACCAGTCCTGTATAGGTACCTTGGATTAAATAATTAGGGTTGGAATTCAATTTTTTAATCGTCCATCCTCCACTAATGGACGATAGTTTTTCCATTTTATCGCCTATGATGTTAAAAGTGCCGTCATTATGCCCACAGAGAAGCTGATTATCAAGGAGTTGAAGATCCCAAACTTGTCCCTGAGAATTTGGAATTAATTTAAAATCAAAAGAATTAAATAAGTTCCCGTTTTCTGGGGTCCAGGGACTAGAAAATAAACCTTGGTTTGTTCCCAAATAGATTTTGTTCTTTACAATTAAACTTGAATACACGGTTCCAAATTGACCAGCCTTATCAAAATAGAAATAGAGCGGAGAATTTAGCTCAATTCGATCAATTCCATTATCAAGTCCCGCCCATAAATTTTGCTCGTTATCTGCATATAAACTTAAGACGGTATTGTTCTGTAACCCACTCGATTTATTAATACGCTGTACAACTTTTCCATTTTCATCGATAATAATCAACCCATTTAAAATAGTGCCGTAAGCGTAGTACTTGTTTAAAATTCGCACTCCATTATTAAGCTGATAGGTTTTTAAAAACGAATTGGCGGCGCTCGTAAGAGGGGTAAAGGTTAGTCCGTCATATATGAATAAACCATTTTTTCCAGTTCCAATAATGAAGCTATTTTCTTTATAAGGTAGGATGGAAAGTACGCCTGTATTTCCTAGAACTTCGCTTCCTGTTAGTGGAATAAAATTTTTCCCTTGTAATTCGAACAGTCCTTTGCCAAGTACTTCAGCAAATAGTTTATTTCGTGCTTGATGCAGGAATAAAAAGGCATTTGGGGCCTTTACTACAGTTACTTTTCCATTTTCGTAAATGTAAATGGTAGAAAAAGATTGAAAAATTACACGTTTGCCGGCAACGTATATTTTCCAAACTTCGTCGGTTATTTTGTAAGGTTTCGGAATGAGCTTAATTAACGATGTATAGTTAAAATGTTTGTCCTGATAAGACCAGTAGCCGAATTCGCCAAAACTACCTGTATACACCAATCCATCTGCTCCTGTCGCAACCGATCGTACAATTTGACGATTCGGCATTTTGTATTGTTGCCAATATTTTCCATCAAAAGTAAGTAAGCCTTCTGCATTGCCGAAATACATTAACCCATTTTTATCTTTTGCTATCGACCAGTTTTGATTGCCAGAAAGGTAAGATGATTTAGGATAGTTCTGAACGTAGGGCACGCCAATGCTCTGAATGTCATCTGCCCTTAACTCAATGGGCAGAGATAAGTAAGCAAAACATATGAGGAAGAACTTAAGTAAATTGGAGTTCATTTTTGCGCAGCTATGTTCAATCCTGTGCAAAATAATTATTTCATCTGGTATTTTATGGTTTCTTTAATTAACGCATTGGTTAATTTGCTAATTTTCCAATTAGCTGCGGTACCTTCACGTAATACCCCGTTCCATCATAAGGTCGCTTCCGCGGATGCGAAGTACAGCTAACTGAACAGCAACCTTGCAATTTATCGCCACATTCATCACATTGTGTAAAATGCTCATTGCACTCGGGGTTTGCACAATTAATCATTTTCGGAGTGGTTTTTCCGCAATTTAAACAGGTAGAGACTACAGTAGGGTTAACTGAATTTACATCCACCGCAATACGATTATCGAAAACATAACATTTACCTTCGAAATCTCTACCTCCTGCTTCTTTTCCATATTTTATAATCCCACCATGCAATTGATATACATCTTTAAAACCATGATGAAGTAATAATGCACTTGCCTTTTCGCATTTAATTCCGCCTGTGCAATAGGTCATTACTTTTTTATCCTTGTATTGAGCTAAAGCTTCTATCTGATCTGGGAAATCTCTGAAATTTTCAATATCTAAGGTTACTGCATTCTTAAATTTCCCTAAGTTATGTTCATAATTTGAGCGAACATCCAAAATCACTACATCATCACGATCTATCATTTCGCTAAATTCTGCAGGCTCTAAATATTTTCCTGTTTTTTCGTTTGGATTAATAATACTTGTATCGCGCAAGCCAGAATGCACTATTTCTGCCTTATAACGACAATGCATTTTAATAAAAGAAGGTTCGTTAACTTCATCAATCTTAAAGTCGGTTTTCGCAAAACGCTCGTCCGCTTTAATCGCGCTCATATAAGCTTCGCATGCTTCTTTTGTGCCCGAAACCGTTCCATTTAGGCCTTCTTCGGCTACAATAATCCGGCCAACAAGGCCCAAAGATTTACAAAAAGTTAAGTGATCTGCAGCAAATTGTTCTGCATTTGCTATCGGAGAATAGCAATAATAGAGTAAGGTATTATACATCATAATTCATTGATACCGCTGCAAACGGCGTTTAATGATACAAAGATACGGAAAAGAGTTTTAAGTTCTAAGTAATAAGTTCTAAGTCATTTTGCAGATAGGTATAAACGACCACTTATAATGTACCAATTTAAAGTCCATAAGCTATTCTAAACCCTTGATCTACCCTTTTCCTGCCATCATATGCGAAGCCGTAGCTTACACCAAAGCCAAGGCGTTCAATACCAAAATAAAACTCTTTATAATTTCTTTTATCAGGCTGATTTAAATAATTAAAGCCCACAATTTCTTCTAATTTTAGTTTACGTAATATGGGTAACTTATTTAGTATAAAGCCAGCAAAGTTATGCTCAACATGCATTTCCATGTAGTGGCGGTCGGTACTATATTGATAGAAATCCAAATACCTGAATTTCCTCAGGTTAGGTGGAAATATTGTAGAACTATTGCCTCGAAAATGCTTACGTTCAGGGTAAAAAACTGATTCGTTGTTAAGAAATTTTCCAGCGCCAATTACGAAAGAAGTATAACCAAATAAACCCGTGCGTATACGTTCTTGGAAAATCTCAAATCCTAGAAAATCATAATCCACATCACTATCGAGCACGCCTTTAAAGCCTTTTCTATAGTTTAAGTTAAAACGTGGATATTTAGATGCTTCGTACCTTTTTGCATAAGGCGTGGTGGTGTAGCGTTGCCCGATCGTATAGGTTAAGCTTGCATTCAAATTAAATGAACTATAAGTAGGAAACAAGGGGCTTTCTACCGTGGGTGTAAACGGGTTATTGGAAGTAAATGCTCTATCTTTTATATCTCTAATCTTAAAGGAGCTTGTATTTTCTAACGTGGAATTTTTAGCGTAGTTTACACTTAAGGAGCCTTGTAAACCATCGGCCAGCTCCCTTACTGTATTAATTGTTGCAAATTCTTGCTTGTAAAATTTTGCAAGGTTAGTTTCAAACAACAAACTATTAATTGCATTGGAACGCACACTCATGGTGCCGTATGAATTAAGATCGTCTATTGTCGAGCCAAAGCCTCCGCTTACACTTGCACGTTTTAAACGGTTGTAAAGATAGGTTCCAGTTAAATTAGCTGTAAAAATATGGTTAGAAAAACCATATCTTATTTGAGGACGAATACTAAAACTGCGTTGTTCGTCGAGCGTTTTTCCAAAACTTGCACCATATTTAAGCCCAAGCCCCTCAACAGTATTGTAATATACCGAACTTAATAACGCATCTAAATGGATGTAGGTTTTAGCGTATCGATTGTTGAAATTATGTCCTCTCACGATAAATTTACCAACACCGAACTTGTTGTTGGCCTTCTCTAATGAATCCAAATACGGTTTTGTGGTTTTTAATAAGGCTATGCTATCTTTCTTGCGATAATCTAATTTTTCTTCATCTGTTAAAGGAATCGGTCTATTATTCATCCAATATAAAGAATCCTTTTTGTTCACTGCCTTAGTTATCTTTAGAATTTCAGCCGTAAAATATTTCTTCGGAAAATTGGGATGAATGTTGTAATTGTTAAAAATACTTACATAATACCCTTCAAATTTAAAACCAAATACGTTGCCCTTAAATTGAAATTTCATTGTTGAGGGTAAATAAGTATTTTCAACCTTGTTAAAATCTTGACTAATGTTTAAGGTGTCTACAAAATTAATTCCAGCATCTTCGGTTAAATACAGATTTGTGCCCATTAGTCTCCAACTGTCATCAGCAATGTAAACCACTCCTCTAAAAGCAGGATCGTTTTTCCGGCGAGGGGTAACCTCTATTTTATTAATTGTTATTCCGTTTTCATGCGTGATGCCCAAAAGTTTATAGTGGTAATAAAATAAAGCGTTATCTGCGATGGGCGATACAAAACTGCGCGAACTTAAACCACTTCCTTCAAGTAATAAATTCTCGTAGAAATTAATAATCATATCAGAAGCCTTGTTGTAACTAAAAGCATTATTTCGGCCCGATACTTTAGAAGACACCATCTCTTCCTTGATTTTATTTGGTCGCTGAAAGCTAAAGGCAGATTGCGATTCAGAGAGGTATAAAATTCCCTTTCTATTTGTATCTAACTCTAGTTCTTTTTGAATATCCACGCCAAAAAATTTCTTGGGTGCACCTACCAATTTTTGTAAACCCTTGATGTAAACATCGGTCGTAAAAGCATTAACTTCATTTAAATGATTTTTTCGTTCTCGAACGGCTTTTCTAATAATTGCATACGCTGGATCTTCCGCATCTGAACGGATAGTAACACTATTTAACGAGTAACTTTCAACTGTTAAAATTTGATTTGCTATTATATTAGTGCTCACCATTATGTTGCGTTCTACGGTTTTAAATCCGATTGCTTTAAAGATAAGCGTGATCGTTCCCTTTTCTGCAGTGAACTTGTAAACACCATCAGCATTGGCTGAGATTCCTTTATTCGAGTTTTTGATATATATAGAGGCAAAGGGTATGGGTTCTCCATTAGTCTCGGTAATTTTACCACTAATTTGAAATTGCGCTACTGCGGCTATAGAAATGGCCAAGCAAAGCAAAATTGAAAGAGCGAGTTTCTTCATATGGAGGTTAAAGTTAAAATATACATAGCCATTTAACGTATATAAACTGTTAAAGTTTGTTAACAGGTAATTTATATCTTTGTAGAACGATTTTAAAGGTTAAATGGTTGCATCAAAAAAATAAATATGTTTAAAACATTACAGCCGGTTTTACAAAAAGAACTGGAAGAAATAGAGAACGCAGGATTATATAAACGTGAGCGTATAATTATTACCCCACAAGGTGCCGATATTAAAATAAGTAGCGGAGCTGAAGTGATAAATTTCTGTGCTAATAATTATTTAGGCTTGTCTTCTCATCCAAAAGTTATTGCTGCGGCAAAGCAAGCGATAGATGATTACGGCTACGGCATGTCGTCTGTTCGATTTATTTGCGGCACACAAAGCGTGCATAAAGAACTAGAAGCAAAGATTTCTAATTTTTTAGGCACAGAAGATACCATTTTATATGCAGCTGCTTTTGATGCGAATGGTGGTGTTTTCGAGCCTTTATTTAATGCAGAAGATGCAATTATTTCCGATGAATTAAATCATGCATCTATTATCGATGGTGTTCGCTTGTGTAAAGCACAACGTTTTCGCTATAAGAATGCCGATATGGAAGATTTGGAACAACAATTAATTGCAGCGAAAAATTGCAGGCATAGAATTATTGTAACCGATGGCTCATTTTCTATGGATGGTTCTGTAGCACCTCTAGATAAAATTTGCGATCTGGCCGATAAATATGAAGCATTAGTGATGATTGATGAGTCGCATTGTACTGGTTTTATTGGTAAAACTGGAAGAGGAACACACGAACATTTTAATGTGATAGATCGCATAGATATCATTACAGGCACATTAGGGAAAGCATTAGGTGGCGCATCTGGCGGATTTACATCGGGTAAAAAAGAAATTATTGACATGCTTCGTCAGCGCTCTCGCCCATATTTATTTTCCAATACCCTAGCTCCGGCAATCGCAGGCGCATCTATCGCAGTATTAGATATGCTATCTGAAACCACGGCACTTCGTGATAAACTTGAGAGAAATACTAAATACTTCCGCGAGAAGATGACTGCTGCTGGGTTCGATATTAAACCTGGATTTCATCCAATAGTACCAGTAATGCTTTATGATGCCAAAATAGCGCAAACTTTTGCCGCTAAAATGCTAGATGAAGGTATTTATGTTATCGGATTTTTCTATCCAGTTGTTGCACAAGGGAAAGCTAGGATACGTGTACAGTTATCGGCCGGGCACGAACAACATCACTTGGATAAAGCGATCGCGGCGTTTACGAAAGTGGGAAAAGAGCTAGGGGTAATAAAGTAATACCGAGAAAATCGAGTCGTTTATCGTTCAAATGTTGGAAAGTTGAAACGTTTGAAGGTGCTGGATGTTTAATCTCATCAGAAAAAATGATTACTGAACAATTTGCATCGCCAATCAAAACATTACAACTTTCCAACGTTATAAAATTACAGCAATTTATCAAATGAAATCAATCTTTAAATTCGCCCTTATTCTGTTATTCCTCGGAATTTCTTTACCATCTTGTAAAAAGGATTCACCAGTAATTACCGATCCGGTCATAAAAGTGGAAGCGCAAACGCTATTGGATGTTTCTTACGGGAATTCCTCTTCTCAAAAAATGGATGTTTATCTTCCTGCAAACCGTTCTTCTTCCACAAAAGTGATTATTTTTATACATGGAGGCAGTTTTATATCAGGTGATAAAAGCGATTTTACATTCTTAGTTAAAGAATTGGTTAGAGCAAATTTTGCAGTGCTTAATGTAAATTACAGACTAGTTGATGCAACAGGTTTATACGATACACCAGTTAAACATATGGAAAGTGCGGTTAAGATTAAAGATCAAGTAACCGATATTTCAACAATAGTAAATTATGTCTTATCTAACGCTAAAGAATGGCAGGTTAGCGAAACTAAGCTTGGCCTCGCCGGACATAGTGCGGGCGCCACCTTGTCTTTATTATACGGGTATGATGCGCTTAATGCCGGCAAAGTAAAAGCTATTGCCAATTTGGCTGGCGCTTTAGATCAAACCTTTATTGATATCCCTTTTTATAATTTCTTACTTCCAGCAGGCGTTCTCGAAGCAGGATACCGGTATACCGGTTATGAAGTTGGACCAACCACAGACATCTATTATCGTGCTATAAGCCCACTATATGTGGCAAATGCGAGCCAAAAAATACCTACCCTGACGATTTTTCCGGAGCTTAATGATGTAGGTGGACTGCCGAAGCAAAACCGGGCCACATTCGATGCTTTTACTGCCAAGCTGAATAGCTTAGGTGTGCCAAATAAGTTTGTTCAAGTTGCAGGAGCAGATCACGAATTCTCTAAATCTGGAAATATAGATTTGGTTTTAAAAGAAACGATCGATTATTTTAATGCCAATTTGAAGTAAGCTATTACCTATTTGCGTGGCACTATGACTATGAGGTTTCTATTAATTGCAGTATATTTGACGCATGTTACAAGAGCAGATCACACAGTACAGCGCAGAGATCAATGCATTTGATACGTCGAATGCAGATGAGTTGGAGCAATTCAGAATTCGTTTTTTAGGTACAAAAGGAATTATCAAGGATATTTTTGATCAGTTTAAAGCAGTTTCGCCAGAAGAGAAACGTGTTTTAGGTAAGGTTTTGAACGAGTTTAAGCAACTTGCAGAAGCAAAGTATGCAGGTTTGAATGAAACACTAGCAGCCTCTATACTTAAGACTGAAGAATCAGGATTAGACCTAACCCTACCTGGCGAAGGCTTCGAAGTTGGCGCACGCCATCCTCTGGCATTGGTGCGAAGAGAAATTATCGAAATTTTCAATAAACTTGGATTTAGTGTTGCTGAAGGTCCAGAGATTGAAGACGATTGGCATAACTTTTCAGCCTTAAACTTCCCAGAAGAACATCCGGCAAGAGATATGCAAGATACTTTCTTCATTAAAAAAGGAGGCGAAAATGGCGACATTGCCCTGCGTACCCATACCTCATCTGTACAAGTAAGAATGATGGAAGCCGGACAGCCTCCGTTTAGAGCATTAATGCCAGGTAGAGTGTATCGTAACGAAGCCATTTCTGCCAGAGCGCATTGCTTCTTTCATCAAGTAGAAGGTTTATATGTAGATGAAAATGTTTCTTTTGCCGATTTAAAACAAACTTTGTTTTATTTCGTTCAAGAATTATATGGCGAAGGTACTAAGGTGCGTTTCCGCCCCTCTTATTTCCCGTTTACTGAGCCATCGGCCGAAATGGATATTTCTTGTACCATTTGTAAGGGTGCAGGTTGTCAAATGTGCAAATACAGCGGATGGGTAGAGATCTTAGGATGCGGAATGGTAGATCCGAATGTTCTAGATAATTGTGGTATCGATTCAAAAAAGTATAGCGGCTTTGCCTTCGGAATGGGCATTGAAAGAATTGCAAATTTAAAATTCGAAATAAAAGATCTTCGTTTGTTCTCCGAGAATGATGTACGATTCTTAAAACAATACAAAACAGTAGTGATCTAATGAAAAACAGGCATGTAGGTTTGATGATGATGTTGTTGCTTAGCACGGCTTGTGCTAAAGAAAATAGCTATTTGCCCGATATACCTGTAAATTTTAGCTCTCCTATAACAGATCCTCGATTAAGTAGGCTAAGTACTGCAGGTGGTGCAGTGAGTATAACTGGATATGGTATTGCAGGGTTAATTATCTATAGACGGGCTGATAACGCATATATAGCTTTTGATCGTTGTAGTACCGTAAACCCCGAACAAAAGAACGCAATTATACCCGACGACCCTAATCTAACGGCAACTGACCCTGTTTCGGGTGCAAAATATTCACTATACGATGGAAGTCCGGTGAAAGCCCCAGCCAAAACTTCGTTAAAACGATATACGGTCATTGTAACAAGCTCTACTCTCCAAGTAATTAATTAATGGAACCAGAAAAAATAAAAGAAAGCATTCTTAGAGCTGCTAAAGAGCTGTTCAGAAAATATGGTTACCATAAAACCAGTGTAAATGAGATTGCTAAAAAAGCAAGAATAGCCAAAGCCACTATTTACAAATATTTCGATAGCAAAGAACAGGTTTTAGATGCCATCCTGATGGATTATTTAGACATCAACCTACACGAAATTTTGAGCAACAAGGTGCAGTATGCAGATGAGGAAGAGCATTTAAAAGCTTTGGTGATGAAAACCTGCAGATTGTCGTATACAGTTTGTAACGAATTTATAGGTTGGGATTTTGTGCGCGAAAATGCAAACTCTCAAGAGTTTTTAAAACACCTTTCTGACCAGCTCGAAGCGTTGTTGCTCTCTGCCTATTTAGAACTTGATCACTTTAAGAGAAATCCAGCACGTAGGGGAGGCTTGGCCTTTTTACTAAAAGCAAGTAAAAGTATTGTTTTTTCATTCGCTTTTACCTCAGTTAGTGATGCCGACGTAAGGAAAAACTTCGTGACTTTTCAGAAAGAACTATTACCTTATTTGGTGAAGGCCGCGTTGTAGTATACACTTTGACAATCTTTAAATTTTGACAAAGGTAAAATGAAATAATCTTTCACATTCTTGTCTTTAAGAAAAATATACTATATACTATTTTGGTATTTGGTATATTTTATTGTATATTTGCTTAATAAGCATTATCATGAGCAAAGAAACGTTAGAGATTTCTGTAAACGTGGATGAACAATTTGATGTAGATTTTAATTTAGTACAAGGTTTATTTGGATTTATCCTCAGAATTTTTGGAAAGTAAGAATGCTATTTAATTGTTCGGCCAGCTGAGTATTTCGAACTCAGAGGGAATATCTTTTGCTTTTAAGTAGCCAGTTAGCACATTACCAAATTAGCACATTCTCAAATCCATTTTCTGTATATTTGCACCAATGAGTAGAAACAGAAGAAATGCAGAGCCCATGCGAATTGCAGGATTAAGCATTATTGATATCGCCGAAGAAGGTAAAGGGGTTGGCAAAGCCGATGAATTGGTAGTTTTTGTGGATAAGGCTGTTCCTGGGGATGTAGTTGATGTGCGCATAGTGAAAAAGAAAAAAAATTTTGCTGAAGCCGTAATCGAGAACCTGCAAACGAAATCAGCAAATCGTGTAGATCCCTTCTGTAGTCATTTCGGGACATGTGGAGGCTGTAAATGGCAACATATGGATTATGAAGCCCAATTACGGTTTAAACAGAAAAATGTAGAAGCGGCCTTGCAACGCTTAGCTAAAATTGATACCAGTAACATGGAGCCAATTTTAGGTTCTGCGGTTAATAAATACTATCGCAATAAACTCGAATATACCTTTTCGAATAAAAGATGGCTAGATGCCAATGATATGAATTTCGAAGATGAAGGAAGAGAAATGAATGCTTTGGGTTTTCATGTTCCTCTACGTTTCGATAAAATTTTAAATATAGAGCATTGTTATTTGCAAGCCGAACCAAGTAACGGTTTGCGTTTATCGGTTCGCGATTATGCTTTAAAGCACAACTTAAGTTTTTACGATTTACGAAATCACGAGGGTGCTTTGCGAAATCTAATTATCAGAACATCATCAACAGGGGAAGTAATGGTGGTGGTGGTTTTTGCCTATGCCGAACAGGAGCAAATAGACGGATTAATGGAATATTTAAAAATTTCCTTTCCAGAAATAACTGCGCTACTTTATATCGTTAACCAAAAGAAAAACGATACAATTTTCGATCAAGATGTGATCACCTATTCGGGAAGAGATCATATATTTGAACAAATGCAGATAGGAGGGTCAAAAGATGCAGTAGTTAAATTTAAAATTGGTGCAAAATCTTTTTATCAAACCAATTCCGATCAAGCATACGAACTTTATAAAATAACTAAAGAATTCGCTGATTTTAAGGGCGATGAATTGGTGTACGATTTATATACAGGGGCAGGAACCATCGCTAACTTTGTAGCCAGTAGCGTGAAGCAAGTTGTAGGGATTGAATATGTGCCTACTGCAATTGAAGATGCTAAATTTAATGCTAAGTTAAATGGCATAGAAAACACCATTTTCTATGCGGGTGATATGAAAGAGATTTTAACAGGTCATTTTATTACCGAACACGGCAAGCCTGATGTGGTCATCACAGATCCGCCAAGGGCCGGCATGCATGCCGATGTAGTAGAGCGATTACTTGAAATGGAGGCCGAAAAAATTGTGTATGTCAGTTGTAATGCGGCTACACAAGCACGGGATCTTGCCCTTTTAAAAGAAAAATACGAGGTGGTTCGGATTAAACCAGTAGACATGTTTCCGCACACCCAACATGTAGAAAATGTTGTATTATTAAAATTGCGTTAACAAAAACGCTTATTAAGTTACGGAATGAATGCAGAAGAATTATTAGGTAACCTCAACGAAGATGGGGATAACAAACCTAAAGAACCAAAGAAAAGTCCGCTAGTGAGTTTAGAGAAAGATCTAACTTTCTATGCCGATTCGATAAAAGAAGTAGCCATCGAAATCATGGTCGAAGGTATATCCTCTTTTCCAATATTTATTGCCCACCAACACGAGGTAAGCATTGGCGAGCTGATTTTAAATCGCACAGATCTTAATACCGATTGGAGTATTCAGGCTTCAACGTTGGAAGAATTTATTCAAAAAGGAATTATTCATCCCGATAAGAAAGAACATTTCTTAAAAAGCTATAAAAAACCAGAGAGCTATATGTGCGTTTTTGTTGTAGTGCCCGAGGGAGCAAATTTTGTGTATTATCCGTATCCAAAGGCTTAACTTTGTACAAAAAAGCCAATATCGCATACAATATTGGCTTTTAAACTAAAACTAAAACTTAAAATTATCTTACGTGAGTTACATCACCACTTTTTGAATTGCTTGTTTTCTTTAACGAGGCACTTCCTTTATAATTAACATCCGATCCTCCACTTGCAGCGGCCTCTAACATTTTATTTACAAAGAGATTCGCATCACTTCCCCCACTAACGTTCGCTTGCGCGTAATTTACAGGAAAGTTAAAAGCATTTACATCGCTACCACCACTCGCAGATACCTTAAAATTTTCGGCGCTACCGCTAAGTTCAGTATCGCTACCACCACTACTATTAAGACTTAAATCTTTACACGTTAACGCCAGTTTTAAATCAGAACCTCCACTGGCCGTTAAACTTAGCCTATCACTTTTTAAGGTGTTCTGTGTATATACATCAGAACCTCCTGAAGCAGCTAAACGCTTTAGGGTTTTATAATTTATATACACTTTAATACTTTGGTCTCGGAATAAGCTACTCCAGTTCATTCCACTTTTGTATTTAATCGCAACATCGCTGCCATTTTGTTCGACGATAACGTTCTCGATTACATCATTTCTACCTTTAATAGTTAAACTTTCGGTAGCACCTTGAGTAAGATAAAGATCGATACCACTACTTACGGATATTCCATTAAAATTTTTAACGGAAACATTTTTACTGTCTTGCGCTTTAACAAGGAAGGTATTGAGGGTAAGAAGGGCAATTAGGACTAAAGTTGATTTTAGATTCATAAAATTTTGATAAGGTTTATAATCATTAGACAAACACACCTATCGAAACGTTGCATGAAAACAAAAATATTTTTTAAATTTGTAACCAATGGCCGAATCACACGTACTTGTTCTCGATAAAAATCAAATTGCGCAAAAGATCAATCGTATTGCCTATCAGATTTTAGAAGATAATTTAGAAGAGAAAGAAGTGATATTAGCTGGTATTTGGGATAGAGGATATAAACTAGCGCTTCGGTTAAAGGCTGTGTTGGAGAAAATCGCCGATTTTAAAGTCACCCTCCTTCGTGTAGATCTAGAAAAATTAAACAGTAAACTGGTAGCCAAAACCGATTTGCCAGAAAGCGAATGGACAGGTAAAGTAATTATTTTGGTTGATGATGTGTTAAATAGCGGCAAAACCCTAACGTATGGACTAGGAGTTTTCCTAAATACACCACACAAAAGAATTCGTACCGTTGTTTTGGTAGATAGGAGCCATAAAATATTCCCTATTGCCACAGATTTTGTAGGCCTTCAATTGGCCACCATTTTAAAAGAACATGTTGATGTGGTTTTGGATGTGGATGGCGAAGAAGATCGGGTGTATTTAAGTTAGGTTTGCATTTACCCGTATTTTTTTGCAATTTTCCTAAATGTATAGTCCACGTAAATACGGTTTTATATCTAAATGTTATGCGTGGTATTTTGACTACATCTTTAAAAAATATTTCTCAGGATTTAATTATAGTGATATAACCATTAAGCAAGATGAGGCGGTTTTGGTATTGGCAAACCGCTTCAGTTGGTGGGATGGCTTTATGCTGTTTCAATTAAATAAGAAAGTTTTTAAAAAACAGTTCTACATTTTAGTTGCCAGTAACGACTATCAACAGATTAACTATTTGAAATATTTTGGAGCCTTTGCCCCCGAAAGTAAAGGAAAAGATGTGATCACAACTTTACATTATGCAGGTAGTTTATTAGATGATCCGAAAAATTTAGTTTTAATTTTCCCACAAGGCAAAATAAGGTCTAGCCATACCGCTAACATTAACTTCGAAAAAGGAGTGTTACAAATAATTAACGCTTCAAAAAAGAAATTCCAGGTTGTCTTCTCCGCAATTTTAATCGACTACCTTCAGCATCGTAAGCCCAAGGCAGAAGCCTATTTAACACCTTGGGAAGCCGAAGAATACATTAGCTTACAATTGCTAAAAAGCGAATATAATAAACATTATGAGAATTCGATTTCAAAACAATCGCAAAAGGCAGGTTAAGCCTAGAGCCTGTTTAAATTTATGTTGTAAATATGTTTATAGCTTATAGCTTCTGATACTCTTTTTACGTATTTTTGCAATCGATAGTAACCGTATTATGGGATATAATTTAACCGTAACAATAGATAAATCATCAGGTTTCTGCTTTGGAGTGGTGTATGCCATAGATATGGCCGAAGATATTCTCGATCAGGAAGATTATTTATACTGTCTCGGAGATATAGTACATAACGATGAAGAAGTATTGCGTTTAAAGAAAAAAGGATTACGCATCATCGATCATGAACAGCTTAGCAAATTACAAAACGAAAGGGTACTCATTCGTGCGCATGGAGAGGCACCATCCACCTACGAACTTGCGCTAAATAATAATTTAACCCTAATTGATGCCTCTTGTCCGGTTGTGTTAAAACTTCAAAACCGAATTAAGAATTCCCATGACGATGACGAACAAATTTTAATTTTTGGTAAACATGGGCATGCCGAAGTAATCGGTTTACAGGGACAAACAAATGGTAATGCTATTGTTTTTCAAGATATTGCTGAACTCGATACATTAGACCTTCCAAATAAATTTACGCTCTATAGTCAGACTACAAAAAGCGTCGACAAATTTTATCAAATTAAAGACGAATTGTTGCATCGCGGCTATGATGTAAAAGCGAATGATACCATTTGCCGACAAGTTTCTAATCGCTACGAAGAACTTGAGCAATTTGTAGCCGGTTTTGATAAAATTATTTTCGTTTCAGGAAAGAAGTCGTCTAACGGCAAAGTACTCTTTGATGTTTGCAAAAAATACAATGACAATTCTTACTTTATTTCTAATGAAGAAGAATTAGATTCTAATTGGTTTTCTCCAAACGATAAAATTGGTATTTGTGGTGCAACATCAACACCCATGTGGCTCATGGAAAAAGTAAAAACTCAACTGGAAAATCTTTAAGAATTTAAACTACGTTTATAACAACTATGGCAAAGAAGGGCATTTTATTGGTCAACCTTGGTACACCTGATAGTGCCGAAGTAAAAGATGTAAAGAAATATCTCGATCAATTTTTGATGGATGAGCGGGTAATTGATATTCCTAAATTCAATAGAACACTCTTGGTTAAAGGAATTATCGTCCCATTTCGCAGCCCTAAAACTTCGAAATTATACAAAGAAATTTGGAACGAAAACGGATCACCACTTTTATATTATAGTAAAATCCAAGCCAAACTATTGCAAGAGAAATTGGGCGAAGAATATCACGTAGAATTAGCCATGCGCTATCAAAATCCTTCCATCGAAAGTGCGTTAAAAAAGCTTAAAGAAGGATTGGTCGAAAGTATTAAGGTTATTCCCATGTTTCCACAATACGCTTCGGCAAGCACCGGGTCGGTAATGCAATTGGTAATGGAATTGGTCTCAAAGTGGCAAACTATACCGCCAATTACTTTCGTGAATTCTTTTCACGATAATAAATTAATGATCGAAGTATTTGCAGAAAATGCACGTAAACATCACCCCGAGACCTATGATCATGTACTTTTTAGCTTCCACGGTTTACCGGAAAGACAACTCCTAAAATGCGATCATACAGGTAATTATTGCTTAAAGAATAAAGATTGTTGCCAAACGTTAAACGATACGAACAAGTTTTGTTATTCGGCACAGGGTCATGATACAGCACGCTTACTCGCACAAGAATTGGGTATTGCAAAAGAAAATTATACCGTATGTTTCCAGTCGCGCTTAGGTAAAGAGCCTTGGGTGCAGCCCTATACAACCGATGTGCTAAAAAAACTTGCCTCAGAAGGAAAGAAACGTTTGTTGGTATTTAGTCCGGCTTTTGTGGCCGACTGCCTAGAAACCCTTTACGAAATTACTTTCGAGTATCACGAAGAATTTAGGGCATTAGGCGGTGAGCATGTGCAATTGGTAGAAAGTTTGAATGATCATCCAAAGTTTATTGAAGCTTTGGCAGTGATGGCAAAATCATATTTATAATCTTCTCCGTAGCCCCTCTCTTTTTCTCTACATAATCTTTCGCATTGGCAGCTGCTTTTTCATTTGCTGTAAAATGCTCAAATGCGGTAATAAGTTCAGCCTCAGTAGCAACACTTTTAGCTGCACCAATGGCAATTAAATCTTTTGCTTCTTGAAATTTATCATATTTTGGCCCAAAAATTACGGGCAATCCGAATGCTGCAGCCTCTAGGGTATTATGTATACCAACCCCAAAACCACCTCCAATATACCCTATTGTCCCATATTGATAAAGAGAAGAGAGCATTCCAATATTATCGATAATAAGGGTTTGGAGTTTGGAATTTGGAATTTGATGAGCGGTTAACTTGGAACTGAGAACTGAAAACCGTGTAGAATTAGAAAATAACCTTTCAATCTCCTGAATATGACCCTCATCAACTTCGTGGGGTGCAATAATAAATTTCCAATCTCGCTGCTTTTCTGTTAAACTAATCAATATTTTCTCATCCGCCAACCACGTACTACCAGCTATAAAAACTGGTGAATCGCCACAAAATGCTTCTACTTCAGTAATCTTCTTTGGTGAAGCAGCATTTTCGAAAACCCGATCAAAACGTGTATCCCCACTTAAGCTCACTTCAGTAATTCCTATGCCGTTTAATAATAGCACACTTTCTTCATTCTGAACAAAAAAATGGGTAACGCAGGCCAACATTTTTCGATAAAACTCCCCATACCACTTAAAAAAAGCTTGATTCGGTCTAAAAATCCCAGAAATCAAGTATAAAGGAATATGTTTAGCATGCAATTCGTTAAAGTAATTAAACCAAAACTCATATTTTGTAAAAATGGCAAGCTGAGGGTTTACTAAATCGATAAATCTTTTTGCATTGGCCAAAGTATCTATCGGGAGATAAAAAATACCATCTGCTCCAGCATAATTTTTACGAATCTCGAAACCCGAAGGTGAAAAAAAAGTAATCACTATTTTTTCTGTCGGATATTTTAATTTGATACACTCCAGTACCGGTCTGCCTTGTTCAAATTCACCTAATGAAGCAAAATGAAACCAAATCGGACGGTCATTCGCATTGATCTTAATTTGTATTTCATTAAAAACATTTTTTCTTCCTTCGTTAAATAATTTTGCTTTTTGGTGAAATAGTGATGCTATTTTAGTGACTATAGTAAATAAAGTAACCCCAATTGTATAAATCCAAATCATTTTGAATGTTAATTTCTTATCTTCGTTTCGAAGATAAATGATTAAAATTAAAACCTTCATATAAAAACAAATAAGTAGATGAAGATAGCTGTAATTGGAACTGGATATGTAGGATTGGTAACGGGAACATGCTTGGCAGAAACAGGTAATACGGTAATATGCGTAGATATTAACGAAGCTAAAGTGCAAAAAATGATAAATGGCGAAGTGCCCATTTACGAGCCAGGCTTAGATGTTTTATTTCATCGAAACATTGCGCAAGATCGTTTATCCTTTACTACCGACTTAGCCCATGCTGTAAAAGAAGCTCAAATTATATTTATGGCCTTGCCAACCCCCCCAGGTGGCGACGGTGCGGCCGATTTATCGTACATTTTGGGCGCCGCGAAAGACATTTCTAAACTCGTTACCGAGTATAAGGTAATCGTGAATAAATCTACGGTCCCAGTTGGAACTGCTGATAAAGTACAAGCCGTTTTTAAAGAAAATACTTCCATAGAAATAGATGTAGTATCTAACCCTGAATTTTTACGTGAAGGAGTAGCGGTAGACGACTTTATGAAACCTGATCGTGTGGTGGTAGGAACCCGAAGCGAAAAGGCACAAAAACTAATGGCCGAATTGTATGCGCCCTATGTTCGTCAGGGTAATCCCATATTCTTCATGGATGAGCGCTCTTCAGAACTTACCAAATATGCAGCGAATTCATTTTTAGCCACAAAAATTACCTTTATGAACGAAATCGCTAACCTTTGTGAAATCGTAGGTGCCGATGTTGATGCGGTACGAAAAGGTATTGGTGCTGATGGTCGAATTGGTAAACGGTTTCTTTTTCCAGGTATTGGCTATGGTGGAAGTTGCTTTCCGAAAGATGTTCAAGCACTTTCTATTGCGGCAAGTGCACATCAGTACGACTTTCAGATTCTGAAAGCTGTAATGGACGTTAATGAACGCCAGAAAATAGTTTTGGCCGATAAAATTTTAAAATATTATAAAAATGATATCAAAGGAAGGCACTTTGCGCTGTGGGGATTGGCCTTTAAGCCAGAAACCGACGATATTCGTGAAGCACCAGCATTATATATTATTGATGAACTCCTTAAACACGGTGCAACGATTAGTGCATTTGACCCCGAAGCCATGGAAAATGTAAAAGCCATCTTGGGCGATAAAATCATTTTTACCAGTAATCAATACGAAGCCCTAGAAAATGCAGATGCACTCTTAATTGCTACAGAATGGTCAGTATTCCGTAATCCTGATTTCGAAAGAATGGAGGGAATTTTAAAAAACAAAGTAATTTTTGATGGGCGTAATCTGTTCGATCTACAAAAAATGATCGACCTAGGCTACTATTATAATAGTATTGGCCGAAAACTAATTTCCGAATAATGGAACGTAAAAGAGTATTAATAACAGGTGCTGCCGGATTTTTAGGCTCACATTTATGCGATCGCTTTATTAAAGAAGATTTCCATGTAATCGCCATGGATAATTTAATTACCGGCGACCTGCAAAATATTGCACATTTATTTAAGTTAGAAAACTTTGAATTTTATAACCACGATGTTTCTAAATTTGTGTATGTGCCCGGCAAACTAGATTATATCTTGCATTTTGCCTCTCCCGCAAGTCCGATCGACTACCTAAAAATTCCTATTCAAACCTTAAAGGTAGGTTCTTTAGGAACACATAATCTACTCGGTTTGGCTCGGAATAAAAATGCACGCATGCTTATCGCTTCTACTTCAGAAGTGTATGGCGACCCAAGTGTTAACCCGCAACCCGAAGAATATTGGGGCAATGTAAACCCAGTTGGCCCTCGTGGAGTATACGACGAGGCTAAACGTTTCCAAGAAGCTATAACCATGGCGTACCATACCTTTCATGGTTTGGAAACAAGAATAGTTAGGATATTTAACACCTATGGCCCACGTATGCGTCTTAATGATGGACGTGTGCTGCCTGCTTTTATTGGTCAAGCCCTTCGCGGCGAAAACCTTACCGTTTTTGGGGATGGAAGTCAAACCCGTTCATTCTGCTATGTGGATGATTTGGTGGAAGGAATTTATAGATTATTATTTAGCGATTATGCTCAGCCTGTAAATATTGGTAACCCCGATGAAATTACCATTAAAGAATTTGGAGAAGAAATTATTAAACTTACGGGAACAAGTCAGAAACTTGTGCTTAAAGATTTACCTGTTGATGATCCCAAACAGCGTAGGCCAGATATTACCAAAGCAAGGGCCTTGCTTAATTGGGAGCCAAAAGTGAATAGGGCCGAGGGACTAAAAATTACCTATGAGTATTTTAAATCCTTACCAAAAGAAGCGCTGATTAATACCGACCACAAAGATTTTAAAACCTATAATAAATAATGTCACAGATACTCGTTACCGGAGGTACAGGATATATCGGTTCTCATACCGTTGTAGAGCTTTTTAATGCTGGATATGAAGTCGTAATTGTAGACGATTTATCTAATTCTGACATTAAAATTTTAGATCAGATCGAAAAAATTACAGGTAAACGACCTGAATTTGTAAGGCTCGATTTGTGCGAAGAAAAGCAATTGAAAGCTTTTGTAGAAAGCCACCCAGACATTACCGGAATAATTCATTTTGCAGCATTTAAAGCTGTTGGCGAATCAGTTCAACACCCTTTAAAATATTACCGAAATAATTTCTATAGTTTGATTAATCTTTTAACTGCATTCAATAGTACGATTAAGTTGGTGTTTTCATCGTCATGTACCGTATATGGTCAGCCCGATGTGCTTCCTGTAACCGAAAGCGCACCCGTAAAAAAGGCAGAATCACCCTATGGCAACACCAAACAAATTGCAGAAGAAATTCTTCAAGAAACCTGCTCGGTTAGTCCGGAGTTAAAAGTTATAGTTTTAAGATATTTTAATCCTGTTGGTGCCCACGACAGCGCTTTAATTGGAGAACTTCCTATTGGCATACCTCAAAATTTGGTTCCATTTATCACCCAATCTGCAATTGGCAAACGTGCTGCGATTACGGTTTATGGTGATGATTATAATACACCAGACGGATCAGCCATTCGCGATTATATCCATGTAGTCGATTTAGCCAAAGCCCATGTTTCGGCTATAAAGCGACTAGAAAAAGAGGTAGGTAAAAATTATGAAGTATTTAACATTGGAACCGGGAAAGGCACTTCCGTTCTAGAAATTATAAATGCTTTTGAACAATCAACTGGTGAAAAATTGAAGTTTACCATAGGGAAGAGAAGAGAAGGTGATATCGAACAAACTTTTGGTGATGTTAGACTTGCCAACGAGGTTTTAGGTTGGACAGCAGGGTTAGGCATTAATGAGATGATGAAATCGGCTTGGAAGTGGGAACAATATTTAAGAGATAATCCTTTTTAAATGAGGCTAAGCGAGCATAAAGAACTAAAGGTCGAAATTCTGGCATTGCCACAAAAAGAAAAGGATAAACTCTTGCTCCGCTTGGTTGCAAAAGATAAAGTACTTACCGAACATTTGCATTTTTTATTACTCGAAGATGAAACGAATTTAAATGAGCGTATAGACAAACTAAAAGAAGAAATAATAACTACGGATAAAGATCTTGCTAACGCAAAAGATGTGCTAATGAACTTGCGTAAAAGTATAAAATCGATCAATCATTTTTTGAAAGTTACTAAAGCAAATTATGAAGAAGTAGAATTAAGGATATTTTTATTAAATCATACCAAAACTGAATTTAAATCACGGGTGTTTTCATCTTTTAAAAATTATGAGCACTTATTCGCCATTTTTTTTGTAAAATCGGTGCTTGTAACGCTAAAGAAATTCGAAAAATTGCACGTAGATTTACAGTTCGACTTAAAAGAGGATTTAAATAAATTGCTGAGTAAAACATTTAATAAAAACATGGCAGCTATTGCAAATGATTTAGGTTTGCCAAAACAACGATAAAATGAACAAAGTTTTAATTACAGGAGGAGCAGGATTTATTGGTTCGCATGTGGTGCGTAGGTTTTTATTGAACTACCCAAATTATCAAATCGTAAATCTCGACGCACTAACCTATGCTGGTAATTTGGCAAACCTGAAAGATGTAGAGCATTTGCCGAATTATAAATTTATAAAGGCCGATATTACCGATGCAAAACAAATAAATCAGATTTTTCAATCTGAAAATTTTGATGCTGTTATCCATTTGGCTGCAGAATCTCATGTTGACCGATCTATTGCAGACCCCAGCGCTTTTGTGATAACCAATGTAATTGGTACCGTTAACCTTTTAAATGCAGCGAGAGAATACTGGAAAGGAAAATATGACAAAAAAAGATTTTATCACGTAAGTACAGACGAGGTGTATGGCGCATTAGGCGCAGAAGGAATGTTTACCGAAACCACTGCTTACGATCCCCATAGCCCTTATTCGGCATCTAAAGCTAGCTCAGATCACTTTGTGCGTGCTTACCACGATACCTATGGGTTAGATTGTGTAATTTCAAATTGCTCAAATAATTACGGCTCTCACCACTTTCCAGAGAAATTAATACCTTTAGCCATAAATAACATAAAAAATAATAAACCAGTTCCTGTATATGGAAAGGGAGAAAATATACGCGATTGGCTTTGGGTAGAAGATCATGCGAGGGCAATTGATGTAATTTTTCACGGCGCAAAAACTGGAGAAACCTTTAATATAGGCGGACATAATGAATGGAAAAATATTGATTTGATTCAGTTATTATGTGAAATAATGGATAGAAAGTTAAATCGGAAAGAGGGTGAATCTGCAAAACTGATTACTTTTGTAACGGATAGAGCGGGACACGATTTGCGTTATGCAATAGATTCTACTAAATTGCAAAAGGAATTAGACTGGGTACCGAGTTTGCAATTTGAAGAAGGACTAGAAAAAACGGTAGATTGGTACTTAGCAAACGAAGAATGGCTTATTAACGTTACTTCAGGAAGCTACCAGTCTTATTATGAAACACAATACCACGGGAAATAATTTTGTTTGGACTATTTAAAAAGAAGCGCAAAGAACCTGAAATTAATTTTTCGGTAATCGGTGCAGATATGCATTCGCATATTTTGCCGGGTATCGACGATGGAGCAAGAACCATTGAAGATTCTATTGCATTGGCACGACGATTTGAGGCATTAAACTATAAAAAGCTTATTGCTACACCTCATGTAATGGCCGATTATTTTAGAAATACGCCAGATAGCATTAATCGCGCACTTAATAAACTAAGAGAAGCATTACATCAAAATCAAATTAACCTAGAAGTAGATGCTGCGGCAGAATACTACATGGACGAAACGTTCGAAAAGAAGATTAGAGAAAAATCAGTTTTAACTTTTGGAGCTAATTATTTGCTTTTCGAACTTTCTTTTATCAATTATCCTTCGAACATTAACGAAATGATAAAATTGATGCTGGATAGTGGATATCAACCTGTTTTAGCACATCCAGAGCGCTATCCTTATTTTCACGGAACAGTAGATAATTATAGCCGCATTAAAGAGCAAAACTGTCTTCTCCAAACCAATGCAATTGCCTTAACAGGATATTATGGCCCTGGACCTAAACAATTAGCAGAAGAAATGATCGAAAATAACCTTGTGGATTTTGTAGGCAGCGATATGCACCACCTCCGCCATGCAGATGCCTTGAGAGAAAGTCTTTATACGCCTAGTTTGCAACAGCTACTTAGTAGACCGCTTAAGAATTCGGCACTTTAATTAGTTAATTTCTGAATTAACCAATTTGCACATCCTCAATTAGCACATTCCCGAATTAACTACTCGTACCTCAGCGCCTCAACAGGGTCTAATTTCGACGCTTTCTTTGCAGGATAATACCCAGACATAATCCCAACACCTACGCAAAGGATTAAGCCACCTATAATAAATAGCCAAGGGATAATAAACGTTCCGCCCATTGAGAGGGAGATTAGATTTCCAATTCCAATACCGAGTAAAATCCCGAAAGCACCTCCAATAAGACAAATTACCACCGCCTCAATTAAAAATTGTTTACGTATTGTTGAGGGGTTTGCACCAATAGCTTTTCTAATCCCAATCTCTCGAGTTCTTTCGGTAACCGATACTAACATAATATTCATCAGCCCAATAGATGCACCTATTAACGTAATCGTGCCAATTGCAATTCCCCCAATAGCTACCCAAGCTAGGTTTTCAAAGAGAGTCTGCGCAACGGCATCACTCTTTGTAACCTCAAAATTATTGGGTTCTTTAACCTTTACCTTTCTAATGTTCCGAAATTCGGCTGTAGCTTCACCTATAACGTTATCCATTAAATCGTTATTTGCTACCATTACAGTAATGGTATACGACGGATTGTTATTTGAATTAATCAGTTTTGCCTTAAGCAAGGGAATATAAACCACACGATCGGTATTTGGACCCATGCTAGAGCCCTTTGCTACCAAAACACCAATTACTTTTAATCGATTATTGCCAACAGTAATAACTTTATCTAGAGGCGTCTCCGTTTTGAAAACTGTTTTTGCAATTTCGGCACCTATAATACACACATTATTGGCGCTTTCTGCTTCTATTGGACTAAAATTTCTTCCTTGGGCCAATTCTAAACCCTGAGAAGCTAATCCATTTTCGTCAATTCCTTGAATATTGATATTTGGATTTGTTTTTTCTGTACCATACTTTACCGTAGCACCACCGCTGGCATATACACTAACGGCAACCGTTGCAGGAGCATTTAAGCGCTTTTTAAAGGCAGTTGCATCTTCGTATCGAATAGATTTAAAAGGCTTAGGGCGCTTTCCACTTCCCCCAACTCTAATTCCTGTTCCGCGGTTGCGGATGTTAAACGAATTAGCACCCATGCTCGAAAACGCATCTGTCATGCTCTTTTTAACCGCATCGAGTGTAGTTAATATGCCAACCAATGCAGATAAACCAATGGCGATGATGAGTGCGGTAAGTAAAGTACGCAAACGGTTACTTTTAATAGATTGCAGTGCAATTCTTACGTTTTCGGTATAAGTCATTTGATAAAGATAATTTCTTTAGGGCGTAAAAATAAAAAGTCCCGTTATTTAGACAACGAGACCTTGTATATTGTTACAAAATGAATGCTATTAAACCGAGAAACTCGTACCGCAACCGCATGAACTTGCAGCGTTAGGATTGCTGAACGTAAATCCGCGAGAATTTAACCCATCCTGCCAGTCAATCTCCATCCCTAATAAATACATTTGATGCGCTTTGTGCATAAACACTTTAATGCCTTCAATAAAAAATTCTTGATCGCCGTCTTTTTTCTGATCAAAGCCTAAAACATAGCTCATTCCAGAACAGCCACCACCTTCAACACCTACACGTAGGCCGAAATCTTCGGCAATCTCTTGCTGATCTTTTAATTTAAAAAGTTCTTTCACGGCACCCTCAGTAAAAGATACGGGTGCAAAAGCAGTTTCAACAGTGTTACTCATGATATTTAAATTTTTATCTGCGGTAAATATAAATATAAATGCACATTTTTGCTTTTCATACCCTGTTAATATTACCGTAATTAAACAATACTCATGATTGCAAAAAAAGATCTTATTGATTTGCTCGTTCTATTATTGGGCATTTTTGGTGCATTAATGGCATTTTATCAATTCATTAAAAGCGATATTCAGCGTTTTTTCGATTTAAAAACAAACGAATTGAATAAAGAAAGCAGGGCTTCGTTACTTCCACTTCGGTTGCAAGCACACGAGCGGTTGATTATTTTTGTAGAGCGCATTAATCCAGCCAACTTATTAGTACGCTTGCATCAGCAAGGCATAGGTTTAAAAGAATTACAGAACCTCATAGTAAACGATGTGAAAACAGAATTTCAACATAACATTGCGCAACAGCTGTATGTAAATTCTTCGAGCTGGAATGTAATCCGTAAATTAAAAGACGATACTATTGCCATGATCAATAACGCAGTGCTAGGTTTGCCAGCTACTGCCACAGGAATAGATCTAAGTAAGAAAGTATTGCAACACATGGCAAGCATTTCCGAAAATCCGTACGATTTAACCATCGATCATTTGAAGAAGGATATACAAGGATTGTTTTAACAAGAACAGAGTAGTTAGTATTAGTATCTAGATTGGATGCATAAAGAAAACTTTAGGATATTAAGCAATAGCCGCTAAATCTAACTACTATATACCAACTACTAAAATATGAACAAAAAACACACTACCACTTCGGGCATTGAGATTAAAGACCTCTATACTTCGGCTAAAACGCTAACTGAGACGCCTGGGCAATTTCCATTTACTAGGGGAATACAAAAGGATATGTATCGTGGTAGGTTGTGGACCATGAGACAATATGCTGGTTTTTCTACTGCCGAAGAATCTAACAAACGCTATCATTATCTTTTGGCTCAAGGTACCATGGGATTATCGGTAGCTTTCGATTTGCCCACGCAGATTGGATACGATTCAGATCACGAAATGGCCGAAGGTGAAGTAGGTAAAGTAGGAGTAGCGATCGATTCGCTAAAAGACATCGAAATCCTGTTCGAGGGCATTGAATTAAAAAAGATTACGACTTCTATGACAATCAATGCAACTGCATCTATATTGCTGGCGATGTACATTGCATTAGCAAAAAAGCAAGGTGCCGATTTAAAGGAGATCTCGGGTACGATACAAAACGACATTTTAAAAGAATATGCTGCAAGAGGAACCTATATCTACCCTCCCAAACCTTCGATGCGTATTATTACCGATATTTTCGAATATTGTAGCAAGGAAGTTCCGAAATGGAATACGATTTCTATTTCTGGCTACCATATTCGTGAAGCAGGTTCTACCGCTGTGCAAGAATTGGCCTTTACCTTGGCAAATGGGAAAGCCTATTTAACGGCAGCGTTAGAAAAGGGCTTAGATATTAACGTATTTGCAAAGCGCTTGTCGTTCTTCTTTAACTGTCACAATAATTTCTTTGAAGAAATCGCCAAGTTTAGAGCGGCGCGGCGAATGTGGGCGCACCTTACCAAATCGCTAGGTGCTACCGACCCAAAGGCGCAAATGCTAAGGTTTCATACACAAACTGGAGGGAGTACGCTTACCGCACAGCAACCGTTAAATAATATAATTCGTGTAACCAATCAGGCCATGGCTGCAGTGTTAGGTGGCACGCAATCTTTACATACAAATGGTTACGACGAAGCGTTGTCGCTCCCTACTGAAGCTGCCGCTAAAATTGCACTGCGAACACAGCAGATAATTGCTTTCGAAAGTGGCGTAACCGACACCGTTGATCCTTTGGCAGGATCTTATTTTGTGGAAAGCCTAACCAACGAAATTGAAGCTGCAGCGAAAGTATATATTGATAATATCGATGCTATGGGTGGATCGGTTAATGCGATAGAAAATGGCTACATCCAACAAGAAATCGCAAATGCTGCTTACCAATATCAAATAGAGGTCGAATCAGCCGAAAGAATTATCGTAGGTGTAAATAAATTTACCCAAGAGAAGGAAGGCATCACCGATGTGTTAAACATCGATGAAACGATAAGGACTATTCAAACCGATAAGCTAAATCAATTAAAAATCGAAAGAAACAATGATTTGGTAGCTTTAGCGCTGAATAACCTAAAAGAAGCCGCAAAATCTGAGCAAAATCTAATGCCTTTTATCCTTATTGCAGTTGAAGAATATGCCACACTTGGCGAGATTTCTGACGCATTGCGAAGTGTATTCGGAGAATATTAAATTAAGGTTAAAATATAGTTATCCACACAATAAATTTAGGTTAAGCGGGATATGCTACTGCATTTGAACTACTTACGAAATAATTGAAAAAATTGTTCTTTTTGTTGATAATTTTTTGAATATTCGATAACTCAAAAGTGCGTATCCGTAACGCACTTATTAGCATTGAAAACCAACAAATTATAGAATAACAATGGAAAAAACTTGTACCGAAGTATGGAAAAACTGTCTCCAAATAATTAAGGATAACATTCCGACCCAAAGTTTCAAAACTTGGTTCGAACCGATATCTGCACTTAAATTAGATGGAAACATTTTAACCATTCAGGTGCCTAGTTTATTTTTTTACGAATGGCTCGAAGAACACTATGTTGGTCTGCTCCGTAAAACAGTAAAAAAACAATTGGGAGATGACGGACGATTGGAATATAATATCGTAGTCGATAAATCATCAAACAGCGGCTCACCTTATACCACAAACATGCCTTCAAACGGAAATGGGGCAGAAGCAAAAATACAATCGATGCCAATTCCGGTATCGATAAATAAAGACATTAAAAATCCGTTTATCATACCTGGGCTAAAAAAGTTAAATGTAGATCCGCAATTAAATGCAAATTATACATTCGATAATTATATTGAAGGTGATTGCAATCGTTTAGCACGCTCCGCAGGTTATGCAGTAGCAGCAAAGCCAGGGGGTACTTCATTTAATCCATTAATGATTTATGGTGGTGTTGGTTTAGGTAAAACGCATTTAGCACAAGCTATCGGGAATGAGATTAAACGCAGTATGCCAGATAAGCTTGTAATCTATGTTTCTTGTGAAAAATTCTGTCAACAATTTGTTGACTCATTAAAAAACAACACCATTAACGATTTTGTTAATTTCTACCAAGCGATGGATGTAATCATCATGGACGATGTTCATAATTTTGCTGGCAAAGAAAAAACACAGGATATTTTCTTTCATATTTTTAATCACCTGCATCAATCAGGTAAGCAAGTTATCTTAACTTCTGATAAAGCCCCAAAAGATTTGGCTGGCTTAGAAGAGCGCTTATTAAGTCGTTTTAAATGGGGCTTGTCTGCCGATTTACAGATTCCCGATTTAGAAACCCGTATTGCTATACTTAAAAAGAAAATGTATGCAGATGGGATTGAACTGCCAAGTGAAGTAATAGAATATGTAGCGCACAATATCGATAATAATGTTCGTGAATTGGAAGGTGCGATGGTTTCGCTTTTGGCACAATCTACCTTAAATAAAAAAGACATCGATTTAGCTTTGGCTAAGCAAATGTTAAAGAATTTTATCAAAAACACCTCGAAGGAAATTTCGATGGAATATATTCAAAAATTAGTTTGCGAATATTTTGAAGTGCCGGTTGATATGGTAAAATCGCAAACCCGTAAACGCGAAATTGTACAAGCACGTCAAATCTCCATGTATTTGTCGAAAAGCCACACTAAATCTTCCTTAAAAACAATTGGTGCTTTCTTCGGCGGTCGCGATCACTCTACCGTAATCTACGCTTGCCAAACGGTTGAAGATTTAATCGAAACAGATAAGAAGTTTAAGGCATACGTAAACGATATTCAGAAGAAACTGAAAATGAGTTAATTTTCATCAAACCTCACAGGTTTCCAAACCTTGTGAGGTTTTGATTTTTATTTAATATCAATTGCCCGATAAAATTCTTCTCGATACACATCCCCTAAAGGAATAACCATATCGCCGATGTAAATTCGACTTCGCTCAATACTATCTATTTTTTTTAATGCAACAATATAGGATTTATGGACTCTAACAAATTCTTTCATCGGCAGTTGCTCCTCTGTTTTTTTTATGTTCTGTAAAGAAATTATCTTTTCATTCAATGTGAAAATTGCCACATAATTTTGCATTCCTTCTACATATAAGATATCTGATGTGTTTATTTTAACTAATTTATATTCAGTTTTAACAAATATGAAATCATTTTCTTTAGCTAAATGGATGATGTCTTTGGTAGAGGGAGCCAAAATGGCGGTAAAATAATGCTTTGCTTTTTGTATTGCTTTATAAAATCGCTCGAACGAAATGGGCTTTAATAGATAATCGATCGCATCATTCTCAAATCCCTCTAATGCATACTCAGCGTAGGCTGTTGTTAAAATTACTTTACACTTGCCTTGTACTATTTTCATTAATTGAACGCCAGTAAGTTGTGGCATTTGAATATCTAAGAAAACCAAGTCTATTTCATTTCCCATTATAATGTCTATTGCCTGAAGAGGATTGGTTGTGCTAAATTCTAAAGTTAGTCCTGGTATTTTCGATATATAATCAGTTAAGATGTCAATAGCTAAGGGCTTGTCATCAACAATAACACATTTAATCATAGGGTTTCAATCTTTAAAATAATTGAAAATGAGTTTGCTTCGTCTTTCACATCAAGCACATGCTTTTCCGGATAAATTAGGGCTAATCTTCTTTTAACATTTGTTAACCCAATACCTACTGTTTTATCTTTGTTTGAATGGTTTTTTAAATTGCTTACGCTAAAAATTAAGTGCAAGGGATTTAGTACTAATTTAATCAAAATTGGATTAGAAAAATCATCATCTATCCCATGTTTAAATGCATTCTCAACAAAATTTATCAATATTAAAGGTGCAATTTGTTGGTTTTCTACAATCCCCTCAATTTCGAAGTTAACATATGCTGATCCTTTCTGCCCAATTTTGTGCAACTCAATTACGTTTCGAAGGTATTCGATTTCTTTCTGTAAATCTGTAAAATGATCATCACTTTCCTTGAGCATGTAACGAAGCAAAGCAGATAACTTTAGCACAGCCGAGGGTGCTTGTGGCGATTGATAATAGGTGAGTGCGTATATATCATTTAACGTATTAAAGAGGAAATGCGGGTTAATTTGAGATTTTAAGAAGGCAAGTTCAGCAACTGTTTTCTCGTTTTCTAAAGTTATTCGCTTTCTGTTGTTGGTATACCATTCCATAATTATGAAATAGACAAATCCATAGATGAAATAACTGTAAAACGTGTAAAGTACAATGTTTTTGATATACCATAATGTAGTAGGAGTATTCCCATTATAATTGTCGAAATTTAAATAAGGTAGAAAGAAATGGTATTCTAACAAATAACGATAAATAGGTTGTATACAAAATAGTAAAAACATACAACCAATGCCTTTTGCCCACTTTCGATATTTTAAATACAATGGGGCAATTAAATTTGCTGTCATGTAAAAGGCAAATATATTCATGCTTAAATAACCCAATTCAATTAACAAGTAATCCGTAAATAATTCGACCGAATTTGGCCGGTTCGCAAAAGATCTTATGGTATTATTTAAATAGGGAGGCAAAAAACTATTTAGGAAGATAAGTAGCCAAATCAATACATGTAAGCCAATTTTATATTTCTTCTTCATCGTCAAATATATAATCAATTTTATTTAGAGATGGCAGAAAATCCATAATCTGTCAATTTTCATACACCAAAGGCACTATTTAATCGATGAACTCTGCTAAATGAAGTTCATGGGTTTATCAATGTTTTTTGGGTTGTTATCAATTTTATCCATAAGATTTTCAACAGTTTTATAAGATTTGAGGTATATAAAAAATAACACAAATGAAGAAAATAATTCTAATCTCTCTTATCCTAATCTCAGCCTTAATCACTAAGGCGCAAGAAAAATTAGTCGTTAACGTTCACCCAGGTGTCGAACTATTTACGATCATACAAATTTTGGGCGATAAATTCCCAAATCCAAATCCGTCGACATACAGTAAGGAAGTAATGGATTATTTTGGAAAGTATAAAGACCATCCAGCAGTGCAAAAAGTTAAAAGCTTTAAAAAGGTATTCACTGATTTAACTGAACTGGGGTGGACAATGTCTGATTTCCCAAATATTAAGATATATGAACCGACGGTAGATTTAAATTGGTACAAACATAATGGTAAAGAAGAAACGCTAAGTTATATTAAGTTGTGTAAAGACTTCTTCTACGATACTAAATTTTGGGACTTTTATCAAGCGCATGCCAAGCAATATGAGAAGTGGGGGCGAGAAATTAGGGCAAAAATGGCAGAAAACAACGTTATAGTTCAGCTTCAAGATTTTTATAAATTTAACGCTGATGTGCAATGGTATATATGTATCGACCCACTTAATAGCTGGGGATCTCATGCTATTACTACGAAAAATATAAATCCCCAATTTTCGAATGTTATCGTGTATAACACAGGTTATTTTAATGGCAGTTCAACTGTTCAAGACGAACCTATGTTCGAGTATAAAGGCTTCGATTATTTGGTATGGCACGAAGGTAGTCATGTGTTTTTAAGCTCTACTTTTGCAAAATATAAAACCGAAATCGAAGCATTAGCTTATCTATTCAACAAAGAGGATGAAGGGATGAAGCGGAATGGAATTGGGGATTGGACGTATTGTTTAAACGAGAATTTGGTTCGATCTATAGTTGGATGTCTTTATGATAAGTACAAAACAGAACGCGAATTTAAAAAACAAGTGGCGAGGGAGACAGCAAATGATTTTATTTTTGTAGATGATTTAGTTCCATTTATTAGAGAAAACTACCTGAATAAAAAGAAATATAAAAATTTTCAAACTTTTTTCCCAGAAGTGTTGAAATTTTTAGGGAAAAGGTATCCAGCGAAAGCTTAAATCGCATTTAATCCATAGAATAGACCAGCTACGTGAAGTGCCTGGTCTATTTTGTTATCGACTAAAAGTTCTCGAACTTCTTCAATCGTATATTCTTCTACATTTAGAATTTCATGCTCATCTAATTGTTGCTGGTGCGTTTTTACACCGCCAGTTAATAAAAAAGTGAAGGTTTTATTGTTTGATGTGGCTGGATTAGGATAAAGTGTTGATACAAGTTTGCAGGTATCAAAGCTATACCCAGTTTCTTCCAATAGCTCCCGCTTGATGGCATCTTCCGGAGATTCATCGCCGTCCATTACCCCGCCTGGGATTTCTAAAGAAATGATATCGGCTGCATATCGATATTGCCTTACTAAAAGTATTTTTCCCTGTTCAGTTATGGCCACAGCATTTACCCAATTTGGATATTCTAGAACATAGTAGTCATCTTTAACTGCTCCACCTTGTAATTTACAGGTGTCGACTCTTAATGTTGCCCACTTTTCTTTTACCAAATATTTTGAGGCAAGCTTTTGCCATTTTAGAATTTCCATTTCTTGAAATTTTATTTATAACTCTCTTCCTTAAATCGTTATATCGAACGCAGCGCCAGCGAGGAGATAGCTGTTGGCTAGTTATCTTGTGCCTCGTTACCTTGCTCTGTCGAGATGACGATTCTTTACAAATACTGCTGAATAGTCTTCTGCCGATGCAAATTAACTAAGTGTACAATTTTATGTTTGTTTGAAAGCTCATTATAAATGCGGTCTAGTTTAGGTGCAATCAGTTTATTTATTTTTTCGCTCCGACCCAATTCATAATATAAAAACTCACTAAGCGAGTCCAATTTTTCTGCAGAAAGTGCTGAGCCGGCTAGCCAATTTTCAAATGATGACATATCCGGGTCTAAAAGCAATGCGGTCGACAAGCCGAAACTATCATTCATTGTTTGTTGAAATAAGGCCTCGGCTTCAATAACTTTTGAATCTAATTTTAACCCCATAATACGTGCTAAAACCTGCGCTAGTCTTTCTATTTCGGCTGTAATAAGGTCTCTTCTGTACATGATACTACCAGCTTCCGCTACTTCCACCACCGCCAAAACTGCCGCCGCCAAAGCCACCAAAACCTCCACCACCGCTACTTCCACCGCCAAAACCTCCTCCAAAGCTACCGCCTCCTCCACCTCTACCCGATCCGCCAAGCAATAAGCCCCATAGTAAGCCTTCTGCAACACCACGGCCACTAATTACTTGCCTACCTCCTCCACCGCCGCCGCCACGTTTTCCAATAATAAAAATAACAATTACAATAATGATAATCACAATAATGCCCGCACCACCTGCTTTTCCGCCATTCTTTGATTTAGCTTTAGGCTGATCATTTTTATATTCACCCTTGGTTAACGAAATAATAGAATTAGTGCCTGCTTCAATCCCAGAATAATAATCTCCTTCCTTAAAATAAGGCTTAATGTCGTTCTCAATAATCCGTTTGGTATATATATCAGGTAAAGCACCCTCTAAACCATACCCAGTTTGGATAGACATTTTGCGATCACCAATCGCAATTAGCAAAATTACCCCGTTATTTTTAGTTTTTCCACCGATTCCCCATTTCCGTCCAAGTTCTAGGGCATATTCATTAATGTCATAGTCCCCAACCGTTTTAACAATTACTACCGCTATTTGATTCGAGGTAGAATCATCAAAGGCAACTAGCTTTTGCTCAAGCCGTGCAATCTGTTCTGCAGAGAGGGTGTTTGTTTGGTCAGTAACCAGCTTATTGCTTTTTTCTGGGAAACTTTGAGCGAAGCTAAAAAACAAGCTAAGGCTAAAAAGCACCGAGAGCATTAATTTCTTCATCATTATTTGTTTTCCTCTTGATTCATGTAAATAATATCATTTGGCAATTCATTCACGTCCCCATTTTGATATGGGAAAAATAATGCTAATTTTTCGCCTGCCAATGCAACACCCGCTATAATTCCTTCCGCAATGTTACCACTTAAAAAATGAGCTTTCATAGCCACCTGTGTGGTTTCCCAAAAATCGCTGGGAACAACTGTATCGATACCACGATCGCCAATAATTGCAAATTTATGGTCTTCGTGAGCCAAATAAATCAAAACCCCATTATGTTGAGCGGTTTTATCCATTCCTAATTCTGCAAAATACTCGGTAGCGCGTTCAAATGCACTTCCATGGCAATGTTTATCAATCGCAATCCTGATTTCTCCTGAAGTTGCTTTTTCAGCAGCAGCAATTGCATTTGCTATTGATTCTTGTTCTTTCGTAGTGAAAATTGACATATATAAATTATATTAATAAAGTAAAGGGCAATAAATGTTCGTGATAAACAGTTATTACCCTTAAATGTTAGCGCAATTTACTAAAACTCTACTTTGGGAGCGTTTTGAGCGCCTGCGTCAGCTTTAAACGCAGCTTTAGGAGCAAAACCAAATATTCCAGCAGTTAAGTTATTTGGGAATGATCTTACTTTGGTATTGTAGGCCTGAACCGATTCGTTAAAGTCTTTTCTAGCTACTGTGATCCTATTTTCAGTTCCCTCCAATTGAGCAGAAAGCTCGCTAAATTGCTGAGTCGCTTTTAATTCTGGATAATTTTCGGTTAAAACCATTAATTTCCCCAAGGCTTGAGTGATCTGACCTTGTGCAGCTTGATATTTCTCGATATTTTCTGCATTCAATTTATCAGGATCAATAGTGATTTTACTCGCACTAGCACGAGCTTCTATAACAGCAGTCAATGTGCTTTGCTCAAATTTAGCTGCACCTTTCACCGTGCTTACGAGGTTAGGAATTAAATCCGCCCTGCGCTGGTATTGCGTCTCAACGTTACTCCACTTGGTCTGAACGTCAACATCCATTTTAACTAAGCTGTTATAACCATTACAACCAGCAAAAACAATTAATAAGATTACTACTCCAATTGCTGCAAATACTATTTTCTTCATTTTATTTTTTTTTAGGTTCTTAATCAAGGATTAGATATCAATACTCATGCCTTGTTACGAAAGCAGACAAAATACTGACAAGTTGCCATTCCGAAGTTAGTAGTTTTAGGTTAAGAATTAGCAGTTTTCTTTCAATTTTGTCCGAAAGTCCAAAAGAAATGGCAAGGCATCCAAAACATTCCAACCTCTTAACTTTAAAACAATTAACCAACTAACCAACTAATTCGGTAAATTTGCATTATTCAGGATAAAAACCTGACCCCATATTTATGATTAAAGAAATTGAAATCACACTTTCGCCAGAACTGGTAACCAATGCCGATGCTATTAAAGCACAACTTGCGGCAATCCTAAAAATAAAGATCGCTCGAATACAGGCTTATCAAATTGTTAAACGATCTATCGATGCTAGGGCAAGAAAGGTGATTTACCGCCTGCAGGTGAGAGCTTTTATTGATGAACCTTTTTTAAAGGAAGTAGCCGCTTTTAATTATCCCCCAGTAAAAAATGAAAATGCTGTAATTATAGTAGGCGCTGGTCCTGCAGGCCTATTTGCGGCTTTACAATGCCTAGAAAATGGCTTAAAACCAATCGTTATCGAGCGAGGTAAAGATGTAAAACAGCGCCGGCGAGATTTGGCGGTTATAAATAAAGAAGGCCTTGTAAATACCGAATCAAATTATTGCTACGGTGAAGGGGGGGCTGGAACCTATTCTGACGGTAAATTATATACACGTTCTAACAAGAGAGGTGATATTAATAAGGTGTTGCAGTTGTTTGTTCAGCATGGCGCTGATGAGGATATTCTAATTGATGCGCGACCGCATATTGGGACCAATAAATTACCCCAAATTATATCCGCTATTCGCGAAACCATTGAAAAAGCAGGGGGTGTGGTAAGATTTGATTCGAAATTAACTGATTTTTTAATTGAAAAAGGTCAAATTAAAGGGGTTATTGTAAATCAAGAAGAAGAAATTTTGGCTGATTGGGTGATTTTGGCTACTGGACACTCAGCCAGAGATATATATGAACTACTTCAGTTGAAGAATATTTTGATTGAAGCGAAACCTTTTGCGCTAGGTGTGCGAATCGAGCATCCACAAGAAATTATCGATAGTGCACAATATCATTGTGATATACGGAGCGAGTTTTTGCCACCTGCCTATTACAGTATGGTGGAACAAGTGAAAACAAGGGGGGTATTTTCTTTTTGCATGTGTCCTGGGGGAATTATTGCACCTTGTGCTACAGGGGCCGACGAGGTTGTGGTAAATGGCTGGTCGCCCTCAAAACGAAATAATCCTTTTGCAAATTCGGGTACGGTGGTGCAGGTTACTTTAGATGATGTTCAGGGTTATGATCCCTTACGGATGCTAAATTTCCAATCCGAAATCGAGAAGTTGGCTTTCGAGGCAGGGGGTGGTAATTTAGTAGCGCCTGCACAGCGGATGATAGACTTTGTAGAGAATCGATTGTCGATCGATTTGCCTAAAAACTCATATTTGCCCGGCACAAAAAGTGTGATGTTAGATAATATTCTACCCAATTTCGTGTCTGAAAGTTTAAAAGCTGCATTACCTTTATTTGGAAAAAAGATGAAAGGATACTACACCAATGAAGCAATTTTGGTTGGTGTAGAAAGCCGAACCTCATCGCCTGTGCGTATTCCAAGAGATAAAGAAACTTTTCAGCACCCACAAATTTCAGGGCTTTTTCCTTGTGCAGAAGGCGCTGGTTACGCTGGAGGGATAGTCTCTGCCGCAATTGATGGCATAAATTGTGCGAATGCTATTGGTAAGAGGTAAAAACATTAGCTGAAATTTTTTTGTTTAACTAATATGGAACTTAATCTTATTTCTGAACTAAAAAAAGCATTTAATGGCGATGCATGGCATGGGGGTAATTTGATTCAACAACTTCATTTTGTAAAGCCTGAAAATGCGTTTCATCATTTTATTCCAAATGCGCATTCTATTGCAGAGTTAGTTTTGCACATTACAGCGTGGACGGATGAAGTAAATTCGCGATTGCTCGGGGCGGTAGCAAAAGAACCAGTGGCTGGCGATTGGCCAATGCCAAATTCGAACACGCATAAGGAATGGGAAAAGATTGTGTTTGATTGTAAAACAAGCAATGAAGAATTGATTAGGGTTTGTGAAGGGTTAAGTGAAGTTGCTTGGAACGATGAAGTTAAAGACGATCGAGATAGGGAATTAGGCTCGGGTGTGAGCAATACAGAACTTATTAACGGATTAATTCAACATCATGCATATCATTCAGGTCAAATCGCTTTGCTATTAAAATTTAACCTTTAAAAAAATCGTCATCGGATGACAATACAGAAAAATTATGAAAACGTTAATTATTGGCGCTTCGCCAGACTCATCAAGATATGCATATAAGGCTGCTCATATGTTAAAGCGCTTTGGGCATGATATTGTGAATGTTGGTATTAAAAAGGGAGAAGTAGCTGGGGTGGCGATTGAGAAACCAGAACATATTTATAATGATATTGATACGATAACCTTATATATAGGTGTAGCGTTGCAAGCGCAGTACCACGATTATATCTTGGAGACTAAACCCAGGAGGGTAATTTTTAACCCTGGAACCGAGAATGTGGAGTTGCAAGCGCTACTTCAGCAACACGATATTGAGCCGGTTGAGGCCTGTACCTTGGTGTTGTTAAGCACTGGGCAATATTAGTTTTCAATTTTACTTGGTGTTAATCATACACTTAGCTTTTTTTCTTCAATAAAAAGCTATATCAAGTTTGTATTAGCCATATTTTTTTCTACTTTTGCATCCCGCTTCGGAGGAAACGGGCAGTAATTGAAGGTTAGAAGAACAAAGTAGCTTATTTAAAGCGACTTAAGCTGAGCTTTAAAAAACTTTAAAATAAATTTTGGAAAGGGCGAAACTTTTTCTACCTTTGCAACCCGCTACGGAGGTAACGGGGCAAGGGATTTGGATGATTGTGGCGGGGGTTGATTTGGGATATGGGGAACGGGTGCTGGCCAGGCGAATTATTTTAAAATAAAGTTTGGTAGTAATAAAAAGTTTTCTACCTTTGCAGTCCCAAACGAAACGGGAGCCAGCCAACGGATGTTGGGGAAGCGAATAACGAGATTGAAACGATGCTTGACCGAAGGGGAGCGGTGGACTAAAAAGGACCACTGGTGAACCGGAGGGGGGTTATCGCAACAGATACAGGTCACCGCGAGGTACGACCGGAAAGTTCATTAAAGAGATATCATTATACAAGCGCGACGGGGCAAACAGTACGGTTTACAAAGTACATGTTACCGTTGCTTTTCTTAAGTCTGCACGATCAGACAACATACAACAATAGAATACAATTAGACTATTAGAATTCGTTAGAATAAGAATGGTCAGTGTTCGAACTACACATTTTACAATGGAGAGTTTGATCCTGGCTCAGGATGAACGCTAGCGGCAGGCCTAATACATGCAAGTCGAGGGGTAGTGGAGCTTGCTCCATGAGACCGGCGCACGGGTGCGTAACGCGTATGCAACCTACCTTCATCTGGGGGATAGCCCGAAGAAATTCGGATTAACACCGCATAAAATCACAGGACGGCATCGTCCAATGATCAAATATTTATAGGATGGGGATGGGCATGCGTGCCATTAGTTAGTTGGCGGGGTAACGGCCCACCAAGACCGCGATGGCTAGGGGATCTGAGAGGATGACCCCCCACACTGGTACTGAGACACGGACCAGACTCCTACGGGAGGCAGCAGTAAGGAATATTGGTCAATGGAGGCAACTCTGAACCAGCCATGCCGCGTGCAGGAAGACAGCCCTCTGGGTCGTAAACTGCTTTTATTCGGGAATAAACCTATCTACGTGTAGATAGCTGAATGTACCGAAGGAATAAGGATCGGCTAACTCCGTGCCAGCAGCCGCGGTAATACGGAGGATCCAAGCGTTATCCGGATTTATTGGGTTTAAAGGGTGCGTAGGCGGCCTGTTAAGTCAGGGGTGAAAGACGGTAGCTCAACTATCGCAGTGCCCTTGATACTGATGGGCTTGAATACACTAGAGGTAGGCGGAATGTGACAAGTAGCGGTGAAATGCATAGATATGTCACAGAACACCGATTGCGAAGGCAGCTTACTATGGTGTCATTGACGCTGAGGCACGAAAGCGTGGGGATCAAACAGGATTAGATACCCTGGTAGTCCACGCCCTAAACGATGAATACTCGCTGTTAGCGATATACAGTTAGCGGCTAAGCGAAAGCGTTAAGTATTCCACCTGGGGAGTACGCCCGCAAGGGTGAAACTCAAAGGAATTGACGGGGGCCCGCACAAGCGGAGGAGCATGTGGTTTAATTCGATGATACGCGAGGAACCTTACCCGGGCTTGAAAGTTAGTGAAGGTCCCAGAGATGGGACCGTCCGCAAGGACACGAAACTAGGTGCTGCATGGCTGTCGTCAGCTCGTGCCGTGAGGTGTTGGGTTAAGTCCCGCAACGAGCGCAACCCCTATGTTTAGTTGCCAGCACGTTATGGTGGGGACTCTAAACAGACTGCCTGTGCAAACAGAGAGGAAGGAGGGGACGACGTCAAGTCATCATGGCCCTTACGTCCGGGGCTACACACGTGCTACAATGGATGGTACAGAGGGCAGCAAGCTGGCAACAGCAAGCAAATCTCAAAAAGCCATTCACAGTTCGGATTGGGGTCTGCAACTCGACCCCATGAAGTTGGATTCGCTAGTAATCGCATATCAGCAATGATGCGGTGAATACGTTCCCGGGCCTTGTACACACCGCCCGTCAAGCCATGGAAGTTGGGGGTACCTAAAGTACGTAACCGCAAGGAGCGTCCTAGGGTAAAACCGATAACTGGGGCTAAGTCGTAACAAGGTAGCCGTACCGGAAGGTGCGGCTGGAATACCTCCTTTCTGGAGTAGTACAGACTACCCGCCGCGCTAAAAATGATAATGATATATATCTCTTAAGGAAAACCCAGAAGATGAAGCCATCAGTGGTTCTGCAGGGAAAGTGCAGGGACGGATCGGTTTTCGGTTAGCGGAGCAGCAAGCAGTTCGAATCTGATACTGCGAAGGTGCCCGATGGCCCATGCAAAGTCCCGTAGCTCAGCCTGGTTAGAGCACTACACTGATAATGTAGGGGTCTCCAGTTCAAATCTGGACGGGACTACTATAGCGAGTTTGGAGCCTGGAGCGGGGAGTTTGGAGTTTTCACTCGGAACTCGGAACTCACAACTCACGACTGTCTTTATGGGGGATTAGCTCAGCTGGCTAGAGCGCCTGCCTTGCACGCAGGAGGTCAACGGTTCGACTCCGTTATTCTCCACCATCACCGGTGCTGTTACAGAAGCACGCAAATAGTTTCCCATCGATGGGAGACCGGGATCGAAAAGTTCTTTGACATATTGGAAGAAGTTAAAAAAGAAGAGCAAACAACAATAGAGACGTTGTTTACTTGAGTACTTGGCAGCAGGTATGGAGTAAGAGGGCCCCGGTCTGATTACGATGTGCCGGAGCCCTGTGCTAAAAGGGACAATTATCAAAAAAGCATTCATGCAGGCGCAAAAGGCTGCATGGAGAAGAAAGTAAGAAAGAGTATACGGGGGATGCCTTGGCTCTCAGAGGCGATGAAAGACGTGATAAGCTGCGATAAGCCGTGGGGATTAGCAAATATGAATTGATCCGCGGATTTCTGAATGGGGAAACCTAGCTAGTTGAAGACTAGTTGCACATAGTGCGCAAACCTGCCGAACTGAAACATCTAAGTAAGCAGAGGAAGAGAAAATAACAATGATTTCCTAAGTAGTGGCGAGCGAAAGGGAAAGAGCCCAAACCACTTATGTTACGGCATATGTGGGGTTGTAGGACTACGATGTGTCATTAGCTGAATGAACTGGAATGGGATGGGAAGCCCAGCAATATACGGTGATAGCCCGGTACAGGAAAGTAAAGCTAGGCTAGTAGTATCCTGAGTACCGCGAGGTCGGAGACGCCTTGTGGGAATCTGCCGGCACCATCCGGTAAGGCTAAATACTCCTGAGAGACCGATAGTGAACCAGTACCGTGAGGGAAAGGTGAAAAGAACCCCGAACAGGGGAGTGAAATAGAACCTGAAACCGTATACTTACAAGCGGTCGGAGCGTCCAGGTGGCGTGACGGCGTGCCTTTTGCATAATGAGCCTACGAGTTACTCTTCCCTGGCAAGGTTAAGTGTCTAAGGCACGGATCCGAAGCGAAAGCGAGTCTGAATAGGGCGTATAGTCAGGGGAGGTAGACGCGAAACCTTGTGATCTACCCATGGACAGGTTGAAGGTGCGGTAACACGTACTGGAGGACCGAACCGATAAACGTTGAAAAGTTTCCGGATGATCTGTGGGTAGGGGTGAAAGGCTAATCAAACTGGGAAATAGCTCGTACTCCCCGAAATGTTTTTAGGAACAGCGTGGACATTGAGTTACATAGAGGTAGAGCTACTGATTGGGTGCGGGGGAGTCAAATCCTACCAAATCCAGACAAACTCCGAATGCTATGTAACATGGTCTGCAGTGAGGCGCGGGGTGCTAAGGTCACGCGCCGAGAGGGAAAGAACCCAGACCATCAGCTAAGGTCCCTAAATTACCGCTAAGTTGAACTAACGAGGTGCGATTGCATAGACAGCTAGGATGTTGGCTTGGAAGCAGCCATTCATTTAAAGAGTGCGTAACAGCTCACTAGTCGAGCGATCGTGCATGGATAATAAACGGGCATTAAGCGGTATACCGAAGCTATGGATGATATTTATATCATGGTAGGGGAGCATTCCAGCGGCAGCGAAGTTGTAGCGTGAGCTATGGTGGAGCTTCTGGAAAAGCAAATGTAGGCATAAGTAACGATAAGGCGGGAGAGAAACCCGCCCACCGAAAGGATAAGGTTTCCTGATCAACGCTAATCGGATCAGGGTTAGTCGGGGCCTAAGGAGAACCCGAAGGGGATATTCGATGGACAACGGTTTAATATTACCGTACTTTTTATAGATGCGATGTGGGGACGGAGTAGTGACACTGCCGCGAACTGACGGAATAGTTCGTTGAAGACTGTAGGTATTGGGATGGTAGGCAAATCCGCCAATCCAGCTGAACGTCGATAGTACCGCGAGCCTTCGGGTAAGTGGATAGCGCAGGTAATCAGACTTCCAAGAAAAACCGCTAAGCTCCAGTCTATAAAGACCCGTACCGCAAACCGACACAGGTATCCGGGAAGAGAATTCTAAGGTGCTCGAGTGAATCATGGCTAAGGAACTCGGCAAAATGGCCCTGTAACTTCGGGAGAAGGGGCGCTGGTAGCAATATCAGCCGCAGTGAAAAGGCCCAGGCGACTGTTTAACAAAAACACATGGCTTTGCAAAATCGAAAGATGAGGTATAAGGCCTGACACCTGCCCGGTGCTGGAAGGTTAAGAGGGGATGTCATCCGCAAGGAGAAGCATTGAATCGAAGCCCCAGTAAACGGCGGCCGTAACTATAACGGTCCTAAGGTAGCGAAATTCCTTGTCGGGTAAGTTCCGACCTGCACGAATGGTGTAACGATCTGGGCGCTGTCTCAGCCATGAGCTCGGTGAAATTGTGGTCCCGGTGAAGACGCCGGGTACCCGCAACGGGACGGAAAGACCCCATGCACCTTCACTACAATTTAACATTGACATTGGATACAGGATGTGTAGGATAGGTGGGAGGCTTTGAAGCGGCGTCGCTAGGCGTCGTGGAGCCAACGTTGAAATACCACCCTTTCTGTATTCGGTGTCTAATCCCGCCCAGCGGGAGACATTGTTTGATGGGTAGTTTGACTGGGGTGGTCGCCTCCAAAAAGGTAACGGAGGCTTTCAAAGGTAAGCTCAGTACGCTTGGTAACCGTACGGGGAGTGCAATAGCATAAGCTTGCTTGACTGTGAGGCAGACAAGCCGAGCAGGGTCGAAAGACGGATATAGTGATCCGGTGGTTCTGCATGGAAGGGCCATCGCTCAAAGGATAAAAGGTACGCTGGGGATAACAGGCTGATCTCCCCCAAGAGCTCATATCGACGGGGAGGTTTGGCACCTCGATGTCGGCTCGTCACATCCTGGGGCTGGAGAAGGTCCCAAGGGTTCGGCTGTTCGCCGATTAAAGTGGCACGCGAGCTGGGTTCAGAACGTCGCGAGACAGTTCGGTCCCTATCTGTTGTGGGCGTAGGAATTTTGAGTGGGGCTGACCTTAGTACGAGAGGACCGGGTTGGACTAGCCTCTAGTGAATCTGTTGTTCCGCCAGGGGCATTGCAGAGTAGCTACGCTGGGGATAGATAAGCGCTGAAAGCATCTAAGTGCGAAACTAGCCACGAGATGAGAATTCCATATAGGGCCGTAGAAGACTACTACGTTGATAGGATATAGATGTAAAGCTGGCGACAGCACAGTCGAGTATTACTAATAACCCGAAGCTTTCAAGAGCAATAGAACTGTTGTTTGTTCTTCCCAACTAACTTCTTTCAATAACATGTCAATTAGGTTGTAGGTTGTAGGTTGTAAGTGGTACGTTCGGTAACGTATAGCTTGGGCCGTATGACTTCACACTTAACTATGATATTTAGGTGCCTATATCGGCGGTGTCCACCTCTTCCCATTCCGAACAGAGAAGTTAAGCCCGCCAGAGCCGATGGTACTGCAGTAACATGTGGGAGAGTAGGTCGGCGCCAAATCTTAAAGAGCCCCGTAGCATTCGCTACGGGGCTTCTTTTTTTTACAAACTTTCCATGTTAAATAGTGTTAAAAACAAGGCAACTTTAATTGTCTAGCTTTTAAAACTGTATTTTTGTAAATTACGTTAATCGTTTAAACACATTTGAACATGAAGACCCTTAAGATTTATATATTTTTAGCATTTTTTATTGCAACAAACATCTCAGTTTTTGCGCAAGATAAAAATGTGATTCTCCCGAAAAATTGGTTTAACCTAGATTTAGCAACATCCGGCTATTTTGGTATAAGTACCGAAAAAGCATACAATGAACTGTTAATTAACATGAAACCTAAAGTCAAAATAATTGTTGCAGTAATCGACGGAGGAACCGACATTAAACATGAAGATTTAAAAGATGTATTGTGGACCAACACCAAAGAAATTCCTGGAAATGGGGTCGACGACGACGGAAATGGTTATATTGATGATATTCACGGATGGAATTTTATAGGCTCAAAAAAGGGAAATTTAACCTATGATAATTTGGAATTGGTTAGAATTTTAAGGAAATATAAACCTAAGTTTAGGTCGACCATTATGACTACGGTTTTAGACAGCTCAGAAAAAGCAGAGTTTAGAATATATAAACGCGCTGAAGCTGAATTTGGAAAGAAATACGACGAAGCAGCTCAAGCTTTTCCATTTTATATTGCCATCAAAAAGGTGTTAGATACAGTAGCTTTTACCAGTAAAAAGGAAATCCCATCGTTAGAGGATATAGACAATTATAAAGCTGATGATGAAATGGAAGAGCAAATTAAAAAAATCATTAGAAAAGGAGCGAAAGACGAAGGTAGCATCGAGAAATTTTATACTACGATACAGAAAGGTTATAAGGAATTAGACGTGATGCTAAAGTATAACCTTAATGAGAAATACGACGAAAGGGCAGAAATGGTGGGCGATGATTATGCGAATTCGGCAGAAAGAATTTATGGCAATAATGATGTAACCGGGCCAGATGCAGATCACGGAACCCATGTTTCGGGTATTATCGGCGCTAACCGAGCTAACGAATTAGGGATACTTGGTGTAGCGAATAATGTAGCTATAATGTCTATCCGTGTGGTGCCACAAGGTGATGAGAGGGACAAAGATGTAGCTAACGGGATTCGTTATGCAGTAGATAATGGCGCGAGAGTAATTAATATGAGCTTTGGTAAAGGATTTAAATGGGATAAAAAAATAGTGGATGAGGCCGTAAAGTACGCCGAGTCAAAAAATGTACTTTTAGTCCATGCTGCAGGTAACGATAATAATGATAACGATGAAGTTGAAAACTACCCAAATAAGTATTTCGATAGTCCAGAAGCTGAAGCACATTTCAAAGCTAAGCCCAAACGTGAATTAGGTTTTGTACCTCCTAAAAGTGTAGAAAATCAGGGCTCGTCGCCATATGGTAACGATTACGGCGACCAAAGAATGGGAATGAGATATAGAACACCAGTTAAAGTAGTGGATACAGCGAAATTTAAACTTCCTCACGCTAATAATTGGATTGAAGTTGGTGCAAGTGCATACCGGGATGACGACGAATTAAAGGCGTCTTTCTCTAATTATGGTAAATTTAACGTCGATGTGTTTGCCCCAGGTTTTATGATTAATTCTACTGTTCCAAATGATAAATACGAAGAATTTGATGGTACAAGTATGGCCGCTCCAGTTGTTTCTGGATTATCTGCTTTAATTTTGAGCTACTATCCAGAATTAAAGGCATCCGAAGTAAGAGATATTCTCATCAAATCGGTTGCGAAAGTAAATCACAAAGTGAAATATAAAAATGATAAGGGCGAAACCGTAAGATCTACATTTAATGATATTTGTGTAAGTGGAGGGATTGTGAATGCGTATAATGCATTATTAATGGCTGCAACTTACAATAGAGCGAACTAAGGCTAATAAATCTTAATAAAAGTCCTTCTCGATTTATCGAGGAAGGACTTTTTTATGCGCCGTAATAGTAACAAATTAGTGATGTTTTAATAGGCTATTAAGCTATTTCTAGTTTAGTTAGTCTATCTCAAACAACCACAAATTATTCCTATATGAAAATTTATTTTGCTTTTTTATTCATTTCACTAAGCATTACCTTAAAGGCACAGAAGCTCCCTGAAATTCAAACGGCTGCAATAAGCGCTCCAGCTGGCCTTCGAATAGATGGTAAAACCACAGAATGGGGAGATACCTTTGCCGCAGAAAATAAAAGAACATCTTTACTATATACGCTGGCCAACGACGATAAAAACCTATACTTAGTTATAAAAGGAATTGGCGCCGCTAGCATTAATAAAATAATGTTAGGTGGAATAACCTTTAATGTGAATCTTGATGGTAAGAAAAAAGAAAAAGAATCATTGAGTATCACTTATCCTTTAGTGAAAAGGGCCCCTCGCGCACAAGGGGGTGGTAGACAAGGGGCAGGGGGTGGCCAAGCTAGGGGTGGGTTTGGCGGCGGTGCTGGTGGACAAAATAGAGTACAGTTAACAACGGCTCAAAGAGATTCAGTTAGTTTGGTTAATCATAAGACGCAATTAGCAACAGTAAAGGAAATTAAGGTTGCTGGCTTTAAAAGCATTACCGATACATTAATTTCTATTTATAACGAGTATGGATTAAAAGCAGCAGCAGCATTCGATGATAAAGGGTCGATGATTTATGAGCTGGCTATCCCATTAAACCTATTAGATCTTACAGCTGGAAAGCCTAAAGAATTTGCGTATCAGATTAAGGTAAATGGGCTAGTAATGGCTGGATTTGGAGGCGCTGGTGGTGGTCAAGCTGGTAGAGGTGGAGCCGGTGGCGGTGGAGGTAACTTCGGTGGTGGTGGCAATTTTAGGGGTGGTCAGGGTAGCGGCAACAGTATGCAAGATATAATGAGCCCGACAGACTTTTGGGGTAAATACACTATACTAAAGAAGTAGTTCCAGACATCCAAAAACTAATCAACTATACACCCAAAAACTATTTATCCCGAGCGGCCCATTATGAAATTTTTTCAACCCTACACTTGTGCAATATGCACCTTAAAAAGTATTGTGCTATTTGGTTTGCTGCTATTTTTAAGCGCGAGCACTTATGCACAAACCCCGCAAACGTCTCAGCGGCCTGCCGCTGTTCCACCTCCACTTCCTTTGAGAGAGGTAAGTGGAGTGGTAAAGGATACTACCGATTTTGGTATTCCAGGAACAACGGTTCGTTTAACTTCTGATAAGGATACCTTAGTAGTGGTTACGAATGGCGATGGAGTTTTTGTTTTCAAAGCAGTAAAATCGGCAACCTATTCACTATCGCTAAGTAATTTAGGTTTCAGACCAATGGTAGCTAAATTTAAGCAGAATGATGCTGTAGCTAGGATTGTAATGGACCCGATTATTCTAAGAGAAGCACCCGCGAATAGCTTAAATGAAGTAGTAATTAATGGTACGCCCTCTATTACCTACAAAACTGATACAGTTGAATATAAGGCGAGCGATTACATCGTAAGAGAAAATGCAACGGTAGACGAGTTGCTAAAAAAGATGGAAGGCATGGAAGTAGGTACCGATGGAACTTTAGTACATCAAGGAGCGGCGGTTACCAAAGCTAAAATTAATGGTAAAACCTACATGGGTGGAGATGTTGCTTCCGCAATACAGAATTTACCTGCCGAAATTGTAGATAAAATTCAGATTGTAGACGATTATGGCGACCAAGCTGCTAGAACTGGGATTAAAGATGGTGATCCTGAGAAAGTGTTAAATATTACTACCCGAACGGATAAATCTGTTGGTAATACGGCAAATATCAAGGCTGGCGCTGGAAATAATGAACGATACGAAGGCTCTATATTTGGTGCTCGGATAAATAAAAATCAAACGATTGGCTTAAATACTCAAATCAACAATACCGTAACAGGAGTAGCGAGTAATGGTGGTGATAATGGCGGAGGTGGTGGAGGCGGTGGTGGAAGAGGCGGTCAAGGTGGTGGTGGCAATGGCGGTGGAAACACAGGTAATACAAATAATGGTGGTGCAAGTGGAGGCGTTACAAATACAGGACACTCATCACTTTCGTTTCGCGACAAAATAGGCAAAAGCGTACAGATTAATACCAATTATAGGTATACGTTTAACAATAGAAATTCGACCAATAACAGTGAATCTCAAACATTTAGTTCTCTTGGAACTACTTTTGGGGTGAATAAGTATACGAGTGATAATAACACAAAAAGCCATAATTTTAGCTTTGAATTAGAAGCAGATTTAGATAGTAATAACTTTTTGAGGGTTAGTCCGACCATTACTTACTCATCAACCTTAAGTGCAAGCCAGTCTAACATTAAACAAACGGGTTTAATTTTTCAAGATCAAAATGGTCGTAACTCAAATACGAATACACGACCAACGGTAGGAGCGACGGTTTTTTATCAGCATATTTTTGCCAAGCCACGACGAAATTTCTCGTTGCAATTAAGCCTTAATGATAACAACCAAAATATTGAGCAAGAACAAAATTCGAATATCATCTACTATCAACAGGGTACAGGTGCAGTACTAAAAGATTCATTAATCAATCGGTTGGTTCAACGTGAAAATTTAACGAAGAATTATAGGGCGAGTGTTACCTTTGCTGAACCTTTATCGGCTAACACCCAGTTAGAGTTTAATGGCCAAATGAACTATAATGGATACGATAACACGGCAACTACAAGTAATATAAATGCCCTGGGAAGCCGCTTTTTAATTGATTCGTTAAGTAATATTTACGATTACTCGTTTACACAAACCCGTTTAGCCTTAAATTACCGTTATGGTTTATCGAATACATCGAAAATAAGATTTTCGTTAGGGGTTACGGCCGTTCCGGGATTATTAAAAGGAACAAAGGTAAGTTTGGGAACAAGTACCAATAGGTCGAGCTTTAATGTAATTCCGATTGCAAGGTTCCAATATTTATGGTCAAGACAACATAGCATTCAGATTAACTACTCTGGAAATGCGCAAGAGCCAAGTTTTGATCAAATACAACCCGTTCGCGATGTGTCTAATCCTCAAAATCCAGTTGTTGGTAATCCTGATTTAAAAGTTACTTTTAACCACTCGATTAATACGAACTACAATAATTACATCGCAAACTCAAAGTTGAATTATTCTGTGAGTGTAAATACTAGCTTTAAACAAAATTCAGTTGTAAGAAATATTGTTCAAATTAAGGATGCCTACAACAGTTTGAAGAATGAGACCCGTTATGTAAACATTGATGGTGTTTATCGTGTTAACGGGAACTACTCGATTAGTAAGCAATTAGCCAACCGTAAGTACAATCTGTCCCTAAATGGCAACATATCGTATAACCATGGTTTGTCGATGAGTAATAACGTGGTTAATACAACTACGACATTTAACATGAGCGAGCGTTTTGGTCCGAGAATTAATCCGAATGAATTTATTGAGGTTAATCCTTACGTATCGTATACCCTTACTAAATCGGATAATACTTTGCCAACCTCTATCGATAGCAAAACAAAAACACTTGCCTTAAGCATCGACGGTAAGTTTTATATGTGGAAAACGTTAATATTTGGCTATAGTGCAAGTAAGAATTATGTAAGCGGAATAAATGCAAACGTAACAAATAATCCGTTTGTAATTAATAGTTACCTTCAAAAGGAAATGTGGAAAAGAAGAGCAACGGTTACTTTTCAAGCCTTCGATATGCTAAACCAAAATAACTTTATAAATAGAGAGATTACAGATAACGGGATTACAGATACACAATCAAATGCGTTGAGTCGTTATTTTATGCTGAGAGTAAGCATGCGGTTGCAAAAATGGACTGGAGCCAAGGGACGTAACAATGCAGCACCACAGCGTAGAGGAGATGGTAGCTTTATGAACTAGGAAGGCTTATGAAAAATGTTGTGCCTAATGTACTGTTATTTTTATACCAAATTTCTCCATTTTGAAGTTCGATATAGTTTTTAGCTAATAGTAAACCAAGGCCAACTCCTTTTTCCTTATTCGTTCCGTAGCTGCCTTTATGTTTAATTGAAAATATATCTGCCCCATCTTTATCACTTATGCCTACGCCGGTATCACTGATCTGGATGAGGCATTTATCGTTATCTAAACTTGCACTTAACTTAATTTCGCCGCCTGGTGACGAAAATTTTATGGCATTGTTAAGTAAATTTCTAACGATAAGTTGAAGCATATCGGTATCAGCCACCACACTTATGCTAGGTGCTATTGCATAATTAAGTGTAATGTTTTTTTCACTTGCGAGTGTTTGCTGTAAAATAATGGTGGGATTTAATGTTTCACTTAAATTTAGACTGGCTAAATTAGCAGTTATACCAAGCATTTGGTCTTTAGACCAGTACAAGATGTTTTGAAGCATTTCTGAAGTTTGCCTGGTAGATGCCAATAAACTTTGCTCTATCGTTTTCTTTTCATCAACTGTTAAATCAACTTTGTTAAGTATGGATAAATAATTTTCTATAGAACTTAGTGGAGCACGTAGATCATGCGCAACAATAGAGAATAGTTTATTCTTCGTATCATTTATTTCTTCCAAAGCAACAAGCCTGCTTTTAGCCAATTCTTTTTCATCATTATAATTGTTCTGAATGTACATGGTAATAAGTGCAATCATTCCCGCAACCTCTACCCATGTTTGGGCCACATCAATTAATTTATTTTGCTTGCTTGAATATAAAGGTTTCACCAAGTCGGGATACAAGTACTCGAGTAGGAAGAGTACAATAACATGTAAAATGGTTAAAGGTATCCAAATTCTGAATTGTTTTTTTGAAGTTAAAAAACTAAGAAGAAAGATAATTAAAATGAACGTAAAAAGGTTTACACTTCCAGAGCCTTCAGACGAAAAATAAGTGGCTCCACAAAGCAAGTTAAAAGCAACAGCAAAAATGGCGACCGCGAGATTAAGTTTGTTTCGATGTTTCGATAAATAATACCCAAGAAGCAATACGCCTAGCAAAGGGATTACAATAAAGCCATAGAGAATTAATCCTATCGAAAAATTAACAACCATGTTTACACTCGCTGTAAATACAGCTAAAATTGTAACGGCGTGGAATATTCTTGCTTCTAATGAAAAATTAGCTTTGTCGCCAATTATAGTATTCCATGTAGATTGGAGATAATTTTTAGTAAGTTTCAAAACGGATTTTGATTTTATCAAAGATAGAGATATAAATTAACCTAGTAAAAAAACTATTACTTTTTAATTATTAGTTCTTCAAAGCGTTCTCGTAATTTTATAATGGATAGCCTGAGTTTAGTTTAATTGTACCAAGTGTTATATTTAATATTTATCTTCAGCAATTTCATCAAATTTAGTAATCCACTTTAGCCCTTAGATAAAGTGCAGGTAGTGCTTAAGATTAACTGAAATAGATATTTTCATGCATTACATTCTGAACGCCTAATTTAGTGTTTATTTAAAAACTATTAATAGTTAGTTTATTTAATTAATTTTAAAAGAAAATAGATGAAAGCACTGATTATCGGGGCTACTGGGGCTACAGGTAAGGATCTGGTAGATGCTTTGCTCCAAGACCCATATTACACCGAGGTGGTAATATTTGTACGCCGACCAGTTACCCTAACTCACATTAAATTAACAGCGATCGTAACGGATTTTGATCAACTCGAAGCGGTGTCGCACGATATCAGTGGAGACGTATTGTTTTCTTGTTTGGGCACTACGCTAAAAGTGGCTGGTTCTAAAGCTAAACAGCGGCATATCGACTTTGAAATCCCTTTAAAGTTTGCCCAAATTGCAAAGACTAATGGAGTATCTAAGGCAGTACTAGTATCGGCTTATGGTGCTTCTGCTACCAGCAATATGTTCTATTCTAGACTCAAGGGGGACTTAGAAAATCGTATTGCCGACCTTACCTTTAACCAGTATTTTATCTTCAGGCCAGGACTCTTATTAAGAAAAAATACGGATCGATTTGGTGAAAAGATCTCGGCCAGATTGTTGAAATTACTGAACGGTTTAGGCATGCTCCGCAATTATAGGCCAATGCCCACTGCAGTTCTGGCCGAAAAATTGGCTAAGGCACCCAAGCTGCCTGTAGGGGGAAAACGGGTAGTAGAATTGGATGAGATATTTAGATTTTAAGGGATGAGAAAATTTTTATTACCAAATGAGTATAATAGAAAATAAAAAAGATGCTCCTATCGAATCATTTGCCTCTGCCAGTGCATGGGGCAAATGGCTTGCTATCAATCATGGCAAGTCTGATGGTATATGGTTGCGGATATTCAAGAAAGGGTCGGGAGAAAAAACGGTTTCATATGCAGAGGCGCTTGACGAAGCACTCTGTTATGGTTGGATTGATGGACAAAAGAATAAATTCGACAGTAATTCATGGATTCAGAAATTTACACCTCGTAGAGTACGAAGTATATGGTCGAAACGAAACATCGAGCATGTTGAACGGCTCATGGACGAAAAAAGAATGAAGGCTGCAGGAATGAAGGCTTTTGAAGATGCACAGAAAGACGGCCGAATAGGCGCCGCATACGATTCGCCCTCCAATTCGAAAGTGCCCGACGATTTTCTAAAACTCCTTGAAAATAACAACCAGGCCAAAGCTTTTTTCGAATCATTGAACAAAACCAACAGGTACGCAATTACGTGGCGACTTCAGACCGCCAAAAAAGCCGAAACTCGCACAAAGCGAATGAACATTATCATGCAAATGCTTACCAAAGGCGAGAAATTTCATTAGTTAATAGAAATATTTGTGTAAATAAAATTAGGTAACTTCAAAGTTACTCTTTATATTTACGTAACTTTAGAGTTACTCGTTATGGAAAATCAAATTTTACACAAATGGTTCTTCAACCATCCCCCAGAAACTGTCTGGGAATATCTTACTGATTCTGAGCTGCTTGGCCAGTGGTTATTGCCAACTGATTTCAGGCTCGAGATTGGTCACAAGTTTATGTTTGGGGCTAAGCCTATTCGAAGGTTTAGTTTCGATGGTAGAATCTATTGCCAGCTTTTAGATTTTGAGCACCTAAAAATGCTGAAGTATTCTTGGCGGGGTGGCGATGGCGAAAATGTAAAACTCGACTCGGTGGTAACATGGACACTTGAAGCAAAAGATGGGGGAACTAAGCTTACTTTGCTCCACGCAGGATTTAAGGGTCTTAGAAATTATTTCCCCTATCTGGTTATGCGAAAAGGTTGGCTTAAGATTGCGAAGCGATTGTTGAAAAAAATGGACGAGAAGTAATGGGTGCGTCAAGATTGGATGCATTCCAGGTTGTGGCAGAGCCCACAAGGAGACAGATCTTGAAGCTCCTTTCTAAAGAGAGCCTTTCGATCAATGCTATAGCCAGAAACTTCGATATGAGCAGACCAGCAGTTTCCAAGCATGTAAAGTTATTGGAGGAAACCGGTTTTATAGCCATCGAAGAAATTGGTAGAGAAAGGCATTGTAAGCTTAGTGAAGAAGGTTTTGAAGAGTTGCGCGAATGGATGGCCTACTATGACAATTTCTGGAAGCAGAGTTTGCATAAATTGGAAGCGCTAATGGATTCAAATACACCTCTATTGTAGGTGTTTTTTAATTGCTTCCATGCAATGCTTTTGCGACGGGCGAGTTGTAAATGATGCTGTTTTAAGTATCTTTAATTAATCAAATAGAATGTCAATGCTTCAATTTCAGGTATAGTTTTATGACAACAGAGAAAAATAAGGAAATAATAACGATCGACAACTATTTAGACAGCCACTATATACATAGAAGCAATTGGTTGAGGGCAGCTGTTCTAGGTGCAAATGATGGAATAATTTCTATTTCAAGTCTAGCAATAGGAGTTGCTGCAGCGAGTTCAACAAGAGCGCCAATTGTTTTAGCAACAGTTGCGGGACTAGTTGCGGGCGCTTTATCGATGGCTGCAGGAGAATACGTTTCGGTAAGTTCGCAAACGGACACCGAAAAGGCAGATATTGAAAGAGAAATCAAGGAACTTAAAGAAATGCCAAATGAAGAACTAAATATTTTGGCTCAAATCTATGAAAAGCGAGGCCTTAAAAAAGAAACAGCTATGCAGGTAGCTGTCGAATTAACAGAAAAAGACGCACTAAGTGCACATATTAGAGACGAACTGGGCATCAATGAAATTAGTCAGGCCCACCCAATACAAGCAGCATTAGCGTCTGGTGCAGCATTTACTGTTGGTGGTGTTTTGCCACTTTCAGTAATTCTATTCGCTCCGTTAAAAGGTATGGAATACTGGCTGTATGGTGCTACCATAATTTTTCTCATTATTTTAGGTACAATGGCAGCAAAAACAGGCGGATCAAGTATTTCAAAAGCAATTTTACGTATCACCATTTGGGGAACAATTGCAATGGGATTATCGGCATTAGTAGGCTATGTTTTCGGTGTTAGAGTGTAGAAACAACCTATTTTAACGCAAAAAACGCTAACAATCAAATTGTTAGCGTTTTTGATCTCATTCGTAGCGGGAACGAGAGTTGAACTCGTGACCTCAGGGTTATGAATCCTGCGCTCTAACCAACTGAGCTACCCCGCCAAAGTTAAAATAATAACCGATTGTGGAATACTATTTTTTTTAGAGTTGCAAATATAGAATAAATTACTTTTCTTTAGAAACAAATAATAAAAAATAGTCCATTATTTTTAAGATTAGCCGCGTTTTAGGATGTCAGAAAAGAAAAAATTTACATTAGAATATGAATTGAGGTCATCTCCACGCATATTATTTAGCTTTATAAGCGAGCCAAATGGTTTGTCGCAGTGGTTTGCAGACGATGTGATTTTTCGTGACCAAGTGTATACGTTTACCTGGGATGATGAAGTTCAGAAAGCTAAATTGTTGAGCATCAAAGAGAATAAATTGGTTAAGTTTAAATGGCTTGATGACGAACCTCATTGCTACTTCGAAATGGAAATCGTTCAAGACGAACTAACAAATGATGTTGCTTTGGCGATCACCGATTTTGCGACCGACGAAACCCGTGCCGAAAGAACAAAAATTTGGGACAATCAAATTACCTACCTGCTGAGCGTAATAGGTGCATAAAATACCTATCTTTGCATATTGAAAAAGATACATTTACTGCTAATTAAGTCATTTATTAGGCCATTTACCGTCACATTTTTTATCGTGATGTTTATCCTATTAATGTTTTTCCTATTTAAATACGTCGACGAATTTATAGGAAAGGGATTCGAATGGTATACCATCTTGGAAATTATGATGTACCAATCGGCCGTAAATGTGGCCATGGCTTTACCACTAGCTATTTTGCTATCCTCTATCATGACTTTCGGAACTTTAGGTGAAAACTATGAATTGGTAGCGATAAAGTCGGCCGGCATTTCTCTTCAAAAGGCGATGCGACCGCTCTTTTTACTGGTTATTTCCTTGTCTATCGCCTCTTTTTTCTTTTCAGATTATATGCTTCCAAAGGCAAATAGTAAATACTTTACCTTGCTATGGGACATGAGGAACAAAAAATTGTCTTTCTTAATCAAACCAGGTGTTTTTAACACTAGCGTAACAAATTATGCCATTAAAGTGGAAAGAAAGGGGGTAGTTAATCCGGACTCGCTTTTTGGAATTATGATTTACGATCATACCAATGTAGATTCGAGGGGAGTTCCGAAGATAATTTTGGCAAAAAAGGGAAGAATGATTAAAACCGATGATGGGAATATCATGATCTTGAAACTAATTGACGGTGTAAGGTATGAGGAAACGAAAGGAAATGCCTCTTACGACCCCCGTCAGAACCTTATTCGTATGCGGTTTAAAGAAACTGAGGTAAAATTAGACTTTTCGAGCTTTACCAGTTTTAATAGAACAGACGAGGAACGTTTCCGAGACAATGCCCCGATGCTTAACTTGAAGGGAATAGATAAGCGTGTTGATTCGCTAAATAGGCAAATCGATACCTTAAACATGGTTACAAAACAGAATGCATCGAGTTATTATAAGCAAACGAGTTATGTTAAAGGCTATACTAAAATTAAAACAGTTCCTAAGAAGATAACTACAAATATCATTAATACCATACCGTTAAAGGATAGAGCAAATACTATTCAAAATGCAATCGATTTGACGTCAACTTTACAACAGGTGGTGAATAATAGAATGATCGATTACGACCTGAAGCAAAAAGAGGTGTTAAAATCTAAAATTGAATACCAAAGAAAGTTTACGCTTGCAGTTTCTTGTTTGCTCTTGTTCTTTATTGGGGCGCCTTTGGGTGCAATTATTAGAAAAGGTGGATTAGGTTTGCCGGTGGTTATTGCTGTGGTTTTCTTTTTAGTTTATCACATTATTTCTACTGTTGCCGAAAAATCGGCTAAGGAGGGGTCATTGGACCATGTTTTTGGAATGTGGATGGCCGTCATAATTTTAACTCCTTTAGGTATATTTCTAACCTACAAAGCAACAGTAGATTCTGCGATATTCGATATCGATTATTACAAGCAGCTTGTAGTTGGCCTATTTAAGAAAATAGGAAGCTTAGGGCGTAATAAAGTGGGCACCGATCAAGCTAGTTAATCCTTACTTCCCAATGATATTTGTAGCTAAAACTTGCAGTTAAAGATTGTAACTTTGTGGTAGAAATACTAAAGATGGATATTAAATTAAATGCGATTGAAGAGGCTATAGCGGATGTTAAAGCTGGAAAAATTATTATTGTAGTAGATGATGATGATCGTGAAAATGAAGGCGATTTTATTACTGCAGCTCGAAATGTTACTCCTGAAGTAATTAATTTTATGTCTAAATACGGGCGTGGCTTAATCTGTGCCCCTTTAGTTGAAGATCTTTGTGAGGAGTTGAAATTGGATTTAATGGTTCAAAATAATACTGTTTTGCATCAAACTCCATTTACAGTTTCGGTAGATTTAATTGGCAATGGCTGTACTACTGGAATATCGGCTCAAGATCGTGCTAAGACAGTTCAGGCACTGATAGACCCTGCTACTAAACCCGAAGACCTAGGGAGACCCGGACACATCTTCCCGTTAAAGGCAAAGCGCGAAGGCGTGTTGAGAAGGGCTGGACATACAGAAGCCACCATCGATATTGCACGATTGGCAGGGTTTGAGCCAGCTGGCGTATTGGTCGAAATCATGAACGAAGATGGTACCATGGCTCGATTGCCTGATTTGATGATCATTGCTGCTCAGCACGGACTTAAGATTGTTTCCATAAAGGATCTAATCGCTTATCGTCTTTCTGCAGAGAGCTTGATTAGAGAAGAGGTTACGGTAAACCTACCCACGCAATGGGGCGAATTTAAGATGACGGCCTATACCCAACTTAGCAATAATGCCACACATTTAGCCATAAGTAAAGGTGAATGGAAGATTGATGAGCCTATTTTAACTCGAATTCATAGTTCGTGTGTTACGGGCGATATATTTGGATCGTGTAGATGCGATTGTGGCCCTCAGTTACATAAAGCTTTTCAAATGATAGAACAAGAGGGCAAGGGCTTAATCGTGTACATGAACCAAGAAGGTAGAGGTATTGGGCTAATTAATAAGTTGCGTTCGTATAATCTACAAGATGAAGGTTTTGATACAGTTGAGGCCAATATCGAACTTGGCTTTAAAAGCGATGAACGTGATTATGGCGTAGGGGCTCAAATTGTGAGGGCGGCGGGTGTAACGAAGATGCGCTTACTCTCTAATAATCCGGCTAAAAGAGCGGGGTTGATTGGTTATGGTTTAGAAGTTGTAGAGAATATTGCAATCGAGATTAAAAGCAATGTTCACAATGAGTCCTATCTGAAGACCAAAAGAGATAAAATGGGACACAAACTAGGATTACTAGGGTTGTAGGATTACTAGGCAAAGGTTAATAGGAGTGTAGCATAACCCCCCAGAGTAGATTGTGTTATAAATTAGCAATTTTACAATCCTATTGGTTTTTCTTGGTTTCATTTATGATGGCTTCTTTACTGAGTCTTAGTTTCTCATTTTCTGCGGCTTTCTTTTTTTGATCGCGACGATATTTGCCGGTTATTTTTTGAAGAAATTCTTTAAAGGTGTCGAATTGTTGACTATAAATTAAACCCAATGAGGTAACATTTATGTTTTGGTTAACACCTGGATTTGCAAATATGCTTTGTTGTGTAGGCGGTTTATTGGCTAATTTTCCAATTAATGTCCCATCTTTTTTGATTAATCCTAAAATTTCAACCTCTCTACCTACATTATCTTTCGAAAAACCAATGGGTGTAAAATCATTTGCACTTTCTCTATCCACAATTCCGAAGTTCGCTATAATTCGATCGTTAAACAATTTAAAAGATGCACTTGCATCGTTGAATGCTCGAATATTAATGTCAACAAAGTTTAAGTTTAAGGACGATAAAAGGGTGTTGATTTGGTTAAATAACAACTCTGAGGCAGTACTTGTACCAGCAGAGCCTAGCTGTTTTGCGAAATTCTCTTTTCCAGCTCCAGGGGCAAAGCGACGTAATATTATTAAACTAAGTGCCTGATATTTGGTGTTGTCGCCATCGCTTAAATAAGCTTGTAATTCTTCCTTTACGGCTGGACTTGCTGGGAAGAAAATATCTAGCTTGATGTCGGGTTTTAGAAGTAAGCCGCTCAAATCCATCTCTACCTCGGTTTGTACCCGTTGATTGGTGTTTAGCTCTCTATTAGCAGCTTTGTATAAATCATTTAAACTCGCACGCAAAGCATAAATTGCTTTTAAATTAATTTGAGCATTAGTTGGATTCCCCGTCCACCGTATTGTGCCACCCTGTCTAATATCGAATCTTTTATTAATCACCTCTTGTGCGGTAAAATCAAAATTTCCGGTCTCAATAATATAATCGCCTTTCATTTCGAAATCTCCAGCACTCGAGATGTTCAAGTCAAGTTCTGCATTCCCCTTTCCACTTAATTTACCTAAAATGGTATAGATATTCGCTGTACTATTCGGGTCTACCTTGAGTTTGAAGTTCATCCGTAAACCGTCGAAATTATTTTTCTTTTTAATAACTTGAGTAGTGTCTTTACTCACAAAGGTGATAAAATCTTTATCCGTTACCGATTCTGTGCTGTTTAAAGGAAGATTGAATACGGTTCCTTTTTCGGTTTTCGCATCAATCTTGATGAACATATTATTTGTTGGGCCATTAAATTCGAACTTTCCAGTTGCATAGGCTTTGCCAAAATAAACCGCATTATCTTTAGAAGTTGTATTTAAAGCCATAAAATTGGTCGCAACCAAAACCACTTGGATATTCGGATTATCGATGTCGTTTAAATCAACAGAACCTTTCGCAGTGGCTTCATTTCCTTCAAGATCTGTTAAGGTTAAATCGTCGATATTAATGACGCTATTATTTACACGTACTTCATCATTTAATTTGTAGGAAGTTTTAAGATAGTTTACAGTAACTTGTCCGTCATCAAAAGAAATTTCGCCGTTAATTTGTGGTTTATTAAGATCGCCTTTCACCGTTAAATCTGCGGAAACATAACCTTTTAAATTAGACACAAGTTTTTTAACGAATGGTTCAAGAACAGTGAGTTTACTTTGATCCATTTTAACACTTAAATCAATTTTTTTCTCTTTAAGATTTAGGCCGCCAATAATTTTAAACGTTTCTTTATTATCGGTAACAATCTTTGTATATACATTAGCTAAACTTTTTCCTTGATCAAAAGAGGTGGTGTCGGTTAACTTTCCGATATAGATATCGTTTAACGTTAATGAATCAATTTCGAGGCTATCGGTAATTCTTGGTGATTTTAGAATATCGTATAAATGTGTTTTCCCATTAACGTTACCGGCTAATTTTACACCGAGGGTTTTTACAAAAGGGTTAATTGTTTTTAGGTTAAAGTTTTCAAATCCAACTAATAGTAAATCTTTCGGATCATCAGATAAGATTCCATCAACCGTGAGTAGCTGTTTGCCATTACTAAGATCGAAGTTTGTAATGTGGATTTTTCCATTATTAAAACTGATTTTAACCTTTTCCTGAATAGACCAATCTTCGCTGTTAATTTTTAAGTTAGAAGGTAAAATACTTATTCTAGCAGTAGTATCGTTGGCAAATTCTACCAAGCCGTTTAAATCGAGTTGATTGGCATCATCTGCATTCGAAAGCTTAACGTTAAGCGAAAGGCTATCGTTTCGTAAGATGTTTACAATATTGACATTTTTAATAAATAGACTATCGTTTAGGTCTACGCGATCTGAGGTTATAATGGCTTGAATTTGCTTGTTGGTTGTATTTTCGTCGATGATAATGTTATTAGCGATTATACCTTTATAGCTTAGTTTATTAATAAATCCATTTAAGGTAGCGGTGTTGTTTCTTGAATCGAAATTACCAATTAATAGCGCTTTGTTATCTATTTGTAAGCCTGGGGCAATTAATTCTGCTATCGGTTCAAATCTTTTTATTCTTAAATTAAAGTTAAATATTTGAGTGTTGTATTTAATAATATCGGCGTCAAGTGAGGGGATGTATGTTTTTGCAATAGCCTTATAATAAGAAACAATCGTATTAAGGTCGTACTGCCCTTTAATGCTTGCATCTAGGATATCTGAACTAACGGTTAAACTTCTGTCGATACCTAAACCAGAAGCAGCTAACTGTACAGAATCGATATTGTAAATGCCTTTTTTATTATTTAATTTAATCTTTTCGATTAATAGTTTTCCTTGAATGTTATTTAGGTTGTTTCCCGAAAAATTGGTGCTGAAGGTAGCATCAATCATCATTGAGTCTTTCAATAAATTCAGGGTTTTTAACTTTGCACCTTGAATGTTTGCTTTAAAATTGAAAACAGGTAATTTGGGATTTAAGTTCACACTTCCATCAAAAGCTAACTGCACATTTTTATCATCGACGCTTAAATTTCCATCAAAAAACTTCTTTTCAAAGGTGCCGTTGATTTTTACGTTCCTATAGCGATAATCTTTAAAGTCGATGTAAGAAATATTGCCTTTAAGTTGTTCGCTAAGTTCTTTCACCTCTGTACCTCTTCCTTTTACATAAAGTTCTGAAGTAATCTTGCCTAAGGTTTTCTCATCAATTAATTCGCCTAAATTAAAATCATACGTTTTAACATTTCCAGTATAAGAAGGGGTGCCCTTCTTATCGATTTTCATGTTCACATCTGATTTTACACGGCCTAGTTTTGTTTTGAATTCGCCATAGGCAATAAAATCGTTCTGGAATCCTGTAAATGATCCATTGAAGTTGATATTGCCAAACTTATTAATGATGTTTAAACTCGTATCTAACGGCTTTCCAGTTAAATCGATTAAGATTGCATCTAAATCTTTCTTATTCGTGCCGGCCAATTCGATTTTCATGTCGATAAAAGTCTGGTCCCACTCTGGTAACCCTTTAAAGACAAAATCTCCCTTTATATGTGTGGCTTTCCCCGCTTTGATCGAAAGATGTTTAGCTTTTAGGCTGTTTACATACCCAGTTACCTGCCCATCGATATCGATATCTAATTTTATTTTTTTTAGCGCAGTAGTAAAATAATTTATATCGTTTGAAGAGATATGACTTTCTTTAAAGTTAGCATTCATTTTTACTTTATTTTCAAAATCGTTGAAGTCTCTAAATCTTCCGAATTTCATTTGAAAATAATCGGTTAAACGTGTTTGATTAGTTAGTAGAAGTAATTTTTGTAACTCAATCCCATTTGTATCGATGGTGGTAAAAGCGGTTAGATTTTTAAGATAAAATCCACTTTTTTCTTTAAAAGTTAAATTTTTAATGTTGGCTTGAATGATATGTCCATTCGTGTTTAATTTTTCGAATATGCCATTGAGGTTTTTAAGATTTATGTCTTCGAAATTAATTCCCTTAACTACCCTAGTTTTTGCTAAATCTTTATACTTAAAATTAATGTTGTTTAAGATAATTCGGCCGATTAAGAATTGAAATTTCTTCTTTTTAATTTTTGGCGGAGGTCCACCATCAAAATACTCGACAATAAAATCTAGATTGGAAGACTTATCCTTAAAATCTTTTAAGTAGAAATTACCATTATTAATTTGGACAGTGTTTACATCCAGAACTCTTTCTTTTAAAGAAAGTCTGTTTAAATCGACTGTAAATTTCGGGAAATTGGCTAAGGTATCTTTTTGTAGATCGAGTACAACCAGGTCTTCGAGTACAAGTGATTTAAAGGGTTTGACATATAAACTTCCAATGCTGATGGTTGTTTTTAATTCTTTTGATAAATAAGCTGCTGCTTTTTTTGCTACATAAGTTTGCACAGGCTTAAACTGAAGCGAGAAAAGTACGATTGCAAGCAACAATACAATTGATGCAAGAGACCAAAGCAGAATTTTTAATAGTTTTTTAATATTTTTGTACCTTAATTAATAATAAACGTGTCGATAATCTTAGCCATCGAATCTTCTTGCGACGAAACCTCAGTTGCTATTTGTAACAACGGCAAAATTACTGCCAATGTTATTGCAAACCAAACAATTCATGAAAATTATGGAGGGGTAATTCCAGAATTGGCATCAAGAGTTCATCAGCAAAACATTGTGCCAGCCATTCAGCAAGCCCTAACAATTTCCAAAGTTAACAAAAAGGACGTCAATGCAGTTGCCTTTACACAAGGCCCGGGCTTATTAGGTGCATTATTGGTAGGAGTATCGTTTGCAAAATCTTTTGCTTTAGCTTTAAATTTGCCATTAATTGCTGTAAATCACATGCAGGCTCATATTTTGGCGCATTTTATTGATGATCCAAAGCCTAATTTTCCATTTTTATGCCTAACCGTTTCTGGCGGACATACGCAAATTGTATTGGTAAGAGATTATTTCGACATGGAAATTGTTGGTGAAACCTTAGATGATGCAGCAGGAGAGGCGTTTGATAAAACGGCTAAACTATTAAATCTTCCTTATCCAGGTGGTCCGTTGATTGATAAATACGCACAACTTGGAAATCCTTTAGCATTTAAATTTCCTGTACCTCAAATTCAGGATTTGAATTTTAGTTTTAGTGGTTTTAAAACCGCGATATTGTACTTTATACGGGACAAGCAAAAGGAAAATCTTTCTTTTATTGAAGAGAACTTAAATGATATTTGTGCTTCGGTTCAACATAGTATTGTAAATATATTGTTGACTAAGTTAAAAAAGGCGGCGAAGCAATATAATTGTAACGAAATTGCCATCGCAGGTGGGGTATCGGCCAATTCAGGATTACGGAAAGCATTGCTCAATGCTAAAGAGAGCATGGGGTGGAACGTATATATTCCAGCTTTTCAGTATTGTACAGATAATGCAGGTATGATTGCCATAGCAGGATACCATAAATTTTTAGCAGGAGATTTTGTAGGGCAAGAGATTTCGCCGATGGCAAGAATGAATTTTTAAATTATCGATTATGGCAGCTACAAGTTTTATATTTTTTGGATTATTACTTCTTCCTTTAATTCTTTTTTTAGTTTGGTTAATTAAACAGGATAAAAAAAGAAGTTATATTGGGTTATTGTTATTGGTTGCAGGGATGGTTATCGCAGCGTATTCGATTATCAAATTGGATAAGAAATATACACAGCCAGATGGGCAGCAAGCACCTAAGGCTTCAAGTTTTAGGTAAAATAGGCGCTCATTGCCGCAGGGCTACTTACTTTTTCATTAGCAGCAAAGTAAGACAAACTGTCGGCTTTCAATCCATTCTTTTAATGTTTGTGCCGGGGATAGTGTTGTGCTACCCGAATGATTTGAAGATCGGTGGATGAGGTTAACGTAGAGGCAGTGCTTTTGTATGGCTCATGATCATTACCGATAATGCTTCGCAACATAGTACATAAAAATACGGGAAAAGAATTTAATTCCTTTCCCGTATTTATTTTTGCTAACTGCTAACTGCTAACTGCTAACTGCTAACTGCTAACTGCTAACTGCTAACGCTTAGCCCTCTTTCTCTTCTAGTTTCTCGCCAGTTACTTCTGTTCTGATTTTTGCTTCAATTTCTTCAGAAAGTTCAGGATTGTCCATCAACAATTGTTTAACAGCATCTCTACCCTGTCCTAATTTGGTATCGCCATAAGAGAACCATGAGCCTGCTTTTTTGATGATGTTGAAATCTACACCTAAATCGATAATTTCACCCGTTTTAGAAATTCCTTCGCCAAACATGATGTCGAATTCGGCAATACGGAAAGGTGGAGCAACTTTATTTTTAACGATTTTAACTTTTACTCGGTTACCCGATACTTCATCCGAGTCTTTAATTTGTGAAGTTCTTCTAATATCTAAACGCACTGATGCATAAAATTTTAAAGCATTACCTCCAGTAGTGGTTTCAGGATTACCGAACATCACCCCAATTTTTTCACGTAATTGATTAATGAAAATACAGCAACACCCAGTTTTAGCAATAGTTCCGGTTAGTTTTCGGAGCGCCTGGCTCATTAAACGTGCCTGTAGTCCCATTCTGCTGTCTCCCATTTCCCCTTCAATTTCGGCCTTCGGTACTAAGGCTGCAACAGAATCGATCACGATTACATCTATCGCCCCAGAACGAATTAAATTATCAGCAATCTCCAATGCTTGCTCGCCGTTATCGGGTTGAGAAATTAATAGATTATCTACATCAACACCCAATTTTTTTGCATAAAATTTATCGAACGCGTGCTCTGCATCGATAAATGCTGCGATTCCTCCTTTTCTCTGCGCTTCGGCGATGATATGTGTTGCCAAAGTGGTTTTACCAGATGATTCTGGGCCATATATTTCAATTACACGACCTTTTGGAACACCGCCAATGCCTAATGCGATGTCTAAACTGATAGAGCCAGTAGAAATGGATTCAATCGCTTCAACGGCTTGATCTCCAAGTTTCATTACTGATCCTTTTCCGTATGATTTTTCTAACTTGTCTAAAGTTAGTTGTAGAGCTTTTAATTTTTCTGTGTTTGGATTCATGTCTTTAATCTGTTTCATCTGAGGCTAAATATAAAATAAAGTATCGGCTAGTAATTAAAATTCGATTGCTAATAACTTTAGCAAACATATTAATTTTATTTTGATAAACACAAATATTTTGAAAAATAAATTTTATTTATCAACAGTTAAGCTAATTTCTTTAGTTTTAATCGCTTTCTCGAAATACTGACAAAAATGGGTAAGCTCACAAATGCTACATTTCGGATTACGAGCCACACATACATATCTTCCATGAAGAATAAGCCAATGATGGGCCATTGCTATGGTATGTTCAGGTAAATTTTTAACTAAATCTTTCTCAACGGCCAAAGGTGTTTTACCTTTAGTTAAGCCCAGTCGGTTCGCTACTCTAAAAACATGCGTATCAACGGCCATTGCAGGGGCATCATAAACCACAGAGGCAATTACATTTGCTGTTTTGCGCCCCACACCAGGCATTTTTTGCAGTTGGTCTACATCAGAAGGAACTTGGTCGTTAAATTCGTTAACTAACATATTGGCCATGCCCACCAAGTGCTTTGCTTTATTATTCGGGTAACTTACACTTCTAATATAATCGAATACAATGTCTGGTGTAGTTTGGGCAAGTGCCTTTGCATTTGGGAACCGTTGAAAAAGGGCTGGGGTAACTTGATTGATCCTTTTATCGGTGCATTGTGCAGATAAAATCACCGCAACTAATAATTGATAAGGATTATTGTAATGCAATTCTGTTTCGGCATTTGGCTGTTTCGTTTCGAAATGCGCAACAAAATTACGATACCTTTCTTTTTTTAGCATGGACAAAGATAGCATGTAAAATGTAAAATGGAAGAGGGCAACAGTCCGAAATTGGTGTCCGAAAGTCCGACGATTAGGATGGAAAATAATCGGTGCGTCTCCTCCAGGAAGCTAAAACTTGAGAAGTGCTTTGATTTATGCGTTAACTAATCTAAAACGCTTTATTGAAGCATGTTTCAATATCAACCAAAAAGCAAAAAGTGCACCAACTAATGCCATGGCAGCGCCTACAGCAGCGGGTGAGGTGTAATCATATCCATAAATTAAAGGTAGTCCACCAAAAAATGCACCTAATGCATTTCCGATATTAAAACTCGCCTGACTAACCGATGCGGCAATCATTTCCGAGCCCTTAGCCGTATTAATCATCAACATTTGTATGGGTGCTGCCAAGGCGAAAGAGACGGCCCCTGTGATAAACGTCATCACTAATGCCAAAATGGGATTGAACGAAACGTAATGAACAATTACTAATGTGAGAACCATCATCAACAAAAGTGTTGCCGTTGCTTTAACTGGAGAAAAGCGGTCGGCCAAATACCCACCAAAGAAATTCCCAACCATCATGCCTATCCCGGCAAGCATTAAGATATAGGTTACGCTATCTGCAGAAAAACCTGCAACGGTTGTCATTAATGGCGCAATATAACTATACCAAGTAAACAGTCCTCCAGTACCTATAGAAATCATTAAGATGATGATCCATGCATCCTGCTTTTTGAAAAATCCCAATTCCTTTTTTAAGTCTCGGTTTTTGCTAGCTGGCAAGGCAGGTAGCCATGCTTTTAAACTAAATAGCGTGATGAGTCCAACAAATACCACAATGGCAAACGAAAAGCGCCAAGAGAAATTATGACCAATAAAAGTACCAAGCGGAACACCGACAATGTTAGCTATGGTTAAGCCAGCAAACATTAACGAAACTGCTTGAGCGGCCTTTCCTTTTTCGGCAATTCGGCTTGCCACTACAGAACCTACACCAAAAAATGCACCATGCGGTAATCCTGAAAATAAGCGAGCAATAAATAGCGAGCTAAATGTTGGTGCGAAAGCTGAAAAAGCGTTGAATGCCGTAAACATGATCATTAACGCAATCAGTATTTTTTTTGGTGGATATTTGCCAGCGATGCTCACGAGTAATGGCGCTCCGATAACCACGCCAAGCGCATAGGCGGAGATTAAATAACCCGCTTGAGGGATGGTTACGTTTAAATCTTTTGCGATATCTGGTAATAAACCCATCATTACAAACTCTGTAATTCCGATGCCTAATCCGCCAAATGTTAATGGGAGCAGTTTTTTATCAATCATTTTGCTTAGTGTTTAAAATACACTAAGCAAAGGTAGAATTTTTTTATACCGAACGATGGTTAGCTTTTGAATTATTGCAAGATTGTGATACAAAAAAGGTATCACTTGTAAACTTAGACAAAATTTGAATTTTGTTAAAGAGAAGTGATACCTTATGTAAATTACTTCGTTTTAGCATAAGCTAAGATCTTCTCTATCGTTTCGTTAGATGGATCTTTAATAAGCTGGTCTAATTGAGGTTTGATGTTGTTATAAAACATTTCATCTTGATCATTAGCTTGCTCAACCGCTTGTTCGGCGGGAACTGGGCTAGAAAAATTTACAGAATTAGGTGAAGTAGAGGTTTTAACCATACGCAAAAAATATATTTAGTTTTAGTTCTTAACGCCTATTATTATTCTTTATTTTATTGAATATACATAATATTTTATGTAAGCCAAATAAAATTCTAACAACTAAGTAATTAGGATGTTAAAACCGTATATTTTCAATTAAAACCACGGTTTTGGTGAATTAAATTTCTCCTCTAGTGCTTACTTCTTTTACCTTCATCATTTTACGAAGGTTACTAAGTGCATATCTCATCCGCCCTAATGCAGTATTGATGCTAACCTCGGTTAAATCGGCAATTTCTTTGAAACTTAAATCTGCATAATGGCGCATAATTAGTACCTCTTTTTGTTCGTCGGGCAATAATTGAATCATTGCTCTTAAATCTACATGGGTTTGCTCACGAAGCATCCGATCTTCGGCACTTTCTTCGAGTATCTGGATAAGGTTTAGCACATCGGTTCCATCGGCACTGGTTATTACGGGGGCACGTTTCTCTCGTCTAAAATAATCGATTACCAAATTATGTGCAATGCGCATTACCCAAGGTAAAAATTTACCTTCTTCGTTATATCTGCCGCTGCGTAGGGTATTAATTACCTTGATAAAGGCGTCTTGGAATATGTCTTCAGCTAAATATTGATCTTTAACCAATAAGTAAATCGAAGTATATATTTTTGATTTATGGCGTCTTAAGAGCTCAGCTATAACGGTTTCTTCTCCGTTAAGATATAACTTCACCAAATCTTGATCACTATACTGCTGTAATTTCATAGGAGTGCGTAAAAAAGTTCCTTTGTTTTATTAAAAAATAAATAAAGTAGATTTTTAATCTATAGCTTTTCTCCTCAGTTTTTAAGATATTGGTTAACAATTGTGTGATTGTGTTATTGCAAATGACGTATTTTTTTTTAATAATACAATAAAAAATATGTTAAATAATGTAAAATTTTGTAAAACCCACCTTATTTTTGAGGCGGTTTAAACCAAAATGGTAATTTTGGACTATATTAGCTACATTCTATAAAGCGGTAAATGAGTAAGGAAATAGAGAAAGATCCACATCAACACATCATCATAAAGGGGGCAAGGGTACACAATCTGAAGAATATTGACGTAGCTATTCCAAAAAACAAATTGGTAGTAATTACTGGGATGTCGGGTTCTGGGAAATCATCTTTAGCTTTCGATACCTTATACGCCGAAGGGCAACGCCGTTATGTAGAAAGTTTATCGTCTTATGCCCGCCAGTTTATGGGGCGCATGAATAAACCTGATGTAGATTATATTAAAGGTATTGCTCCTGCCATCGCAATCGAGCAAAAAGTGATTACTTCTAATCCTCGTTCTACGGTGGGTACATCGACCGAGATTTACGATTATCTTAAACTGCTATTTTCGAGAATTGGAATTACCTATTCTCCAGTATCGGGAGCAGTGGTTAAAAAAGACTCGGTTACTACGGTTGTCGATTTTATTATCAAGCTTGGAAACGAAAGTGTTGTAACCATATTTTGCCCGTTACACCCACATAATAATCGCAGCATTAAAGAAGAACTTGCCGTGTTATTACAAAAGGGATTTTTACGGGTTTATTTTAAAGGAAAAATTGCTAAGATTGAAGAGGTATTGGCCGACGAATCAGTTGCTGATGTTGAGCTTACTGATACCAATACCATTCGAATACTAATTGATCGTATTATTGTTAACCAAGAAGAAGAAACGGTAAGTCGAATTGCCGATTCGGTACAGACGGCTTTTTTCGAAGGTAAGGGAGATTGCTTTGTAGAATACGAGGATAAGCAAACTTTTTTCTGCGATCGTTTCGAACTTGATGGCGTACGTTTTGAAGAACCAACGCCTAATTTTTTCAGTTTTAATAACCCATATGGAGCGTGTAAGCGTTGCGAAGGATACGGAAATGTAATTGGTATTGATGAAGATTTGGTGGTGCCTGACAAGAGCAAAAGCGTGTACGATAATGCAATCGCCCCATGGCGAGGCGAAAAAATGGGCGATTGGTTAAAAAAATTTATTAAAAATGCGGATAAGTTCGATTTTCCTATACATCGTTCTTATAGTGAATTAACGGAGAATCAACAACGGGTAATTTGGACGGGTAACAAATATTTTGAAGGATTAGACCAATTTTTTAAGGAATTAGAAGAGCAGACCTATAAAATACAATACCGGGTAATGTTATCACGTTACCGTGGAAAAACGGTTTGCCCAGATTGCAAAGGCACTCGTTTGCGCAAAGATGCTTCGTATGTTAAAATAGGCGGTAAATCGATATTAGATATGGTACTGATGCCCTTATCTACTATTCTTCCATTTTTTGAAGCGCTAACCCTTTCCGAAACTGAGCAGAAAATTGCGAAGCGTTTATTGGCCGAAATTACGAATCGAGTTTTATATCTTAATAATGTAGGGTTAGGATATTTAACACTAAATCGTTTATCAAATACTTTATCCGGAGGCGAAAGTCAGCGCATTAACCTTGCCACTTCATTGGGAAGCAGTTTGGTGGGCTCAGTATATGTATTGGACGAACCTAGCATCGGTCTTCATCCTCGCGATACGCATAAGCTTATCGAAGTGTTGCAGTCGTTACGAAATGTTGGAAATACCGTTTTAGTAGTAGAGCATGAAGAAGAAATGATGAAAGCTGCGGATCATATTATCGATATTGGTCCTGAGGCAGGAACACATGGTGGTTATTTGGTATTTAGTGGTACCTACAAAGAAATTATTAAAGATAATGCTTCCTTAACTGGTCGTTATTTGGCAGGTAAGGAAGAAATTGCATTGCCGGCAAAACGAAGATCGTGGAAAGATCACATTTTCATTAAGGGCGCTCGAGAAAATAATTTAAAAAATATCGATGTTAAATTTCCTTTAGGTGTATTTACTTGCGTAAGTGGCGTTTCGGGTTCTGGGAAAACGAGTTTGGTGAAGAAAATATTATATCCTGCTTTGCAAAAGGCAATAGGGAATTATGCTGGCGAACAAACGGGATTGTATGATGGTATTTTTGGGAATATCGATTTGGTAAGCCAGGTAGAAATGGTAGATCAAAATCCGATAGGGCGTTCGTCGCGTTCTAATCCCGTTACCTATGTAAAAGCCTGGGACGATATTCGGGCGTTATTTTCGTCATTGCCGGCAGCAAAGGCGGGTGGATTAAAACCCGCAGCCTTCTCTTTTAATGTAGAGGGTGGTAGATGCGACACCTGTCAGGGCGAAGGAGAAGTTAAAATAGAAATGCAGTTTATGGCAGATATTTATTTGCCTTGTGAAACATGTGGGGGAAGAAGATTTAAGCAACAAGTATTAGATATTACTTATCAAGATAAAAATGTTGCCGATATTTTAGATTTAACGATAGAGGAAGCGGTTGATTTTTTCGCTAAAGAACCAAAAATTTTGCAAAAGCTAAATCCTTTGTTGGATGTAGGCTTGGGGTATGTTCATTTAGGGCAGTCGTCGAATACACTTTCTGGTGGTGAAGCACAACGTATTAAATTAGCTTCTTTTTTAATTAAAGGAAATAATGCCAATAAAACCATGTTCATTTTTGATGAGCCAACTACGGGTTTGCATTTCCACGATATTAAGAAATTGTTAAAAGCATTAAATACATTAATTGAGCAAGGCAATACGATTTTGGTGATTGAGCATAATATGGATATGATTAAGTGCGCCGATTGGGTAATCGACATTGGCCCCGAGGGGGGAGATGGAGGTGGGAATGTTGTATTTGAGGGAATTCCTGAAGACTTGCGAGATGCAAAAAACTCGTATACGGGCCAATTTTTAAAAGCACACCTAAAAAACTAGTATCTTAGCGAAATATGCTCTTATTAACCTTTGTTATAGGCATTGTTTTAAATGCAATGGGGTATATTCCTCCTGGGAATATTAACTTAACTGTGGCGCAACTCACCATTAATAAGGGGATGCGTCAGGCTTTGTATTTTATCTTATCTTTTTCGTGCGTTGAGGTGTGTTTTACCTTTGGCATGATGCGTTTTGCCCGGTGGATTTCGAGCGACGTAAGTTTGGATTCGAATATCAGCGAAGTACGATTGGGAACTTACGTTGATGCTTTTATGATTATGCTCTTTATCGTGATGGGCACCATTACCTGGGTTAATCGTAAAAAAATACCTAAAACAAGGGCCGAAGATAATAGAAGCAGAAAAGGCAGTGTTTTTTATGGAATGTTATTAGGTGTGCTCAATCCGGTACAAATTCCATTCTGGTTGTTTTTTGGAAATTATGTAATCTTACACGATTGGATACAAACCAATTATTTGTCGCTCGTTATTTTTAGCATTGGTTCGGGCTTAGGTTCAGCTTTAGCTTTGTACGGATATGCGCATTTTGCGAAATATATTCAGGAGAAATTTGCATTGAGTAGTCATCTTATTAACCGTTCTATTGCTTTGTTCCTTTTTGCGTTGGCTTTATATTTGGTGATTAAGCAGACACTGATTTATTTGGGTTAACCGCTTTTTTTAGCTGTTAGTCTAGATTTGCAATCTCGTCTAGTTGGTCGAGATTTTCAATCTTTCCCAATTCTTTAAAAAACCTTACAAATACTAGGTGATGTATGCATAATTCTTTACCTCTATTTTTCGCGAAGATTAATTTGTTGAGTTTTAACCATCAAATTATAGCAAAATGAACAAAATTTTAATGGTATGCCTATTGTGGTGCTTAGCTTTGCACACTAGCGCTCAGCAAAAAACTATTGTAAGCGGAAAATTATTGAACTGTACTGATAAAGTATTAGAGATCGTTCCGAGTACTGGTAGTTTTAAAGATTCTGTAAAGGTGAATGCGGATGGTACTTTTTATTATAGTACAACCCAAATTATTGCTCCTTTTCGCGCCAATCTAACCAATAGAAAACAGATTCAGATTCAACTCTTTATTGCTCCGGGATATGACTTGCAAATTCATGCAGATGTTAAAGATTATGCTTCAACTCGATCTAGCTTAGTTTATCAAGGCTTGGGTAGTAAAACTAATGGGTATTGGAAAGGATTGTTGGGAAATTTTAAGTCCGACACCACCAAATGGGTAAAGAAAAATGAAAACGATTACATCGCTTACTTAAATACAGGAAAGCAGGCTGCTGCAATGGATAAAGTTTTCACGGCCGACAACAAAGAACCTTCAGCAGATTATTTCAGACAGTCAATTCAGTTGGACATACACTTCGGCAAATTTATAGCGATCTATAGTTCTTACGCCTACGAAAATTCCTATACCTGGGCACAGATTCAAGGCATGATTGCAAAATTGGGCTATAAATCCTTGTTAGAGGAGTTTAAAGACGAAAGGAATTTAATGAGTAGCAGTTTCTCTTACCTTGTTACCTCATATCCGTTTTATTGCGATAATTATAATGCATTTGCTGCAGATAGTTTGGTTAAAAAAGAAGGAAATTATAGTCTGTACTTAGCTGCGAAATTTTACTCTGGTAAGGTGTATGATTATTATGCATACGATCATATTCCGTCTAAAATGACTTCACTCTATAAAGTTGAAGATTTTAAAAGGTTACAACCCTTTATTGAGAGGATTGATGACCCAATTGTTCAGAAATCCGTTAGAGCACTCGAAGCTACTCGGCTTAAAGCCGCTATGGCTTTACAAGCTGGTGCACCATCACCTTTATTTAATTTAGCCGATACGAGTGGAAAATTTTATCAGTTAGCCGAAATGAAAGGAAAGGTTATTTATATCGACCTTTGGGCAAGTTGGTGTGGTCCGTGTAAGGAAGAAACACCCTATTTGAAGAAAATTTATGATCAATTAAAGAACAATGATAAAGTTCAAATTATAAGTATTGCTTCATTTGATGCAAAAAATAGAGCTCGTCGATACGAAATCATTAAAAAAGATCAGATGAATTGGCTGCAGTTGGAGGATACCGAGGATGCTTTTGCAAAATCATATCAGGCAAATTTTATCCCCCGATTTATTATTATCGATAAGCAAGGTAAAATTGTAGATAGCGATGCGGTTAGACCTAGTGAACCTGAGAAATTAATGGCTATTTTAAATCGTGAAATTAGCAAGTAACATGAAAATAGGTTTTTTTATTATTGGTTTATCACTGAATTGCCTGATAGCATTAGGGCAAAAAAAGTCTTCTATTGGTGATGGCGTTTATATTATGGTCCCCAATTCTGGCGGCATGCACGTAAAAAAATCAGATTCATCAAAATACTTGAGATACGATGATCAGACCTTATTTGATTTACGTAAAGGAACACCTCAACAAGTGCAGCGCGTTAAGGATAAAGAACGACTAAATAGACTGGAAGAAGATCGTTTCTGGGGCATAAGTTCATTGGCTTTCAAATTTCCATTTCCGAGGCAGTCGATAGCGCTCAGATTTGAAAAGAATACTGGAGCTAAGATTTACCAAGGTAACAACTGGAAGTGGGGAACTTTATATAGAAATACAATTCTAATCTCGGGAAAATCTGATGTTGAAGTTATAGATGGCCTAATTAGCCCAGCTACCGCTAAAAATTATCGATACAGGATAATTCAGAACGACAACAAAGAGCTAATCGGTTGGAAGATGCCAACGGTATTTAAAAAAACAAGCGACAATTCGTCGAGTTATTGTGAACTTGGGAAGATTGAGTATAAAGAAAATCAATTTATTTTTATAGAAATCTATAACATTCACAATTATAAAGATCGTGATGCCATCATTATTGATTGGAGAACGCCCAGACCGTTAAAATTTTGGGCCTCTGTAGATTATCGTAAAAAATCTTTTGGAAGGTCGCTTCTTTCGGGTTCCTTAGGCAATGACAGAAGATCTACAAATAATAATTTTATTGCTACAGATACCTTAAACGATGTAAAATTTATCCTTGGAGATTCATTAGTACGAATCGGGTTTCATTCGCAAAACCTGCCTACGCCATATAATTATCAAGTTAGCTTAAAACGTAGTGTAGGCGATAGTGATGAGCTTGTTGAACTCGGCGAAACCAATGGGTCATTTTACCTGTATAAAGAATATTGGAATAAACCTGGTAAGTACGAAGTTACATTTACGCCAAGGCTGAATAGCATTGGGGGAAGAAAGATTGACTACTTAAAAGATAAAGAGGTTGCTTACAAGTTTACCGTTTTACCCATGCTAAATCCTGAATTTAATTTTTCGCGTAAAGAATTTGTATTAATAGCGATCGTAGCCTGTGTTATTTTTGGGACAATTTTAGGGCTAAGTATGACTTATCTTAAACGGAAAAATTTAAAGAGATTAAACTTTGCTAAGCAGCAAAAGGAGCTTTCTAGGACACAACTGAATAGCATACGCGCTCAACTTAATCCCCACTTTATGTTTAACGCTTTAGCGGGTATTCAGAACCTAATGAATACGGATAAAATTGATGAAGCCAATCGATATTTGGGAAAATTTTCGCGTTTAACGCGCAATGTATTAGATGGTAAAGAATTAATCAGTCTCGCCGAAGAAAAAACTTTGCTTGAAGATTATCTACAAATGGAACAGTTTAGATTTGGGTTTAATTATCGGTTAATAGTTGATGAGCAATTGGCACTTGATAATATCGAAATTCCATCGATGCTTTTGCAACCATTTGTGGAGAATGCGGTTAAACATGGCATTTCGCATATGGGCAATGCTGGTGAAATAGCGATTTATTTTACGAAACAAGACCAGAATTTGGTGCTAAAGGTTAAAGATAATGGTGTTGGATTTGAAACGGACCAAAATTACACAGGTTTAGGGTTGCAACTTAGTAAAAACAGAATATCTTTATTGAACACGATTTATCCTGAAACTGAATTTCTATTAACTCTTGATTCTTCAGAAATGGGTTCTGAAATAACGATAACTTTAACTCAATGGCTTTAATATGCGTGCAATTATAGTAGATGATGAGGTAGCAAATGTACAAATTTTAGCAATTTTGCTGGCTAAGTATTGCCCTCAAGTTAAAATCGTAGCAACTGCAATTCATCTTAATGAAGCCATCTCAATAATCGGTCTTCACAAGCCAGATTTACTATTTTTAGATATTCAAATGGGGAAAATGTCTGGCTTCGATTTGCTAAATCAGCTTCACGATAAATCCTTTGAAGTCGTCTTCGTAACCGCTTACGATAATTATGGTATTCAGGCTGTAAAATTTGCGGCACTAGATTATCTTTTAAAGCCTGTGAATCCAGATGAGCTTATTGCTGCTGTAACAAAGGCGGAAGTAAGGGTTTTAAACAAAATTCAAAATGAACAGTTAAATTTTTTACTCCAACAAATCAAATCGCCCGAAAAAAGTATTCAAAAAATAGCTTTACCTCAACATAATGAGATTAGATACATAAGCATCAACAGTATTATGAGATGCGAAGCCGATAATACCTATACCTATTTCTATTTAAACAATGGTGATAAAATATTAATTTCAAAACCGTTAAAGGAGTATGCTGATCTGCTCAAGCCGCAAGGTTTCCTGCGCTCCCACCAAAGTCACTTGGTTAACCCTTCCTTTGTGAAAAGTTGGCTGAAAGAAGACGGGGGCGTCTTGCTCATGAATAATGGGGACAAAATTCCGGTTTCGAAAGCCAATAGAGAAAGGGTAAAGCAGTTTTTAGGGAGATAATGGCAATCTCGATCAATTTAACTTCCATATCTTCTCTGCTTTTCTTCCAATTAACCAAAACGAAATAGCCAAAACCGAGAAAAACAAAGCTTTATGCCAATTGTCCCAAAAATATTCGAAATAACGAGTATATAAATTTATAAATAAGAAAGTTATTCCAAATTCTCTAGCAATTTCGTCGTGGTGCTTTAACCCTATATAAATACTAATGAGGCAGGAAATGGCCGATACAATTGCCCAATAAAAGAGGGAAATTTGCTTTACAGCATACCAATCTTCTAAAATACCATAATTTCCAAAAATGGATAGTAGCCATAACGATAAAAACAAATATACCATCCCACTCATGTAGGTAGTGGTAAAGAAATGATCGAATTTCTTTTTTCCTTTAAGTAAAAAAGAGAGTGAAGTAAGGGCCAGACCAAATAGCACAAATCGTAAAGGATAATTTAGACCCATAAAATACCAGCTCCATTTCGATAAATAACCTGTTTCGGTGCCAAACCAAGCACCAAAAGAAAGTAAGGTAAATATCCAGATTAGCCTCGACTTAAACACATACGCCAGTACAGCATATACGATTACGGCTATCAAAATTAAGATCGAAAAGTGATTATTTCCGCTGCCTAACGATTTTCCAAAATAAGCTATGGCATTCGCGGTAAGCATTACCGCTGTAAGAATTAAAGCTTCATTGCTAAAAACTAACTCAGGTTTCGATTTTTTTCTTCTAAAACCAATTATAAATAAACAGGCTGCTGTCGAAGCGGATAAAAGGCTAATAATGCTATTTGGTGTGTTGTAAAGTTTTTCGATATAGTTAAGTAGTGTTTTGTCAATTAATAAAGCACCAAGCGAAATAACCCCACAGGCCATTGCTATCCAAAACGAATATTGCGCTAGTCGTCTCCAATCGAACAACTTCGCTTCATAACTTTTACGAAGTCTTGCGGCAGTAGCTTCTTCGATAAGATTTTCACTTTCCCAGTGATCGATCATCTCGTCTAAAAATTCGCTTTTTTCTGGGTCTATCTTCTTCATTAAAACTAAGATATTAATAATTCTTTAGTTCTATCCTCGCTTCCCTCGTTTGAGAGTACGACTTTTGAGATAAAACCTGCAATTCAGAACTCACAACCTCGTAACTCACCTCCCTAAATCACCTCCTTAATCTTCTTATTATTTCCTACAATCCAAATTACATCGCCATTATCGAACACAAAATCAGACGAAGGGTTTAATATTCTATTTTCACCTCTTTCTATTCCAACCACCAAGGCTTGCGCTTTCTCTCTAATACCTGCATTTCGAATGCTTAAACCAAAAACCGGAGATGCCGTATTAACAATTACTTTCTGCAACGTCATTTCTTTATCTGGAAAAGCAACTTCATTAATCTCGGGTAAATCTACTTCGAGTAACAATTTTACGGCGGCCAATTGATCATCGGCACCAATGAGTAAAAGCTTATCATTTGGGTAAAGTCGCTCATCTCTACCTGGTGTTGGAATGGTATTTCTACCTCGTTCTATTAATGCGATATTTACCCCGTACTTTTCTCTAATCATTAATTCGGCCAAGGTTTTTCCTACTACTTCCGATTCTGGCGAAACTTTTAACTCGGTTAAATGAGTATCCCATGGTAGAATATCAGGTTTTTGATTTTCACGATCATTCAAATTAAGCATGAAACGCTTTTCCAATTTATTGTAGAAAGATTGTAGCTTGTGCGAAAAAATTCCCATTCCAAACACAATCAGTACAAGCGCAATACTTACAGTAATCCAGGTTTCAAAAAATTCGTACATTAAGAAACCGACAAAGAAAATGCCTAAGGCTATTCTAAAAAACTCGATAGCAATTAAGGGGCCTCGGGTATATTTTTTATTCAACCAAAGATGTGAATAGGCCGTTTTTTGAATCCTGCGAATAGATAAAGCCCATAAAAAAGGCGACATCAACACAAAAGAAACCACCACACTGATAATAAGTACACTTTTCTCGTTATCGAAATGAATGGCTATAAAGGGCTGCACATAGCGATAAGAAAGAAAAATTATCGAGATAATTACAACTGAGTGGATTATAGTATTAGAAACATAAGAACGTAAAAGAATTTTCCAATCGCTTAGGGTAGTAATGCCTGCCGTGCTCGAACTGTATCTACCGATGGCATCTACCCACCTTTGTGGTAAAACACGTTCTAAGTAATTGTAAAAAGGTTCGGAGAACTTGATAAGATAAGGCGTAGTAAATGTAGTGATCGCTGCTACCGCTACCGCAATAGGATAAAGAAAACTGCTGGTTACGTTTAAGCTTGTACCTAATGCGGCGATGATAAAAGAAAACTCACCTATTTGTGCCAAACTCATCCCCGTTTGTACGGAGGTCTTTAGAGGCTGACCAGCTAATAACGCTCCTAAAACGGTAAACAAGAGTTTTCCTGTGATAACCACTAACGAAAGGATGATGATTGTGCCCGCATATTCGGCAAGAATTTTAGGATCGATTAGCATCCCAACCGAAACAAAAAATACCGCTGCAAATAAATCTTTTACCGATTTTGTTAAATGTTCGATGCGCTCGGCTTGGGTGGTTTCTGCTAAAATAGAACCCATAATAAATGCGCCCAAGGCCGGAGAAAAGCCTACCTGGTCGGCCAACATAACCATAATTAAGCATAAGGCCAACGATACCACTAACATGGTCTCATCGTTCATTAGTTTTTTGGTGACCCGTAAGAAGGTAGGCACTAAAAATATCCCTCCAATAAACCATAACACCAAAAAGAAGCTTAGTTTTAAAATAGAGATAAGCATTTCTGTTCCGGCCGATTGTTGACTTACGGCTAAAGTAGAAAACATCACCAAGATCAGAATCGCCACTAAATCCTCAACAATTAGTACTCCAAAAACTAAACCTGCGAATTTTTTATGCTTTATGCCTAACTCTTCGAAAGCTTTTATGGTAATCATGGTCGATGAAATAGAAAGTATCCCGCCCAGAAAAAGACTGTCCATATTGCCCCAACCCATAGCTAAGCCTACTAAATACCCTGCAAGTATTAAGAATACAACTTTAACACTAGCTGTGATAGACGCCGAACCGCCTACTTTTACTAGTTTCTTAAAGCTAAACTCGAGGCCTAAGCTAAATAGAAGGAAAATCACACCAATTTCTCCCCAAATGTTTATGCTCTTGTAATCGGTAATGGTTGGGAAAAAATCGAGATGCGGACCAACAAGTAGGCCAGCTAAAATATAGCCTAATACAAGCGGTTGTTTAATTTTTTTAAATAAAAGTGTAATCACCCCGGCAGCGGCAAGGATAAGACCTAAATCGGCAATCAATACAGGTAAATGGATCATAACTAAAGCAATGGTTTTTTAAAGGATAATTTTTAAAGAAATAGCCTTAAAAATTACCAAAAACTATGCTTTGGATAGAGATATTGAAAATTAAAAACACAATTGAATTCCTTGTGGATTGAGTGGTTAAAATCAATTTCTGTAGAATAAAGCAAAGCTTCCTTATCCACTATTCCGAAATGATCGGGAAATAGCGGGTGATTTTGATTTGTAGGGTATAAAAAATCTAATTGATGTAAGAAAAACTCCGTTTTTAACGAATTCCTGTACTTTTTATTGAAATTAGTTGATTTTTCGCCGAATTTTTGAGTTGTAGCACGCATATCCATCTTTTTTGCGTAAAGAGGTGATGAATAGCAACTGAGCAACATTAAAACAGTGATAAAAATCCTCATTGCTTTAAATATACTAAAAAATTTTGGTCTTTTCAGTGTTTAAAGCACTACATTGAATTTTTAACTTGATTGAAGAACGCCAACGTGTTTTGCTTGTCTTGATACAATTGTTCTTTTAACGCCTCTAATCCAGTAAACTTTACATCGTGGCGCAAGAATTTTAAGAAATTCATTTTAATGGTTTGACCGTATATTTCATGGTTAAAATCGAAAATATTAACTTCGATATTGCGGGTCATTCCATTTATGGTTGGGCGTTGGCCTATGTAGGCCATTCCTTGATAAGGCTTGAGTCCTAAGTCCTGATTCTTAAGTCTAATTTCTGAAGAAGAGATAGACTCTGGACTATCGACTCCAGACTGAGGACTCATCTCCACTGTCACCGCGTAAATTCCATCCCCAGGAATCAGCTTATAGGTTTCTTCAACAAAAATATTTGCCGTCGGAAAGCCAATGGTTCTTCCAATTTTGTCGCCCTTAATTACGGGTCCGTTAATAGAAAAGGGATACCCTAAATAAGTAGCAGCAAGGGAAACATCACCATTTAATAGAGCAGTGCGGATTTTAGTCGAGCTAACGGCAACATCATTAATATCATGTTCGGGAATTTCTTCTATGCTAAAATCATAAACCTTAGCATAGGCTTCTAAATCTTTCATTCCTCCTTGTCGGTCTTTTCCAAAACGATGATCATAACCTACAATAAGCTGTTTGGTACCAATGGTATCAACTAATATATTTTTAATATAATCTGCAGCACATAAATTTGAAAAATCGCGTGTAAAAGGGGTGATGATTAAATGGTCGACACCTAAATTGGCCAACATTTCGGCCTTCTCGCTAATGGTGTTAATCATTTTCAAAGCCTGATTTTCTGGATCGATAATCATCCGCGGATGCGGGAAAAATGTTAGAATTACACTTTCTCCATTGTTCATTTTCGCCAATTCGCATAAACGTTTAATGATTTTTTGGTGACCGTAATGTACACCATCGAAGGTTCCAATGGTAACTACCGCATTGGTTAATTTTTTAAACTCAGAAAGCTGATTATATATTTTCATAAGATTGCTTCGTGCCTCCTAATAAAGTTATTTTTAATGAAGTACCTGGCGTTTTACCACACCTCCTTTAAGATCTGCAATTTGTTGCTGTACCACAAAAGCATCCGGGTCAATTTGTCTGATTTCGGATTGCAATTTGCTCATTTCGAGTTTTGTGACAACCGTATAAATAATGTCGATGTCTTTCTTTTCTAAATAGCCACCTTCGCCTTTATAAATGGTAACGCCCCTTTTCATATCGGCGATGATAAAATGCTTAATTTCTTCATTTTTTTCAGAAATAATCGTTACCCCAGTATAAGCTTCTAGTCCGTTCACAATAAAATCGACAGTATTTGAGGCCGAAAGGTAAGTGAGTATTGCATAAAGTGCAGTTTCGATATTTAAAAAATACGCCGCAAAAGCAAAAATAATGATGTTTAAAATGAGGATGATATTGCCTACAGTAAACATGCTGTTTCTACTAATGTACAAGGCGAGCACTTCCGTTCCATCGATTACGCAACCACCACGCATCGCCAAGCCAATTCCACCACCTAGAAAGAAACCGCCAAAAAATGCAATGAGCAATTTATCGTGTGTGATGGGCGCAAAGGGCAAAAACACCAACGCGAGCGAAAGCGCGATAATGGCGATTGAGGTTTTGATGGCAAAGCCACGGCCAATTTGTTTATACCCCATTAAAATAAACGGGATATTAATAATAACAATCAAATATGATAAATTCCAATCTGTTAATGTGCTCAACAATAACGATATACCTGTAACTCCGCCATCGATAAAATGGTTAGGCATTAAAAAGCTTTTTAAACCAAAACAAGCAGAGACAACTCCGAAGAGAATAAGTGTACCTTCTTTAAATAAACGAGTTTTTTTGTGCTTAATATGTTCCATGGCAACTATTTACTTACTTGTTCATCCCTTTTATTGCGAAGATACTGAACCAAATCAGCTACTTCGTAGGCATTTTGTAATAAAAAATTGCCACTTCGCGTACGCGTTAGTTTCGATAGATAGGCACCTGCGCCTAAGCTATTTCCAAAATCAGATACCAACGAACGAATGTAGGTGCCTTTACTACAAACTATTCTAAAGTCGACCTCCGGCAAAGCAATTCGAGTAATTTCAAATGCACTTACAGTTACATGCCGTGTACGAAGTTCTACCGCTTCACCTAAACGTGCTTTTACATACAATCGCTCCCCATTAACCTTTACTGCTGAGTGTGCAGGTGGGAATTGCTCAATGTCTCCTATAAAGCTTGAAGTAGCGTTATAAACTTGCTCATCAGTTAAATGCTCGAAAGGGAATTCTGCGTCTATGGCAGTTTCCATGTCAAACGATGGGGTAGTTGCGCCAAGAATCATCGTTCCTGTATATTCTTTTTCTTCTGCCTGGAAGGTGTCGATCTGCTTGGTTAATTTACCTGTACATATAATTAATAATCCAGTAGCTAAAGGGTCGAGGGTTCCGGCATGCCCCACTTTTAATTTAAGTGGCTTTAGGGAATTCCTGATTTTACCTACCACATCAAAAGAAGTCCATTTATAAGGCTTATTAATTAAAAGCAATTCGCCAGCGGCGAAGTCGAAATCGGGAAATTGAATTGGTGTTTGATCCAAAATGGAAATTTAATTTATGCAACAAAGCTACATATTAAATAATTGAGAGGCTATGACCGGATAATAATAATAGGATTATTACCGCACCGGCAATGATTCTGTACCAACCAAAAACCCTAAAGCCATTTTTATTGAGATAACCGATAAAGCTTTTAATAGCCAAAAGCGCCACAATAAAAGCAACCACATTGCCAAATGCCAATACTTGCATCTGATCGGTAGTGATAGTGTGCCCTTCTTGATAGAAGTCGAGCAACTTTTTTGCCGTTGCCGCAAACATGGTGGGTACGGCTAGGAAAAATGAAAATTCTGCAGCTGCTTTTCTGGTTAAATTTTGGCTCATGCCACCCACAATCGTTGCCCCCGAGCGCGAAACGCCAGGAATCATCGCTAGGCATTGAAAAAAACCAATTTTTAGGGCAGTAAGATAATTGATTTCTTCTTCGGTAGTGATGGTTGCATGTTTAAACCATTTGTCCACAAATAATAAAATGATACCCCCAACCACTAAAGAAATACCCACTGTAAGCGGACTCTCGAGCATTTGATCAATTTTATCGCTCAGTAAAATACCAAAAACTGCGGCTGGAATAAATGCCACAATTAATTTATAGTAGAAATTAATACTTTTAAAAAAACGTTTAAAATACAAAACAACTACCGATAAAATAGCGCCTAACTGAATGCAGATCGTAAATAATTTAACAAATGGATCAGATTGGATTCCCATTACCGAAGAGCCAATAATCATGTGTCCAGTTGATGAAACAGGTAAAAATTCGGTTAATCCTTCGATTAGTGCAAGGATAAATGCTTGGAAGAAATTCATTTAAATTATTTCTTCAAAATAGCATAAATGCCAAAAGCGAAGCCGAATAATACGGTCATAGGGGCAATTAATGTTCTTCTGATGTCGTAAATATCACCTTCTTTACCTATCATCAGAATAAAGCCCAGCATTACAATAGCAATACTGATAATTAATAATTGATAGTTTTTTTTATTGAAAACCATTTCTACTTTTTGTTCCTGTTTTACAGGAGCTGATTGTTTTTCTGCCATTATCTATAAAGGTCGTAAAGTTTTAAACGTAAATATCTGCTAACCGCAAATAAAGTACTAATTGCTGTAATGAAAATACCAACCGCAACCATTGCTATAAGTACCAGACCGAACTCAGTGTAGTTTCTTAAAATCACAATTTCAGGAATTTCTTTTTGCGCATAATATAGAATCCCTAAAAGGATAATGATAGCAATAAAAGAGGCAATTAAGCCGTGCAAAGCCGCTACTAAAATAAAGGGCTTGCGTATAAAATTTTTTGTTGCACCTACCAACTGCATACTTTTTATCAAAAAGCGCTGAGAAAAAATAGCTAAACGAATGGTATTGTTGATTAAAGCAATAGCAATAACTAGTAGTATGATAGCGAAGCCTAAAACAATTAAACCAATGGTACTAATATTCTTATTTACCGTGTCGATTAATGAGCTCTGGTAAATTACCTCTTTAACAATTGGATTTTTTTCTAAGCTAATTTTTAACGCATCAATACTTTTGGTATTTGCATAATCGGCTTTTAGATACACATCTATGGTAGATAATAATGGATTGTAACCTAAGAAATTCACAAAATCTTCACCCAATTCTTTGGTTAAGTTGTGTTGTGCAACTTCTTTATTTACATATAGGGTTTGTTTAACTACCGGATTGCCATTTAACTGCTTTTGGAAAGCTAAAATATCTGTTTCTTTGGCGCCCTCGTCAACAATAATGTTCAAAACAATGTTTTCCTTCACATAGTTGGATAAATTCTTCGCATGAACCAAAATTAAGCCCAACATACCCAACATCAGCAATACCAAAGCAATACTAAAAATAGTAGAGATATAAATGGTTTTTGTCTTTTTAGCAGCTTCGCTTACTTCAAATTCTTCCATGTATCTGTTTTTGTTTCTGCGAAAATAAAGAAAGATAAGCAGAAATGTAAATATTACTAGTGTTAAATGGTTTTAATTGTTTGTTGTGGGTAGCAAATTATGAATTAAAATGGAGGTTTTGTGGGGTATTAACATTTTTTAACTTTTAGGTTATTGCTTTTTCTTTTTACCATATAGATACCCAAGACACATAGAAAAGGGGCTTTAAAAACTATGTGGACTATGTGCCTAGGTGGTTAGTATAGTTTGTTATGCTATTTTTCCGTATTTTTGCAACAATTACAGAAAGCGAAGATCAATGGATTATCAATTTAAAGCGATAGAAGAGAAGTGGCAGAAATTTTGGGCGCAAAATCAAACGTTTAAGGCAGAAACCAATAGCAACAAGCCAAAATACTATGTGTTAGATATGTTCCCTTATCCATCGGGAGCAGGTTTGCATGTTGGTCACCCCCTCGGATACATCGCTTCTGATATTTTTTCGAGATATAAAAGATTAAAAGGGTTTAATGTTTTGCACCCTATGGGCTACGATTCGTTCGGATTACCTGCAGAGCAGTATGCCATACAAACCGGTCAACACCCCGCCATTACCACAGAGGCAAATATTGCTACCTATCGTCGGCAATTAGATCAAATTGGGTTCTCTTTCGATTGGAGCCGTGAGGTGCGCACGAGCGATGCGGGGTATTATAAATGGACTCAGTGGATTTTCATGCAGTTGTTTAACTCTTGGTATAACCTCGAAACGGACAGAGCGGAAGATATTTCTACCTTGATAGAGAAATTCCAAACGGCTGGAAATGCTGATGTAAAAGCAGTGTGCGATGAAGATGTAACCCCGTTCTTGCCAAGCGATTGGTCAACATTTTCTTCCGAAGAAAAACAAGTTCAACTACTGAAATACCGTTTAACATACTTGAAAGAAAGTACAGTAAACTGGTGCCCAGCTTTGGGAACTGTGCTCGCAAACGATGAAGTGAAAGATGGTTTTTCTGAGCGCGGTGGTTATCCGGTTGAGCAAAAGAAAATGATGCAGTGGAGTATGCGTATTTCGGCCTATGCCGAACGCTTATTACAAGGGCTAAACGCGATTGATTGGCCAGAACCTATTAAGGAAATGCAACGCAACTGGATTGGAAAAAGTGTTGGGGCAAGTGTGAGATTTAAAGTTGAAAGTTTAAATTTGAAAGTTGACGCTACGGACTATATAGAAGTTTTCACCACTCGAGTTGATACCATTTTCGGCGTTTCTTTTATTGTTTTAGCTCCAGAACACGAATTGGTTAAGGTTTTAACCACCGAAGCACAGAGAAATGATATCGAGGCCTACATTGCCCAAACCAAGAAAAAATCAGAATTAGATCGCATGGCGGATACGAAATCCGTTTCAGGAGCATTTACAGGAAGCTATGTAATTAATCCGGTGAATGGCGAGAAAGTGCCGATTTGGATAGCAGATTATGTATTAGCAGGCTACGGAACTGGAGCAGTTATGGGTGTGCCAAGTGGCGATCAGCGCGATTGGTTGTTTGCCACACATTTTAACTTGCCAATTATTCAAATCTTAGACGAACAAAAAAATATTGATGTAGAAGCAGATGCCACGAAAGAAGGTCGTTACATTAACTCTGGATTTATTGATAACTTAGGCTATAAAGAAGCAGTTTCATATTTAAACCATTGGTTAGAACGCGAGGGTGTTGGTAAAGCAAAAGTTAACTATCGGATGCGCGATGCGATATTTGGTCGCCAGCGTTATTGGGGCGAACCTATTCCAGTGTATTTTAAAAATGGTTTACCGTATTTAATCCAATCAGAAGAATTGCCTTTGGTTTTACCAGAGATTGATAAATATTTGCCAACTGAAAGTGGAGAGCCGCCCTTGGGCAGAGCAGAAGATTGGACGCCCTGCCATGGCGAAACTTACGAGTTAAGCACCATGCCGGGTTGGGCAGGCAGTAGCTGGTATTGGTACCGTTATATGGATTCGCAAAATGATAGCGAATTTGCTTCAAAAGATGCTATAGCCTATTGGAAGGATGTTGATTTATACATTGGCGGTTCTGAACATGCCACTGGTCACTTGTTGTATAGCCGTTTTTGGAACAAATTTTTGAAAGATTTGGGCTATGTAAATGAGGAAGAACCTTTCAAAAAATTGATTAACCAAGGGATGATACAGGGGAGGAGTAATTTTGTGTATCGAGTGGTTGATGAAGAAGGAAGAGGCACAAATAAATTGGTTTCATTTGGCTTAAGAAAAGAATTTAAAACCATTGCTTTGCACGTTGATGTTAATATAGTGGAGAATGATATTTTAAATATCGAAAAATTCAAAGCGTTTAGAACCGAATTTGCAAACGCAGAATTCATTCTCGAAAACGGCAAATACATTTGTGGCGTTGAAGTCGAAAAAATGTCGAAATCAAAATTCAACGTGGTTAATCCCGATGTGTTGATTGAAAGCTATGGTGCCGATACCTTGCGCATGTACGAAATGTTCTTAGGTCCGCTAGAACAAAGCAAACCTTGGAATACGAACGGTATTGAGGGTGTATTTAAGTTCTTACGCAAGTTTTGGCGTCTGTTCCACAACGAAGACTGGGTATTTTATGTCGAAGATTCAATACCTTCGAAAGCAGAATTAAAAGCCTTACATAAGATTATTAAAAAAGTGCAAGACGATGTTGAACGTTTTTCGTTCAATACTTCGGTATCAAGTTTCATGATTGCTGTTAATGAACTTACGGATTTGAAATGCAAAAACCGTCAAGTGCTACAAGATTTGGTGATCGTACTCTCACCTTATGCACCTCACATTTGTGAAGAATTATGGGAACTATTAGGTAATACAAATTTATCAACTACAGCCTATCCCACTTTTAACCCCATTTATTTAGAAGAGGCCGAGTTTGCCTATCCAGTTTCGGTAAATGGAAAAATGAAGATGAATTTAAATTTAAGCTTAAGCTTAGATGAAGCTGCGGTAAGAGAAATTGTTTTAGCTAACGAGCAAATACAAGGGTATTTAGAAGGTAAAGAACCCAAGAAAATCATTTTCGTTAAAGGGAAAATTGTAAACTTAGTAGTTTAACGAGTAGGAATTTTTAGCCGCAGATGCGCAGATTATTAATTGTAAATCTGCACATCTGCGGCTCTCTTATGCAATTATTCCAAATTATTTTTTCATTCCTGTGATTTTTCTCACCTTGTTGCGAATAATAGGGAAAGATGATTTAAGTCATGCACGAAAAGTTAAACGCTCCACCCGATTTCCTCACCATCATTGAAGCGAATAAGCGCATCATATTTAAGATATGTAATGCCTATTGCCAAAATGCAACCGATCGAGAAGATCTAGCGCAAGAAATAATCTATCAACTTTGGAAATCCTGGAGCAGTTTTAATTCGAACTACAAACTTTCTACTTGGATGTATCGAATTGCCCTTAATGTGGCCATTTCTTTTTACCGGAAAGAGAGAAAAGCAACCCATACGGTTTTAATGGGCGATCATTTGATCGAAATCGCCGACGAAAATCTTGAAGAGGGCTTAGAAACCAATCTAAATGCATTGCAACACTTCATTAACGAATTAAAAGAACTGGATAGGGCACTTATGCTTCTCTATCTTGAGGAAAAATCGCACAAGGAAATGGCCGAAATTATTGGAATTAGCACAACCAATGTTGCCACTAAGATTGGGCGGATCAAAGAACAATTAAAGCAAAAATTTTCATCCCGATAGCTCTCGGACTAAAACGTAAACTAATGGACAACTTAGAAATTATCAACCTTTGGAAACAATATGATGAGCGGTTAGAAAAAACGCTATCGCTTAACCATAAATTAATTACTGAATTGCAACAGCAAAAAGCAAAACATGCCCTTAAACCAGCAAGAAATTATAAACTTGTTGCAGTCTTTGTTGGAGTGGTATATGCCGCATTGATCGCTTATTTTTTATATCATCTCCATTCATTTGCGTCAATTTTTATCGTAGGTTCAGTAGGCATTCATCTTGTGGTTACACTTATTGCAATTGGTATGTATATCAGGCAATTGATACTCATAAATGAAATAGACCAAAGTGAGAACATTCTACAAATGCAATATAAAATGGCAAAATTACAGAGCTCTACCATAAAAGTGATTGGCATTTGTTTTTTGCAATTTCCGGTATTTGCTACCTGGAATATTAATTTTGAACTCATCAATGAGCGGCCTTTAGCTTTTTGGTTCATTCAAGTGCCATTTGTTGCCGCATTTACCTACATCGGGATTTGGTTTTTCAAAAACTTAAACATCAAGAACATGGATAAAAGGTGGTTCAGAATGATGTTTTGGGGAGCAGAATGGAGCTCAATTTTAAAATCGGGGAGATTTTTGAAAGAAATTGAAAACTTTGAGTCCGAAAATACTAAGTCCGTCATCTGATGACGAAGTGCACTGTGCCCATCATCATCCGATGATGGGTATTCGATTAGCCCTTTCACCGCCCCAAACTCACCATTCACCGCCAAATTTAAACCAGCGGTCAGAAATCCCTATATCTAGCTGTAACAAAATTTAATTTTGTACGACTAATTACAGAAACAAACAATCATACAATGAAAAAAATTCTACTTTTATGCGTGTCCTTATTATTCATCCTTAAAGCAGAGGCACAATTCCCAGGCATGGGTGGGCCAGCAAAACCATCCATAACTGGCCGTATTACTTTAACCGTAATTGATTCGGCTACTAAAAAACCAATTGATTATGCTAGTATTTCACTTACAAAAGTAAAAGACAACAAGCCAGTTAATGGTGGAGTAACAGACGAAAAAGGGAAGGTAATCTTACAAAATATCGCACCTGATGAGTACAAGTTATCTATCGGTTTTTTAGGCTATAAAGCTAAGAGCATTATGGTTAAAACCACTCCAGAAAAACCAGATCAAAATGTAGGAACAGTTGAACTTAGTGGTACTTCAAATAGTTTAACTGAAGTAACTATAGAAGGCAAAAAATCAATGATCGAGAATAAAATTGATCGAATGGTATACAATGCCGAAGCCGATGCTACCAATGCAGGTGGTGATGCTACTGACGTAATGCGTAAAGTGCCAATGCTATCCGTAGATATTAATGGCAATGTACAGTTACGTGGTAGTGCAGTACGTGTGCTCATAAACGGAAAACCATCAGGTACGATGGCAAATAGTGTTGCTGATGCTTTAAAGATGATTCCAGCCGATCAAATTAAAAGTGTTGAGGTTATTACCAGTCCTTCGGCAAAATATGATGCAGAAGGCTCTGGCGGTATCATTAACATCATCACAAAAAAGAGCAATTCGCAAGGAGTAAGTGGAAGTGTGAATACTTCTGTAGGCACACGTTCAAACACCGGAGCATTTAACCTAACGGCTAAAACAGGCCGATTAAGCATGAACACCGCTTTGGGTACACAATTAGCACCAGCGCAAACCACAAGTGTTGTACTTTTAAATAGAACAACCAGCAATGGCGTAACCAGTATCGTAAATCAAGATGGGTTATCGGAATGGAGCAGACAAATGTTTAACGGTAGTTTAGGGTTGGATTACGATTTTAACCTTTACCATAACATAAGCACAAATGCTAAATACAATCGGTTTTATAACGGTGGTCCGGGCGAATCTACGTTATCTATAAATAACGCAGCTGCAAAAAATATCAGTAAAACGGATATGAGCAACGGTAATTTGGATTGGAATATGGATTATAAAAACACCAGTAAAAAGGCTGGCGAGGAGTTTTCGATTTCTGGTCAACTCACAGAAGGCAGAAATACCAACGATTTTACAAATACCCTAAAAATACCAAGTGTTTCTGACTTAATTACCGCAAGCAATAACGTGGGTAGAAATAAAGAATACACTGCGCAAACTGATTATGTTTATCCTTTCAGTAAATCGGTAATTTTTGAAGTAGGCGGAAAAGGGATTTTTAGAAATATCCTCAGTCAGTATGGAAATAATACCGCACAAGATTTTGATTATCATCAGAATGTAGGCGCAGCATACAGTACCATTAGCTTTAATTTAACTAAGAAATTCCAGTTCAAAGGAGGGCTTCGAGCTGAATACACAGCTATTAATATCAATAACAACAACTATCAGAAGGATTATTTTAACCTTTTCCCTAGTGCAGTTATTTCGAGGACGCTCAGTGGAATGACCACCCTTAAATTAAGCTATAACAAGAGGGTTCAACGACCAAGTTTAAGCTATTTGAATCCCTTCCGTAATGAGAGCAATCAATTTGCAGTTTTTCAGGGTAACCCGTTATTAAATCCTGAATTAAGTCACAACTTAGAGTTAGGGTATTCTACCTTCGTTAAAGGGTCGGTCATTAACGCTTCGTTGTTTTATAGAAGAACAAATGATATTATTGAAAGAACTAACCAGGTTGATGCACTAGATTCGAAAAAAGTATTAACTACATTTATTAATGTTGGTAGATCGGAAAGTTTTGGACTTAACCTCTTTGGTTCCTATAATCCAAAACCAAAATGGACCTTAATGGCGAATGTTGGTTTGAATACCTATCAAATTGGTAATGATTTAACCGCAGTGAACACTGCTACTTACATCAATTATAATTTCTTTGTACGTTCTGCATATGCCTTTGGTAAAGGGTGGAATATAGAACTATTCAGTGCTGTAAATTCACCTCAACGCACCTATCAAGGCAAAACCGACGCATTCTTGATTTATGTTGGTGCAGTTAAAAAGGAAATTCTGAAAAAGAAAGGCACAATTGGTTTAAATATGTTGAATCCATTTAGCAGAGATTTAAAGATTAATACTGTTACCGAATCGAAAAACAGTTATCAAACCCAAAACATCTTATATCCAATTCGTTCATTCGGTGTAAACTTTAGCTATAACTTCGGTAAGCTTAAATTTGTTGAAAAGAAAAAGATTAAAAATGACGATATTAAGCAAGATCAACAGCAAGGCGGACAAACGGGTGGTATGGGTGGACGCTAAAAATAATCATTAAAAAATTTGGTTATTAAATAATTATTTCGTTAATTCGTTCTATAGGAATTCAAATTAAACCTTTGATTTTGGTATTCGCTAAATAAAAAACAGCACCTAATCAACCTAAAAATAGAACTAAAACAACCAAATATAAATTTCTAACCTCTGGAGCTTCGGCCTCAGAGGTTTTTTTTTGAACCTACTTTTTCTTAACTTTCTTTAAAATCATTAAAAAGAGCGGATTATTTGGATAACCACTAATGTTATTTTGGAGCATCACCACGCTTTGGTCGTATAAAATGGGTACTACAGAAGAGTGTTCCATCACCATATTATCCATTTTATGATACAACTCGTAACGTTTTTGATCATCACTTTCGTAATAACTCTGTTCAAATAAGCGATCAAATTCATCATTAAAATAACCTGTATAATTTGGTCCAAAGGGAACTCGATTTTTTGAATAAAAAACGGAAAGGTAATTTTCCCCATCTGGGTAATCGGCAATCCACGATCCTCTAAAAAAATTAACTTCATTTTTCGACATCAAATCGCGTAGGCTAGCACTCGGACTAACATCTACTTTAACTTTTATCCCAATAGCGTTTAACTCACCCTGTATAAACTCGATTAAATCTTTGTAGGTCGTTGTGGTGTTTAGAGTAACTTCGGGCATCCCTTTTCCATTGGGGAAACCCGCTTCTTCGAGTAGTTTTGCAGAAAGTAGCGGATTGTAGTTGTATCCTTTCACTTTTGTGCTGTCAAAACCTGGCATGCCTTTAGGGATAAAGCCATTAGTGGCAGGCGTACCAATACTATTTCTTAAATACTTAATTAGTTTTTGCCGATCGATGGCATAATTAATGGCTTGCCTCACTTTTTTATACTGCAAGGGCGATTTTTTTACAATTTCTTTTGAGGTATCTACTAAGATGCCAACATATTCAGTGCACAGGTACGGGCCTTTAGTGAGTTGAAATTTCCCTTTATATTTGGTGGTCATTTTCCCACTTTTCGTTAGTACGTCATCACGATAGCTGCCATCAACACTGTTAAAAAAGTCGAGGTCCTTTTTAATGAAATTCATAAATGCACTTTGCTTATCGCTGATAAACGTAACCTTAACCGCATCGAGGTAAGGAAGTTTAGCATTGCCCTCTTTTTCCCAATAATGTTCGTTTTTTAAGAGTACCAAAATCTCGTCCTCTTTCCAATATTTAAAACGGAATGGGCCTGTGCCTACAGGGTGACTTCGAAAATCTTTCCCATAATGTTCAACCACTTCTTTTGGCACAACAGAACAGTACTGTGCCGTTAAAAGTTTCATAAATGCTGGGAATGGTTTAATTAGAGTAATTTGAAACGTACTGTCGTTTAACGCTTTAAAGGCATCCGCACCCTTTACTTTGTCGCTAAAAATCCACCCTCCAGAAGAGGCTACCTTAGGGTCGATTAGCCGGTAAAAACTATAGGAAAAATCTTCTGCTACTACTTTTCTGCCTTTTCCGTTTGGAAATAATGGATCGTCTTGGAAAAAGACATCATTGCGCAAGTTAAATGTGTAAGTTAAATGGTCGTCAGAAACCTGCCACGATTTAGCGATGCAGGGAATGGTATTTAATGCCGAATCTACTTGAACCAAGCCGTTAAAAATCTGATTGATCATCCATATAGCATTTTGGTTGCGGGCAAATGCTGGATCGAGCGAGGTTACATTTTGATCGAGATTGATATTGAAAACCTTTTTGCCTTTTTGATCAGCTTGCCGGCCACATCCGCAAACGGCAATTACACAGTAAACCCAAAATATATTAATTATCGTTCTACGCATCGATTGGAAATCTTATTTTTGCGTAAATTAATAAATAAATTAGATGTCTTTTTTAAATGAGTTGATAAATAGTGTAATCGATGAAGAATTACGCGAAGAATTACATGAGCGCGTGGATATTGTTATGCATAAAATTAAATTCATGGATAAAGTTCCCGTGGCTTGTTTGTCGATTAATCAGGAAATTCATAACCCACTCGACCATTTAATAGACTTGGCAGGAGGTATGGTGGTAAACGATCCGATGCTGGCGAAGGTGATTATTTATTTTGAATATCAAACTAGCATTGCCACGCTCATGAGTAAAGCAGTGCCCTTCTTATTGCCAGAATGGCCAAGCTTTGCCTATAAACACATTTATTTGATAGATGATTCAAAGGTTTTAGCAAAAGAACCTCAAGATTGGGTAGCAAGTTTGGAAGATATTGCCGAAATCCTACATCCTGGTTATTTTGTGTTTGGGAATGAGGGCGAAGCTTGGATTAATATCCAATAAACTTCTCCATCTGTTCTTGCGTAAATTTCAGGGTATCTTCTTTAAAGAGTTCATCATTCTCATTTAATTCGCTTTTGATATTGGCAATATGCAACCTTAGGGGTAATACATGTAGGTGTAAATAGCCACAAACCCCATTAAAATGGTCGATTCCTCTGATGTTTCCATATTTGCCCGAAGAAACACCAACCAAGCAAGCCTTTTTATCGTAAAAACTCTCTGGGAATGAACATGCGTCAATAAATAATTTCAAAACTCCTGGGAAGCTTCCATTATATTCAGGGATGATGAATAAGAATTTAGTAGTTTGGGTTACCAGTTCTTGTATTTTTTCAAATTCAGCACTTCGCTTGCCATAGAGGTCGGAAGCAATTAAATTTGCTGGTAAATCTTGTAGATTTAAAAGATTGGTTTTCAAACCCTTTTGTGCCAATTGGTTTTGATAATATTTTGCAACTTTTAAGGTATTGCTTTTGGGTCTATTTGTGCCAGATATGATGGTAACCATGTTAAAATTGTTAATAAGATGTTCAAAACACTTATCGCTTTAATACTATTATTCTGATTTAGTTCGTATCTTAGCTAATTGTTAAAAAATGCCTAATTCTATGCAAAAATAGCATTTTTTAAAGAATTAATTGTAAAAACATTCGGTAAGTAAATGAGTAAAATAATTGCTTTAGCAAATCAAAAAGGGGGTGTAGGTAAAACTACATCGTCGATAAATTTAGCCGCCAGTTTAGCTGTATTAGAATATAGAACATTATTGGTAGATGCTGATCCACAAGCAAACTCGACATCGGGTATTGGTTTTGATCCACGCAACATTAAAAATAGCATTTACGAATGCATCATTAACGATGTTGATCCGTTAGATGCTATCGTAAAAACCGAAACCCCGAATTTAGATTTATTACCGGCGCATATTGATTTGGTTGGTGCAGAGATCGAGATGATTAATTTAACCAGTCGCGAGTATAAAATGAAGGCTGTATTGGAGAAAATTAAGGATCAGTATGATTTTATCATTATCGATTGTTCTCCTTCTTTAGGTTTAATCACTATAAACTCCTTAACTGCGGCCGATTCGGTTATTATTCCGGTTCAATGCGAATATTTTGCATTAGAAGGTTTAGGAAAATTATTGAACACAATTAAAATTGTGCAAAATCGTTTAAATCCTGAATTGCAAATTGAGGGTATTTTATTAACGATGTATGATGTGCGACTTCGTTTGTCAAATCAAGTGGTTGAAGAAGTGAAAACACACTTTCAAGATTTGGTTTTCGATACAATTATTCAACGTAACACACGTTTAAGTGAAGCCCCTAGCTATGGTGTATCGGTTATTATGCACGATGCAAACTGTAAGGGAGCGATTAATTATTTAAATTTAGCCAGGGAGATTGTTCGTAAAAATGGTTTGGTAACCGAAGAACAGGATGTTAATACGGCAACGCTATAAATTATTAGGATGACATCTTTTCAGCGAAAAACAGGTTTAGGAAAAGGATTAAGTGCGCTTTTAGACGATACTGATTCAGTGCATCCACCCAAGGGCGGAAGTGATTCGTTAAATGAAACCCTTCAGATTGGGAGCATCAGCGAGGTAGGTATTGATGAGATTGAAACAAACCCTTATCAGCCTAGAACCGAATTTGATCAAGTTGCTTTAAACGAACTGGCCGAGTCGATTAAAGTGCAGGGTTTAATTCAACCCATAACGGTTAGAAAACACGGCGCAAATAGATACCAATTAATTTCTGGAGAACGCCGATTAAGAGCCTCGAAATTAGCAGGTTTAACGCATATTCCCGCCTATATTCGTTCTGCAGATGATCAGCAGATGCTAGAAATGGCACTGATAGAGAATATTCAACGCGAAAATTTGAATGCAATTGAGGTTGCGTTAAGTTTTCAGATGATGATAGACGAGTGTAAACTTAAGCCCGAACAGCTTGGCGACCGTGTGGGAAAAAATCGTTCGACCGTTAGCAATTACCTAAGGTTACTTAAATTACCACCTGTAATTCAGGCCTCTATTCGCGATGCGAAAATCTCAATGGGCCATGCGCGAGCGTTAATCAGCGTTGAAGAGGTGGAAAAGCAATTATTTATACATCAAGAAATTATAGATAAGGGACTTTCCGTGCGTAAAGTTGAAGATCTTGTTCGAAGTATCAACCATGTCGAGGTTAAACCAAAATCAACTCCAGTTCCGGTTTCTTATGAGTATCAAAAACTACAGAAAGAATTAGCCTCAAAATTTGCGACGAAAGTAAAATTGAAAGTGAACGAAAAGGGGAAAGGTGCCATCGAAATTCCTTTTGTATCGAAAGACGATTTAAGTAGAATTTTAGAACTTTTAGATTGGTAATGCGGTTTGCTATTGTCTTTTTACTGGTGATCTGTTCTTTCACAACGCTGAAAGCACAAACTGACGTGAAAGAAAAGCCGACAGTTCCCGAAAAGAGTAAAATCGATACACTTCCTGGCTCAACGTATGTAAATAAAGGTAAAATTGTAGGTTCAATAGCCGCAAAACGTTCTTTATTTCTGCCAGGATTAGGTCAAGTTTATAACTACGGACTTATTGTAGACGATATTAAATCTGGGCGTCTTAAAACTAAAGGGTTTGGAAAAAAACTGGCGATCATTGGTAAAATTGGTGGTATTTATGTCGCAGGAACCATGCTTACCCTATCTTACATAGAGAATAATAAAAATTATCATCTATTTTTGAAAGAGTTGCAATATCGTCAAATAAATAACGGACAGCCCGATCCTAATGGTTCTTTAGCAGGATATAAAGACACCCAAAGTTTATATACAGGCAAGGCGATTTATAAAAATAACAGAGAAGTGGTACTGATTTTCTTGGGGGTAACTTATGGCGTTAATATAATTGATGCTTACGTTACGGCTCGATTAAACTATTTAAATGTGGAGAGAACTTTGAGCTTTAATATTGCCCCCTCAGTAATTAATTCAAACACAATGTATGGTTATAATTCGTTTACACCTGCATTAAAACTTACGCTTAAATTATGAACTGGCCATCTCGAAAATAATTAGTAAGCGTTCGAAGAAATGATTATTTTGGGGAGGTGAAGTTCCCAATACATAGGAGAAAATAAATAAAAACAGATGAACATAGCATTGTTGGGATATGGCAAAATGGGTCAGATTATCGAGCGTTTTGCTACCGAAAGAGGTCATGATATTGTCCTTAAAATAGGCATAGAAAACCTTGAAGACTTTACCAGGGAGAATTTGGAAAAAGCAGATGTGGCTATAGATTTTAGCGCGCCTAACACTGCAGTTTCGAATATTTATAAGTGTTTCGAAGCTGGCGTTCCAGTGGTTGTTGGTACCACCGGATGGTATGGGAATTTACAACAAATTAAAAATGATTGTTTAAAAGGTAACAATACGCTCCTTTATGGCTCTAACTTTAGTGTGGGTGTTAATTTATTTTTTCATTTGAATAAAATGCTCGCAAAGCTGATGAACAATTATCCAGCATACGAAGTGCAGGTTGAAGAAATACATCATACGCAAAAGCTTGATTCACCAAGTGGGACAGCGATGACCATTGCCGAAGATATTATTGATGCAGTTAGTCGTAAGAGCGAATGGGTAAATGAAGTGGTGGGTAATCCCATGCCTGAAGCGTTTAAAAGCGAACAATTATTAATCGAATCCTATCGAATGGAAAATGTGCCTGGAACACATACGGTAGTTTATAGTTCTGAAGTGGATGAGATTGAAATTAAGCATACTGCACACAATAGAGCTGGATTTGCTTTAGGTGCAGTAATTGCTGCAGAATGGCTAGAAAACAAGCAGGGCTTTTATAGTGTTGCGGATGTTTTTAACTTTGGGTAAATGGCTAATGGGTTACGAGTTGCGGTGAGGTGCAGGGCTGGGAGTTTTAAATCATTAAGTTAAAACAAGCTTTGCTTAGTTTGCTAATACTTTGCTTACTTTGCGGTTAAGAAATGACATGAAATATACATCGATGAAATCGGTGAAATCAATTTAAAATATGAACTATAAATTCTGGCAAAAAAATAAGAGTGCCCAACCAAAAAAGAAAAAAAGTAAAACCAGAGAGTGGACGGATGCTATAATTTTCGCCGTAGTTGCTGCAACGATTATTCGTGTGTTCTTTATAGAGGCCTATACCATCCCTTCGGGATCGATGGAGCGGTCGTTGTTAATTGGCGATTTTTTATTTGTAAGTAAGGTAAATTATGGAGCACGTATCCCAATGACTCCAATTGCTTTCCCTTTTGCCCATCACACCATGCCACTTACAGGTACAAAAGCCTATTGGGATGGCGTGCAATGGAAATACAGAAGATTGCCAGGATTGCAAGACATTAAGCGTAATGATGTAGTGGTGTTTAATTTCCCGGAAGGAGATACGGTTGCTTTAGATGCCCAAGACGATAATTATCATCAAATGCTGTTAAGAGGTACTACCAAAGAAGAGATTTATCTTCAACATTCAATGGTTACTCGACCAGTTGATAAACGCGAAAATTATATCAAGCGTTGTATTGCTATTGCTGGCGACACCATTAGCATGGTTGATGGATTGGCAATTGTAAATGGGAAAAAAACACCTTTGGTAGGTACTGGAGGTTTCTCTTATTTAGTAGAGTTTAAGACGGATGATGTTAATTTAAAGTTATTTACCGACAAAGGATTCAAGGTTACACAAGTGAGCCAAACCGAATATGAGTTCGAAGGTACCCCCGATATGATTGCCGAACTTAAAAAGTCGGAATACGTAAAATCAGTGAAGGAGGAATTAACGACAAAGGGTATCTATGATCAAGCTATTTTCCCTCATGATCCAAATCGCATTTGGAACTTGGATAATTTCGGACCCATTATTGTGCCTAAAAAAGGATGGACCGTTAAATTAGACACGAATACCATGCCGATGTACGAGCGAAGCATTCGTGTTTACGAAGGCAATAAACTCGAAAAAATTGGAAATGATTGGCTAATCAATGGTAAAAAGGCAACTGAGTATACGTTTAAAATGAATTATTACTGGATGATGGGCGATAATCGTCACCAATCTGCCGATTCGCGTTATTGGGGTTTCGTGCCCGAAGATCACATTGTAGGTAAAGCGTTATTTATTTGGATGAGTTTTGATGGAGAAGGTTCGTTCTTCAATAAAATCCGTTGGAGTAGGATATTTAAGGGGATACATTAAAACTAGAAATTCCGAGCCTATAGGCTCGGAATTTCTAGTTTATGCGCCAATTCGTTTAAATCTTTCACAACAACATCGATAATTGGAATTCCACTTACTTTGCGTTCCTGTTCGAAATTATATTCAGGCTCGCCAGGAATAATTACTTTCTTTGTTGGGTCTACTGTTTTTGCACTTTTGAAACGGGTAATCCAATTGTCTAAATGCGATTTAAAATCTTCGGTAGGGCGAAATCCATCCACACGTATGGCACCTAAAAAGTGACCAATTCCCTCTCCAACTGGGTCATTGGGCGGTTCGAGGAAGGAAACAAAAGGAGGCACCCAGGGGCCATAATTTGCTCCAGATAATACTGCCGAAAAAATGTCGACTGTTGCACTTAAGCCATAACCTTTATGACTGCCGTGGTCTTTATCGCTACCCAAAGGTAGCAATGAGCCACCACTTTTTAATTCGTTAGGGTTAATGGAAGATTTGCCAGCTTTGTCTTGTACCCAGCCATCGGGCACATCTTTATTTGCTCTTTGTGCGATTTCTAATTTTCCATTCGCAGCCGCAGCCGTTGCCATATCTACAATAACAGGTGGGTATTTGCCGGCAGGAAAGGCATAGCACATGGGGTTGGTTCCTAATAATCGCTCGTTGGCATAAGTTGGTGCTACAAGTGGACTAGCATTGGTCATACTGATGCCTATCATATCTTTTTCGACAGCCATTAAGGCATGGTATCCAGCAATGCCAAAGTGATTCGAATTTTTAACCGCTGCCCAACCGCTTCCGTATTTTTCGGCTTTTTCGATAGCTACTTTCATTGCGAAAGGAGCAACAACTAAACCCAAGCCACCATCGCCATCTACTGTAGCGGTAGTAGGAGTTTCGTGTACAACACGAATAGTTGGGGTTGCATTTATTCTGTTCTTTTCCCAAAGTCTAACATAACCGCTTAATCTCGCTACGCCATGCGAATCAATCCCTCTTAAATCGGATTTAATAAGTACATCGGTTGCTAATTCTGCATGTTCATTGCTACACCCCATTTTTTTAAATACCGAATGTGTGAAGGTTCGTAGTTGATTTTCTGGGAAGGTTATGAAGTTCATTTTGTTAGTATCAAGTAGTTAGTATCAAGTGTAAAGACTGGGTGCTAAGACATTGCTCACTTAAGCACCTCCCGACCTTTGTACTTTCCAATTAAGGTAGTAAAACTGTAAAATCCCCTCCTAGTGGGTCGAAATTTTCGATTAAAGAGGAGAGAAAATCCTCGCCATAATTTACATACATGGGGGCTAAATTTACCACGCGCTCTTGTAAAACGCCCGTTGGAAAAAGCCTGTTCTTTATATTCTCAATTTGCTTTAGCGATACCTTGTGTTTTCTTTTTTCGGCTCTAAAAAGTTTCTTCTCAAAATTACCAAGTAAATTAAGGGTTTTTGTTTTAGCAGAGTCGGCAGATCTCTCTAGGGTTTTATCAATTTTAAAGGCATTGAGTTTTATTTGTTCAAAAACGATCTCTATAGCACTTAACTCCTCCTTTAAATTTAACCGTGAGCTGGTATTTCTTTCAATCCATATTTTTTGAAGTTCTCCGATGGGTAAGAAGGCATCCTCTAACTTGAAACCTAACTTAATTAGGTTCGTAGCGCTTCTTTCATCCATTAATAAAGCCGAATTTCGAAGCAATAGAACAGGGAAATCGATTTTATAGAAATCGAAATTATCTTTTAGCTGCATCCAGTACGAAACTTCGGCACCACCACCAATATAAGCGATGTTCGGTAAGATCACCTCCTGATATAAAGGGCGCATAATTACATTCGGGCTGAACCGTTCAGGAAATTCATTAATCTCTTTGATAAGTTCTTCTTTCGTGAAACGGATATCGGTATGGTTAATGGTAAATACTTCATCTTTTAGGATAATTCTTTCTCGTAAATTATCTTTGAGGTAGAAAAAATTAATCTCCCTTCCATTTACTTGCGTTTTATAACCCTTTTCGTTTAAAACTTTGCTAGTTTTTTCGATAATTCGCTCACTATGTTGCTCAATAATATCTTGCTCCATAATCTTACTGAACTGTTTTTTTAAAACAGGCTCGTCAGCATTCATAATTACCAAACCATATCTTTCGAAGAGGCTATTTACGAGAGCCCGGGTGGCATCGGCTAAGTTGTCATTTTGCAGATAGGCATTTTCGACAAGTTTTGCTAGCTTTTTACCATTTTTAGAAATGCCCAGATAACCTTTATAGGCCATAACTGCGGCCTCAACGGTTTTAGTGCTTAGGCGACCAGTTGCCCCATTGGTTTGTTGTATCCAACTGATGTTTTTCTCATCTACGTTAACATGATTAATTTCTTCAAAATCATGATCTTCGGTAGCCATCCAGTACACAGGAACAAAATTTTTGTCTGGATTAGCAATTTTTAACTCTAAGGCTAAGTTTATTGTAGTTACAATTTTATAAATAAAGTAAAGAGGGCCGGTAAATAGGTTAAGCTGGTGCCCAGTAGTAACCGTAAAGGTATTTGGATCGGCCAGTGATTGAATATTGTGACTTACAGCTTTATTGGTTTTAATGTGTTGATACTGTTTGGTTAAAACCTCAACAAGCTCTGCACGGTTTCCCGTGAAATTTCTTGACTCAAAAGCCTGCTTTAATCCTTCGAGATCAGGTCTATGGCTATAAAATGATTTTAGAAATGGCTCGTCATTTACATAATCAAGCACGAGCTTTGAAAATGAATGGGTTTCTTGATAGGAAATATATTTAGCTTTCATTTAATTTGAAGCGTTGACATCTTGCTCTGCAAGTTGCAAAATAAAGAGGACTTTGACAATCTTTAAAGATTGTCAAAGTAGGGGGATTCGTATTATTTTACAATTTGTCCATAAAGATCAAAGTCTTCTGCCCTGTCAATTTTAACCTGTACAAAGCTTCCATTTGCGGCGTAACCTGAGTTGGCGTCGATTAATACTTCATTATCAACCTCGGGGGAGTCGAATTCAGTACGGCCGATGAAGAAGTCGCCTTCTTTCCTGTCGATCAGCACTTTATAGGTTTTTCCAATTTTTTCTTGGTTAATGTCGAAGGAAATGCCCTGCTGTAATTCCATGATGGCATCTACGCGTTCTTGTTTTATATCCTCAGGCACATCATCTATAAGATGATGTGCGTGGGTTTTCTCTTCATGTGAATACGTAAAACAGCCCAAACGATCAAATTTAGTTTCTTCTACCCAGTTGTACATTTCTTCAAAATCTTGTTCGGTTTCGCCTGGATAGCCACAAATTAATGTGGTACGCATAGCGATAGTTGGAACTTTAGCACGTATTTCGTTTACAATGTCGATTGTTTTTTGTTTTGTAATTCCACGACGCATCGATTTTAACATCGTATCTGTAATATGCTGTAAGGGCATATCAAGGTACTTACAAATGTTTTCACGCTCGTTCATCGCATCCAAAATTTCCATCGGAAAACCAGATGGATACGCATATTGCAATCGAATCCATTCAATTCCATTCACATCGGATAAACGGCGAAGCAATTCATCTAAATTACGTTTCCCGTAAATATCTAATCCATAATAGGTTAAATCTTGTGCAATTAAAATGAGTTCTTTTGTACCATTAGCGGCTAATATTTTGGCTTCATTTACCAACTCGTTCATGTCTCTCGAAACGTGTTTGCCCCGCATTAAGGGAATGGCACAGAAAGAGCAGGGGCGATTGCAGCCTTCAGCTATCTTGAAATAAGCGAAATGCGAAGGTGTAGTTAATAAACGTTCCCCAATTAGCTCGTGCTTATAATTTGCGCCTAAACTATGGAGTATATTTTGTAAATCATTAGTACCAAAAAAAGCATCAACATTTGTGATTTCGGATTCTAATTCTGGCTTATAACGTTCCGATAAACAGCCCGTAACAATTACTTTTCCTATTTTTCCCTCATCTTTTAGTTGACTATACTGTAGAATGGTGTCTATTGATTCTTGTTTTGCATTATCAATAAACCCACAAGTATTAATTACCACAATGTCGCTTGCGCCCATTGTATTCGATTCGTGCTCAACATTTAAACTATTTCCACGAAGCTGTCCCATTAATACTTCAGAATCGTACGTGTTTTTTGAGCAACCTAAAGTGATAACATTAATTTTAGGTTTAACAATTGGGGTAACTAACTTATTTTTAGTAATCATATTAACTGAATAAGGAGTTTACAAAATCCTTTTTATCAAACAACTGTAAATCGCCAATTTTTTCGCCCACTCCAATATATTTTACAGGAATTTTAAACTGATCAGAAATCCCAATTACAACGCCACCTTTTGCGGTGCCATCTAACTTTGTAATGGCCAACGCATTTACATCGGTAGCCTCGGTAAATTGTTTACATTGTTCGAAAGCATTTTGCCCTGTCGAACCATCTAATACCAATAAAATTTCGTGTGGGGCATTAGGAATTACCTTTTGCATTACATTTTTAATCTTACCCAACTCATTCATCAAACCCACTTTATTATGTAAGCGACCAGCGGTATCGATAATCACTACGTCTTCGTTATTGGCTACTGCCGATTGAAGAGTGTCGAAAGCCACTGAAGCAGGGTCTGAACCCATTGCTTGGGCTACCACTCTAACCCCAACACGCTCGCCCCAAAGTTTAATCTGCTCTACAGCAGCAGCTCTAAATGTATCTGCAGCACCGAGAACTACATTTAAGCCTTCTGCTTTTAGTTTGTGTGCAAGTTTGCCGATAGTGGTGGTTTTGCCAACGCCATTTACACCCACTACCATAATAACGTAGGGCTTATGGTCTCCATATTCGAAATTGCGGAAGTCGTTGCTATTGTTTTCTGCTAATAAAAGCTGAATTTCGTCACGTAACAAGTGATTAAGTTCTGCTGTCGATACGTATTTATCTTTGGCAACGCGAGCTTGAACACGGTCAATTATTTTTAGGGTGGTGGTTACCCCAACATCCGAAGTTACAAGAACTTCTTCCAGGTTATCTAGTACATCATCATCCACTGTAGATTTTCCGGCCACAGCCTTGGTGATTTTACTTAAAAAACCTTCCTTAGTTTTTTCTAAACCTTTATCCAACGCTTCTTGAGCCTCAGGTAAGGTTTCTTTTTTCTTGAAAAAATCGAATAAACCCATAGATGATTTAGTTTCAAATAAAAAAAGCCCTTCCCAATTTAATGCGGAACGGCTCTAATGTTATTCGTGAATAGACCTATTTGCTGTGTGTGCCAGCAATAACATCTTTAACGTGATCGTTATGAACGATAAGTTCTTTGAATGAATACGCACCAGTTTTAGGTGATTTAGTCATTGTGATAACTTTCGAATACTCTTTTCCTGTACCCGTTTTAAGGGTTGCAACTACTTTTTTAGCCATGTTCTTATAATTTTAAAATAAGTATAACCTTATTTAATTTCTTTATGTACAGTTACTTTTCTCAATACTGGATTAAATTTTTTCAATTCTAAACGCTCAGTAGTGTTTTTACGGTTTTTCGTAGAGATGTATCTAGACATTCCCGGCATGCCACTAGTTTTATGCTCAGTACATTCTAAAATAACTTGTACTCTGTTACCTTTTTTTGCCATTTTATTTATTTTTTATGCCGAAGAAATCGGCAAATGCTTTTTACAAATATCCTTTTTTCATGAAACGGTTAATCGCCTCAGAAATACCAATTTTATTGATGGTTTTAATTGCCGACGTAGATACTTTTAAGGTTATCCAACGGTCTTCTTCAGGAATATAAAATTTCTGAAGTTGTAGGTTCGGGTAAAATTTACGCTTAGTTTTAACGTTCGAGTGAGAAACATTAAATCCTGACATTGCCATTTTTCCGGTTAAATCACAAACTCTTGACATGACTTTATTTATTATTGTTAGTATTCGCTGCTTAATTTTTTTAAGAGTGTGCAAATATCAGAAATATTTTTGTAATCAGCAAGTTGATTGTTAATTATTTTTTAATTCTATCTCCATATTCCATTCACCGGGTTCGGTTAGTTCTAAATCGACAGTGTCTGTGCCACTGGTTAATTTTAATCGTAATGGATATTCTACGCCAGTTAAGGTAAATAAACTTCTGTATTTAGTATCCTTCGAAGTGGTTATATCTGCATAATTCCCTTTTAGGATATCAATTTTGTCGAACACTGGAAGTACTCCATCTTCCTTATACCTTTTGCTCGTGATCACTTGGGCATTGGCAACATTTGAAGCAGGAATAGGTGTCGGAAAGCCGAAACGGATGTAAACATTCGTGGTTTTAGGTTTTTTACTCTTGCTAAAGGTGATGTTGTCTACCGCTGAAGATTTACTGAATAAAATGAAGTTTTGGCCTTTTTTTAGCGTGTCTAAGGATGGGCTGTTACCGATAAAATTGTTTTTGGCCGAAGAACTAAAGCCGAAGCTAATGCACCATACGGCAAGCAATAAGAGATTTTTCATACTATAGGTTTTAATGTGTGTGTACGAATATAGCGCTTTTATTTATTAGTTAGGTTTCTTACACGTTATGATTAACGCTAAAGTTCTTAAGCACATTTAAATTTTCAATGGGTGGGAAGGGAACGATATTCGAAGTTACAATAACTAAATATGTTGCATATAAAACGCAATTTATCTAAGTTTGGATAATCAATCTCAAACCAATTATAAAATGCAAATTACCTCCTTTGATCAATATCAAGAAACCTATCAACAAAGCGTAAATGAACCCGAAGAATTTTGGAGCAAAATTGCAGAGAATTTTCTATGGAAGCAAAAATGGAATGCCGTTTTATCATGGAATTTCAGTGACCCCGATATTAAATGGTTTGAAGGTGCAAAACTAAACATAACCGATAATTGTCTGGATAGACATTTAATTGAAAATGGTGATCGGGCGGCCATCATTTGGGAACCCAACGATCCAGAACGAGATTCCATTACACTGACCTATAGGATGTTGCATGAACGAGTGTGCCGTTTTGCCAATGTGTTAAAGCGAAATGGTGCAAAAAAAGGCGATCGTATTTGTATTTACATGCCGATGGTGCCAGAATTGGCTATTGCGGTATTGGCTTGTGCTAGAATTGGGGCTATTCATTCTGTGGTATTTGGAGGATTCTCTGCAAAATCAATCGCTGATCGTATTAATGATGCTACGTGTAAATTAGTGATTACGGCCGATGGGGCCTATCGTGGAAATAAGCAAATTCAATTAAAAGAAGTAATAGACGATGCATTAATTGGCTGCCCAAGCATTGAAAAAGTAATTGTGTTAACACATACACGTACGCCCGTTTCGATGTTAAAAGGGAGAGATTGTTGGTGGGAAGATGAAGTGAAGTTGGTTGATGCGAATTGTGCAGCCGAAGAAATGGATGCCGAAGATGTATTATTTATATTATATACTTCGGGTTCAACTGGCAAGCCAAAGGGTGTAGTGCATACCTGTGCTGGGTATATGGTTTATGCTGGCTATACCTTTTCAAATGTGTTTAATTATCAACCGAATGAAGTATTTTTCTGTACGGCAGATATTGGTTGGATTACCGGACATTCTTATATCGTGTATGGGCCACTTTCTCAAGGTGCAACCACGCTGATGTTCGAAGGAATACCAACATATCCTGATGCATCTCGACTATGGAAGATTATAGAAAAACATAAAGTAAACGTATTATATACTGCACCAACTGCTATTCGCTCGTTAATGAGTTTTGGCTTAGAGCCGCTAGAAGGGGTTGATTTAAGTAGCCTACGGGTTTTAGGGTCTGTTGGTGAGCCTATAAATGAAGAAGCGTGGCATTGGCTTGATGAAGAAGTGGGCAAAAAGAATTGCCCGATTGTAGATACATGGTGGCAAACAGAAACGGGGGGGATCATGATTTCTCCGATTGCCTTTGTTACACCAACCAAGCCCAGTTTCGCCACATTGCCCTTGCCCGGAATACAACCAATTTTAGTTGATGAAAACGGTAACGAAATTTTAGGAAATGGCGTAAATGGAAACCTATGCATTAAATTCCCATGGCCTGGAATGTTACGTACTACCTATGGTGATCACGAACGCTGCAAACTCACCTATTTTTCTACTTACGAAAATTTATATTTTACAGGCGATGGTTGCTTAAGAGATGAAGACGGCTATTATCGCATTACGGGTAGGGTAGATGATGTAATTAATGTTTCGGGACACCGAATTGGGACTGCTGAGGTAGAAAATGCTATAAATATGCATGCTGGTGTAATTGAAAGCGCAGTAGTTGGCTATCCTCATGAAGTAAAAGGACAAGGTATTTATGCCTTTGTTATTTATCCAAATATCAGTAAGGATGAAGATTTAACACGAAAAGACATCTTACAGACCGTAACTCGTGTAATTGGTGCTATTGCAAAGCCGGATAGAATTGTTTTTGTATCGGGATTACCAAAAACCCGATCAGGTAAGATTATGCGTCGTATTTTACGGAAGGTAGCTGAAGGCGATACCTCAAATTTGGGTGATATCAGTACATTATTAGACCCAGGCGTAGTAGAAGAGATTATCGAAAAGTCGGCGGCTGTTTAGTCCCCAGTTATCTGTTGGCGGACTTCCGACTAAAGACCTTTTTAACTAAAACAAAATTCTTTTCTTTCTGTTGATTTAGTAAGCAATTGATTGTAAACTAAAAAAATGACGAAAATGGACAAATTAGAATGGCAAGGAAAATGGAACGAAGTTAAAGGTAAAGTTAAACAAGCATATGGCGATTTAACGGATGACGATTTAAAACATGAAGAGGGAAAAGACGATGAGCTACTTGGCAAGCTTCAGCAAAAAACAGGTAAGGGAAGAGAAGAGTTAGTGAAGTGGATTAATTCTTTATAAAACAATAATGGGCCTCATACGGCCCATTATTGTTTTCCTTTAACTTCGAAAAGATGTTCGGCATACACCACACCCTTCTCTGTGACCCCTTGTACCACAATTCTAAATTTTCCCGTAATATCGCTGGTATAAAAGCTTAATTCTGTTTCCTTTTTTGCATTTAACAATGTGCCGTAACTCCAATAGATTGTAGAAAAAAATGCAGGTTCATTTGGGTTTTTATAGTCGTCATTATAAAATTCTTTTTCCAAGTGAATGCCTTTTACAAGCTTAAATATTCCTTCTTCGGGGACTGTACAGCCGCCATACACTATTTTCATATTGGTTCCACTTTCTGAATAGATATGGCCTTTTATAGGTTGAGTTTTGTTTGGGCTCGAAGTGTGATTGCGGCAATTTAAGATGTTATATTCACAAACGTAATCACCACAGGCATTTGCTCCCGAAAATTTAAACCTGCTATCATTTTTATTAGAGATGATTACTTCCTTTAATCGAATGGATTTTTCGTTGTTTTTTAACAATAATTCTGTGTTATTTATCAAGTTCGAAGGTAGAATGGCCAGGTTATTCGGCATTGATTTAGCCATTTTTTGGTTCATCGTCGAAAATTGATCGTTAATTTCAAGGTTAACTTCATAGGGTAATTTTTGAGCTCCATTTACAAAAGCATACATTTTTTTAGTAGGAAGTGTGATGAGCTGGTTTTCTTCAAAATTAAAAAAGCCCTTCGATGTGGTTGTAATTAGATTAATGCTTTGGCTGCCCATTGTGCCAATAATTAGGGGGGCGGTAACCTCTTTTTTTTGTCTACGAACTTGGCCACCTACACCTAAGCTATCTATTTTTGATAGGGTATCTCCAGATCGACTCATGTTTAAGTCTTGCCAGGTGTACCTTCTCCACCCCTTAACCAAAAGCATTTGCTCTAAATAATTCCGATCTTTATAGGGCCTTCCATTGCTAATGAGAGGTAAAGTGCTTAGCGCATTGATTAGATAAGCATAGCTTTCGATGTCAGTCGTTTTGCTAAATTCTAATCTATTATTTTGAACGGCTGCAATAGATACCAATGCATTATTATCAAAGTTCAATTTGAGCTTTAGATTTACCTTTTCGCGTTGATTATAAATTTCTTTATCACTAGTGATGATAATTTTTTCAGAATTATTATAGTGTGCAAAAAATATTCGTTCGGCTAAAGGTCTATTTAAGCTGTCGATAATGGTTAATGTTGTTAAACCTTTTGGCATATCGTCTAAAGGTATTTTTATAAGGGTATTGCCAATTCTTGTGATAAAAGGTGTGTTTATAAAACAAGTTTTATAATTATGTACCAGTACATTAATCTTAGATTTTTCGGTACTCTTGAGGTTTATCCTTAGCGTATCATCAACTAGCGCCTTTTCTAAGGTTATCACTAAACCTTTTTCGAGTGCCATTGGTAGATGATAGAGAGTATCTGCTAAGTTTGAATGGAGCAGTTTGAGCGTATAATTGCAACCGATTTCTGGTTTTAACAAAAATTTTCCAATCCCATAACTCGTAGTTTCGATGGTATCTATTACCTCTTGGTTTTTGAATAAAAATGCTTTCAAAGCAATAGGCCGATTTTGTTTATCTTTTACCTCCCAACCCATGGTTGAAGCTAATCCCAATACTAAATTCCCTCCTTCTGGGTAAAATTTAACTATCGCTTTATTTTTAGGCTGCGGTAAAGCAATGTTAATAAACGTACTATCGTGTACGTATTTTAATTTTACATATAGATTTGGATCTGTAGTATTGCTTTGAATGGGTAGTGTTAGCATAGCTTGCCCAGATGCATCAGTTATCGTGCTTTTTCTGACGTTACCATAGGTGTAGGTAATTTCACTTGGTCTGGATAAAAATCGTCCATCTATCGCTCTTGCAGAGACTAAAACTTTAACAGATGTAGCTTCAGCTTTTGGCTGATCAATCAGTTTAACGTTTGCATTAAACGTAGGCTCGATACTCGATTTTATTGTGATATTTTGGATAAACAGTACCTCAGGAAGCTGGTTCATCAGCTTATCGGTATAAACTAAAAAATGATAGTTTCCCGTAGGAATTGAGTCGGGTAAAGTAAGGCTGCCGAATGACAAACCTTTATTCATGATAAATTTATCATCCATAATCAGCGCACTATCTACGTCCCTGATTAAGGCAACCGCCATAACTTTATGCAAGTTGGCCGGTGTTTTAGCTTCTTTAATTAGATAGCCGGTGAAGTAAACGGTCTCGTTATTTGAATAGATATTTTTATCAAAATGAACAAAAAGGTTTCCAGAAGGTTTCGCTAGTGCGTACCACTTCATTTTTTCTTCAATTGTATTTTGAGCAAATGTGTTTTGTACGATCAAACAACTTAAGAAGCAAAGAAGGAGAAAACGCATCTTATAAATATACAAACACTTTGACAAATTTAGCACTTTGTCAAAGTGTTTGGTTCTTTTGGTTTTAATATCCGAACAATTGCTCTAAAGTTAGCGTGGTAACAGCGCCAAACTTCTGCATATCTTCCATTTTCACTTTCTTATCAGAAGCTACAATTAAATAAGTATAAGGTTTGTTCGCAATTTTTTGATCATGGAAAGATTTAATGCTATTAAACGTTATTGGCTTTAACTCTTTGTATAAATCGATCCTCGAATCGTAATCGTAACCTAATTTTTTATCGGCAAAGTAATAGAAGAACACGCCATCCTTTGTAACGCGAGTTGTTTCTAAGTTGTTAAGCACGTTAGCTTTTGCACCATCAAACGATTTATCACTCTGAGGTAAAACATTTAATAATTCGTTCATGCCGTTAACTGCATCGGTCATTTTATCGGCCTGGCTACCTACATAAGCAACCATGCTATATTGTTTATCTGCTTTATCTGGCGATACATAGGAAGCAAAAGTAGAATACGCCAAAGCTTTAGACTCTCTAATGGTTTGGAAAACGATAGAACCCATGCCTCCACCAAAATAGCTATTAAATACTTCGATCGTTGCGGCATCATTCTTATTGTATACACCTGTGTTTCTTAACCAGCGAATTTCAGATTGCACCATATCGTAATTTGCAAAATACACCTGATTTGCACTTTGAGTGGTATAGGTATAGACTTTTGCGGGCGCAGCAGGTGTAAATTCTTTAGGCAATAAGTGTTGCTTTTTAATTTCTGCGCTGAATGTGGTTAAATCTTTAGGACCGTAATAGGTAATTACATGCTCATAATTGTTCAAGTTTTTTAACAAATAGATTAAATCATCAGACTTAATGTTTTTAACCTCATCATTTGTCAACACATTATTAAAGGGGTTTACATTTCCGTATTGTGCATAAGAAGTTAATGCACTCATAATTTGTGCTTTATTTAATTTGCTATTTTCGCGGTTTTTTAAAATACTACTTTTAAGATCTGAAAGTGCTTTTTCATTCGGTTTTAAATTGGCAAAAATATGCTCAACCAAACTTACCGCCTTATCAAAGTTCTCTTGTAAACCACTAATATTAATAGTTGTGATTTCGGTGCCTACACTTAAGCTATAAGTACAGGCAATATTGTAAAAAGCTTTACTTATTTCTTCTGCGGTATACTTATCTGTTCCTAAAAAGGCTAAATAACTGGAAGCATAAGGAAGTAGTTTATAATTGTTACTACCTAAATTATAGCGATAGCTCAGTTTAAAAATCGAATTTTCGGTGTTTTTAGTGGCTAACACTTCGGCAATACCTACCTTGCCAAATGCGATATCTTTTTTGTAATCCAAAAATTTAGGGGCAATTGGTTTTACGGGAGCTTCTAGAATACTTTTTACAAATGGAGAGGTTAGGTTTCCATTGGCATTAATTGGAGTAATGGTTGGTTTTTCTACTTTTATTGTGGTTTTGTCTACACCCTTGTGCTTAAACCCAATTACATAATTATCTTTAAAAAAGGTATTTGCAAAAGCAATAACTTCGGCTTTGGTAAGTTTAGCTGAGGCATCGATATCACCTAGACTTTTTTCCCATTTTGTGCCTCTGTTTAATATAAATTCGTTTGAAAGTATTTCAGCACGATTGTTATTACTATCAAAAGCTTGTAAAAAACTTAATTTCTTGTTTGCTACAATTGCTTTTAAAAGGTCGTCGTCAAATTCGCCTTTCTTTAAATTATCAATTTGATCTAATACCAATTTGGCAGCTTCTTCTAATGTTTGCCCTTGGCGCGGCTGGGCTGATAAATTAAATACGCCATAATCTTTCATTTGCTGGTATGAGGCGCTTGATCGCTGAGTTTTCTGCTGTTTATTTAGATTGATATCAATTAATCCAGCTTTGCCATTATAGAGAACGCTACTTATTAAATCTAAAAACATGCTAGAACGCGAATTTTCAGGAAAGCCGCGATAGTAAATCTCTACCATTTCGGCGCTTGGTCCGTATACATCAACCTTTTGAATTTGTGTTAAGGGTTTTTCAGGTGCAGGGGTGTAAAGTGCAACTGGCTTAGCCACCATATAGCTAAATGCTTTATCAACCTTTTTAATCATTTCGTCTGGATTAAAATCGCCGGTAAAAATGGCGGCCATATTGTTCGGCACATAGTACTTATTGTAATATTTTCTGATTTCTATTAATGAAGGATTTTTTAAATGTTCGATGGTTCCAATAGTGGTTTGTTGCCCATAATTATGGGTTGGAAACAACAATTCCATCATTGCTTCATCTAACTTATTAGGGTCGCTATCTAACCCACGATTTTTCTCTTCATAAACTGCCTCAAGTTCAGTATGGAAGATACGGAAAATAGGTTTGCGGAAGCGCTCGCCCTGTAGGGCTAAAAATTTATCAACAGAGTTGGATGGGAAATCTTCGTTATAAACTGTTTCTTCATACCACGTATGGGCATTAGATGAATTGCCACCTATTCCGGCCATCATTTTATCGTATTCGTTGGCAATCGAAAAATTTGAAGCTTCGCCCGAAGTTTTATCGATTTCTTTATAAATTTCTTTACGTTGGGCAGGATCGGTTGTTTTGTTATATTTCTCATACAAAGCATCAATTTTATCTAGATATGGCTTTTCTTTTGCCCAATTTGCGGTTCCGTATTTATCTGTTCCCTTAAACAAAACATGCTCTAAATAATGTGCTAAACCAGTAGCATTTTTTGGATCGGTATTACTTCCAGCTCTAACACTCATTCTAAACTGAATATTAGGTTCTTTTGAATTAGGCGATAAAATTACAGTTAACCCATTCTTTAAGGTGTAAAAACGAGATTTCGAAGGGTCGTTGGTTACATATTTATAGGTGTAACCGTTAGCAGTAACCGTTTTCCATTGGTAGGTAGACTGCGCAAATAAAGTTGAGCCTGTAAAAAGCAACCAGGCAAGGGTTAATAATTTCACGTTCATGATTATAAGTTATACTTCAAATATAAGTTGATTTACTTACTTTTACACTATGAATAAGCCTACAATTTTAGTTGTAAATGACGATGGCATTACGGCTCCAGGTATTAAAAGCCTGATTGAAGTGATGCAGGAAATTGGCCATGTTGTTGTTGTTGCTCCCGATGGTCCGCAGTCGGGCATGGGGCATGCCATCACTATTGGTAAGCCTCTACGTTTCGATAAGGTAGATTTATACCCCGGAGTTGAGATGTATAAATGTTCAGGAACACCGGTAGATTGCGTTAAATTAGCTGTTAATAAAGTCTTTAAAGGTAAAAAGCCCGATTTATGCGTGTCGGGCATTAACCATGGGTTAAATAATTCTATCAATGTAATTTACTCCGGAACCATGTCGGCCGCAGTTGAAGGAGCAATCGAAAAAATTCCTTCTATCGGTTTTTCGCTGGATGATTTTGCACAAGATGCTGATTTCAGTCATTGCAAAAAATTCATTAAAGCCCTTGCTTTACAGGTGCTGAGCCATGGTTTACCAGAAGCAACGCTATTAAATGTAAACTTTCCGAAGGGTGCAGATCTGAAAGGGATAAAAATATGCCGACAAGCGAATGCGAAATGGGCCGAAGATTTTGAGGAAAGAAAAGATCCTTATAAGCGACCTTATTATTGGCTTACGGGGGTTTTCGAAAACTATGATAAAGGCGAAGATACCGATGTTTGGGCGCTAGACCATGGGTTTGTATCAGTAGTACCTGTTCAATTTGATTTAACAGCTCATCATGCGATACCAATTTTAAATAGTTGGGATTTTGAGGGTTAAAGATACCGTTTGGAATGGATGTGTAATTGGACTAATTATCCCAATTATGCCGGGTATATTAGTTTGGTATATCATGCAAAATGTAGCTGTTTTAAGGGAAGCGCATTGGCTGCTCATAGGATGTGTAGCGATTAATGCTATTTTGATGAATTACTTTTTTAAAAAGAATAAAGACAATATTGGAAGAGGGATTATAAGTGTTACCTTTTTGTGGGCATTTGCTTTTTTCTATTACAAGATGGCTTGAAGACCGAAAGATTAAAATGCCAAAAATATTCCAACAAACCAAAAACTAACCAACTAAATGAAATATTACCTCGTTGCCGGCGAAGCTTCTGGAGATTTACATGGAGCCAACTTGATGAAGGCACTTAAGAAAGAAGATTCTGCTGCACAATTTAGGTTCTTTGGTGGCGATAAAATGCAGGCCGAAGGTGGGAAACTTGTAAAGCACTATGCAGAGATGGCCTTTATGGGGTTTACTGAAGTGGTATTAAACCTACCTACAATTTTTAAAAATTTAAAAGCCTGTAAGAAGGATATTTTAAACTATCAGCCTGATGCATTAATCTTGATTGATTTTCCAGGTTTTAATTTGAAAATTGCAGAGTTTGCGAAAGAAAATGGAATTAAGGTTTGTTATTATATTTCTCCAAAGGTTTGGGCTTGGAACCAAAAGCGTGTGTTGAGAATTAAGCGAGTGGTTGATCAACTGTTTTGCATATTGCCTTTTGAAGTCGATTTTTACGCTTCATGGGGCATGAAAGTGAACTATGTTGGTAATCCATTATTGGATGAAATAGCACAATTTACCAAAGACCCGGATTTTCGAGTTAAAGAGGGACTAGACAAACGACCCATTCTCGCTTTGTTACCTGGCAGTAGAAAACAAGAAATAGAGAGATTACTTCCGGTGATGTTAAGCGTAATGGATAACTTTTTAGATTATCAATTTATTGTTGCTGCGGCTCCAACCTTTGATGCCGATTACTATCATCAATTTGTAGGTGAAAAACCAGCAAAGCTCGTTTTTGCAAAAACCTACGATTTACTTGCTGCTGCTCACGTGGCAATCGTAGCATCTGGAACAGCTACTTTAGAGACTGCCTTGTTTAACGTTCCACAGGTTGTGGTATATAAAGGAGGTACACTATCTATTGCTATCGCCCGTTTATTAGTTAAAATTAAATTTATCTCCCTGGTTAATTTAATTATGGATAAAAAGGTAGTTACTGAATTGATACAGGAAGAATGTACTACAAATAGAATTACCGAAGAATTAAATTCTATCGTTAAAGGAGAACACAGAACTAGGATGTTGCAAGATTATGAAGAATTGTCTAAGAAAATGGGAACTGCTGGGGCCTCAGCGCGAACGGCGAAATTAATTGTAGGGAACTAAAATATGAAAAGAAGAAAATTCATACAAAATACAAGTGCGTTGGCTACTGGTCTAATCGCTTCTAAATTTTCATTTGCAGAAGGGCTGCAAGAATTTCCGATAGTGCGAGTTGCGGCCGCAAAACGTCATTTTACAAGCGTTGCTGTTGAAAATGCAATCAAAAGTTTTCAAGCAAACGTGGCCGATAAAGAATTGGGTTGGTTGTTCGAAAATTGTTTTCCAAACACTTTAGATACCACGGTAACTTATAGTTTAAAAAATGGGCGACCAGATACCTATGTTATTACGGGTGATATTGATGCCATGTGGATGCGCGATAGTTCTGCACAAGTTTGGCCTTATTTACAGTTTGCCAATGATGAACAAAAGATAAAAGATTTAATTGCAGGCGTAATTAACCGACAAACGCAATATATCTTAAAAGATCCCTATGCAAACGCTTTTTATAACGACCCCACTAAAATAGGGGAATGGAAAAACGATAGAACGGAGATGAAACCAGGCGTGCACGAACGAAAATGGGAAATCGATTCCCTCTGCTATCCTATTCGTTTGGCGTATAATTATTGGAAAAAGACTGGCGATAAATCGCCATTTGATAACGATTGGAAAAATGCAATTGGGCTTACGTTAAAAACTTTCAGAGAACAACAACGTAAAGATGGAAAAGGACCTTATCGTTTTCAACGCGAAAGTTTATATCCTACAGATACCCTCTCTATGAATGGCTCTGGGTTTCCAGTTAAGGCTGTCGGATTAATTTGCTCCTCGTTTCGTCCGAGTGATGATGCTACTGTATTTCCATTTTTAATTCCATCAAACTTTTTTGCATTAGTTAGTTTAAAGGAAGCTGCAGCGATGGTAACGAGCTTATATAATGATAAAAATTTAGCAGATGGCTTGCTAAGCCTTGCGTCAGAAGTAGAAGCTGCGCTACACAAGCACGCTTTAAAAGATCATCCCGAGTTCGGTAAACTATACGCCTTTGAAGTTGATGGATATGGAAGTGCTTATCTTATGGACGATAGCAATGTTCCTAGTTTACTTTCTATGCCTTATTTAGGAGCGATTAAAGTGGATGATCCTGTTTATAAAAACACACGGAAGTTTATTTTGTCATCAAATAATCCCTATTTCTTTAAGGGCACGGCAGCCGAAGGAGTAGGTGGCCCGCACATTGGTCCAGATATGATTTGGCCAATGGCGATTACTATGCAAGGCTTAACTTCGGTTAGCGATGCAGAAATTAAAAATTGTATTGCCATGTTAAAACGTACGCATGGTGGAAAAGGCTTCATGCACGAAAGTTTTCACAAAGATGACCCAAAAAACTTTACCAGAAGCTGGTTTGCATGGGCAAATACATTATTCGGTGAGTTTTTATGGAAAGTTTATAAAGAGAAGCCCTACTTGTTGAGTTAAAGAAGATTTTTTTTGTAATTTAAACAACATGAACAAAACGCTTTCTATTAAAGACATTGCAATAGCGGCAGGTGTATCGATTACTACCGTTTCTTTTATTTTAAATGGCAAAGCGAAAGAGAAAGCGATAAGTGATCTTGTCACCAAAAAGGTTGAAGAAATAATTAAGGAATTAGGTTATAAGCCTAATCAACTGGCTCGGAGCTTAAGAACAGGTAATTCAAATATTATCGGACTAATTGTAGAGGATATTTCGAATCCTTTTTTCGCCTCCATTGCGAAGATGATAGAGTTTAAAGCCTACAAAAAAGGCTATAAAATTATCTATTCAAGTACCGAAAACGAAGTCGACAAGGCAAAAGATCTGATCAATATGTTTAAATCGAGAAAGGTAGATGCCTATATCATTTCGCCCATTAAAGGAATTGAGCAAGATATACAAGTACTGCTAAATGAGCACAAACCTGTAGTGTTGTTCGACAGAGATTTAGAGGGCTTAGTAGTTGATTATGTTGGAGTAGACCATTTTAATGCATCAGCCGAAGCTACGGCAAGCCTGGTAGCTAATGGACGAAAAAATATTGCTTTCGTAACTACTGATTTGGCTATTAAGCAAATTACAGAGCGTTTAGAGGGTTATCAAAAAACATTAGAACAGCATAAACTTTTTAATGAAAAGTTAATTATTAAAATTCCATTTAACCAGGATGAAGAAGATAGCACTGCTCAGATCGAGTTATTATTTTCTGAAAACCAAATCGATGCCGTTTTATTCGCTACCAATTATCTCGCTATTAGTGGGTTAATGGCGTTGAGGGCATTAGGGAAAAAAATCGATGAAAATTTGGAGGTAATTGCTTACGATGACCACATTGCTTTTAAGTTAATTACGCCTCAAATTTCTGCTGTAGAACAACCGTTAGAAGAAATTGCCGAGAAAATAATAGATCTGGTGTTAAGTCGATTATCGAGCAAAGAAAAAAGACCTGCTCAGCAAGCTATTTTTCCTGCCAAACTAATTTTAAGAAAGTAATGAAGCACCTTAGATTATTATTTTTTATTTTAAATACGCTAGTCTTTACCGCGTGCCAAAATGATAAAAAACCTGTTGTCGCTAAATTAGATTCAGTAACTACATGCGAAAGCAATTTACCCTCTCGGTTTGGTTCATCAATAGATAGCAGTATCATTAAGCAAGGTAAAGCAGATCATGCTGAAATGGTGTATATTCCGGCGGGCACGTTTAGAATGGGAGCATCGGATAAGGAAGGCCGACCCGATGAATATCCTCAACATACAGTTAAACTCTCTGCATTTTGGATGGATAAAACCGAAGTTAGCAATGCCAGTTTCGCTAAATTTGTAAAAGCTACAGGCTATATTACCACAGCAGAGCGCAAACCGAACTGGGAAGAGTTAAAAACACAATTGCCCGAAGGTACGCCCAAACCTCCTGATAGTGTTTTAATCGCTGCATCACTCGTTTTTTCGGCCCCAAAAAAAGTCGACAATTTAAATGATGCATCACAATGGTGGGCCTGGAAGAAAGGGGCGAATTGGAGGCATCCCGACGGACCAAAAAGTAACTTAAATGGAAAAGAAAACTACCCCGTTGTTCACATTTCGTGGGATGATGCGCAAGCCTATTGCAAATGGACAGGCAAGCGATTGCCCACTGAAGCTGAATGGGAATACGCCAGTAGAGGTGGTTTAAAGAATGCAGTTTATCCATGGGGAAATGAGGATATAGAGAAAGGAATACCAAAAGCAAATACTTGGCAAGGAAATTTCCCTATACGAAATACCAATTGGGATTCTTATCCCCAACTTGCCCCCGTTAAAAGCTTTGAAGCCAATGGCTATGGCCTTTACGATATGGCAGGGAATGTTTGGGAATGGTGCAGCGATTGGTACCGTTCAGATTTTTACGAGACACAGCATGAGGCTAACGAAAATCCGCTAGGACCAGCCAACAGTTACGATCCGATGGAGCCAAGTGTACCTAAAAAAGTAGTGCGAGGAGGATCTTTTATGTGCAATGCCTCTTATTGTAAAGGCTATAGGGTAAGTTCTCGCATGAAAACATCAAAAGATACCAGCTTAGGACATACTGGCTTTAGATGTGTAAGTTCAAATTAATCAGGTTTTTTTTAAAAAAATCTTAACTGTAACATTAAAATTGCACAAATTTTAATTGCCGAGGTTAAATATTAGTTAATATTGATTTACTAAAACGATTTACTAAGTATGTATTTTAATGAGTAGTCCTTTTGTATTGGGAGTAGATATAGGCGGTTCGCATATCACAACGGCTTTGGTTGATGTGGATAAGAGGATATTAGTCCCCGATTCCATCCATCGAAAATTGATCGATTCTAAAGATAAATCAACTAATATACTCGATGCATGGAGTGAGGTAATTAACCAATCGTTTAAAAACTACCCTGTGTTAAAAAAGGAAATTGGAATTGCCATGCCTGGTCCGTTCGATTATAAGAATGGAATCTGCCTCATCAAAGAACAAGATAAATTTCTATCCTTATATAGGTGTAACATTAAGGTCGAATTGGCGAAGCGATTAGCTATTTCAACATCCACAATTCATTTTATAAATGATGCTGCAGCTTTTTTGCAGGGTGAAGTATTTGCAGGAGGGGCAAAGGGCGCAGCTAGAGTACTCGGATTTACCTTAGGTACGGGTTTGGGCTCGTCGATTTGTATCCACGGCAAGGCAAGGGATGCAGCCTTATGGAAGGCTCCATTTCTAGGAGGGATGGCCGAAGACTACCTTTCTACAAAATGGTTTGTTTATCGATATCATCAATTAACTGGAAATCGGCTTAGTGGAGTTAAAGAATTGGCAGCTTTAGTAGCGTTAAACGGGTATGCAAAGCAGGTTTTTAAGGAGTTTGGAGAGAATTTCGCGAAGTTTATCATGCCTTTAATTGAACAGCATCAAGCCGAAGTGATTATCCTTGGAGGTAATATTACGCAAGCTTTTTCAATTTTCGCTCCAAACCTTATTCACATATTAAGACAAAATAAATTTAACACTAACATAGAAGCGACTACATTAAACGAACATGCAACGTTAATTGGTGCTGCAAGTTGTTGCCAAATCGTAAGTTAATTTAAATACTTTAATCAAAATGAGGAATATAGCATTGGTTTTAATTTGTAGTTTATCGCTATTCTTTAAAACATCAACCGCACAAGAAATAGTTAAGAAAAAGGGGTACACCCTTACTTTTGAAAGTAATTATGAAGAGCTAGATCCGAAACTGAAGAAAAGACTGATTGAAACATTTTTTGAGGTGTATCCTAAGCTAGCAAAGGAATATAATCCTAATACGGTTAAGGAGGTTAAATTCTTTGTAGATACGGCGTATAAAGGAGTTGCAGCCACGGCGAATGCACGTGTAGTGTATGCTTCCAATTGGATGAAAACACATCCAGAAGACATTGATGTGGTTACACATGAGGTAATGCATATTGTACAGAATTACGGGAAAAGCCTGGGCCCTGGCTGGTTAACGGAAGGAATCGCCGATTTTGCTCGATATAAATTTGGGGTAGACAATGCTGGCTCCAAATGGAGCTTGCCCGACTTAAAACCTACACACAGCTACAAAAATAGTTATCGAATTACTGCCCGTTTTTTTGCATGGATAGAAGATAAAGTGAAATCTGGCACCATCAAAGAAGTAGATAAATGCCTGAGAGAACATACTTATAGCAACAATATTTGGAAAAATATAACCGGAAAAGATCTTGATGAACTATGGGTCGATTACAGTACGGATATATCCTGGAAGATTTAATACACTACTAACAACCTATACTCAGATGAAAAAGTTACTTATTCTATTGCTCTGCTTTATTGCTTTTGGCACTTTCGCTCAAACCGTTGGTAAGCTTACGGATCCAGTTGAATGGATTAACCCTTTAATGGGCACGCAATCGAAACCCGATCTTTCTAATGGTAATACCTATCCTGCCATCGGTGTGCCCTGGGGGATGAATTTATGGACTCCGCAAACCGGAAAAATGGGAAATGGTTGGGCCTATCAGTATGATGCAGATAAAATTAGAGGCTTTAAGCAAACTCACCAACCCTCGCCATGGATGAACGATTACGGGGCTTTTGCTATCATGCCAGTAACCGGAAAGTTAAAGTTTACCGATGATGATAGAGCAAGCTGGTTTACGCATAAAGCGGAAGTTTCTAAGCCCTATTATTATCGTGTTTATTTAGCCGATGCCGACGTAACAACCGAGATTACGCCAACTGAAAGAGCAGCCCAATTTCGTTTTACCTACCCTAAAACAGATAGTGCATTTGTAGTGGTTGATGCGTTAAATAAAGGTTCTTACATTAAAATTATCCCTTCAGAACGAAAAATAATTGGGTACACGATGCGCTATGCACGAGGACCATTGCCTAAAAATTTTAAAAATTACTTTGTAGTTATTTTCAATAAAGATTTTAAGGTGGCTAAAACCTGGAAAGGTAACCGATTGGTTAAAGATAGCCTTGAAATTGAAAGTGATCATAGTGGTGCAATTATTGGCTTTAAAACGGTTAATGGAGAGAAAGTAACGGCTAAAGTGGCTTCATCATTCATTAGTTTCGCACAGGCAGAGCTCAATTTGAAACGCGAATTGGCAGCCGATGATTTTGATGCCACAAAGGCAAAAGCTAAAGCGATTTGGAACAAAACCTTAAGTAGAATTGCGGTAGAAGGTGGTACAGTTGATCAGACCCGCACATTTTACTCTTCTTTTTATCGCACACTCTTCTTTCCGAACAAACTATATGAGGTAAATGCCGAAAATAAAATTGTGCATTGGAGCCCCTATAACGGGCAAGTTTTGCCCGGTTATATGTTTGCTGGCACTGGTTTCTGGGATACCTTTAGAGCGTTATATCCATTCTTGAACTTAGTGTACCCTTCAATTAATAAGGAAATGCAAGAGGGTTTAATTAACGACTTTAAAGAGGGTGGATGGCTACCGGAATGGAGTAGCCCAGGTTATGCAAATATCATGATTGGCAATAACTCGGCTTCAGTAGTTGCAGATGCTTATATAAAGGGCCTGCGTGGATACGATATTGAAAAATTATGGGAAGCACTTAAGCATGGTGCCAATAACGAGGGGCCAATGGAAGCCGTTGGTAGATCGGGAGTAAAATATTACAATGAATTGGGCTATGTTCCTTTTGATGTTAAAGTAAGAGAAAATGCAGCGAAAACGTTAGAATATGCCTATGATGATTTTGCAATTTATCAATTGGGTAAAGCCTTGGATAAACCCGCAAGCGAAATCGATATTTATGCAAAAAGAAGCATGAATTACAAAAATTTATTCGACCCTTCGTCTGGCTTAATGCGTGGTAAAAATGCTGATGGCACTTTTCAATCGCCCTTTAGTCCGTTTAAATGGGGCGGTGCATTTACTGAAGGCAATAGTTGGCATTACACGTGGTCGGTATTTCAAGACGTGGCCGGTTTAGCTAAACTAATGGGTGGTAATGCGAAATTTGTAAGCAAACTCGATTCGGTATTTTCTATGCCTCCTATTTTCGACGAAAGTGCGTATGGTGGAGTAATTCACGAAATCAGGGAAATGCAGATTGCAAATATGGGTCAGTATGCACATGGCAATCAACCCATTCAGCACATGATTTATCTATATAATTATGGCGGTGCACCTTGGAAAACACAATACTGGGTGCGCGAAGCCATGAATAGATTATATGCAGCAACACCAGATGGCTATTGTGGTGATGAAGATAACGGGCAAACTTCTGCTTGGTATGTATTTTCAGCTTTGGGCTTTTATCCGGTTACTCCTGCCGTAGATCAATATGTAATTGGTGCACCCTTGTTTAAAAAGGTGACTTTAACTCTTGAAAATGGGAAGAAGGTAATTATTAATGCTCCAGCAAATAGCGACAAAAATAGATATGTACAGGCTTTAAAAGTTAACGGACTTAATTACGATAAAAACTGGTTAAGTCACTCGGCATTGCAAAAAGGAACAACATTAGATTTTAATATGTCGGCAATGCCCAATAAAACGAGAGGAACATCGGAAAATGCTTTTCCTTATTCTTTTTCTACTGCAAAGAAATAATATTTACTTTGGCAATCTTTTAAGATTGTCAAAGTTTTAACCTTTCTTAATAATTACTTCTTCCAATTTTCTTCGTAATTCGGAGGTGTTAAAAGGTTTGGACATAAAGTCGTCTATGCCTGCGGCAGCAACTTTATTGCGTACATCTAAGGCCACCGAAGCGGTTAGGGCAATAATAGTAACCTTCGCTTTCTTTGGGTCCTTAAATCGCCTAATGCTCATAGCTGCTTCATAACCATCCATTATTGGCATATGAATGTCCATTAATACCACATCAAAATCGTTATTTTCGAATGCAGAAAGGGCTTCGGCTCCATTTATGGCAAAATGAGGGTTGATTTTCCAGTTTGTGAGTAATTTCTTCATTACCAAGGTATTCATCTCATTGTCTTCTGCAATTAGTATTCTAAGTGTACTAATGTCTATTTCCTCAGGTTCACTGTTGTTTGTAGTTGCCGCTTTTTGAGTAGGGTGAAGCACTGTATAAATCAATTCGAAAGTGAATGACGTGCCGCTTCCAGTTTTGCTCTTTGTAATTACCTCGCTGCCCATTAAGGTCAGCAAATTTTTAACAATGGCTAATCCTAAGCCTGTACCCCCATATTTTCGGGTTGTACTGTTCGACGATTGCGTAAACGAATCGAATATAATGGTTTGTTTATGGGTCGGAATACCTATCCCAGTGTCGCTGATGTTAAAATGGAGTTTAATGGTGCTGGGTGTTTTTGAAATGGATTTAATTATAACGTTAACTTTTCCTTTGGCGGTAAATTTAATCGCATTTTCGATTAAGTTAACTAAAATTTGAGTAAGCCGAGTAGGGTCGCCTATAATAGACAGCTCTTTTAAATCTTCATCGATATCAACTGTAAACGCAAGTTCCTTTTCCTCAGCCTTGCTTCTAAAACCGCTATATATATTTCTGATTAAATCGTAAATTTTAAAGGGAATACTTTCAATTTCTACTTTTCCTAGATCTATTTTGTTGTAATCTAAAACATTATTGATGAGGTTGAGCAGATTATTGGCAGAGAATTTTAATACATTAAGATTTTCTGCTTGATCTTCTCTTGGGTTCTGCATCAGCAAGATATCGCTCATGCCAATTACACCATTTAAAGGTGTGCGCAATTCGTGAGAAATGGTCGAAAGAAAATTGCTCTTTGCTTTTGATGATTGTTCAGCCTGAATAATTGCTTCTTTCAATTTTTCGTTGAGTAATTTTTCTTCTTTTCGTTTTTCACTTAACTGCTGGATGGCGATATTGAAGGAGTTAAAGAAATGGTATTGTAGGTAAATTATTAATGAAAAGTTAAAAACGAAAACAACAGAGAAGGTAAGGCTATCTGCTTCTATAGGTCTCACCTGCATGAAAATGTGCTCATGGCCTCTTAAGGTGAAATACAGCAGCATCGGAATTACAGTAAGTGCAGAGTAGAACATGCCCCACTTTGAGCCGAGTAAATAATAACTCAAAACAATAAGCAATAAAGTAAACTGTATAGAGAGTATGTTTACTCCTTTTATAAAGAAGAAGATGTTAGACCAAATGATGAACGTAAGCATAATACTTGCCGTATGGGCAGCAATTTTCCACCTCGAAGTATAAAATAGGGTATAAAGTAGACTAAGTAACAATAAGAAGATGATGAGTGAACGAACAAAAAGTATGGTCTTCCCTGTTAAATAAAATGTTGGGATGGTAAATAAAGTAATGCATATACAGGCAAGTGTAGCATGGGCCAAAAATTTAGCTCTAATAATGTTAAAAGGATCGGAGTCCTTTGCCAGCATTATGGTTAAACGCTCTTCGATATTGATAAATTTTAGCATAGGTAATTTCAATATAGCAATTATATAAATAAAAAGTTAATCATATTAATTTTAAATTAAAAAAATTTACACAGTTATTTCGTGAAAATAATTTGCTCACATTGAACTTTTAATTACTTTTGCATCCCGAAGGTATGGGGGATTAGCTCATTTGGCTAGAGCGCTTCGCTGGCAGTGAAGAGGTGATCGGTTCGAATCCGATATTCTCCACCAAAACCTCATCAGATAAAACTGGTGAGGTTTTTTTGTTGAAGTCTGCCATAACTCTGACAGATTATAAGGACAGCAAAAAGAGTTCGTCTTCAATAGGAAAGTAAGTATTCAATCAAGGGAGTAACAAGCTATCAAAATAAGCCAAGCAAAATTGGTTTATAGAATATTTCTTTATCCACCCAAATACATTTTTATGGTTAAATTACGTTAGTGGTTTTAATTTTCCAAATGGTTAATATGGCTAAAAGTATGACCACGAAATAAGGAAAAGATACATTGTACATATTATAGGTAGCATGGCTGTCACTGATGATTACCAAAGCAGAATTTTTGCCACCTGAAGTTCGTGGGATCAGTTCCTGTGCGTAGTTCCACCCCAAATGAATCCCAATCGGAAACATTAAATTTTTAGTTTTAATATAGGCCAAACCAAAGAGTATTGAACCAGCCCCAGTAGACACCATAACTAGAATAATATCATTTGTCTTCATTCCCTTATCGATGTGCATCAAGCCGAATGGAATAGCGATCAGTAACTGCGCAACCCATACCCGATATTTTTTGAGTAGCTCTTGAAATGGATACCCCCTAAAAATAAATTCTTGGACAAATGCAGACCATAAGCACATAAGAAAGGTTACCGCAATAAAAATTGGATCAATATGAGGGTTCAGCTGCCAATTGCCATTGGTAAGCAAGATGGTTAAGATAAAAGTAACGATAAGCATTATTATTCCGATAACAAGACCACTAATAAAATCTACAACAGCTTTCTTATCCTTTGGCCAGAAACTTATCGATGCAAGACATCGATTTTCTAATCTGAGAAATGCCCAGCTCATCACTAGGGCAATGGTGAAAAAGAAAATAAAATCGTTGAGCATCGGCACTGTTCCTGCAATAATTGTAGCTATCCATAAGATCAGGAAGTAGCAAAGTACCTTGAGCCATGCTAGGGCGTTGATAATGATGTTTTTCATAATTGTGAATTTTATGTAAATAGCTTAAGTTTAATCTCCCCCTGCAACTATAATCGACAGGATATAAGAAAGCCACTATGAACACTTATTTTTTGGCAATAAAAAAAATTGAAACCTAAAAAAAATACTCGTTTGCCTGCTATCGGGTTTCGTTGCTAAATTTGACATGTTGGTCGTTATTATTTGTCACACTGCATGGAAAAGCAGATATTTAATGCATGCAGACCTCCAAACTCATCGAAAAAATCTACGCTAGGCCCACAATCAGAATAAGCCTACACTTTCTCTTTTGGATGATACTGTTCGGGCTAAAACTCTACCTTACAAACGTGTCATTCAACGCATACAGGTCCTTCCCGGTAACGGCCTATCTACTGATAACTTTAGTTGGCACAATTGTTCTAGCCACATTCTATTACCTAGCTGTATATGGGATCTTGCCTATATTACGAAGAAAGCGTTATGTACTTGGAATTACTTATCTGATTATTGGATTGATTTGCTATACGGTGCTTGATTCCTATTTGGAGATACTCTTTATAGATACTTGTGAAGAATGCCAAGGAATGCTGAGCCATGAGAATGCGGCCTACGCAGCTTACCTAGAACGAGGGCTTATCAATGTAATACTGACCCGACTTTTGGGTTTGGGTACACCTATCTTTCTTTTATTTGCCCTTTGTATACCATTTAGTATCAAGATGACTATTCAAGCCTTTAGAAGCAATATCCAAGCACTGCAACTTGCCAAAGATAACCTACAGCTTGAATTTAATTTTCTAAAAGCTCAACTAAATCCGCATTTTTTGTTTAATGCCATGAACAATATTTATGGATTGATTCTCAGTGGCGATAGGGAGAAATCAGCAAGATTGGTTTCCCGACTTTCCGAATTGTTGCGTTATACCTTGTATGATTCTAATGAAGATCAGATGCCTATCGAAAGAGAGCTGAAGCTGATGAAAGATTATATCGAACTAGAGAAAGTGAGACTGAACGATACCAAGGTGAATTTTAAATGGCAATTAGACCACAACGACTATCACATCGCCCCTTTATTGTTAATTCCGTTAATTGATAATGCTTTTAAATATAATAGTGATGAAGAGGGTTCGTATATTGATATCTTTTTGGATGTTTTGCAGGGCAGGTTCAGGTTTACAATTGAGAACAGTATAAGTGAAGGAACAAAAGGGCAAGTGGTTGGTGGCATAGGTATTAATAATCTGAAAAAGAGATTGGAACTTTATTACAAAAACAACCATTGGTATGAAACTTCAGTTTTAGATGGTGTTTATTCTGTAAATTTAATAATCCAGCTATGATCAAATTGAATTGCCTTATTGTAGATGACGAACCTATTGCAAGAAACCTGTTGGAGGGGTATATACATAGGATTCCAGAGGTATCGCTTGTTAAAAAATGCAAGAATGCCACTGAAGCGTATGAAGCTTTGCATGAAACTCCAGTTGATCTTGTTTTCTTGGATATCCAAATGCCAACGATTACGGGAACAGAATTTTTGAGGTCACTGCGCAGTCCGCCCCTTGTTATTTTTACAACCGCCTTTGCTAATTTTGCCGTCGAAGGCTTTGAACTGAACTCGGTAGATTACCTATTAAAGCCCATCACGTTTGAGCGATTTTACCAGTCCGTACAAAAAGCAATAGATCGGAAAACACCAGTTCATCCTCAACCGATGCCAGAAGCTCCTAATTATATCTTTATTAAACAGGATTCGAAGCTGGTTCGCGTTGAACATGTTGATATTGATTTTATCCGCGCAGAAAAGGATTTCTGTTGGATTTTTTGCGGTAGCGAAATTAAATACTTCGTATCTATGCACCTCAAGATGCTGGAAGAAATGTTGCCTGCAAATAACTTCCAACGGGTTCACCGTTCGTATTTGGTTAACCTCTCCAAGATCCAAATATTGAAAGGAAATACTTTGATATTGGGGTCTGATGAAATTCCAATAGGGGCAAACTATCGTCAGCTATTAATAGAAAAATTAAGAATATAGATCCACAAGGGCTCGATTTTAAATCGGCTAATGAACTTGGTGTAGCACAAGTAGTCGTTTCGTGCTTGTTAAAACAATTGGAAGATAACGGTTCGGCTCAGTTGAGCAGAAATAAAATTATCCTTGTGTAACTAAAGTAACCGTAGCCCTAATTGAATTGTGCTAGCTTTGAAATTATAAAATCAGGGCAATGGAAATTACAGGTTATTCTGCTTCAATCCTTATCGGCATTTCACTCGGACTAATTGGCGGTGGCGGTAGCATTTTAACCGTGCCTGTATTGGTTTATTTATTTAGCATTGATACCGTTTTGGCAACTACCTATTCGCTTTTTGTGGTAGGCTCTACCAGTTTAGTAGGTTCTTTCTCCTACTTTAAAAAGGGATTTATAAATGGTAAAACTGTACTATTTTTTGGCATTCCCTCTATAATCGCTGTTTTTTTGACTCGCCATTATATGCTTTCTGCCATTCCAGAACATGTACTAAATGTTGGAGATTTTGAACTTAGTAAGTCAATTTTACTCATGGTTTTTTTTGCAGTGCTGATGGTATTTGCATCGTATAGCATGCTCAAAAAAGACACGGAAGTGAGTGCTGTGATTACTAAACCTGCCAACACTTTTTCGGTAATCGTACAAGGTTTAATGGTTGGAGTGGTAACTGGACTTATTGGTGCAGGTGGTGGTTTTTTAATCATTCCAGCATTGGTTAACCTTTTAAAATTACCCATGAAAACCGCAATTGGAACTTCCTTGATTATCATTGCAGTAAATTCATTAATGGGCTTTGGTTTTTCATTGGGTCATTATCCAATAGATTGGCAATTTTTACTTACTGTAACCCTGATTGCTATTGGAGGCATTTTTATTGGAACCTATTTATCGACCAAAATAGATGGCAAAAAATTAAAACCCGCATTCGGGTGGTTTGTGCTTGTAATGGGCATTTATATCCTAATTAAAGAAACGATATTGAAGTAAAATACTTATGTAACCAAAGTAGCAGTAAAGTAAAATTGAGAGTAGCACCTTTGTAAATAAAATAAAATCTAACATTATGTTTTTTCAACACGTATATGATAAGAGCTTAGCCCAGGCAAGCTTTCTAATTGGTTGCCAAGCCACAGGCGAGGCATTAGTAATTGATGCACAACGTGATATGGATGTGTACCTTAAAATTGCTGCACAAAACAATCTTAAAATTACACACATTACAGAAACGCATATCCATGCTGATTTCTTAACAGGATCGAGAGAATTGGCAGCAGTAACTGGTGCTCAACTCTATTTATCTGATGAGGGCGGTGCAGATTGGCAATATCAATTTGACCATATCGGATTAAAGCACGGCGATAAAATTAATGTCGGAAACCTCAGCTTAGCGGTACTGCACACACCCGGACACACGCCAGAAAGCATCAGTTTCTTGTTAACAGATCATCCTGCTACTAGCGAACCGGTAATGGTGTTTACTGGAGATTTTGTTTTTGTTGGTGATATCGGACGCCCCGATTTATTAGAAAAAGCTGCGGGGTTAATTGGCACGCAAGAAATAGGGGCAAAGCAGATGTACGAATCCATCCAGCGTTTTACCGAACTGCCTTCATTTGTACAGGTTTGGCCAGGCCACGGTGCAGGTTCTGCTTGTGGTAAAGCTTTGGGCGCTGTACCAAGCTCTACCGTAGGTTACGAAAAAATAAGAAATTGGGCTTTTCAATACCAAAATAACCAGAGGGGATTTGTAGACTATTTATTAGCCGGACAGCCTGAGCCTCCAAAATACTTTGCCATGATGAAGCACTTGAATAAGGTAAATCGTCCGCTTTTGGTCGAAATACCTAACCATCAGGAGCTAAGTTCGGCACAATTTTTACGAGCGTATGGTGATGGAATTAAAGTTATTGACACCAGAAATAAAGTAGATTTTGCCAAGGGTTTTATTCCTGGCAGTATCAACATTCAGCATAATAATAGCCTATCCACATGGGCCGGCTGGTTTTTAAATTATCAAGAGCAATTTATCATCGTTGCAAACCCTGCCGAAAAGGAAGAAATTACCAGAAAATTGATGAGAATTGGTCTAGACAATATCTACGGTTTTGTAAGTGGTATTGGAGATTTAGGCATTGAGCTACGCACGGCTGATGTAATTGACTTAGAAACATTTAAAACTTATTTGAGCAAAGACAATGTGCAAATAGTTGATGTACGTAATTTAACCGAATTTAATGATGGCCATATTGAAGGTGCGGATCATGTTTTTGTAGGTACTTTACAAGATAACTTGGATAAAATTAGCAAAGACAAACAGGTGGTGATCCATTGCCAAAGTGGGGATAGGTCTGCAATTGCCTACTCTATTTTAAGAAAGAACGGTTTTGATTCGATAAAAAACTATTCGGGTGGTATGAGGGAGTGGTTAGCTAACGGAGGTAAAATAATATAAAAAACGGATCATCATGAAGCAAGCAAATAAGCTAGGTCAATCTTTTTGGAATACACGTTGGGAGAACAACCAGACAGGATGGGATATCGGCATAGCGTCGCCAGCTATAACCACCTACATGGAGCAATATCCGGATAAAGATGCTGCCATTTTAATTCCAGGTTGCGGCAATGCTCATGAGGGCCAATGGCTATTAAAGAATGGCTTTACTAATATTACTTTAATAGATATTGCCCCAAAAGCTGTAGCACAGCTGAAAGAGAAATATGATAAAAATCCTGAAATAAAAGTTATTCTCGGCGATTTTTTTGAACATCAAGGTCAATTCGATTTGATGATTGAGCAAACTTTTTTCTGTGCTATTGAGCCTAAGCTTCGCGAAAAATATATAGCCCAATCGGCATCCTTGCTTAAAGAAAATGGACAGATCATAGGAGTACTTTTTAATATAGAGTTCGAGAAAGAAGGCCCGCCTTTTGGAGGGGATATGACAGCATACCAACCACTATTTGAAACGCACTTCATGATCAAAAAAATGGAACATTGCTACAATAGCATTAAACCTAGAGCAAATACAGAGGTATTTATTAACCTCACTAAAAAGTAATACGATAAAAAAAATTAAGCTATGAAAGCAATGCTATTTAAAAACTGGAATTTTATGCGAATTTTACGCTTAGCAATGGGTATATTTATCATTACTCAAGGTGTTTTAGCAAAAGAATGGGCGCTTGGTATCATGGGAGGACTTTTTACATTCTTAGCAATTCTCAATATTGGTTGTTGTGGCACAAGTGCCTGTAATACACCTAATAAAAGTCGCAAACATCAAATAGAAGAAATTAGTTTTGAAGAGGTAAAATGAAAAACTACATTAAAAACAAATCATTTGCCATTATTGGGCTTTTAATGGGAGCATTAGGCGGCTATCTTTACTGGAAATTTATTGGGTGCAATACCGGCACATGTGCCATCACCGCTAGCCCAATAAACAGTACCATCTACGGTGCATTTATGGGTACAGTAATAGGTTTAGCAATACAAAAAGATAAAAAACAGAAAATATGACTTTTCAAGAAATCATCAATCAAGATAAACCGGTTTTAATAGATTTTTTTGCCGAATGGTGCGGCCCGTGCAAAATGATGTCGCCAATGTTGGCAGATTTAAAAAAGAGAGTCGGAGATAAAGCCAGCATCATTAAAATAGATGTAGATAAAAATCAGCAAGCCGCCAAAACCTATAGCGTAAGTGGTGTCCCAACCCTAATTTTGTTTAAAAAGGGCGAAATTCGCTGGAGACAGTCGGGTGTAGTACCCGTTTCTGAATTAGAAAGATTAATTAAAGAGAACCTATAATTCATGTATAAACGTATTTTCATCTTCTTTACCGCCATTGTTTTAAACAGCTGCGGTAATGCCCAAACCAAATCTATACCAACTAGTATTTCGGCTATTGAATTCGCGGAGCAGTTAAAAACAGACAATACAATTCAGTTACTTGATGTACGTACGCCAGCTGAATTTAAAAATGGACACATAGAAAATGCCATTAATGCAAGTATAGGTGGTGGTGATTTTGAAACGCAAATTGCGACTTTAAATAAGTCGAGGCCTGTTTTTGTGTACTGCTTAAGCGGGCCAAGAAGTAGTGCCGCCGCAAAGCAACTGCGTGATGCAGGTTTTAAAAATGTAGTAGAAATGCATGGCGGGATGATGGAATGGCGATCGAAAAATCTGCCTGAAACTAAAGCTGCAACTGCAGTGAATACAATGGGAATAAGTTTAACACAATATGAAGCGTTGTTAAAATCAGACAAATTGGTATTAGTAGATTTTTATGCCGATTGGTGTTCGCCATGCAAAGAAATGAAACCATATCTAGATAAAATAGCCATTGATATGGCCGATCAAGTAATTATTGTACGGATTGATGCAGATGCAAACGCAGCCCTATGTAAAACCTTAAAAATAGATGCTTTGCCCGTTTTAAAACTCTACAAAAACGCAAAGATGATTTGGGATAATTTAGGCTTTATCGACGAAGCCTCGGTACGTAAACAGTTGAAATAGTTAAATAGATCAAAACAATATGATAGAATTTATAAAGCAACCTTGGCCTTGGTACATAGCCGGGCCATTAATTGGATTAACTGTACCCGCACTTTTGATATTAGGAAACAAATCTTTTGGTATTAGTTCGTCTTTAAGACACATTTGCGCTTCGTGTTTCCCTGCAGGCATCCCCTTTTTTAAATATAACTGGAAAAATGAAGTTTGGAATTTGGTTTTTGTGTTTGGGGTATTTTTAGGTGGCGCAGTTGCCATTAATTTCTTATCGAACCCTAATCCTATAGAAATAAACCCAAAATTGGCAGCAGAATTATCAGGTTATGGAATCACCAATTATGACAATTTAATACCAGCTGATGTGATGAGTTGGACATCGCTGTTTACCCTTCGAGGTTTCATACTAATGGTTTTTGGTGGGTTTTTGGTAGGTTTTGGCACTCGATACGCTGGCGGTTGTACCAGCGGACATTCCATTATGGGCCTTTCTAATCTGCAATTGCCCTCCTTAATTGCAACAATTAGCTTTATGATTGGAGGTCTGATTATGGCCAACTTCATTCTACCTCACATTTTATCTCTTTAATTAGCCATATGCAACACGATAATAATTCAGATTTTGAAGCGCGCTCATTAGACGCCATGTGCGTAAACGACAGTCATCTAGAACATAGTTGGTATCATAATATTAAATACCTGGTTGTTGGTTTGTTATTTGGTATAGTTTTCGTTAAATCAGAGGTAGTTAGCTGGTTTCGTATCCAGGAAATGTTCCGCTTACAATCATTCCACATGTATGGCATAATTGGCAGCGCTGTGGTTGTTGGCATGATTTCGGTTTGGCTTATCAAGAAATTCAAGATCAAAACCATATATGGCGAGACCATCGAATTTCACAACAAAGCATTCAATAAAGGGCAAATATATGGGGGATTGCTATTTGGCTTAGGGTGGGCAATTACGGGCGCCTGCCCAGGTCCTCTTTTTGCTCAAATTGGCACCGGAGCAACCGTAATTATAGTTACACTTTTAAGTGCTATTGCAGGAACTTGGGTATACGGTTTGATAAGGGATAAATTACCTCATTAAATTAATTGAGCCTTTAATGCCACCCATATCTCCCATGCACAAAGTTCAAACTCCACTGGTTTAATGTCGACCTTAGCCATCTCTACAGGATGACCTTCACAAGCCGTTATGGCATCAGGTAAACCTTTTGGAATGCTCTAAAAACGACATAAATTTGTATAATAATCGTAATATCCCCCTTCCTTTAACCACAGCGTGAATATATCTTTCGGTAGTAAGGCCGGCAAAATTACACCCGTTTTTAACTTGATGTTTTTATAACAACGTTTGAAAACATGGTTATTTTTGATTTAACTGAATTGGATATCAAGCAGGCTGCTTCAGATTTTAGCAGGATTCTTAAGGTTTTTTCACGATCTTTTTCATCTGAAAGGGTAACAGTTGGTTCCATGATGATTTCACTGATCATAAATTTGCCATCTATCTGTTCTAACTTTCCTTTTGATTTACAGCTGAAACTTATAAATTCCAATTTTGAGTTTTCTGCGATCGACAAGAATGTGGTCATCAAACAACTATTTACTGCTGCGGTGAGCAAATGCTCTGGCGACCAAATGCCGGGCATGCCTTTTGGAAATTCAGGAGGTGTAGCTACTTCGATGCAATTACCTCCATTGATCAATAATTCAGGCGAAGATAGGGTGCCTTTTCGTTCAGTATTCCAGTTGATATCGACATGATAATAGTGGGGTTCCATATTAGTGGGTTTTTATTTTTTGAAATTTTTATAAGAGTTGACAGCTAATCATTAACTTTTTTGTTTTTGGTAGAAATGCCGAAAGGTAAATACAGCGGACAAAAGCTTATAAAACTGGTAATGATAAAAATACCAGCAAGAATTAAAAGTATGATTGCAAGTATGCCTGAAATGAGTTGGGCAAAATACATACCCACAATTACGATAGCTGCAAGTACCCTTACTACTTTATCAGCCGTTCCCATGTTTTTTTTCATTTTCTTAATTAGATTTATTGTACAATCTAGTTAGGTTTTTAAGAAAAAGAAATGACGCTTATTAGGTAGATAAATGATAGGTATCAAATACGTATTTAATTACAAAAAAAATGCCGCCCTAAGGCGGCAACGGTTAGTGAATTTCGATTTGTCTAGAGACTGCTTTTGCCTCTTCTTTTTTAGGAAGTGTAAGGTTTAAGATCCCATCAGAATAGTTGGCTTGGATTCCATCAATATCGGCACTTTCTGGAAGGGTAAAAGCTCTGGTAAATGAACTGTAGCTAAATTCTTTTCGATTATACACAATTTCACCAGCAGCCTTCTCTCTCGATTGTTCTGATGAAATGGTTAGCGTATCTCGTTCAACACTCACTCTGAAATCTTCCTTTTTTAAACCTGGAGCTGCGAGCGCTATGAGATAGGCTTCGTTAGTTTCATGAATGTTTACTGCGGGAAGACTGTTCATCTGGCGATCAGCGAAGAAAGTATCACCCATAACGCTTTCGAAAATGTCGTTAAAACCTGGTAATACCGAATTTTTTTTGTTTTGTGGATTGAATTTAACCAATGTCATAGTTTTTCCTCCTTTTAAATTTAATGATAAATGGACTATAAATTAATTATTTTCTTTAACCCTTTAAGGGCTGATTAGGTTTATTCAATCCTTATGCCAATTGGATTTAAAGACCTAAAGGGATCATAAAACTGAAATTTTTTCAGAATTTGTGAATTTTTTTCAGTTTTTAGATGAAATTATTTCAGTCGCCCAAATTTTTTCTATAAGTTTATTTATCACTAACCAATTATCCAATATGAACCGACCATGATTAAAGAATCATTAAACACACAGGGGTATGATTATTTAATCATGGTAAGGAACATCTGACCACTAAAAACAAAATTATAAACAGATGAAACCATCATGATTTTTCAAAACTCACAAGGAAATGAATAAGCGGCTTTAGCCCTCTTCAACGCTATTTGAAAATATAGTGCCGTTGAAAAATCATGATAGCTTCATCACCATTGAAACAAATTTTATACAGATGAAAAAAATTATTCTCTCGCTTCTGTGCCTAACCTTTTCCATTACGTTATTCGCACAAAAAACCTTACCAGAAATTAAGGATGGTACCACGTTAAAATGTAGTGCCTATGTTCAAGGACAAGAATTTCCGTTAGATTTAACCTTAAAAAGTATTGCCGGACCAGTTACGATGTTATGGGCAGTGGAGGGGTATGGTGATGGGGCTTTTGTGATGAGTACAAAGGCACTGGAAAACGCTACCCAAATGTATGTAACTACACAGCCCGCTACAGGTGAAACAAAGTTGAGTGATAGTGAAACTTTTGGTATGATTTCGAAAGTAGCTTACAAAGCATTAGCAGAAACTAAAACACTTACCTACGGTGGAATAAAATTTAAGCTAAAAACTCCCGATGCAAATCCGATGAAAATAAATGGGAAAGAAATTGACGCAACCCATGTGGTTAGTGAAGATGGGAAACTGGAATTATGGGTGTTAAATAATCCTAATTTACCATTAGTGCTCCAGTCGGCCGGATTTCCAACCGATATTGTTGTTATTGAGATTAAGTAGTTAATACACAGTTTTCAGTAGAATGATGCGATTGAACTAATCATACCAACGCACTTTCATCAAAAAAACACAAGCCCGAAAGGGCTTTTTTCAATTGTAACCCGTACTTTTGCAGCAATTATGGAACCATCTTGAGCATACCACTCACAAATAACAATTTATATGCTCATGATAGCTTCATCACAATTGAAAACAAACCGAGTTTACGAGTTCGTTAATACAAATGAAAATCAGTAAGCCAAGTATTAATAATTTATACAGATGAAAACAAAGAAGAAAGAAATATTCGATAACGTTGCTCAGCAGTTAAAAATAGAAGGCTTTAATGTAGTAAACCGAGACGAAACTCGTCCTTGGGGTGGCTTTTTTGTAATCGACGAAGATCAAGCACAACAGTTCGCAGATACGTATTTCGATGGTTTGGATGTAGATAGTTTAAAAATTGGAGGGAAACTAAGTCCGAAAATTTTAATTGTAGCACCAAACACGCGTCTTTCTTGGCAATATCATCATCGTCGTGCCGAAATATGGCAGGTAGTTAGCGGAACAGTTGGCATTAAAACCAGCGAAACAGATGTAGAGGGCGAAGTACAATCTTATTCTCCAACCAACCAAATTAAATTACAACAAGGTGAACGTCATCGTTTAATCGGATTAGACGATTGGGGTGTAGTGGCAGAAATTTGGCAGCATACCGATGCCGAAAACCCATCAGACGAGAGCGATATTGTTCGCGTACAAGACGATTTTGGTAGATAATTTTTAATTGCCAAAGAGATGGCAAAACCAAATTAAGCTCCATTTCGTTATTACACATATAAATCACACATGATTATTTTATTCTTTTTTTTAGCCCACTGGTTTCTTTCGCTATTTAGCCAGACTTTTTTTCTACATCGCTACTCCTCGCATAAGATGTTTAAGATGGAGAAATTTTGGGAGCGATTTTTCTATCTTATTTTATTAATATCTCAAGGCTCTTCATTTTTAAATCCTCGCGCCTATGCCATTTTGCACCGTATGCATCATGCTTACAGCGATACCGAAAAGGATCCACACTCGCCGCACTTTTTTAAGGATGTGTTTGGAATGATGATTGCCACTAAAAACATGTACCTTAATTATTTACGCTACAAAATAGAACCAGAGCCAGCATTTAGGGGGAATTACCCAGAATGGCCTTTAGTGGATAGAATTGGAGATTCTTGGTTTTGGCGACTTAGTTGCGGATTATTTTACATCGGGTTTTACATTGTTTTTGCTGAATATTGGTGGATGTATTTGCTGTTGCCGGTACATTTCTTAATGGGGCCATTACATGGTGCAATTGTGAATTGGTGCGGACACAAGTATGGCTATTCAAATCACGATAACGACGATCATAGCAAGAATTCGTTACCATGGGATTTTTTAATGATGGGCGAGTTATTTCAAAATAATCACCATAAAAAACCAAACAGCCCTAAATTTTCTTCGCATTGGTGGGAATTCGATCCAACCTATCCGGTGATGAAAGCCTTACACTGGATGAGGATTATTAGAATTCGAAAAATATAATCCGCAAAATATGATTACTACATTAAAAATTATTTTCTCGGTACTCTTAATATGGGTAACGTATGTAGTGATTAGCACAAGCTTGGAAAGTTCGCTTTTCAAAGAATGGAATTTTTTAGCTTCTATCCCTTGGATGCGCGCTACACTGTGGGACTTTTATGCCAATATTTTTATCATCACCCTTTGGATGTTTTATAAAGAAAAATCTGTTCTTCTTAAATCCATTTGGATTATTTTATTCGTATGTTTAGGAAGCATTGCTACTTGTACTTATGTGTTGATAAAACTTTTCAGCCTAAATGCAGGTGATGGTGTTGAAGAACTCCTTAAGAATGAATCTTGACCAACTCTTTTTTATTGCTCTTATTTCTCTTCTTGCGTGTTGTGCCATCATGTTTTTGGTATGGTTATGGGCAAAAAAAATCAAAAATGCTGGTGTTGTTGATGTTTTTTGGGCGTTAAATTTCCCTGTAATTACCGTCATTACTTATTTTTTTTCGGATGGTAATGAAACTCGCAAATTGCTGATTTGCGGAATGTTCTTAATTGCCGAAATGCGACTGGGAATCCATTTATGGAAGCGTGTAATTGGCCATATTAAGGAAGAAGAAGGTCGATATCAGCAGTTGCGAAAAGAATGGGGTGAACAAGCAAATCGTAATTTCTTTTTCTTCTTTCAATTTCAGGCTATTTCAAATGTGATTTTAGCACTGCCGTTTTTCATCATCACTGCAAATACGGCAGATAAACTATCAGCTTTAGAGTATGTTGCAATTGGTATTTGGACGATTGCATTTTTTGGCGAGGCAATAGCCGATAAGCAATTGGCGGCCTTTAAAAAAAATCCTCACAATAAAGGCAAAGTTTGCGATACTGGATTATGGAGTTACAGCAGGCATCCCAATTACTTTTTTGAATGGTTAGCATGGATGAGCTATTTCGTTTTTGCTTTAGCCTCACCTTGGGGTATTTTGGCCCTCATCAGCCCTGCTATTATTTTATATTTGCTCTTAAAAGTTACAGGGGTGCCAAATAATGAAGAACAAAATTTGAGAAGCAAGCCAGTTGCGTATAAAAAATATCAAGAAACAACAAGTGCTTTTTTTCCATGGTTAAAAAATGTTCGGAGTTGAGGGTTTTGAGTTGGGAGTTCCTTCTCAGCGCATAGCATCACCTCCAAACCCCAAACTCCAAACTCAACATGTGGTACGATAAACTTATAGAAAATGATAAACTACCCGATTCGGTATTACGAATAGGGATTAGAAAATTACTAAACCAACGTTTGAAGGATGAAACGTTAGGCGACGAAGAATTGCAGCAACAGAAATTTATGGATCTTGTAGCGGAGCTTAAATCTTCGCCAATAGCCATAAATACAATTGATGCAAACGAGCAACATTATGAATTACCCACCAAATTTTTTCAATATTGCTTAGGTAAAAATCTAAAATATAGTAGCGGTTACTGGAAACCAGGTGTAACAGACATTGATTCTTCTGAAGATGATATGTTGGCACTTACTTGCCTGCGTGCCGATTTACAAAGCGGACAAAATGTGCTAGAGCTGGGTTGTGGTTGGGGTTCATTGTCGCTCTACATGTCGGCAAAGTTTCCAAAAAGTAAATTTACAGTAGTTTCCAATTCCACTACCCAAAAAATATTCATCGACGAAACGGCGAAGCAACGTGGCATAGAAAATTTAACAGTTTTAACTGCCGATATGAATACTTTTACCATTGCTGATACGTTTGATCGAGTGGTTTCGGTAGAAATGTTCGAACACATGCGCAATTATACCTTGCTACTGGCTAAAGTAGCGTCTTTTTTAAAGCCTAACGGGAAGTTGTTCGTTCACATCTTTACGCATAAAACCCTGGCTTATAAATACGAGGTAATAGATGAGAGCGATTGGATGAGCAAGTACTTCTTTACGGGCGGCATTATGCCGTCAAATCATTTATTTTTTTACTTTAACGACGATTTAAAAATCAGCCAACATTGGGTGGTAAATGGAACGCACTATGGTAAAACTTCTGAAGCATGGTTGCGTAATATGGATGCCCACAAAAAAGAAATTATGCCTATCCTAGAAACTACCTACGGTAAAGATCAGGCTGTAAAATGGTGGGTATATTGGCGTCTATTTTACATGGCATGTGCCGAATTGTTTAATTACAATAATGGAAATGAGTGGATGGTAAATCATTATTTGTTTGAAAAATGCAAAGTTTAGCCATAATTGGTAGTGGTATTGCGGGAATGGGTTGTGCGCATTTGTTGCATCAAAAGTACAATATTACACTTTTTGAGGAGCTCGATTATGTTGGCGGGCACACCAACACCGTAATTGTTGAAGAAGATGGGAAATCAATTTATATTGATACGGGTTTTATGGTATTCAATTACCAGACCTATCCAAATTTATGTGCTTTGTTTGCTGAAATCGATGCACCGGTTAAGAAAACCGATATGTCGTTTAGTGTGCAATATTTACCTAGCAGGTTGGAGTATTCGGGTTCGAGCATAAAGCATTTATTTGCCCAAAAGCGAAACATCTTTAATCCATCCTTTTTAAAAATGTTGATGCAAATTAATCGTTTTAACAAAGAGAGTATAGCTATTTTAGACGACCCAAAGTATGCTGATTATTCATTAGGCCAATATGTAAAGGAATTTGGCTATAGTGATGATATGGTATGGAAATACTTAATTCCGATGAGCTCAGCGGTTTGGTCTACCCCCATGGATCAAATTTTAGACTTTCCGGCCGTTTCATTAATTCGATTTTTCAAAAATCATGGGTTTTTAGGGCTTAACACCCAACATCAATGGTATACGTTGCATACAGGTAGCCAAGCCTATCGCGAAAAATTGATTGCCCCCTTTCGTGATCAGATTCGCATAAATACGAAGATCGTTTCGGTTGAGCGCTTGGATAGTGGAAAAGTGTTGGTAGTAACAGCGACAGGAGATCAGCTAGAATTCGACAAGGTTATTATGGCCAGTCACGCCGATCAAACTTATCAAATGGTTAAACATAAAACGGTTGACGAGGAAAGATTGTTGTCTAAGTTTAACTATCAATCAAATAAAGCAGTGTTGCATACCGACAAAGGTCAAATGCCCAAGAAAAAATTAGCGTGGAGTAGTTGGAATTATAGGGTAGAGGATAAAGCACCAAGCACCATTTATTGGATGAATAAATTACAAGGGGTATCAAAAAAGGTCGATTATTTTGTATCCATCAATCCATCAGCTACCTTAGATAAAAGAAAAGTGATTAGAGAAATTGAGTATGAACATCCTTTATTTGATGTGCCAGCTATGCAAGCACAACAAGAGTTGTATAAGTTGAACGAAAAAGGCCCTGTTTATTATTGCGGCAGTTATTTTAAATATGGGTTTCATGAGGATGCGTATAAAAGTGCGGTTGAATTATGCGCAAAAATTTAGCATCTTCCATGTATACTGCTAGGGTAATGCATCACCGGCTGGCGCCAAAGAAGCACTCCTTTTGGTATACTATCTATTTATTCTATATCGATATAGATGAAATCGATAACTTAAGCAAGCGTTTGCGATGGTTTAGCAGAAATAAATTTAATCTGTTTAACTTTAGAGATAAAGATCATCTGCAATTGGAGACAAAGGATGAAAGTTCTCACATCTCATATCTCAAATCTCAGATCTCAGTAAAACAGCAAATCACAGCTTATCTCAAATCTCACAATGTTGAAGTGGGTAATGGTAAAATTATGTTATTAACCAATTTAGCTGTTTTGGGATACAACTTTAATCCGGTTTCTTTTTACTTCTGTTTTGATGAAAATAACGAACCATTATGTGCAATTGCAGAAATTAGCAATACGTATCGCGAAATGAAATTATTCTTTTTCGACAGGGAAGTGTTACATGGCGAAAGTTTTAAGCAGCGTGTTCAGAAAGATTTCTATGTATCGCCATTTATCGATTTAGATGCTTTTTTTGATTTTAATCTTGCAATTCCGACAGAAAAATTGGATATTAAGATTGATGATTACGACAAAGATGGGAATCGTTTTTTTATAAGTACGCTAACTGGGGAAAGCAAATCCTTAACGAATAGAAATATGCTAAGGTATTTTTTTTCTATGCCCTTAATTCCTTTGCGAGTAATGGGGCTGATCTATTGGCAAGCCTTTAAACTATGGGTTAAAAAAATTGTTTATCATCCAAAAGCTGCAAACCAACATTTACAAAAAGACGTATATAAACGCTATAAACCTTAAGTATAAAATTAAAATGTCTTCTTCCCTCTCGATAACTACACATAGGTCTGGCTTTTATGAGCGTGCAGTACTTTCGGCATTACATAAAATGAATAAGGGCTTTTTAAGTTTAAGTCTTCCTAATGGGGAGTTTTTAGAAATCGGAGAAAAAAATTCAACTTTCAAGGCAAATTTAGTAATTAAAGATAATCGCTTTTTTAAATGTATAGTGCTGTATGGCGATATTGGTTTTGGCGAAGCTTATGTAGATGGTTTATGGGAAACAGACAATCTCACCAACGTTATAAAATGGATAATCTTAAACATCGAAAATGCACCTTCTGTATCGGGCAGTAAGATTAAAAATATAGGGTTAAATCTTTTCAAGTGGTTTAATCGAATTTATCACAATGGTAGGTCGAATAGTATAACTGGTTCTCAGAAAAATATAGCAGAACATTACGATTTGAATAATGATTTTTTTGCAACATTTTTAGATCCATCCATGACCTATTCAGCTGCCTATTTTAAATCTCCAGATTTATCTTTGGCTGCTGCACAAGGCGAAAAATATAAGCGTTTATGTGAGCAGTTGCATTTAAAAGCTACTGATCATGTACTCGAAATTGGAAGTGGTTGGGGAGCCAATGCGATTTATATGGCGAAAAATTATGGTTGCAAAGTTACTTCGGTTACTATTTCTAAGGAGCAGCAGAAATTGGCTCAACAGCGAGTAGAAGCTGAAGGTTTATCTCAACAAGTCGAAATTATTATTAAAGATTACCGCAATATTGAAGGTAAATTTGATAAGATTGTGTCGGTAGAGATGCTCGAAGCAGTAGGCCATAACTATCTAGAAACTTATTTTGCAAAATGTGCAGCTGTGTTAAAACCTAATGGGATATTGGCTTTTCAAGTGATCACTAGTCCAGATAGCCGATACGAACAATTGCGAAAAGGAGTAGATTGGATACAGAAATATATCTTCCCAGGTTCTTTATTGCCCTCCATAGCACAATTAAATAGGGCGATAAATAATACCAGCGATTTAACAATGGTAGATTTAAAAGACTTAGGTCTTGATTATGCGAAAACCTTAAAGTTATGGTTTGAAAATTTTAACCAAAAATTAATTGAGGTAAAATCTTTAGGTTTCGATGACCGCTTTATCCGTAAATGGAATTATTACTTGAATTATTGCGAAGCGGCGTTCGAAATGCGGAACATTAATGTAATGCAGATGGTGTATGTAAGGCCAAATAATGTGGAAAGATAGACATTTCGTTATTGCGAGGCACGAAGCAATCTTAAAGAACAATACTGGTAAGGAGATTGCTTCGTGCCTCGCAATGACGATTTAATTAATCCCTCCTTCGGTTCCCACCACCGCTAAATCTTCTGTTTCCACCTCCAGCGTTTGCACTTGCAGTGCTACCCGTGTGGTTTGGTTTTCCACCGCCATGATATGGTTTCTTTTTCGCACCACTTAAATTTGGTTCACGTTCGCGAGGCTCACGTTGGTTCGATTTTTTCTTTCCTTTTCCTTTTGCATCAGCAGCAGCTGATAATAAACTCTGCCAGCTCATGGCAAATGGATGATCCTCGTTAACAGGAATTTTAATGCCAATTAATTTCTCTATATCATCTAAAAATTCTTTCTCTTCACCATCGCAAAATGAATAGGCAATGCCACTTAAACCTGCTCTTCCGGTTCTGCCAATTCGGTGAACGTAAGTTTCGGGAATATTTGGTAACTCATAGTTAATTACGTGCGCAAGCTCATCTACATCGATTCCACGCGCAGCAATATCGGTTGCCACTAAAACCCGGGTAGTACGGGCTTTAAAATTAGTTAAGGCACGCTGACGGGCATTCTGCGATTTATTACCGTGAATAGCTTCGGCACGTACATTAATTTTTATTAAATCTTTCACCACTTTATCGGCGCCATGTTTGGTGCGCGTAAATACCAAAACCGTTTCGATACTTTTATCTTTTAATAAATGAGCTAATAAGCCTCTTTTATCCTGCTTTTCTACAAAATAAACAGCTTGCTGTATTTTTTCGGCTGTTGATGAAACCGGTGTAACTTCAACTTTTACGGGGTTGGTTAATATAGTGCTCGACAATTTTTGAATTTCGCTAGGCATGGTAGCTGAGAAAAACAACGTTTGTCGCTTAGCAGGTAGCTTGGCGATAATTTTTTTAACATCGTGGATAAATCCCATATCCAACATACGATCTGCTTCATCTAATACGAAGATCTCAATATCGCGCAGGTTAACAAATCCTTGGTTCATTAAGTCTAATAAACGACCTGGTGTAGCCACCAAAATATCAATGCCGCGATGCAACGCATCGGTTTGAGACTTCTGCCCAACGCCACCGAAGATTACCAAATGTTTAAGCGGTAAATTTCGGCCATAGGCTTTAAAACTTTCTTCAATTTGGATAGCCAATTCACGCGTTGGCGTTAAAATTAAGGCCTTAATGGGTTTAGGGCCTTTTGTGTTTACGTAAGGTTGATTTAATAATTGTAGCATTGGAATTGCAAATGCTGCGGTTTTTCCCGTTCCTGTTTGTGCGCATCCTAGTAGGTCGCGTTTTTGTAAAATAGAGGGTATAGATTGTTCCTGTATTGGTGTAGGTTGTGTATAACCTTCGGTTTCAAGCGCCTTTAAAATAGGAGCTATGAGGTTTAATTCTGAAAATAACAAAGTATATTTTTTAAGTGTATAATATCGAAGAAGCTAGAACAATCATTGCTGGAAGGACTAACTTGCGAGTTGCTTTAAATGATAAAGAAATTCTGCTTCGGCACAAAGATACGATTTAATTAGCAGATTAACCAATTGGTGAATTATTTCTTCTCTTTAAACCTAGCAAAAAATATCAAGGCCAAAATGCACAACACAAAACCAACAACCCCATTTAACCTTAACCCATAATCATTTCCAGGGTCTTTTCCATAAACAGTAAGCATAGCAAAAATAGCAATGCCCAAAGTTTGTCCGAGTTTAACAAAAAGGTATTTAACAGCGAAGAACATGCCTTCATGGTTTTCGCCGGTTTCGAATGTGTCTTTTTGTGCGATGTCTGCTAAAATTGCATTCGGTAAGATACCCAGGGCTGCTAAAGGAAAAGAAGCACAGATAACCAAGATATACATTTGATTTGTAGGGCTGAAAGGAAGTTTTCCTAAAAAGAAAATGGTCACAAAAATTAAACTTAGAATTGCAAATGCCAGCAAAACCAGTGCTTTCTTGCCAAATTTTTGAGAGCCAATGTTAATAAAGGGATAGAAAAGCAAGGAGAGGACCACCATAATTCCCATAAACTTCCCCCCATCCGAGTCGGGTAAACCCAGTAAAACAGTTACAAAAAATAGCAACCCACTAGAAATAATGCTTAAGGCGGTATAATACGCGAAGTCGGAAATGAGGTAATATTTGAAATTCGAATTTCTAAATGTATTCTGGATGGCGGGCCACAAAGGAATATGAGTGGGTTTGCTCTGTACATACTCTTTTTCACGAATACATAAAATAGGTAGCATCATTACCAATCCAGAAAAAATGCTCAACCCTAAAATGGTAAACTGCAAGGCTTCAAATCTTTCAGTAATATTAAAAGAGGTTTGAATTAAATCGGCGAAATTATTGCTCAATGCTCCCAAAATCATTCCAAAAACAAATCCAACTTGTTGAAAAGTCGAGAGTTTTACTTTTTCTTCAGGTGTATGTGTTAATTCTGCTAACAAGGCATTGTAGGGAATAATATAAGTAGTTGCAGATATAAAAAATCCTCCGAGCACAAAAGTTAACCACCATGCATTGCTCATGCTTTCACCTTTAACTAAAGGGTAAAAAACGAGGGAGCAAAAAATAACTGCTGGTAAAATTGCCCATTTCATAATTGGAAAACGCCTACCTTTTGAGTTCGTGCTTCCGTCGCTAACCGATGCAATAAAGGGATCGTAAGCAGCATCGAAAAGTCGTCCTGAAGCAGCAATGAGCGATAGAATATTAAATGCTCCAAAAACCAATACCTGTGGCACTAAAGGCGATAAGCCTGAATTGCTTGGAGGAAGATAAAAATAGGGAAGCATCACAATAATAATATTGGTCATAATGCTCCAGCCCATCATTCCTGCTGAATAGGCAAGTTGCTTTTTGAAAGGAAGTGTTTTATAATTTATCAAATGCTTGTGCTAAATCTGCAATTAAATAATCGGGATCTTCTAAGCCAACATAAATACGAATTAACGTATGGCGTTTATTGGTTGGGTCAAATTCTGCTTTGCTCAGTCCAGCACATGCTGGAATAATCAAGCTTTCGTAGCCTCCCCAAGAAACGGCCATTAGGATATGTTCTAAACTGTTGCAAAAGGCTTCGATCTGTTCTAGCAGAGCATCTTTTAATACGATACTAAACAAACCTCCGCACTTTTTCATTTGCTTACGGGCTAATGCTAAATCCTTGTTCTCAACGTTAAATGGATGTAAAACGCTCGCTACTTTAGGATGTTGATTTAAATAGGCAATTACCTTGTCTGCCGTATCGCTTATTTTTTCGAGCCTAATTTCTAAGGTTCGTAAACCACGAAGCAATAGCCACGCATTTTGCGGAGCCAATGCTGCTCCAATATTCAAGTATTCATTATTGAAGATATTTTCGAGTATTTCTTTTTTACCTGTTAACACGCCTGCGACTACATCGCTATGGCCTGCTAAATATTTCGTGGCCGATTGGGCTACCAAATCAATTCCATAAGCGATTGGTTGTTGATAGAGTGGAGAGCAATAACTATTATCAATCAATGTTAAAATTCCCTTAGTTTTGGCAATAGCAGAAATGGCGGCTAAATCTTGTACATCAAAACTAAACGTATTTGGCGACTCGAGGTAAATCAATTTTGTTTTGCTCGTTATCACCGCCTCAAACTGATTGATATCCGTTCCGTCGATAAATGTTGTAGTTATCCCAAATTTCGGCAAAAAATTCTTAAATAGTTTTATGGTCCAGCTGTATGGGTTTTCTACACAAACTACTTCATCGCCACTTTCTAAAAGCGCTAAAATTGGAACGGTAATGGCTGCAATTCCACTGCTAAAAACCAATGCATCTTCAGCTCCATCTAGTGCTGCTAATTTTTTTCTTAAAATATCAACAGTTGGATTAAATCCACGAGAATACAAATTTCCCTGATATTCATCCGCCAATGCTGCTCTAAAATCGGCAACGGTATTGAACTTGAAATTACTGGTTTGGATAATAGGGGGGGCAATAGCATTGAAATAATTCTCACGCTCTTCCCCAAGTTCAGTTAGGATGTACGATAGGTTCATTAGCTTATTGAATTCGTTTTTTTAGCATAAAAAATGTAGTATAATAATAAAAATAGGGCTAATAATCCAGTTCCTGTAAAGGCAGCATGTACATCTTTTATCACCACACCTATTGCAATCATAAAGTAACTGAATACAAAAAATGCGGCAAGTAGCGGTGTAAATTTATTCCATAACCCATTTGCCATATCTGCACCTTGCATTCGTTTGCGTAGAATGAATAATGTTGCGGCCGAGGTACTCATGCCTATGCTATCTAAAAACATGGTAAAGTTCAGAATATTATCAACACCTTTGCCAAAAAAGGTAATAATTATTGTAATCAAGGAAAAAGTGGCCAGCCCCGCTACCAATGCTCCTGTTTTCGGACTGGTATACGAAAATATTTTAGGAAATACTTTATCGATACTCATCGCATACATTACCCTAGGGTTGCTCATTAATAAGATATTTACATAGGCTAAAACTGATAAAAACATCAAGGCGTCGAATACTTTTGCGCCAAATGGGCCAAACCAAGCTTCACAAAGTAGCGCGCCAATAGCCGAAGCATTTTTCATTTTGTCGAATCCGATAACATCGATGTATGCCACATTAATTAATAAGTAAAGCGAAACCACGATAACAATCCCGATAAAAATACCTTTCGGAATTATGGTCGTGCGTTTAACCTCAGCGCCAAAATTTATCGACTGCTGGTATCCTCCATAAGCGAAACAAACGGGTATCATAGACACAACAAACAGCGATAGTGCGCTTCTATTCGAAAGTGAGTAGAGCGGAGAACCTTGCTCATAGCCGTGTGGCTCTACCACTACACCTTTAAAAATGCTCGCTATTAACAATAAAACCAGTCCAACCTTAATAATAATTAAAACATTTTGTGTTCTACTGCTTGTTTTTAAACCCAATAAATTAACAAAGAAAAAAATACCCACCGCCACAATGGCAATGGTGGTGTTAAAAAATGCACCGCTGGGTTTGCCAAATAAAAGATCGCTCACATAGTCTGCTCCAATTAGGCCAACTACAGCTAAAGAAGCGGCATTACTAATTAAAATAATTGCATTTACCGAAAAACCTATGGCAGGATGATAGCAATGAGCAAAAACTTTATAATATCCACCAGTTGCTGGAAGTCTTAAGCCAATTTCGGCATAAGTTAAGGCGCCACAAAGGGCAATAATTCCACCTGCAATCCATACCCAAAAAAAGATGCTACTATCGCCAGAAGTTGCGGCTACAGAGGCTGGATTTCTGAAAATTCCCATCCCTATTACCAGGCTTACAACAATCATAGAAAGATCGAAGAGGGAGAGTTGTTTTTTTTCTTGCATGAGGCTTTAAATTGATTTTGGAAGATAGCGATTTTAGTCTAGAGTCCAAAGCCCACAGTCTTGAGTCTATGCTTACTTAGTTAGACTTGAGACTGATGACTAAAGACTTCAGGCTTTTTTCATAGATTGTGGAAAATTCTAAATTGGTTTAGAATGAGATTAGCTTAAATTTGTACTATGGCAGAACCAATTTATAACGACGATAGTATCCGCTCCCTCGACTGGAAAGAACACATCCGTTTACGCCCAGGTATGTATATTGGCAAACTTGGCGATGGTTCGGCACAAGATGATGGTATTTACGTGCTTTTAAAAGAGATTGTAGATAATTCTATCGATGAATTTGTAATGGGTTCTGGAAAAACAATCGAAATTACAGTTTCTGATCAAAAAGTTAATATTCGCGATTATGGAAGAGGTATTCCTTTAGGAAAAGTGATCGATTGTGTGTCTAAGATTAATACAGGAGGTAAATACGATAGCAATGCCTTCCAAAAGTCTGTAGGCTTAAATGGGGTAGGTACAAAGGCGGTAAACGCATTATCTACCAATTTTGTGGTACAGTCATACCGCGATTCTAAAACTAAGAAAGTTGAATTTTCTAAGGGCGAAATTCAAGTAGACCATCCAATAATTGATACTACCCAACGTAATGGAACAGCGATTACGTTTTATCCCGACGAGAGTATTTTTAGGAATTACCATTATATTCCAGATTTTGTTGAAAGCATGATTTGGAATTATGTTTACCTTAATACTGGGCTTACCATTAATTTTAATAACGAAAAATACTTTTCGGAGCGCGGTTTGTATGATCTCTTATCAAAACAAAATAAACCTGAAGAGCTGCGCTATCCAATTATTCACCTCAAAGGTCAGGATATAGAAATTGCTATGACTCACGGGCAACAGTATGGTGAAGATTATCATTCGTTCGTTAATGGGCAGCATACTACACAAGGAGGAACACATCAGGCAGCATTTCGAGAAGCTGTGGTAAAAACGGTTCGCGAATTTTATAAAAAGGAGTTCGAAGCGTCAGATGTTAGAGCCTCTATTATTGCTGCGGTTTCTGTGAGAGTGCAAGAGCCTGTTTTCGAATCGCAAACCAAAACGAAGCTAGGTTCGCAAAACATGGGGCCAGATGGTCCCTCCGTTCGTACTTTTATTATGGATTTTGTGAAAAAGGAGCTGGATGATTATTTACATAAACATGCGGATGTAGCCGATGCCCTTTTAAAAAGAATTATCCAATCAGAAAGAGAGCGCAAAGATATTGCGGGTATAAAAAAATTGGCAAATGATAGAGCAAAAAAAGCCTCATTGCATAATAAAAAGCTAAGAGATTGTAAAGTTCACTTTAATAGTACGCACGATAAGCGTTATGAAACTACCTTATTTATTACCGAAGGAGATTCAGCATCTGGATCCATTACCAAATCTCGAGATGTAGATTGTCAAGCTGTATTTAGTTTAAAAGGGAAACCTTTAAATTGTTATGAGCTTACGAAAAAAGTAGTGTACGAAAATGAAGAATTTAATCTTTTACAACATGCTTTAAACATAGAAGATGGGCTAGAAGGCTTGCATTACAACAATATTGTCATTGCAACCGATGCTGATGTAGATGGCATGCACATTCGTTTGTTAATGATGACGTTCTTCCTTCAATTTTTTCCTGATTTGGTTAAAGCTGGTCATGTTTATATTCTGCAAACGCCATTGTTTCGGGTAAGAAATAAAAAGGAAACCATTTATTGCTATAGTGATGAAGAGCGTAGGGATGCGATTGCAAAACTAGGCAGCAAGCCAGAGATTACCCGTTTTAAGGGGCTAGGAGAGATATCTCCCGATGAGTTTGGCTTATTTATCGGAAAAGACATTAGGTTAGATCCAGTAATTTTGAAAGAGCAGACTATTAAAAAGTTGTTAGAATACTACATGGGCAAAAATACTCCTGAACGCCAACAACATATTATTAAAAATCTAAGAATTGAAAAGGATGAAGTAAACGAACTTGAAGAATTATCCGTCTCAATGCCATAATTCTCCGCTTCAAGTTTTCATATACTTTTATCATGCATTTAGACTTGTGATTTAGCTATTCTTGCAACAGTTAAATAATAAGATATGCACGTTAATGTTCAAAAATATAGGGTATTAGGTACGCTAAACCTAATCTTACTCTTACTCGTTTTTTATAGTTGCGCCAAGCATTTTGAAAGTGGTTCACGGTTACGTGTAAGTACTATTTTGTGCTTAATTGTTTTTGTAGGTATTCTATGTTATTTGTTTAAAATTTATAAAGATGAATATGCCCTCGTACGTTCTTACCTAAAAGAAAAAAAAGTAGCGGAGGCGAATGCAGATCGGTTGATGAACTTGAGCCATGAGATTAGAACACCACTCAATTCAATAATTGGTTTTTCAGAGCAGCTCGTTCAAACTAAATTGGATGAACATCAAGCTCAGCAATTAAATGCAGTTAGAAGTTCATCGATTTTACTGCTCGATTTGGTAAACGATATTCTCGATTTTTCTAAATGCGAAACAGGTAAAATTAATTTTGAGAAACTGCCTTTTGTGCCTCTTGATGCTTTAAATGAAGTGGTAAATAATATTGTTATCCAAGCGAGTCAAAAAAATGTTGTGCTAAAAACTCAAATTTTATTTAATGAAGCCATTTGCTTTTGTGGAGATCCGCTTCGTTTAAAACAAGTAGTTATCAATTTATTAAGCAATGCAATTAAATTCACGCAAAAGGGTTCAGTAACCTTAAAGGCTGATGTGGTTTTGATTTCAAAAAACCAAGGCCTATTGAATGTTCGAATTATAGATACCGGAATCGGAATTGGTTACAAAGATTTAGATTCGATATTTAACGAGTTTACTCAGGTTAGCAATTTATCTACACAAGTTCAACATAAAGGAACAGGATTGGGCTTAGCCATTTGCAAGAAGATTGTTGAATTTCAAGGTGGCGAAATCAATGTAACCAGCGAATTGGGAAAAGGCTCTACGTTTAGCTTTTCTATTCCGTACCAGATTTGTGATGAGAAGTACCAAGAAAGTAAAAATACAATAAGTATAAATTTATCCAATTTAATTGGTAAACGTATTTTGATAGCCGATGATAATAAAATAAATACGTTGTTGGTAAAAACCGTACTTAACAAATACCAAATGATCATTGATAGTGTAAAAGATGGTGAAGAAGCATTAGTGATGTTCGAGGAAAATAAGTATGATTTACTACTTACAGATATTCAGATGCCAAAAATGAATGGTGTAGCATTATCAAAATCCGTGCGTCTGCATCACGATGAAACAAAGAGAACTATTCCAATCATAGGTGTTACTGCAAATGTATTTGCAAAACATTCAAAACTGTATCTGGATGCTGGCATGAACGAGCTTATTCTTAAGCCTTTTACTGAGAATGAACTAACTCAAAAAATCGCTGCTCAAATTAATCTTTAGGACAGTCTACTGTATCTTCTGGATGTTGAGGAGGCAAAACCGCTACTTTTTTCTCTACTACGATGGTTTTTAGATGCACTGCATATTTTGAAGGCGAAATTCCGCCCTCAAATTTCTCAGCATAAGCTTGAGTAAATTCTGCTCCAAAATATAGAATTATTGAAGTATAATAAATCCAAACCAATATCACTATAATAGAGCTTGCAGCTCCAAAAGCAGAGCCGGGATTCCCCTTTTCAATGTAAATTCCGATGGCATACTTTCCTAAACTAAATAAGATGGCCGTAAATAAAGCACCAATTAAGGCCGATTTCCATTTCAAGTTTACATCTGGTAAAACCTTAAAAATAATAGCGAATATCGTGGTTACAACAGCAAGTGTGAGGATATTCGTGGTAATGAGCATCAACACCTCAGAAACTTGAGCAATGCCAATTTTAGCTGCGTAAACTTCCAATTTACTTCCAATTCCAACCACTACACTATTAATAACCAATGAGACTAAAAGTAAGAAGCCTAAAGACGCAATCAATGAAAAAGATAATAATCGGTTCTTAATTAATTTTTTCCACCCTTTCTTCGGTACAGCTTTTACTTTCCATATAAGGTTTATGCTATCTTGTATTTCAATAAAAATTGCAGTAGAGCCAATAATTAATGTGCCAATACCAACAATTAATCCAAATGTGCTTTTACCAGAGAGGTTGGCATTATTCACAAAACCCCTTAACTGAGTTGCCGCATCAACACCAATCATCTTACTAATTTCTCCAAATAGTTTAGTATTTGGATCCATATTTTCACCTAAGAATATACTTGCAGCAGAAATGATAATAATAATTAAAGGTGTAAGCGAAAATAATGTATAATATGCCAAAGAAGCACTTAACTTCATAACCCTATCTTCAGCGAAACCTTTTCCGGCTGCCAGAAATAGATGAAAGGTATGCACTGCGACTGTTTTTATCTTCTTCATGTAGCTAAAACGGATATCCGATACCAATGTTTAAAATAAAATTTTCTTTTCTCCAGGTTTTGCTTCCAAAATCGACTTCATTTACCACCCATCGTTGTCCACTGGGGAGATAGGGTTTACGCAGTGGAAAGGCGCCATCTAAGCGAATTACAAATATGGTTGCATCTAAACGCAAGCCTGCACCGGTACCTACAGCGAGTTCATTTAAGGCATTGCTGAATTTGAAAGCCGAACCTGGCCTACCCGTATTCGAGGTTCCTGGCACACCTGTATCTTCTTTTCGAAGCCAAATATTTCCGGCATCTGCAAAAATAGCCCCATGTAAAACCCCAGTAATCTTAAACCTTAATTCAGAATTTAATAGTAATTTAATATCGCCAGCTTGATCTGCAAAAGCTTGATTAGGATCTACTTTGTAGCTTCCTGGGCCTAAAGAACGTGCTCTAAAGGCCCGAATATCGTTGCTTCCGCCTGCAAAAAACTGCCTAACAAAAGGTAAAGAAGTGCTATTGCCATAAGCATATCCATATCCTAAATTCACGCGATTTGCCCAAATCAAGTTCCTATTAACCTTATGATAATTTCTTAAATCGGTTTCTAGTCTTATAAATTGAGTTAATGGGATGTTAAAAAGTGCCCTTTTCCCATTCTCATCTTTGCTTACAAATGCCCCCCATACATTTCCTCCAGTTTCTAAACTGCCATAGAAATAGGTGTTATTCCTACGGCTTTCCTCCATCTGATTGGTGAAGGTGAAATTATAATTGCTTCCGATAATAAACTGTTCTTGTAGGGTGTTTTCTAAACCTGGTGTTTTGGCATATAATGCTACCAAGTCGGCCGAATCGCGCTTGGTTGGTTGTACAAGATTAATGGCAATAGGGTTTAAATTATGCTCTTTATGCCTATTCTCTTTCCAATTGTAGCCAAATTCTCCTTTAAAAGAATTTAATTTATATACCGTATCTCTGCTTAATAATTGATAAGAAAGTGAAGCTACCGTTTTTGGGATAAATGCAGTAGTACTTCTTGGCTTATAAAACGGAACAATAAATTGGGGAAAGGTAAGTTTGCCCTCTGCGGTAAATGAATAGGAATTTATGCCTTTAGACTGCCCACTGTATTGAGTTTCGAAGCCGCCACTGGCACTCATGTCTAGAATTTCTGCTCCTCTAAATAGGTTTCTAGTGGTTTGCGTAATTTTAACTTCCGAACCTATAAAGTTGTTCGATTTATTTGTTCCCGTAACCGAAAAAGAGAGCGCATTTTTCTTTAAGGGTGTGAGATAAATATTTAAGTCTAATTGATTATTTCTAAAACTATCTAATGGTAAAAATTCTGCCCGTACATCTTGAAAGGCACCAATGTTAACCATCCGGTTTAACGATTGATTATGGTCTTTTCGATTGTAATTCTCTCCCTTTTTGAAGAAAACCAATCGGTTAAAAACTTTTGGTTTAAAGGTATTTCGATTATCGTAGATGTTAAAATCGTTGTATACAATTGGCTTTAAACTTCTTAGTAAACTATCTCGCCTTAGATTATAACTAGGGTAAATATTAATGTTTCTAATGGTATACGGTTTTAATGCGGCATCTGGTGCAATATCTTTCACTTTAACCCTTACATCAACTAAGTTTTTGCCAATGGTACTATCAACCTGTAAAATTAGATAATCGGGACTAAAATAGAAGTATCCTCTTTCTTTTAAATCATTATCAATTCTAATTCGTTCGTTTTTATAGCTATCTAAGTCGTAAAAACCACCAACTTTTAACAGCGACTTATCTTTGTTAGCATTAATGTTATTGGTAAGGGTTCCTGTATCTTTTGGAAAGCTTACCGAATTCATTTTATATCGAATTCCTGTGTAAGCGGTATATATGGCTTTCCCTTTTTTATTTCTAACCACAGTATCTCCGGTTACTTCGGCTTGCAAATAACCTTGACTAATTAAATAACTTTTCAAGACATCGTTATTGTATTTTATTTTAACTTCGCTTAGTAAAACTGGTGGTTCACCAATTTTATTTTTCAGCCAATTACCAATTCCTTTTGGTTTTACTGTGTCGGCCGCTAAATTATAAAGTTGTAGTTTCCATTTTATGCCGAGTAATGATTTGTTTGGCCGTGGTCGGGTTTTCGTCTCTAATGTTTTCTTTATGGTTTTTTCATTATCAATTTTGCCAGAAGAGTCTGGGTTGATTTTTACTTCCGAGCCAACATATAATAGCTGACCAGGTTTTAATCTCCTAGTCGTACTACAGCTTGCCAAAATAATACAAGCAAATAAAAAGGTATAAGTTTTAGTTTGCGCTTTCATTCTTTGGTCTTTGCTCTAATTTTGCTCTATTTCTGTTTTTTCTTTTTTGGAAGATTTCTCTAAACTTATTATAATCTACCACTAAGGTGAATCCAAGCCCTGTTTCGATAATCTGACCTTCGATTACGCCCTCATTCTGGTTACGCCTATAGGCTCTTAAACGATATCTTCCATCGGCCGAAAGCGCGTATTCTACGTTAACATTGCCAGCGATGTTTGTGGAGTTCTGACCGGGCGTTTTAGGCCCTTCAAGACCGAACGAACTTCCAACTGTAACCGTTAATCTATCATTTAGTAATTTTTTAGATAGGCCTATTTCAAGATCGGTTTTTTGTTCAAGGGCACCTGATGAATAATCTTCAGATGAATTTACGCCAAAATTTAAGTCTACGCCCTGAATTAAATCGGATGCCAAATTGTTTAACTGCTCGGTTAATAGTCTGCTTACACTGGATCTAGCTAAGGTAGAAACGCCACCACCACCACCTGCTAAACTTTGGAAAGGATTGTTTGCAATAAATCGGTTTAAGGCAAGCAAAGCAAAAACCTGTTTGTTCAGCTCACTCTCGTCTCTGTTTACTTTTTGTAATTGTGTGTAAACGGTACCTTCTAAAGCTCCACGTTCATTTTCTGGCAAGTCTAGCTTAAATGAAATGGTTGGCTTAAGTAATTCATCTTTCATATATAGATAAACCTGAAACGGTAATTTTGTTTTCGCTTGAACGTTTCCTGGTTCGTTGATTAAATCTATTGGGGCGGCATTAACTTCGTATAAGGCGGATAAATTTACTGTTGCGGCGGTGGGTTCACCGGTCCAAATAATTGTACTGCCCTTTACCAGCCTGAATTCTTTTTTGCCGAGCGGACCAACCGATAAATTATAAGACCCATCTACCACTTCATATCTTCCGGTTAAGCTAATTTTTCCACTCGGATCGATTGTTGCATTTAGATTGGCATTGCCTTTTACTTTTAATGCATCGCCATTTGCGGGATCAACCACAACATTTAGCTCCGCTTCAGGGTCAACCGTAATGTCGGCCACTAAATTTATCCCTTTCATAGGGGCTTTGCTCAAGCTATCGGCATGCAGCGCTTTTTGTCCATTAAAGGGAGGAGCATCAGCATCTATAAATTGAACAATTCCTTCTTGATCGATAACGGATGGATCGTTAATTGGTAAAGAATAAAAAAACTTAGTTCCTTTATTTACCCTTACATTCATATTTACATCAGGCTGATTTAAATCTCCACGAACCTTAATCGTACTCGTTAAATATACGGTTCCGTAAATCATATCATTATCGGAAGCGGTCGAGTTCATCGCTCTAAAATTATTGGTTCTGATATCCAAGCCAAATCTTATGGTCTTAAAATTATCGGTATATATCATTCCGTCCACCACGGCTTTTTTACCCAAGGAGTCGATTAAGGTAAAATCATTAAATTGTATGCCTTGGTTGGTAAAATTAATCTCTTGATCAGGCATGGTAAAATACGAATTAATAAAGGCCACATTAAAGGCTGCATCATTAAATTTAAGGTCGCCCAAAATTTTTGGAGCAGTTAATTCTCCTTTAACAGAAAGTTCGCCACTTACCGTTCCTTTTCCTTGTCTAATTTGGCCTAAACTTACACTTTCTATTTCGCGTAAATCTATTTTATCAATGTTTACTACCATATTAAGGGCACTTTGAGGTGCAGTATAATAATATCCGCTTGCTCTCAATTCATGAATGCCTTTTAATTGAGCATCTATTTGAAAGGCATTTTCAGTATTGTTATTTACCTGTAAACTTAAATCTCCAAATTCATCTTTTAAATAGCGCAGTTTACTCACATTTAAGTTGGCTTCGAATTTCGGATTGGTGATTACATCTTTCACATCTATCATCCCATTAATTGTGCCGCCAATTAAAGTGGTGTCGGTTTCGGCAAAACGAGTTAAGGTTTCTATCTTAAAGTTTCTGAATTCAACTTTTAAGGGTGAATTTGGCCTATTGCTAATGCTATTAATGCTCAAAAGTTGCCCCCCTTGGCTCAAGTTAAACTGATTAGCTATGATACCCGATTTCCCAAACTGGATAAAATTTTGAGGAGAAACTGCCCATTTTTCATAATCGAGCAATAGTTTGCTTGGCTCGATACTGAACTTAAAGTCTTGATTTAATGATTTAAAAACTCCTCCAATAACGTATTTGTCTTTTCGTTGCCGATCGCGTAAAAACAAATTGAGGTCGAGTTGATTATTTGTGGCAGCACCATTAATTTGTGAGTTAAAGAGTGCAATTGCCGAACTTTGAATGGCTTTAACCGTAAGGTTATAATTTAATTTCTGACCGCTATTTTGTAGGGTTAGCCTAGTACTATCTACCTTAAAATCACCATATACGATTTTCGGAAAGTTAGCATTCATCGCTAAACTATCTTTTTGCGTATCTAAAACCCCACGTATAGTTGAGGATGAAAATGTGGTTAATTGAGGGACTAGATCTTTTAAAAATTTTGGGTTGTAGATCGTTACTGCAAATCTAATGCGTTGATTGGGAATGGGCACAACTTTTCCAAATTGATAATATTTGTTTAGCTGGTTAATGAGGGCATTTCCAATTTTACTTAACTGGTATTTTCCATCAAGGTTAACACTTAGCAATTCAGAGTTCAGACTGAGTTTGTTTTCGTTTGCCGTAGAAAGTGCAGTTATTTTAACTGTATCTACATTAAATCGTTTGCCATCTTTAACTACTTGTAATCCAGTTGCAAAAACATTTCCGTTTAAGTAATCTACATCAGCAGTTGCTACATCTGCTTTTATATTTCCGGCGATGACAAACGGAGTTTCACTAAAATTTAGTTTTTGAAGATCAATTTGTTTAAGCGCAATAGCTGTTTTTATAGCAGGATATTTTCCGGCTAAATTAATCTTTGCTGTTAAATTAAAATTAGCATTGCTATCCGGCAAGTTACTTTTAACATTAATTAGCTGATTAACATAGGTTCCATTTAAACTTAAATTTCTGTAATTATATTTATTGTAAGTAGCGCTTAAAATTTTTGCGCTAAATTTTGCATTTATTTTCTTAGGGTCTAATCCTTTACCCATTATGTCTGCTTTTGCAGAAATACGTCCTAATGTTTCTTGCTGTTTTAAAAACTTACCTACATTGAAATTATTTAAACCAATGCGCGCTGTATAATTTTCTTTGCCTTCTGGGCCTTTCATAGAAGCAACAATCGTAGCGCTTCCCATATCGGTTTGGATGGCTAAATTTGTTCCAAAATTGGTCATTGATCCTTTAAAATTTCCTTTAGCATTTATGGCGTTAGGCAATTCTATTGTAGGGGGCAAAGTGTTTTTTGGAAGAACTAAAAGCACATCCTGCTTGGTAATATAGAGTTTCTTAATATTCAAATCTAAATAGGCTTTATTAAGATCGGGTAAGCCCTTTGCTTTTCCGCTGATATCGATCTGAGTGCTTTTTAATCCACTAACTTGTAATTTTTGAATGATTAAGTTGTTTAAATAACCATTTACATTTGCATTTAGCTTGATGTTTTCATTTCGATAGGCTAAAGGAATGGCCTCACTAAAAAATACAGCATCTTTTAACCCAATAATTGTGTTTTTAAAATTGAGGTTTAACCTTACTTTCTCAGGATGCTTAGTTAAATCGTCGAGCGAGGTAAAATTAAGTTCAGTAGCACTGTTAATGCTTGTATTCGGCGTTCTTAGCACTACATCTGTCAATTTAATTTGTTGATCAGTATATATTGCATCGCCTTTTAATTCGTTTAAAATAAAGCCACTTCTCTCTTTTAAAGAAGCATTATTTACTTTAACCGCAATTTCTCCATTCTTAAAATTAAATTGCTCAGCTCCTAAGTTTAAATTTGTAATTAAAAGGTGATTGAAATCTAAGCTCTTGGTAGGTTTTGATGCTAAATTGTCGAATTGTACATTATTTTCGTTAAAATCAACTTTTTTGATCAAAAAAGATAATGGTGAAGTTTGGTCCAAAACGGTGTCTTTTGCTTTTTTCAATGAATTACTAGGAGCAGGCTTAAAGGCAAATATTATTTTGGATTTATTTAACCTGGCCTCATCTGCAGCGTATTTTCCATTCGTTAAATCAACTTTTAAATTGATGAGACCTAAATCGTTAATATCGGCAATGGCTTTAGTCGTAGAGAGCTGATCATTGTAATTAACCTTCACATTGCTAAAGGCAAAATCTTCAACTTCGATGGTAGGTAGTTTTCCGGTGGTCTTTTTTGCGCTATCTACACTATTGGCTATATTTTGAACCAATTGGGTTAGGGGCTTTTGTTGTAAATAATTTAACGAAGTGTTTTTTAGGCTCAGTGTTTTTATAACAAAGTGCTGTTTTATTAAATCAAAATCCTTTATTTTCGATTTAAATTCTCCTAAGTATAATTTTACATTGTTCCCAGCAACATCATCACGGTAGTGAATTCCAATGTCGGTTAATAGAACTTTATCGATTCTAAACCTAAGTGGTGCTGTGGTGTCTGCTGTTGATTTTTTTTCTTCAGACATGAAAGCATCGACCAGAAAAGCAAAGTTAAATGCAGTATCGGGACGAACCCTTTTCACATTGGCCCGTATATTTTTTAGTTCAATATTATTGATTTCGACGGTATTTTTTAATAGTTTAAATAAGCTAATATCAACCTGTAATTTCTCCGCATAAAGTAGCGTGTCGCCCTTAAGATCTTCAATATAAAATTTGTTAAGCACTACATCTTTTGGCAAAGCAATCTTTATGCTTTCAAGGCTAACTTCGGTTTTCGTCTTTTTTTTGATGTAAGAAATTGCTTTGTCTTTCACAAAATTCTGTACAGCGGGGATGTTTAACGAAAGGGCTGCAAGAACAAGGAGCATGATTATGCTAGCGATGATCCATAGAAATATTTTTAAGCCTTTCCGTAAATTCTTGTTCAAGTGAGATAAATTTTAGATGATAATTATAGTTATGACTAATACCATGCCATAAACACCCAGTTTTTAAACAAATGACGATTAAAAAAGTTCTTGGAATTATTTATAAAAACTTATCCAATTGAACTTCCGTTTATAATGCCACAAATAATCACTAAGTTTAATTTATGGACACTAAAAATTTTACAATCACTTACGAAACCTTTGATCGTATAGAAGAGCTTTCGGAAAGCGACAAAATGCTGTGTGAAAAGGCAAAAGATGCATTAACAACATCGCATTCGCCCTATTCTAAATTTAAAGTAGGAACGGCCATTTTATTAGCAGACACTCAAATTGTATTGGGGAGTAATCAAGAGAATGTGGCCTACCCATCTGGTTTATGTGCAGAACGAGTAGCCTTATTTACAATTGGAGCAAACTACCCAACTGCCGTGATTAAAACCATGGCGATAACAGCCCATACAGACAGTTTTAAAATCATAAACCCCGTAACTTCTTGTGGAGCTTGCTTACAAGTTATGATTGAAGCTGAAAAGAGACAAGGTTCGCCAATAGAAGTGTTGTTTTATTGCATTGATGGACCTATTTTAAAAATTAAGAGCATTAAAAATTTATTGCCATTTGGCTTTGTGGAGGATAGGTTGGGGAATTAGTATTTTACTTTCCCAACGCTTCCTTAACCTTCGGTGCAATCCTCGTCCCAAAAATTTCTATAGATTTCATCATGGCTTTATGCGAAGGTCCGCCAACATCCATGTGCGCAGAGAACCGCGTTAAGCCAAATAGCTCTTCCATCGCTAAAATCTTGTCAATTGCCTCATTGGCATCGCCAATAATCAATGCGCCTGTTTTGCTGCGCCCAAAATCAAACTGTTGTTTTTGATAGGGAGGCCATCCGCGCGAACGACCCACGCGATCCATTTGTGATGAATAAAGAGGGTAGTAGTAATCGGCAATTTCTGTACTATGTTCCCCAAAAAAAGAATGCATGTGTACACCTACTTCAAATTTAGAAAGATCATGCCCATGTTCTATATAAACAGCCTTATAATAATCGAACAAGGGTTTAAATTGAGCAGGATTGCCTCCAATAATTGCAAAAATTACAGGTAAGCCTAATCTTCCGGCCCGTTCTACCGATTCAGGCGTTCCGCCAATGGCCACCCAAATTTTCAACTTATCGTTTACTGCACGGGGTAAAACCTGCTGGTTACTTAAAGAAGGTCTAAATTTTCCTGCCCAAGTAACCTTTTCCGATGTATTTATCTTTAATAACAACGCTAATTTTTCTTCATACAATTCATCATAATCTTGCAAATTGTAGCCAAAAAGCGGGAATGATTCGATAAAACTGCCCCGCCCAGCCATCAACTCGGCTCTACCGTTCGAAATCAAGTCGACGGTAGCAAAACTTTGATATAATTTAACAGGATCTGAAGAACTTAGCACAGAAACCGCACTTCCTAACTTTATATTTTTGGTAACCGTAGAAGCAGCTGCTAATATGATTTCTGGAGCCGAAACCGCATAATCTGGTCGATGATGCTCGCCAATACCAAAGAAATCTAGACCTACTTCATCCATCAGTTTAACTTCTTCAATAATCTCTTGTAACCGTTGTTGTGCCGATTGTATTTCGCCTTTTGCATTCACCTGCAAATCGCCAAACATGCCTATTCCTAATTCCATAACGTTGTAATTTTTACCAAAGTTAAGACGAAAGGAGCGAACAAGAATTGATATAGGATAAGAAAGTTAAAAAGGCTATGTTAGCGTCTTAGTTTAACACAGAGAGCGCCGAGTGATTTTCACGGAAAACACAGCCGGTTCAAGCAAACGAGTACTTAAACCCTTTGCTCTTTGCAGTTAAAAAATAGCTCCGTTTCTATCTGTGGGCTCTTTTTTTCTCGGTGTTAAAAGAACAACCCCTAACTTTGCGCTCTTGGCGTTCGCGGTTTAAGTAGTTTGGCAAACCTGCCTGCGCTGTGATCTCTGTGAGAACTCTTTTTCTCGATGTTAAAAACAGCAAAGATTCAACACAAAGAGCCCCGAGTTTTTCACAGAAAAAGCAGAGCCGCAGATTTTGAGCTAAATGTTTGCAGAACGTAGTAAATTGAATTCTTATTTTGTACTAAAAGTTTATCCTACCAAACCGTCAACTGCCCACTAAGAACTGCCAACTGTTTAAAACTTCCTTCGTAAATTTTAATCCCAACTGTTATATTTACGCATCCCAATACTTTGATAGCGAATGAGCGAAGAATTAGACAATAATGTAAACGAGACAAACCTACCGGATGGTACAGAACATAAGCATACCGTTATTCCGATTAACGGATTGTATGAAAACTGGTTTCTCGATTACGCTTCTTATGTAATTCTAGACCGTGCGGTACCGCATATTCACGACGGTTTAAAACCCGTACAGCGTCGTATTATGCACTCGCTAAAGGAAATGGACGATGGGCGTTTCAATAAAGCAGCTAACGTAATCGGGAATACGATGAAATATCATCCCCATGGCGATGCCTCTATTGGCGATGCCATGGTTCAAATTGGACAAAAAGATTTATTGATCGACTGCCAAGGTAACTGGGGTGATCCCATTACGGGCGATAGTGCAGCAGCTCCTCGTTATATCGAAGCGCGCTTATCGAAATTTGCCAACGAAGTCGTCTTCAATGCCGATACTACCGAATGGCAATTAAGTTATGACGGTAGAAATAACGAACCGATAACCTTGCCGGTTAAATTCCCCTTATTATTAGCTCAGGGAGCCGAAGGAATTGCAGTGGGCTTAGCCACCAAAGTGATGCCTCATAACTTTGTAGAGCTTCTAGATGCCTCTATAGAGATTTTAAAGGGCAATAAGTCTAATATTCTGCCTGATTTCTTTACTGGCGGAATGGCCGATTTCTCTAATTATAATGAGGGCATGCGGGGTGGAAGAATTAGGGTTCGGGCAAAAATTACGGAGAAAGATAAAAAAACCTTAGTCATTACCGAAGTCCCTTACAGCACAACTACGGGTTCTGTTATTGATAGCATTTTGGCTGCTAATGAGAAAGGGAAGATTAAAATCAAAAAAATAGAAGATAATACTGCTGCACAGGTTGAAATTGTAGTTCAATTAGCGCCTGGTATTTCTCCCGATGTAACCATCGATGCACTCTATGCCTTTACCGCTTGTGAGGTTTCTATTTCACCTAATACCTGTATCATTAAAGACGACAAACCGCAGTTTTTAACCGTTAATGATATTTTAAACCAAAATACGCTGTTTACCAAGCAATTGCTAAAGCGTGAATTGGAGATTAAATTACATGAACTGCAGGAGAAAATTTTCTTCAGCTCGCTGCTCAAGATCTTTATTCAGGAAGGAATGTACAAAAATCCTGAGTATGAAAATGCTGCAGATTTTGATGCGGTAAATACGGTATTGAATATTTTATTCGAACCGTTTAAATCCTCATTGTATCGCGAAATTTTACCAGAGGATTTTAAAAAATTGATTGATAAACCCATGAGTAGCATCACCCGATTTGATGTGAAAAAGGCCGACGATCAGATGAAAGCTTTAGAGGATGAGATTAAAATAGTAAAAGGCCATTTACGTCATTTAACTGAATATACCATTGCTTGGTTCCAAAAACTTAAAGATAAGTATGGCAAAGGCAGAGAGCGTAAAACAGAAATCCGATTGTTCGATAAAGTTGAAGCTTCAAAAGTAGCTTTGGCGAATGTGAAATTGTACATGAATAGGGAAGATGGTTTTATTGGAACCGGCTTGCGTAAAGATGAGTTTGTGGGCGATTGTTCTGACATTGATGAAATTATCGTGTTTAGGGAAGATGGAAAGTACATCGTAACCAAAGTAGCAGAGAAAACATTTGTTGGTAAAGGCATTATTCATGCCCAAGTGTTTAAAAAGGGTGATGAACGTACAATTTATAATCTTATTTATCGTGATGGGGCGAGTGGAACCAATTACATTAAACGTTTTGCAGTTTTAGGCGTTACACGCGATAAAGAATATGATTTAACGAAAGGCACAAAAGGCTCTAAAATTTTATACTTTACAGCTAATCCGAATGGCGAAGCTGAAGTGATTAATATTCAGTTAAAGCCCCATTCTAAATTAAAAAAATTACAATTTGATATCGATTTTGCCGAAACGGCCATAAAAGGCAGAGCATCGCAAGGAAACATTGTATCTAAATACCCTATAAAAAAGGTAACCTTAAAAAGTAAAGGTGTTTCTACCTTATCTGGGCTTAAAATTTGGTACGACGAACTCTTAAAGCGCTTAAATGTTGATGGAAGAGGTAAATATTTGGGTGAGTTCGATGGTGATGATAAAATTTTGCAAGTAAACGCAGCGGGTTGGTACGAATTAACTTCGTTCGACCTCAGTAATCACTTCGATCCAGGAATTGTGCTTATGCAAAAATTCGACCCTGAACGGGTGTATGGACTCGTGCATTACGATACCAAAGCAAAAAACTACTTTGTTAAACGTTTTACATTTGAAATGCAACCCGCAGGCAAAGAAGTAAGTATTATTAGTGAAGAACCAGGGTCGAAGATGGTTTTTATCACCGGAAAACCAGATGCACAAGTGCAAATCGATGTAGAAAAAGGAAAGTCTAAAACGCCAGAAACATTAACGGTAGATTTAGCAGGATTGATAGATGTTAAAGGCTTAAAGGCAAATGGTAATCGACTTTCGCAGCACGATGTAAAAAAGGTAAGTTTGGTAGGTGCTGAATCGGAAATTGGAATTAAATTGGTCGAACCAATTGTAGTTGATGATGTAGAACCTTTAGGGGTAGCGCTTGAAGTGGATGAAGAAAGTGATGTAAATGACCATGCAAAATCTGAAACCCTAACTGAAATTAGCATTGATGAAGTGACTCCAGAAGTAACCGAATTACGGGAAGAAATTGAGAAATCTGTACCTGACATGCCAAAAAAGAAGCCAGTTTTTAAATCCGGAAACTTGAAAGAAGTAGAGACAGAGGGCACAGCAAAAACTTCAGAAACTCAAAATGATGAGCCCATTGAGACTAAGAAATCAACAAAAGAAGAGGAACCTAAACCAACAAAAAAAGTAGATTTCGAAATTACCAATCCAGACGATATTAAGATTGATGATAAAGGACAGCTCGGCTTTTTTTAAAGTCAATCTGAATCGTTAATCCCCCTCAATTGTAAGTGTTTTATTTTTCATTTTCTTCAAAACATCTCGAAGATTTTCATATGGCACCTTATTCTGCTGCGCCTGTTCTATTGCCGTTTGTTCTGTCTTAATAGCTTGTTCAAAATAGCCTAATTGATAAAATAATCTGGCAAGGGTATCGTAAGCGTTAGGACTTTTGTTTAATTCAAGAGATCGGGTGGCCCAAGAGACTGCTTTTAACAGAAAATTGATATTCTTCGTTCCCGTCATATAAAAAGCCCAAGCAGCTGAATTTAATGCGCTTGCATAACTGTTAGACATGCTAACCATACTTGTCATCACCCCAGATGTTTCCCTTCTAACTACTGTTCTGGGATCAGCCTTTAAACTATCGATTTGTCTTTGACTAAGGTTATTAGGGTTATAAGCCTGGCCAGGAAAAACCCTTGGGGGTACTACATTTCTTTGCCTTTGCTTTGCTTCAATTTTTTTAATCGAATCGGCACTGATGGTCATATAATTAGAATCATAAAACGAAATCGCCGTTCGTATATAATTTGCGGTGTCTTTTACGGCTCTATAATAATTTAAAATATTAGTGTAGAAACCTCTATTGCCAGCTTGGTAATCGCTCCCATTTGTACTCCGTGCTAAATTAGCCGCAGTAATCGCTTGACTCCTATTTTTGGTTTTAATGGCATTAGCCATTGTATTTGCAATGATGGTGTTATTTATGGCTATTCGAGACTGGATTGGCTCCACTTTAAAAATGCTATCAACTATTTTCCTATTACTATAAGCCATTTTAAATGCGTTTCCATCAGCCAGTGGTCCAGATTTCAGTATAAAGAGCACAGTTTCGTAATCACTGAGATCCGCAATTTTTAGATTATTAACATAGCTTTCAATCAGCTTGCTATTGTCTGTTAATCCGTTTCTTACTCTGGTTTCAATTAACTTTTTTAAAGCAACATTGTCCTCTTTATGCGAAACATAATAGTCCTCCAACTCGGATAAAGATTTCTCTTTGCTGTATGAAATCGCCCTATTGAGCATTAAAAGGTATTTGTTTTTATTTACGCCATAACCAAACTCCGAATGAAAAACATCACCATTGGCGTGCATGAACAAAAAAGTAGGAAAGTTTACGATCTTGAATTTGGTAATGATTGGTTTGATCTCTTCGTTTCCTCTATCGGTTTCATAAACAACAAAATTAGTCTTCATTTTTTGAAACACCTCCGGATCGCTAATTGCTTTGTTTGGAACAACGGGAAAGGTTACATTTTCAGGAAGTTTAATTCCGATAATAATCAATAGGGGCTTTTTGTTCGTTGTGGCAAGCTCGATTGCGTGACTAAAGGAAGTGGCATCACTCAATTTTTGCTGAGAAAATCCGCAAAGCGGGAGCATAATCGCAAAAATTAGTTTAAGATAGATTTTCATAGAAGAGATTAGGTATTCCAAATATAAGAATCTTATTGGCAATTTTATGGTCGTAGCCTCAGGCTACGACCATTGTCTACTATTTTATCGCCTTTTCAAAAGCATTCGCTCCTCCTACAACCGGTAAGGTAAGTGAAGTTCCATTTAAATCTATGGTTAATTCTGTGCCTGCCTTTGGCCACAGAGTGAATTCTTTATCACTCGAGAAAAGCATTAATCCAATTTGTTTACCCGCTGGAATAATCTGATCATCAGGCTGAAGATTAAACTTCAACTCAACAAATTTACCTGGCGTTAATGGTGAACTTTTAGTTAATGATTTGCTGTTTTGAGGATCAGCCCAGCCCCGTGTAATTACATTATCCATCAGTTTCGTACCCGTTCCTTCACTCCATGGCAATGCCACTAGCCATACCGAAAAATTAGCTGCAGCTTTACTGCTTGCAAGTTTAACAGTAACTTGGCTTAGTCCCGATAGGTGTACTGCTTCTTTTAAAATCGGACTTACATATACTAAACGATGCTCTGATTTCTCGGCTTTTGCTAAATCCTTTCCTGCAAAAGAAACATCATCAACTAATTTTTCTGAACCTTGACTAGTAGGTTTAGCCGTTAAAAGTTTTCCAGCACTTGCGCCACCGCCTCCAAGATATAATTTTACATCAGCCGCCGCAGGATTAGGGTAATCGGCATAAGCTGTTGGGTTTGCAGGGAGATCTTTTTCTCTCACAATCCAAGCTTTCGGTTCTTTTTCTACTCCGTTTTCGATGCCAAATAAATAGCGGGTAAACCATCTGTTCATCATTTTTAGAGGGGGTGGACCGCCATGTCCATTCTGATGATAGTACACTTGTGCAGGTACACCTTTAGCTTCTACCGCTTTGTAAATGCGGTAGCTATGTTCTGGCATTACATTCCAATCGTTAAAACCGTGCGACATTAGGAGGGCTGCTTTCCAAGGCTTAACGGCATTTAAATAATCTCTTCCTGCCCAAAAATCATTATAATCTCCCGTAACACGATCCATGCCTTTTGCCATTTCTCCGTCTCTGATGGTTTTGTCTGAGTAGGCTCTTTTGTCTTCCGCACCGCTGTGAATGTAATCATACAATACATCCACATCTTCACCTAAATAGCCTCCAGGGTTTCTAATTAACCCATTCGAGCGATAATAATGATAGTAAGATGTATTTGGAGAAACTGGAATAATTGCTTTTAAACCTTCAACACCTGTAGTTGCAGCTGCAACGGGTAAGGTGCCGTTATAAGATGTTCCAGTCATGCCCACACTACCTGTACTCCAAAATGCCTTAACTTTTTCATTTCCATCGGGTGTAGTGTAGCCATTGTCTTTTCCCGAAAGCCATTCGATCACTGCTTTTGGTGCTAGCGATTCGTTAATTCCGCCCACTGTAGGCGAACCCTGTGAAAGTCCAGTTCCAGGAGATGATGAATGAACAATGATAAACCCTCTTCTTACCCATTCTCTAATTAATGAATTCGAAATGATAGGTCTAGCGCCCGTACGTTTCACTGTTGGATGAATCCGTGCTATTGGAGGCTTTTCGCCAACTTCATGTTTTACATCCCAAAAAGTTCCGGGGGCTGTGCCAGCAGTTCCGGCATAATACGGACTACTTTCATAAATAACAGGAAGCTTTAATCCTTCTGTTTCTGTTTGAAAAGGTCGAGTTACATCTACATGCATGCGATCGAGTTTGCCATCACCATCGGTATCGAATGATGTTTCAACCCAAAGATCGTGGCGAATCCATTTCTCGGGCGTTTCGAATGCAGGAACAATTTGCGCCTCGCCATCTTTAAATACCGGCTTTGCTTTATCTTGGGCAAAAACCGAAAAAGTTGCTGTGAATACTAGAAATGAGAAAGCAAGTGTCTTGATTTTCATTAAATTAGCGTTAATCATATTTTGAGTTTTGTTAGTAATATCTAGGTTTAATTTCCATTAAATATAGAAAATCCCCACCGAAGCGAGGATTTTCTATCTTAATTATTACGAATATAGCGTACTATTGATACTGGATATAGCTTGGTATAGGTTTAAGTTTCATTAATTCTTCAGGAGTCATTAAACGTTTAGGCTCCTTTTTTAAATCGTTTTTATAGAATAATTTAAATCCGGTAAACTGAACTGGCTCTCCAAAAATAAAGTGACGGTAAGTGCCCAATTTCAAATCAGGTTCGCCCCACCCGTCCATGTGCATCACCACTTGTACTTCTGGTCTTAATTTAATAAGCGGACTATTCGTTACCATCTTTTTAGTAAAGCGATGTAATACAAAAACCTTAGGAGGGAGATTATGCTTTTTAACAATATCTGCAAGGTAACCCGTTACAAAATTAATGTCTGCTGCATCGTAGGTTCCAATTTTTTTTCCAGGTAACGATCCATCTTTCATCGAAAACTCTGGATCAATACCCAAATGAACTTGCGGCATTTCCAAGTATTTTTCGATATGAGGCAATTCTGCTTTAATGGTACTTAAGGCCACTTGTAAATCTAAAAATACTATGGTATTAGGACGCATTTTAGCAATTGTTAATACCGAATCGATTTGTTTATTGCCCATTCTATTAATGTATTTGCCATCTTTTCCCGGTGTCCCGCTCGCAACTGCAGCAATATAATGTAGACCCACTTGCACAGGTGTTGATGGATCTACTTTTTCCCATTTTTTAACTTCAACGGTTAAACGTTTCCACATTTCTTTTGGAGCATATTCGCCTAAAGCACCCATTTTTTTAGAGTGAAGGTTACCATAATAAACGATAATTCGTTTAAATGGTAATATTGCACCATCAAGAGGATAAGGTTGGTTTTTTACAGGCCATTTGCCGGTGGTATCGCCATTGGCTAGCTTTTTTATTAATTCGTTATACTTAGTGGTATCTACTGGAGCACGTAAGTTTTCCGTTTCTTCAACTGCTGTTGAATCTTTAGCTGCTGCGGTTTTATTTCCAGCCTTTTTTTCATCAGAACTGCAAGAAGTGAGTGTTCCAAATGTAGCTACTCCTAAAAATAATGCAATTGTGATCTTTGTTAGTTTCATAGTGATAGTTTAGTGCTCAAAAATACACTATTTCAGATAAGAGGCATGGTATAATTATCAACACATTAACATTCTGTTTATAACCGTTAAGAAAATGTATTAAACTTCCCAAAAACCCCCAATGGCAATTTTATGCCAGAAGTTGCCTGCAAATAAAGTTCGCCAGTTTCTAAGTTTTTAACTTGTGGAAAGGATGTTTTGATTAGATTTTCTACGATGACTGAGGAAAATCCGAGGGAATAGGTATTTAAGATTAAGAAATGTTCTTTTTCGTCTAATAATTGAACAACATCTTGCATCATTTCTTGAATATGATCTTCCAATTTCCATTTTTCGCCATTAGGCCCGTGCCCAAAAGCTGGTGGATCTAAAATAATTCCGTTATATTTTTTGCCTCGTTTTAATTCTCTTTTCACAAATTTTAGCGCATCTTCTACTACCCAGCGTACATCTTTTAAATTTGATAACTCTTGATTTTCATTGGCCCAATTTACCACTTGCTTAATCGAATCGACATGTGTGGTATCAGCCCCCGCTGCTTTAGCCACTAAAGATGCGGCTCCGGTATAGGCAAATAAGTTTAAGACTTTTGGAGATGGATTTTTAAATTTTTTAATGGAAGATGAGATATAATCCCAATTTACGGCTTGTTCGGGAAACACACCAACATGTTTAAAGGAAGTAAGCCCTAAACGTAGATTGATACTAATTTCATCATTCTTATAATTTACATTCCAACGATCTGGAATATTCTTTTCTGCTTTGATCCATTCGCCCGATGTGGCAGAACGTCCTTTAAAATATATATGAGTGTTCTTTTTCCACTCTTGGGGCGATAGAATCTTTTTCCATACCGCTTGAGGCTCGGGTCTGCTCAATATTAGGTTGCCAAAACGTTCCAATTTTTCAAAATCTCCACAATCTATCAATTCGTAATCTTTCCAGTGCGTAGGTGTGAGCAGGTGTATCATATTTAGTTTGTTCGTTGTTGGTTTGTCATCTCTCACATCTCATATTTCAATACTCATAGCTAAATTTAAAACTTGCCTTTAGCAGCTTTCATAAATCGGCTGGCAAAAACAAAGTCGTTTAATTCTTCGATGTCGGTTTTTGCTATTTCTTTATTCGAACCCTCCCAGAATTTTTTGCCTTCATGTAAAAAGATGATATAATCTCCAATGCCCATTACAGAATTCATATCATGGGTAACCACAATCGTGGTGGTGTTATATTCTTCAGTAAGTTCTTTAATTAATTCATCAATTACGATCGACGTTTTAGGGTCGAGGCCTGAATTGGGCTCATCGCAAAATAAGTACTTCGGATTCATCGCTATAGCACGTGCAATACCCACCCGTTTCTTCATCCCTCCTGAAAGTTCAGCAGGGTATAAATTATTTTTTCCTTCGAGATTTACACGGTCTAAGCAAAAATTTACACGATCTAACTTTTCGCTCTTGCTTTGCTCGGTAAACATATTTAAAGGAAACATTACATTTTCTTCAACCGTCATCGAGTCGAATAAGGCCGATCCTTGGAAGAGCATACCAATCTCTTTTCTGATTTCTATCCGTTGCTCGAAATTTAGCTGAGTAAACTCACGCCCATCATATAATACACTGCCTTTTTCTGGTTGATGTAGGCCAATCATGCATTTAAGTAATGTGGTTTTTCCTGAGCCCGAACCGCCAATAATTAAATTGGTTACTCCAGCTTCAAATTTTCCAGAGATCCCTTTTAAAACCTCGTTATCGCCGAACGATTTATAAATATCTTTAATCTCGATCATAATAACAGTTGAGTTACAATGTAATCGCAGGCTAAAATGCTGATACAGCTTACCACAACTGCACGTGTACTTGCTTGTGCAACCTCTAGGGCGCCACCTTTCACATAAAAGCCTTCATAGGCAGGCACCGATGTAATAATAAACCCAAATACGAAAGCTTTTGTTAATGCTACGGTAATTGTATATGGGTTAAAATCAGTAGTAATCCCTTGAATATATTCTGCTGCTGATACTGCTCCAGACAACGTTCCGCCCAAATAACCCCCACCAATACTTAATACCATTGATATAATAACTAAAACCGGAACCATGGTAATACCTGCAATAATTTTTGGAAGAATTAAGTAACCGGGGGCATTTATCCCCATGATTTCTAGCGCATCTATCTGCTCAGTTACCCGCATGGTTCCAATTTCAGAAGAAATAGCCGAACCGATTTTACCTGCTAATACAATCGCACTAATAGTTGGACTTAATTCTAAAATACTCGAATCTCTATTAACCGAACCGATAATCGTTTTAGGAATAAAATCGCTCACTAATTGGAAGGCAATCTGCAAGGTCATAACCGCTCCAATAAAAGTAGAAATGATACTAATTAGACCCAAAGAACCTACCCCAATGAAATCCATTTGCTGAAAAATGGCCTTAACATATATTTTTGTTTTTTCTGGTCTTCTGAAAACCGCCTTTAAAAGCAGAATGTATTTGCCAAAATTGGTAAAATTCATTAGTTAAATGATTAGCTTGGTAAATTACAATAATATACAAAGAAACAACAAAATTGTTCTTGCCATACGTATTTATGCAAAAATAGTTTTGATTATCGATATAAATACTCTTTTTTTTGTCAAAAGAATCAAATACCACATCGAATGAATGCAGTTATAACAGGAGCAAGCAAAGGAATAGGTAGAGCTATTGCTTTAAAATTGGCGCAAAGCGGCTATAATTTGGCTATATGTGCCCGTAATGAAATCGAATTGAAAGATTTTGCTGAAGAATTAATGAGGTATGGTGTACGTGTACAAGCTGTAGTGGTAGATTGTAGCCGTAAGGATGAGGTTATTACTTTCTATGAACGTGTTAAAGCCCAAATGCAAAACGTTGACGTTTTAGTGAATAACGTTGGTACCTTCTGGCCAGGAAATATACTCGACGAGGATGACAGCGTTTTCGAGAATCAGCAAAGGTTAAATGTAAATGCCGCCTATTATTTAAGCAAGAATTTTGGTAAAATGATGCGTGAGGCCAGATCTGGACATATTTTTAACGTTTGCTCTATTGCCAGTATACAAGTGGTTGAAACTGCAGGTAGTTATACTGTAACAAAAGCAGCACTGTTAAGTCTAAATAATGTATTTCGGGCAGCGTTAGCCGATTACAATGTAAAGGTGACGGCAATTTTGCCTGGTTCTACATTAACTGCTTCTTGGGAAGGCACTAAAATACCCCACGAAACATTTGTACAGCCCGAAGATGTTGCCAATTCACTTTACTCCATTTTAAGTTTAAGTAGTGGTGTAAATGTTGATGAGTTAATTCTAACGCCTTTAAAGTTTAACAATTAAATAGAAGGAGATATAGAAATGGAAAAGCGATTATATAGAAACGAACACGATAAAGTTTTGTCAGGTGTTTCGAGCGGTTTAGCCGAATATTTGGGCTATGATGTAATGTTGATTAGGATTTTATTTGTTGCATCCGCACTTTTTACGTTAGGTGCTACCCTTGTAGCTTATATCATTTTATGGATAGTAATACCAGTGAACAACGATCCTTCAGCACGTTTTGCGAAATTTTATCATGGTCGGCCTACTTCACCTAACGATCAGCTATTTAACTCACCAAATGCGTTTAGTAACCCTTCGAATTCAGGGCCGCAAACAAAATGGAATACAGAAAATGTAGGACCTAATTTTACCATGCCTAACCAGCCCGATTTTACTACCGCACCACAAGGAAATGATACCGGTAGAACAATTGCAGGTTTAGTTCTTATTCTTTTAGGATGTTTTTTTCTTGCGAAGAAATTTTTCTTTATTCCAGCTTGGTTTAGCATTTTTAAGTTGTGGCCACTCGTTATTGTTGCGCTTGGTATTAGCCTAATCTTTAAGAATAAGCGTAGGAATGAATGGGAACAATTTAAAAAGGAAACCGAAGAAGCACAAAAATCGAAAACTGAGCACCCAGTTGAGGCCGTTGTTGAGCCTACAGGAAGCGCTGATTCGAATACTCCAACCGCATAGATTTAATTATAATTAGATACGAACCGACCATGATTAAAGAATTATTAAACACAGAGGTGTGATTATTTAATCATGGTAAGGCAATCTGACAACTAAAAACATATAAACAGATGAAACTTGATAGAATAATTTGGGGCGTACTACTATTGTTTGTAGGAGGCGTAATATTGTTAGATAATTTCGATATTATCGAATTTTATTGGCGAAATGTGTGGAGTTTTTGGCCAGTATTTTTAATTATCCTGGGGATAAATATCTTGTTCAATAAGAACAATTCGCAAACAGGAAATATTATTTCGATAGGAATTTTAGTGGTAACCTTAACTTTTCTGTTTTTTAAAGGACAAGAAGAACCAGGCAACCATGTTTGGTGGGATAAAAATGTACATATAAATGCCGACGATGATGAGGTTTGGGATAGTGATAAAGAACCCAGTAAGCTAAGTTATGCTGAGCCCTTTTTAACAGGTGATGGTGATAGAAAGGCAATTTTGAATATTAGTGGTGGAGCAAGCACTTATGAATTAAAAGGTGAAACAGATAGTTTATTTAGTGCCGATATACACGTTAATAATATAAGAGGCATGAAATACATGCTTAAAAAACAAGCAACTGACTCAGTAAACACACTTACATTTAAGTTAAATGGTAAGTCTAATGGCTTAAATTTTGGTAAACGTGGCGATAAAGTTAATTTTTACATGAATGTATTGCCTATCTGGGACGTGAACTTAGCGATGGGCGCAGGTAAACTTAATTTTGATCTTGCAAAGTATAAAGTAAGAACGTTAAATTTTGATGGCGGTGCTGCAGATGTTGAAATAAAATTAGGCGATTTATTACCTATTACTGATGTAACCATGGAGGTGGGAATGGCTAATATTAACATCGAAATCCCGAAAAACTCTGGATGCAGAATTAAAACAAAAACTGGTTTCTCTTCAAAAGATTTCAACGGTTTTACTAAAATGGAAGACGGCACCTATGAAACCTCAAATTACAAGAGCTCTACTAAAAAAATATTTATTAACTTAGATGGTGGCTTTAGTAACTTTGAAGTGAGGCGAAATTAAGAATGAATTATACAGTTGTCATAAATGGTAAGCCCGAAGGGCCGTACGAATTTGAGCAATTAAAAACATTAGCCATAAAACCTGGAACTTTTATAAGGAAACCGGGAATGGAAGATTATAAAGAAGCTCACGAGTTTGAAGAACTACGTGAGCTTTTTGGTTTTCGTTATCAACAAACGGCGCCCCAATACTTTGCTTCATTCGACCAACGTTTGCTTGCATCGGTAATCGATTATTTTTTTTTAACGCTTGGCTATGTCATCTTTATGTTGTTTGTTTTCATCTTTGTGGAAGAGAAAATGCAACGTATTGTGGTTGGCCTAACTTTGTTGCCACTCATTCCTATTGCTAAATTTGTGTACAGTAGTTTTGCTGAAGCTTCACCAGCACAAGCCACCATTGGAAAGCGATTATTAGATATTAAGGTTACCGACATGATGGGGAATCGACTTAATCTTGGTGTTTCTTTGGGGAGAAACCTTGCAAAGGCCATTTCTACAGCTCCTCTATTTTTTGGCTACTTATATAGTTTCCTGAATAAAAAGCAACAATGTTGGCACGATATCATTGCAGAAACGTTGGTGGTTAAACAACGGTTGATTTAGCTTACCTCTTCCATTTTCAATCTTCCATCTTCCATTCTTAAACCTTATCTTTGCTTCGCATGGAAAATTTATCGATAAATCATGAATTGGATGGCGGTTATTGCAATAGCCTCACTACCTATTCGCGTTTTCTAACGAGAGAGATAGCAATTGGAAATTTGCCAATGGGTGGGCTAAATCCAATACGAATTCAATCGATGACCACTACCGATACCATGGATACGCTAGCAACGGTAGAACAAACCATTCGGATGGTACATTCGGGTTGTGAGTATGTGCGTATTACAGCTCCAAGCATTAAAGAAGCTGAAAACTTAGCCAATATTAAGAAAGAATTACGTACTAGAGGTTACGATGTACCGCTCATTGCAGATATTCATTTTACGCCAAATGCGGCAGAATCGGCGGCACGTTTAGTAGAGAAAGTGCGCGTAAATCCGGGAAATTATGCCGATAAAAAACGTTTCGAAAATTTAGAATATACCGATTCTACTTATCAGGCAGAGCTGGAAAGAATATATAAAAAATTTACACCGCTAGTTAAAATCTGTAAAGAATATGGTACCGCTATGCGCATAGGTACCAATCATGGTTCATTATCAGATCGAATTATGAGCCATTATGGCGATACCCCCAGAGGTATGGTCGAATCGGCAATGGAGTTTATCCGCATGTGCGAAGATCACAATTATTATAATCTCTGCATTTCTATGAAAGCTAGCAATACGCAGGTTATGGTACAAGCGTATAGATTATTAGTGCAAACCATGGTAAAGGAGGGGATGAATTATCCACTTCATTTAGGGGTTACCGAGGCGGGCGATGGCGAAGACGGACGAATTAAATCGGCGGTAGGTATTGGAACGCTGCTGGCAGACGGATTGGGTGATACCATTAGGGTTTCGTTAACTGAAGATCCAGAATTTGAAGCGCCAGTTGCGAGAGCTCTGGCAGATAGGTTTGAAAGGAAGACCGAAAGCCGTGAAGTCTGGATGTCTGGAAGTCCTGAGCCCACAGTCTTGAGTTTAAACTCCCAACTCCCAACTTATAACCCTTACCAGTACTCTCGCAGAATTACCAAGCCTGTGCAACAAATTGGTGGGCATTATCACCCGGTGGTAATGATCGATGTAACCAAACAAAACTTAAAAGATCCTTATTTTTTAGGGCAGTTGGGTTATAACTATAGTGCAGGGTTAGATAAGTATAATTTAACCGATTTGGCTTGCGATTTGGTTTATTTGGGCGATGAACTCCCTTCATTTTCTTTCCCAGGAAATTTAAAGCAAGTGTACAATTATTCAACTTGGCTTAAACTTAGCGATAAGCTAAATTGTTATCCGTTGTTTAGTGTAGAAGAATACACCAAGACAGAAGGTTGGAAGGCAGAAAGTTTAAATTTTCTAGCCATAACCGTAGAAGAATTTGCGCAAGCGGACTTCCCGACTTTCATTCTTACGGAATCAAATACAATAATTATCTTGCAGACGAATCATGAGTTCGGAATGCAGCAACAGCGCGCATTTTTTGTTGCCCTTCAAGAACAGGCTATTCAAGTACCCGTTATTATCAAACGATCATATTCGACGGTTAATGCCAATCAATTGATGCTGTATGCTGCTAGCGATTTAGGTGCTTTATTAACCGATGGTTTTGGGGATGGGGTTTGGATAGGTGCGCCAGAAGAAATAGCATTACCTTTAGTGAATTCAACTAGTTTTGGGATTTTGCAAGCTACTCGAACACGCATCAGCAAAACTGAGTATATTTCTTGCCCGAGTTGTGGACGAACCTTATTCGATTTGCAAGAAACTACTCAATATATACGTTCAAAAACCGATCATTTAAAAGGAATAAAAATTGCCATTATGGGCTGTATCGTAAATGGCCCGGGCGAAATGGCCGATGCCGATTATGGTTATGTAGGCACAGGTCCGGGTAAAATTACCTTATATCGAGGTAAGGAAGTGGTAAAGAAAAATGTAAATACGCCTTCGGCATTAGACGAGTTGATAGAGATTATTCGAGAAGATGGGAACTGGGTAGAATTAAATTAGCAAATTTGCTGATTAGTTAATAACTAAATACCCCAAGCAGTTATCACAACCTTTCTATTTCCGCCATGATTTCTATGCTCGCATAAATAGATGCCCTGCCAAGTTCCAAAAGCAGGTTTTCCATTAGTGATGGGAATTAGTATCGATGCATCGAGCAAAGCGGCTTTTAAATGCGCAGGCATATCGTCTGAACCTTCGTAATCGTGTTCGTAATTGGGATCGTTTTCTGGAACAGCTTTGTTAAACCACATTTCGAAATCCTTCCTAACTGTTGGGTCGGCATTTTCGTTAATGGTTAACGATGCCGATGTGTGTTGAATAAAAACCTGTAGCACGCCCGTGCTTAGATTTTTAATTTCGGGTATAGCGCTTAAAATCTCAGTGGTGATGAGATGGAAACCTCTGCTTCTTGCTCTTAAGGCGAGTTCTTTTTGAAAAATTTGCATGTAGTTTAATGATTTTTACGAAATAAATTAGCAACTATTTTTTAATTTCCAGCTCTTTTACTCTGTTTCTCGCTTCTTTCTATAGAAGGTAAATAGCTAAAACTTTTAGTCGTGCATCGTTTAACCTTTTCATAGCAAATAGCTGTTCGCCTACGTGCCCTTTAATTGAAGCGTGTACGGTGCTGTTTTCTTGAATAATTATTTGGAGAATTGCATTTTACACCTATTATTTTTTTGAGGATTTTGCTCTTTCGTTAAATTCTAAACACAAATTCACCCAATATTCAAAATCGTTTTCACGTTCAAAACCAGTAGGCTCAATGTAGCAATACCCACTTAATTGTTTTCCTTTCATTATCATTGGTAGAAAACCTCGTTTTTCTGCGATATCTTCGGTTAATTTTGGGTCAAACCTACACATCAGATTTTCGCCACTTACATTGATACACATTTTACCATTAACCATAAAGGCAAGTCCGCTGAACATTGGTTTTTCCTCAATTTTTAAATCCGGAAATTTTATTAAATATTCGGCAATACGGTTAGCTAGCTCAGCGTTGTAGGCCATTTACAGTTTTAATTACTTGATGCGTTTTTTTTTGGGTTTCGGATTAGGCAGTTCTTTAGCCGTGATAGTGATCAATTCTTTTAACCATTTTCTATCTTCTAATTGCTCTTCGATTAAAAAGCTCGGCTTAGCGCCCGGATAGGGCGAAGCTTCAACAACATCGCCAATAAAGGCTCTTCCTGTTACGGTTGGCTTTACAAAAAGCTTATTGTCGCATACGAGCGCAACTATTTTGTCGCCAAAGTAAAGCCCATATTCTCCGAACATTTTTTTATAGCTTATTTGTTCAGGAATATCAATTTGTTCGATGATAAAATCTACGAATTTTTGATCAGATGCCATTTTGTTAAAGTTTGATACCGGTTAATATGGTGTGTATTTCTTCTTCGCTTGGTGATTTTTTATAGACGACTTCCATTGTTTTTAGGCTGTGAAACCCATTTTCAGTTAAGTACTGTTTTAGTTTATCTAAATTATAAAAATAAAAGTAACTTTTATGTCCACTACTTCCTACCTGAAAATCGGATTTGTCATAATCACCCTCCACAAAACTGATATAGATAAAGCCATTTTCATTTAATAATTGATGAGCGTTGGAAATTAGTTTTTCGCAATCGGTTGGCGCCAGGTAGGGGATGCAGAAACCACAGATAATACCATCAAACTTTGTTGTGATGGTGTGTATTTCTCTACAATCCATTACCATAAACTGTGCGGATGGGTTGTTTTTTCTGGCAAGCTCGATCATGTTGGGGGCAACATCAACTCCGTAAATCGTAAAATCAGGACGTTTGCTTAACAGATACTTAGTGATATTTCCTGGTCCGCAACCAATTTCCAAAATCTTCGCATGCTTAACCGTTATTGCATCACAGATCAAATCGTAGGTTTCGTTATACATCTGTAAGTCCATAAACTTATTTTCGTATAAAGAAGCCACTTTATTCCACGTTTCGAAGGTTTCTTTGTAGCGATCCATTTTGAAAATCTTCTTTCTTTGTAAAATAGTGCAGTCCTAAAATTAATAGGATGGTGCTACCAAATAGTACTTTCTGAATGATGGGTAGATAGGGGCGGAAATCACCAGAACCATAAATATACATTATGCTATAAAAAACAAGAAGGTAGAGCGTACAAAACACTTTGAAAAGATGAAGTTTAGACTTGAACACGAAAACGGTAATATAAAACATACACACTAAATAGATGGTGCTTGAGATCATTACCATGATATCGTGCAGGGGTGTGGCAATTAAAAATGTAAATACCATTCCCGCAATTCCGAAGAATTTTATTACGTTGGCGGCACTATTTACAGGAATTCTTTTAGAGAATTGAGTAAAAAAAATCGAAAAACTAATGGAATGAAACATCATTCCCACTATGGCCCAATATCGGGCGCCATTTTCCATTCCATTTACTGCTTTTTCGGCAAATAAATTGCTGATGTAATTTTTCTTCCAGCTAAAACCAATGGTGTTGGTATCGAAATTTGTACCCCCTGGATAGTATATTGTGGCCACGATCAATAACATCAACGACGCGAGAATGCAGAGTAAGATAGCATGTTTTTTAAGCATAAGCCGTTTTATCTTTATTTTTTCTCAACTGGCCAAACGTTATCAGCAGTATTCGAATCTGGGAAACGATTATGCGGATCAAAGGTTATTTTTTTAATCTTGCGCTCACCAAAATCCATTACGGCATTGTAGGTACGATTACCATTAAACCAAACCGATACTGGCCAGGTAACTTCGGCAGTAGTGGCATCGATCATTTTTGCGTTTGTTACTTTTTTAAGCGCTGGGCCTGTTGCTTCGAATTCTACTTTTAATACTATTGGAGATGGCATTTGTCCGGCCTGATTAACCGTTACCGTTGTTTTCCCTTTCACCGTTTTCACGTCTTTAATAGATCCCTCAACACTTTCGGTGGTAAACAACCAATAATACCAAAACCATTCTAAATCTTGGCCTAATTCGTTGTTCATAAAGAACATGTAATCCCACGGTGAAGGGTGTTTGAAGGCCCAAGTTGTGGTGTATTTTTTCATGGCATTAACAACTGCTTCATCGCCTACAATTCCACCAAGCATCGATAACATCAAAGGTGCTTTGCCATAGGTTTGAAAGCTATATCCAATTCCTGCATCATTTGCACTCCACATCATTGGGGCTTCGCTTTCGTTTCCGCTGTTAAGGCCATAGCTTTGGCCTCTTCCATCTAGATTAACAGGTCTTCCTCTTGAGTCGGCACCTGAGTAAATATTCATGAACTGGTTAAAACCTTCGTCCATCCAGCCATAACGGGTTTCATTTGTACCTAACATCATTGGCCACCATTGGTGGGCGGTTTCGTGATCTGCAGCGCCTTGGTTCGAGTTAATCACCATAGGGTATTCCATACCTGCGCTTGGTCCGTCTTGCATGGTAAATTGTGGGAATGGATAAGGTGCCCAAAGATTGGAATAATATTCCAGGGCGTGACGGGCTACTTTACCAGCGTTCTCAAAAGATCTTGCTCTTTCTGGCGCATATACCATGTGGAGAGGAATGGGTCCTTTGCCCGGAATAGTTGCTCTTGTGGCTTTCCAGATAAAGTTTTCGGCAGTTGCCCAAGCAAAGTCATTTACCTTATCGGCTAGGAAATGCCAAGTTAGCTTATCACCTGGAGCAGTAGATTTACCTGGGCCTTTTTCGTTTTCACCTACAATAATTACGTCTTCATCTGAATTAAGTATGGTAGAAAGGCGTTGTCTGGCGGTTTCGGTTAGTACTTCTTTTGGATTTTGTAGTACACCAGTGCCGCTTACAATCCACCCACCGGGTACGGTAAGGTAAACATCGAACTTGCCAAAGTTGTTATAGAATTCTGACGGGCCTAAATAGGGGCTCGTTTCCCAACCGCGTAAATCGTCGTATTTGGCCAAACGAGGGTACCATTGCGTAGGTTGGAAAAGTTTATTATCGAAGCGTTGGGTCATACGGTGACCTCTGCCATTCGGTCCGCCAGGAAGTTTAGTATGCCATGCTATTTCTACTTCGGCAGTTGCACCTGCTTTTATAGGTTCGATAAGGTTAACTGTTGCAATGGTTTGGGTAAGCCCAGAAATTGTAATTTTTGTAGGTGCTGTACCGCCACCGTTGTTTCCACGACCAAATGCCGGTGCGGCTTTTAGATCTGCTTCTTGTCCGCCAACTTTCACACTAGTAAGTACCATGCCTTCTGTTGCTTCAGCAGGCACTGAAGAACCCCTTTGCGCTTCAGGACGAAATATGTTATGGTCAAGACGCAAAACGAGTATTCTTAGATCATCTTTACTATTATTGTGTACCCTAATTTTTTCTGAGCCCGTAATGGTTGATGTGGAAGGATCAAGACTTGCGTTAATGGTGTAATCGGCTTCCATTTGCCAGTAATTTGGCCCAGGTTTACCCGAAAAATCTCGTGTACCAGCTGCAAAAGCTTTCTTAATTGAATTGGTCATCGGTACATCTAGCCTAATCGAACGTTTTGTAGTTTCTAAGGATTTACGAATAGGTGTAGTTTGTTGAGCAGATGCAACGGTAATTGTAGCTAAAAAGGCGAGAAAGGTAAGGCGCTTAATCATGATATGAGCGGTTAAGGTTTTTAGTTAGTTGATGCTAACTTAGTAAAAAATTGGGGGAAAAGCAACGCGAGTTAATCTTCTATGGCCTCTACCCCTTGGTCTTTCAATTTTGCTAAATGATCTTTCATGGTTTTAAGCTGTTCTTCAGAATGGCCTTTCCAATCGGTTATCTCCCCAATAACTTTAAAAGGATGCAGTGAGCGGTAAGATTTTGTAGGATTGCCGGGAAATTTCTTATCCGTTAAGTTTGGATCATTTTCGATCTCGCCAGTTGGTTCGACAATATAAATCCTGCCTATACCTTCTCCCAAAGCTAATTCTGCGCCCCAAGTGGCAGCCTCTAAAGTGGCGGTTAAATAAATGTATTTGGCTTTGTTTTGTTGCCCATAGTTTGAGTTAAAACCGGGCTCAATTAAATCGCCAACGTTTAAGTTGGCTTTGGTACCATGATAGTAGGTTGGTGAAGTCATAGGAGATAGTTTTTTGGTCTTTGGGTTTCAAAACATAAATATCGCGAATTTTTAAGAATTATCTATTAGTTTACACTGGGGTGTCGTCACCTCGTTAGTTCTCTCCTCGTTCCTCGTTCGAGATGACGGATTTGGGAGGGAATCAAGATGACGAACTGGCTGGGGGAATCGAGATGACGGATTTGGGAGTGAATCGAGATCGCGATGCAGCATAACCCATCCATTATTTTATTCAAAAACTTTGGTTCCTTTTCCGGTTGTGATTAAGCTTTGTAAACTTTCTTGAATAAGCTGTTCCCATGCACTCGAACATCCATCGTAGCACTCAATTTCGGGAACTAGACCTACGTGGGTGAAACGAACTTGAGTTTTATTATTTATCTCGGCGATTTCGAAACTGATAGACGTGCCAGTCCACTCATCCGTTTTTCTGGTAAAACTTAAGTTACTATCCTTAACTAACCACGTTATTTTTTCGTTAGGGATTAGTTCAACGATTTCTTGCTTCGAAAAATGAACATCATTCATTCGGTAGCTAAATTCATCGTCTAGTTGGGTCGTATTCCCTTCGATGTCGCCTTGCCACCAGCCACGTACATTATTTATTGCCGTAAATACTTCTTCGGGCGACTGTTTAACGAACAATGTCGTCGTAAAGTTAGATTTTGCCATCCTCTTTTCATCTTCAGTTTGGGGATTTACTTTGCTATTTGGTTGTCCAACTCCAGTTGTGATGAGACTACGTAAACTTTTTTGAATGTAGGTATTCCACGCATTCTCACAAATATCATAGCATTCATATTCAGGAGTTAACCCAATTTGGGTTACTTGAAGTTGCGTCTGATTTCCTTTTTCAGTGATTTCGAAAACAAGTGTATTGTTTTTCCATTCTTCTTTGTCGCTGGTAAAGCTAAAATAGTTATCCAGCACTTTCCAAACTACTTTTTGGTTGGGAACAAATTCGATTATTCTCATTTTGCAACGGTGTACATCCTGGTAATGATATTCCCATTCTTCGCCAAGTTTATTGGTTTGACCTTCAATTTCTTCACTCCACCAGCCACGCACATTATTTATGGCATCGAAAACTTCCTGTGCCGAGTGATCCACTAAAAGTGTGGTTGTATAATTAGCTGTCATTTTATGTTATTTAAGTAAACGCACTTGTCCAATATGGTATTGCAAGTGGGAGGTTCGTGTAATGATGATATTTAACTTATTACGGTGCGGTTCTTTAGCAAAATCTTCTGCAGAAACAGCTGTATGTTTTTCGAACCATCCTTCGAGTGCCACGTTTGAAAATTTTTGATTTTGCACCGCGCACTGATTTGTCCAATAAGCCCTTAATTCTGTAACAGAAGGTAATTGATCAGTTGCTTTATCCGCTAATTTTAAAAAGGGTTCATACAATTCGGGATATAATTTTTCGCCCATATCTAAGAGTATAAGCATCTCGTCGTGTACCGCAATGAGGTGTCCTAATAAATAAATACCTCTGTTTTTTCCGGGAGCAATCTCATTTTGTAGTTGCTCATTACTGAGTGAATTTAATAGCGTGTCGAAATTAGTTAACGAGGCATTCCAGCGATCGAAAATCATTTTAACTGCAATTTCTGTGGTTGTCATAGTTTTAATTTTATTAATGTGTTTACAAATGTATAGTCTAAAATGTACTTATAAGATGTGTAAAATAGACAATTTAGTGGGTTGATTTGGACAAATTTATTATTTATCTTTGTAAAATGAAAGATCTCACTATACTTATTCCCGAAGGGGAGGAGAATAATCTAAGCAGCATTGTTGGGTCATACAAAATATTTAGTAGGGCCAACGATTTTTGGGCGTGCGAAGGGAATGCGCCTGTATTTAACATTCAGTTGGTTGGTGTTTCGACTAAGGTTGAGTTTTATGGCGGATTATTCGAGGTGAAACCGCACACAACGATTGCAGCGATTGAGAAAACCAATCTCGTAATTATTCCCTCGTTAAATCATAATTATCTAAAAGCGGTTGCAGAGAATCGATTGTTAATCGATTGGATTGAAGCTCAATATAAAAACGGTGCTGAGGTTGCTAGCATTTGTACCGGGGCGTTCTTATTGGCCTCAACGGGTTTATTAGATGGGAAAAGTTGTTCGACCCATTGGTCTGCCGCAGATAATTTCAGGACATTATTTCCGAAAGTGAAGCTGCAGGCCGATCGATTAATAACCGATGAGAATGGCATTTATACTAACGGTGGGGCTTATTCTTTTCTTAATTTAATTATTTATCTCATTGAAAAATATTACGATAGAAGCACCGCCATTTATTGCTCAAAGGTTTTTCAGATTGAAATGGATCGGAATCAACAGGCTGAATTTGCAATATTTACACCACAAAAAGCACACGATGATGAGGTGGTTCAACAAGCGCAAGCCTATATTGAAAGGAATGTAGATAAAAGAATTGTTATCGAAGATTTGTCGGCAGCTTTAAATGTGGGGCGAAGGAATTTCGACAGGAGATTTATTAGGGCTACTGGAAATACGCCAATAGAATATGCGCAGCGTGTTAAAGTAGAAGCGGCTAAAAAGGCTTTCGAAGCGAACCGTAAAACCGTTAACGAAGTGATGTATGAAGTAGGATATACCGATGTTAAGGCATTTAGGGAAGTATTTAGAAAAATTACTGGGATGTCGCCTTTAGCTTACAAGGATAAATTTTATAAAGATGCGGTTTGATCGCCGGTGATGACTTTTCCAGTTCGTTTATAATTGGCGATGATTACCCCTTTTGTGGTGACAGTGCTTTGCGTTAATTCGAAGGCGGATGCGAACCTACCGTTCTGAAATAATTTTTTCCCATTACCAAGGAGTATGGGGTAGATTTTAAGCGAGAGTTCATCAACCAAATCATTTTCGAGTAGGGTTTGGATGAGTTGGCTACTTCCCCAAACTTGAATATCTTTGCCTGAGGTGGTTTTGAGTTCTTTTATGGTAGCAATATTATTTACGAATTTCGAATTTTTCCAATCAGATTTTTCTCTTGTCGTAGACATAACGTATTTTTCGCCTTCATTAATGGCAGGCCAAAAATCACCATGTTGAGGCCAATAGGCTTCCCAAATTTCAAAAGTTTTTCTTCCCAGAAGATAATCGGCGGGTTGCAATTCTTTTTTTAGCACTTTAGCAAAGACTTCGTCGCTATACGGTGCTGTCCACCCACCATAACTAAATCCGTTCGATTGATCTTCTTCTGGTCCGCCAGGTGCTTGCATCACTCCATCCAATGAAATCATTGAAAGTACGATAATTTTTCTCATGTTAATTCCAGATTTCGTTCATTTCCGTTAAGATGATAGGTTTACCATCTGTAACTACGATGGTATGCTCGTGCTGAGCCATAAAGCCGCCCATATTTCCAATCATTGTCCACCCATCTTGCAGGGTTTCTGCATAGGTAGAGGTGGTTGAAATAAAAGTTTCGATGGCTACTACGCTATTTTTCTTAAATCGTGTTTGGTTATATTTATCTCTATAATTTGCGATTTCGCTAGGTGCTTCGTGCAGGCTTCGTCCGATACCGTGACCCGTAAGATTTTTAATTACCCGATAGCCACGTTTTTTAGCTTCGGTTTCTATTAAGTGCCCAATGTCTGAAATGCGAACGCCACCTTTTATGGCGTATATGGCTTTGTGTAAAATTTGTTTGGAGGCTTCGATCAGTTTTTGGTGATGATTACTGTCTTTTCCGATTACAAATGAGCCGCCATTGTCTGACCAAAACCCATTTAATTCTGCAGAAACGTCGATATTAATTAAATCGCCCTCTGTAAGTATTTTTTTATCGGAGGGTATGCCGTGGCAAAATTCGTGATTTACACTTATGCAGGTGTAGCCTGGGAAGCCATAGGTTAAAAATGGTGCCGATTTTGCGCCTAAATCGTTAAGTAGTTGTCCCCCAAAATTATCTAGTTCTTTAGTTGATATTCCTGCTTTGGCGAAGTTTCTCATTTCTTTTAGGGCGTAGGCAACTGCTTCACTAGCTTTTTGCATTCCGATTAATTCTGCTTCTGTGGTTATGGACATGTTTTTTTCTTTTATGCTAACAAGGTAATTCCTGTCAAATTTGCTTGATTGCTTTGCAAAAAAGCGTAGGTGATTTTATCTACGCTACAATTTATAAAATTAACGCGTTTAAATTTCTCATTGTATTTAAAAAATGTGTTTAAAATCGTAGCATTTTCAAATATAACATTATAAAATGTACAGTTTTCAAAATGGCAATCTTCTAAGATCCCCTCAAAAGTAACATTGCCAATACCGGTATTTTTAAAGGATGTAAATTTCCATATTGCATTTTTAAGGATATTATTCTCGAAATTTGAATTAATCAGTTCTGCACCTGAAAAATTAACTTCAGAGAAATTACATTTTTCGATATTATTCTTCGAAAATTCGGTGTCGATAAAAGAGCAGTTATTAAATTGGTTATTTAAGATGTTGGAAGATTGAATTTTAGTGTTTCTGAGGTTTGAGGAGGAAAAATCGCATCTTTCGATATTGTTATTTGCGATGATAAGTGCAGATAAATCGGAGTTTAAAAACTTACAGTTCTTCATATTCGATGAACTGAATTTTTCTTTCAAATTTTTTAATCCAGAAAAGTCGGCATCTACCCAATTTGCTTTCGACATGTCCCAGTTCCAGTTAAATTTTTTCTTTGGCTTGGGTTCTGGTATTTCTAACGCTTGTAGGTTAGGTTTTTCATTTCCTTTTAGCGTTGCATTGGATGGAAAGTCGTCGGAAAAATAGTTTAGATCTACTCCTAATATTTGTGCAAGTCGGTTTAAAGTGACGATGTCTGGCATTGATTCTCCTCTTTCCCATTTGCCTACTGCTTGTGGGCTTATGGATATTTGCTGTGCAAGTTCTGCTTGCGAAGAATTAATTTTTTTTCGTGCTGTGGCAATTTTATTACCGATTGATTTTGAATTTAGCATGGTACAATTGTTTTTTACTTCGACAAATGTATTTTGTAATCTAGTTAATTGCGAGTTAATTAGGTTACTTTTTGTTGTAAATGTGCTACTATTAGTTGTTTTTTGGCAATTATTGGATGGTTTTTCTCAGTTACCACAAATTTCCGCTTAATTTTCTTCTATCGGCTTTCGTACTGCAGTTCCAATAATTCCTTCTTGTATTTTCGATTTAACTATGGGTATGGTTGCGGGTCTGCTGGTGAAGGTGTACATAGAGGAGACTTCGGCCTTTTGTCTTGTCCTACAGCTTGTCAAACTCCAGAGTAGCAAATTTTTGGCGGTCATGACAGATCGCCAATTATTTTTCATATTTTTAAATCAATGATTACATATAAAAGAACAATATTGCTGTTCCTTTTTGCTATTACTTCAATACAAGCTTTAAAAGGACAAGATGTAGAAGTGCAATTATCAAAAAAAGGTTATTCTCGAGAAGGCCTTGCCGTAAGGGCTTTAACCGATACCTTAACATGTAAAAATGTCCCTTTTAAAATATTTCCTTACAAGAGCTTAAGGCGAGTAGCTATTGACCCTACACAGGCATCCTATGAACGTGTTATCGATGGGAAAATGGATCAAAAAAACTGGGTTTGGTTTGCAAATGAATATAAGCTAGATACTTCGCGTATTTCGAAAACTAAGGTTGTACGCAATTATGTTCATGTAGCTAGTGGTATTGACGCGAATGGAATTAAATATGTTTCTGTAGACGCTAACAATAATAGAGATTTTTCTGATGATAAAATTTTCAGTTTTGATTTAAAATCAAGCCAAAAAAATTATCCTGAAATTATGGTTTCAATTGATTATTTTGATGGACAATTATTAAAAAGTACTAATATACCTATAATGATAGATGCTTACGGCATAACGTTTCCAAGTGCTAATTATCCTAACAAAACGGATAAAGACTTAGACCTTACAATTTTTAAGTTATATCAAGATTATAGTGGGAAGCTAAAAATTGGCAAGGAAGAATATAACATTTCAGTTGTTAATCAAAAGCAATGTTATGAATTACCTAATTTTTTTATTGAAGTTCAAAAGGTGGAGCCAATTGTGAATTCATTTATGAAATTTGCATATACGTCAAAAGATACAATATCAATTAGGTATCGAAATTATATGTTCAAAGAATTCCAGCGAGGTAAGTTAAAGCTAACCTATGTAGGAAGTAAAAGTTATGCAGGTGCGGAGTTAAATACTCCTGCTCCTCCTATAGAAGAAGTTGAACTTATTAAGAATTCATCATTTTCATTAAAAAAGAATAGTGGAAAATATATATTAATTGATTTTTGGGGATCGTGGTGCAATCCATGCATTAAGGCAATCCCTGATCTGAAAAAAGCTTATGAACAGTTTAAAGGAAAAGTTGAATTTGTTAGTATTGCGTACGATAAATTACAAGACAAGAAAAAATTAGAAAATCTAATTAATCAAAATAACATGACTTGGCATCATGTATTCGATAATATGGAAGCAGGAAAACAAAGTATTTCTAATGCCTATAAAGTTCAAGAATTCCCTACGACAATTTTAGTTGACCCTAAAGGGAACGTTGTTTTTAGGTCAGTTGCAAAGGAAGGACTAGAAAGTGCAAGCCAATATTTGACAACGATTTTTAAAGGAAAATAATATTTTCTGTTACATATCTATAGTATAAAATTATTAAATAAAAATCTCTTATATATGTAGCCATATAAAACAACCTATTTAGTTTCTAAAAATGTGTATTAATAAACTTTATAATTTTTGAAATCATTTCCTAATTATAAGCAACCAGACTAAATGGATTGTGGTCCAACCTTTTTGCGCATGGTTGCAAAACACTTTGGCAAGAATTACAGCATTCAAAGACTTCGGGAGATTTGTGGGATTAACAGAGAGGGTGTATCCCTTTTAGGAATTAGTGAAGCTGCTGAAAAAATCGGGTTTAGAACAAGTGGTGCAAAGGTCAACCTTGAAACACTCGATGAGGTAAGCTTGCCAGTTATATTACATTGGAGGCAAAACCATTTTGTTGTTCTCTATCGTATAAAAAATAAAAAGTATTACATTTCCGATCCTTCAAGTGGCTTAATTATCTACACTCATGAAGAATTTCTCAAGCTTTAGCTTGGCACTACTAATGAAGATGGAGAGGATCAAGGAATTCTGTTAATGCTCTCGCCAGCTCCAGAATTCTACTCACAAGATGGAGATAAGGAGCAATGATTAAGTCTAAGCTATATTTTCGGTTACTGCATCCTTGCGACTATAGAATGTTAATTTAACCGTAAGATATTTCCATCGCAAATTTCTTATCCGTCAATTTTTGAATTCTGTTTAATGAAAGAATTTTTTTTATTTTTAAGGTTGTTGTTTTTTCTTTTTCAGCATAAAAATTATACAAAATATAAATGTAATTAGGTAAAGAATACCTAATGCAGTTTTTTTGAAAGCGAAAGTTTCAAAGTCAAACTCACGGAACAATGCAATTCCTATTGGAAATGCAAGTAATGCAAAACCCAAGTTAAAGCCTATTTTATTCTTCATATTTTAATGTTTAGTTAGTATGTCAATTGTTATTCCAATAGCAAAAATAATTATGTAGAAAGTTATTGTACCCAAAAGGAATGAAATTAATGCTTTCATATAATTTCCAAGTTTCTTGGCTTCAAAGAAATTTCCGATTGCCCATATTACATAAATTACTCCAATAATTCCTGCAACCCTTAATAATTTGAAATGTAAAAGTCCTTCAGCAAATGCAAAAACAGCAAAAATTAACATTGAAATTCCTTGTACAAAACATAACATTATAAGCAATTCAAAAAAGTTATAGCCATATTTTCTAAAAAATAATTTAAGCCAAATTGCTATAAATATTCCCGTCAATATACTTGCATAACCATAATTACCTTGTATCCATTTAAATATTGTTCCAATACTTGATTTTTCTAATCCTTTATAATTTACATATTCCTCTTCAATATGAAAAAAGTGGCTTATTATGGTGTAGATTAATGAAGTTACAATAATAAATATAATGGGTTTAACAAGCCGGCTTCTGTTTTCAGAAAGATAATTTCTAATATTTTGACCTGGGTTTGTTATAAGTTCTCTGACCGTAAACAAAATTCCACGTTCAAAATGTAAAACGTGTTCAATTTCGTGAATTATATAATGTCCATCAATTCTTTTAAGATTTGTTGGTTGTCCACAATCTGGGCAAAATTTTGAATTCAGTTCGGTATTACAGTTTTTACAGTTCATTTGTTTGGTCAAATATTTTTTCAGTTCTTATGTTTAAGGTTGTTAGGCAAAATTGCCACTAATGGTTGGCGGCTATGCTTAGTGGCGGATTTATACCACAAATGTTGATACGTAGCACACGCTTCAAAGATAGCATAAATGTTCATACGAAGAACGAAATCCTCCATTATGCAAAGCCGCAGTTATAGGAGTTTTTCTTCATTTCTGTGCGGAGTTTGTTTTTATGTTTTTCGGCATTTGATTAAAGGGGTAGTTTTCTATTACTTCTGTCGTTTCAAAATGGCCTGTTTTACCAAACTCTTCTTAAATAGTTTCGCTGTCGCAGAAGAAATTTTTTACGCCACCAAACATTTCAAATCTATCTATACCAATTTGTGTTCCTTGCCCATAAATTTCTGCTTGTTTTGTAATTGCTGTGAAAACCATAAATCCCTTTTCATTAAGCTGATTGTAGCAGTCTTGGATTAGCTTTTCTCTTTCGGCTTTATCTAATAAGTAAATTTAGCCGTATCTGTCATTGGTTTAATTATTTATGCAAATTTTGTCTTGCAAAATTTTGCATTTAAAACCTAAGTCATTGACTTTCGCCAAGATGTTTTCCGAATTGATTTGGCTACCTTCAACTCGTAAAATTGTATGTCCACAAGGAAAAGGCAAATCGGTTTCATTAAGGTCAAGTCAGCGTTTTGAATGGCGTCTAAAATATCTTCTGCTTGAATTTTACGTTGAATATTGGTTATAAAAACTTCTACCATTTTTAAAATTTTTCTTCTGCTAATTTTGCATTTACTACTGCACCAGTTAGGTTGCCCGAATGCACAGCATTGGCAACAGAGCGCAACATATTTGTATTGTCGCCACAAGCAAAAACACCGCTGATATTTGTTTCTTGAAACGGACTTACTTTAATATAGCCTTGCTCTGTAAATTCACAACCTAATGATTTTAACAGGTCTGAATGTTGTGTAAATGGTAAAGCCGCATAAAGTGCGTGAAAGCTTTTTTTAGTGCCGTCTGAGAAAATTACCTGCTTGATTTTTCCGCTTTCATGTTCAACTTCTGTTAGGGTTGTTTCTATTATTTCTATGTTATGTTTTTTGAGTTTGGAAAATTGCTCTTCATTAAAATCAGCTTTACCATTGGTTAGTAGAGTAACACTATCAGAAAGATTATTTACCAAAGTTGCTAAATGAAATCCCCTTGCACCATTGGCAAATATTCCTGTTGCCTTTTTGCGAAATTCGTATCCATGACAATATGGGCAATGAATAACTGTAATACCCCAACATTCTGCAAAGCCTTTAATGTTGGGCATTGTGTCTTTTATTCCCGTTGCAAAAATTATTTTTTTCGCTGTGAAGATGTCGTTTGTGCTAGTAGTTATTTCAAAGCCATTTTCGGTTTTTGTTCCAATTGTTGCAAGACCTTGATAAAATTTAACGGTTTCATATTTTTCAACTTGTTGCTTGGCAATAGTTGAAATTTCTTTAGGTGTTTTTCCGTCTTGCGTCAAAAAATTATGTGAATATGGTGTTTGAATATTGCAGGGTTTCCCACTGTCAATAACTAACACATTTCGTAATGAACGCCCTAATGCCATTGCAGAAGAAAGACCTGCATAGCTGCCACCAATGATAATTACTTCAAAATTTTTATTGTCTGTCATACTATTGAATTTTGAATGCAGTTAACGAAAAGGGGAATGCCAAAGCTGTAAGTGCAAATCTGCCTTGTTTTATGATTTCTCTTCTTGTCATTTCTGCAAATATTTTGGGCAAAGATAGGATTTAATTTCATTAATGCAACATTGTCGCGATAATTATTGCAAATTTGTCGCATTAGTTTTTTTTGACTAACTTTGTTTTATGATGAAACGAAGAAATACCGCAACCCAAGAGGCTGTTTTGTCTGTCTTAACAAGCAAAAGAAGGGCAATGAGCCAAGATGCTATTGTAAAGCAAATGGATGTGAATGCTGACAGAGCTACTATTTACAGAATTTTGAACCGTTTCTGTGAAGATGAAATTGTCCATAGAATTGTTGCGGATGATGGCAAACAGTATTTTGCTGTCTGTGTGAAATGTGATGATGTAATTATCCCGGGGAATCATTTTCATTTTAGATGCACCAAATGTGAAACTATTGAGTGTCTGCCCACACTCGTCGAATTTTCAGTTCCCGAAAAATATCAAGTCCAACAAATGAACTGTGTCCTTGTCGGTATTTGCAAAGCCTGTACGTTGTAGGGTGTTGCTCTAAAATTGCCTATAACGTTCTGGGGTTTGGCGAAGGTGGCGGTTACAATAAATTTTATGCATTGGAATAGGTGGGAATTCAATTCTCCGCCAATTTTGTAAAACCTTTGTGCTTGTTGCACAACTTGTTTTCCAAAAAAAATACACTATAAATAGTTATGCTTAAAGGATGTTTTATTAATTTAAAATATTGTAAATCAAATCGTTATTCTTATTCTTGTGTTAGTAATTTATAATTCTACTATGCAGGGACGCAACGATATTCAGCCCAAGATGTATCAGTTAAGTATTGATAGGTTAGTGCCTAGTGATGATTTTTATCGGCATTAATCCTCAATTTATCAAATAATGTTACGGATTATTGGTCTTGAAATGGTTGTTCTACTGGAGGCTAGCCGATAGAAAGGTATGAGTCCAGTATTGCATATAACGAGCCGCAGCTTGGCGAAGTTGGAGGTTACGATAAATTTTTAAGGCGGTGGAAAGTTTTTAGATTATTTCCAACCAATTTAGTCAAACTGTTGTTATTTGTAGTGCTTGGCTACTCTTCCAGTAAGGTTTGAATTTCTATTTGCAGAATAGGAAGGTGTCGTACAACAATTCCCCAAACAACATCGTCTGAAACAGAATCATATCCGTGTATTATTCTATTTCTTGCATCAACAATTTTTCTTGAATTTTTTATTTCAATTGTCTCATTACGTTTCAAGATTCTATTTAGAGCTTCGCCAATAATTTCAATATTTCTCTCGACGGCTCTTTTTGTTCGAAGATCGTTCTGATAGTTAATAAATTCTTTTGGTCTATCATTAAAGAAACTTTCGATTTCCATGATAGCATTTAGGATATCATAAAGCCAAGCTTTATTTCATTGTCCATAAACAAGTTGTCTTTGTTTGTCGACAGATTGTCGGAAGTATGGGTTTTTTATTGCCTTTTCCTCTAATAAATCAACAGGTCTTTTAAGGATGTCTTGAAGTGAGAATTTAAAGTCAAAGTAATTGTCTGCATAATCTTCCACAGGGATGTTAGAGAAATCTACAATTAAGTCGATGTCGCTTTTATTATTATATTTATCCGTTAAAATCGATCCGAAAGCATATAAGGTCTTGACCTTGTACGTTTTACAAAGCTTTTTGATTTCCGGTATGAATGCTTTAGGTCTATCCATTTTCAAATATAGCTTAACAAATTTACAAAGTTTTTCTTAATTCTGATTGTTTTACGAAATGCAGGGGCGCTTGGGCATTACATATAACGTTCCGGGGGCTTTACGCAAGTTGGCGGTTGCGTTAAATTCTATGCAATATAACAGGTTGAAGTTGAATTTCCGCCAATTTTGTAAAACCGCTGTTAGGCGTATTCAATTGTTAGAGAAAGGTTACTCAATGCTTTTTATTAACTTGATCTCTTTTTCGTTAAACTTTCTCCATTGTTGATCGCTATTGCTCCATGACTTTCACAATCGAAACTTGCATTCTGTCGCTATTTATATCTTGGACACGTATTCCTACAGCTTCCGATACCCTTAATCCGTAACTGTAAGCCAGTAATAATAATGTTCGATGTTTGAGGTTTTCTATAATTAATAATCCAGCAATTATTTTTTCTTCGCTGATAACTTTAGGTAGTTGAACATGCCTTTTAGGCCGTGATCTATCGAAAAAGACGTTGTCTCTCTTTAAATTCTTTTAAAATAAGCTGTGTCCTCGTATTAATAATTACATTCTCGTTCACTTTTCCTCCTTTTTTGCAAGCAGCAATTCATCGTTTTCAAGAACCGAATAGCCATATTCATAACAAAAGAAGTAAGTTTTGCCTTTTTCTGCCAGATGGCTACATGTATAATAATTAAAATCAAACCCTTTAATGGAAAGGTATTCCCGTTTTACGTTGTTTTTGGTGAATTGATAATGGCTTTTTAAGATTCTTCTATTATTTTTAAGAATTTGATTCACCCTATTTACGAAGGTAAATTCATCCGCTCTTAAGTGGTGATTGAAGCTGCTGCGACAGTGATCGTCACAAAATTTTTTATCTGCCCTACCATTGAGCAGGGTTTTACATTCTAAACAGAAACGTTCCATAATTATTAGATTTAATTATGGGATGATTACCCTAAACCTACAAAATAGTATTGAAGAAAAGAAAATATTATGCTGGAAATTTTTATCTGTTTTTATCCGGATATATATGGTTATCATACGACTAACGCTTTTTTGAGTTGCATCTTTGTTCTGTCGGTAGTCGGGTTGACTACTGTTCGTTAACAATCAGAAACCTTAATAGTTAAGAGAATGAACAATTTAAAAAACAGCGTACATTTAGTAGGATTTGCAGGAAGTGATTTAATTGTAACACCTTTTGAAAGCAACAAGAAAGTTGCCCGGGTAAGTGTTGCTATTAATGAATACTACAAAACTAAAACTGGCGAAGACAGTAAGCAAACCCAATGGTTTAATTTGGTGTTTTGGAATGCGAAGGCAGACGATGCAGTCAAATTAATAAAAAAAGGAGCAGAAATTGCAATTGAGGGAAAACTAGTCAGCCAGGTTTATACCACCAAAGATGGACAAAAGCGCTACACTACGGAAATTGTAGTGCATGATGTTCAATTGGTAGTAAAACCTACTGATACAGAAACTGAAGTATAATTGTTCAGAATGCGACGAAAATGCCAGCTGTTGGTTGCTGGCATTTTTATATAGTTTACGTTAATAGTTAACGTTTCAGAGACACAAGTAAATCTTAGGGCATATCGGTAAATAAAAATTAGCAAGTGCAAACCAAAACCAATGTAGCTTAGCTATGCTTGAACCATTTGGCTTCCATATAATGTTGCCAGCTACCAAGGTGGTTCAGTGGGTGAAAAAGATTACAGAATCTACAACAACTGTAAATATAACAAAGCTGCCATTGCCGCGCCAATTATCGGTCCTAAAATTGGCACCCAAGCATAACCCCAATCACTACCGCCTTTATTCTTAATTGGTAAAATGGCATGCATAATTCGAGGCCCTAAATCCCTTACTGGATTAATGGCATAACCCGTTGTTCCACCTAGAGCTAAACCAATTACCCAAACTAAAAAAGCAACTGGAATGGCGCCCACTGCCCCTAAACCAATTGGCGTTTTAGGTTCACTTAACTCTGCGCCTGTAATATAAAATATACTAAAAATAAGTACAAATGTTCCAATAATCTCACTCACTAAATTAGACGCTAAATTACGGATGGCTGGCGATGTAGCAAAAGGGGCTGCGAGTAAACCTTTGTCAGTAGTTTTATCGAAATGATCTTTATAAAAAACCCAAACTAAGGTAGAACCTAGCATCGCACCTGCTAGTTGTGCAGCACAATAAGGCAGTACATCGGCCCAAGCAAATTTCCCAGCAATAGCTAAGCCTATACTTACGGCAGGATTAAGATGGGCACCACTATAAGGCCCTGCAATGGTTACTCCGATAAAAACGGCAAGTGCCCAGGCCGTGGTAATCACGATCCACCCACTATTATTTCCTTTGGTTTCGTTTAATACAACATTAGCTACCACGCCACCGCCCAAAAGAATAAGGATGGCTGTGCCTATAAATTCTGCAATAATTGGTGTCATTTTTATAAGATTTTAATTAAGTTTTTAAGATTTGCTCCAACTTTGGGTAGCATGTACTGCTCTTTTCCACTCTACAAAACCTTTTTCGGTTTCGCTAGTTGCTGCTATAGGGTCAAATACAGTATCGCTTTCCCATAATTGCTGTATTTCGGCAATGTCTTTCCAAAAGCCGGTAGCTAAGCCCGCTAAATAGGCAGCCCCTAGTGCCGTGGTTTCGACTACTCGCGGTTTAATTACCTTACAATTTAATAGGTTTGCTTGAAACTGCATTAAAATGTTGTTTGCCGTTGCTCCGCCATCTACTCGTAGTTCTTTAATCTTTACGCCGGCATCCGCCTCCATTGCTTTTAGCACATCGGCTGTTTGGTAAGCTATCGATTCGATTGCTGCACGTGCAATGTGGCTAGCCGTAGTGCCTCTGCTTAAGCCAACAATGGTGCCTCTTGCATTAGAATCCCAATATGGTGCACCTAAGCCTGCAAATGCGGGAACAAAATAAACACCACCGGTATCTTCAACTTTTAAGGCCAACTCTTCAATATCGGCAGCGGTTTTAATTATACCTAGCCCATCTCGTAACCATTGCACTACCGCCCCTGCAATAAAAATACTGCCTTCTAGGGCGTAATTTGTTTCACCATTTATCTGCCAAGCAACGGTAGTTAATAAATTATTTTTCGAAAGTTTAGGCTCTTTACCAATATTCATTAACATAAAACAACCTGTACCATAGGTGTTTTTCACCATACCCGGTTGGGTACACATTTGGCCGAATAAAGCTGCTTGTTGATCGCCGGCTATACCCGCTATTGGAATGGGGTGGGCAAATAGGGTAGATTTTGTTTCTCCATACACTTCGCTAGATTGCTTAACTGAGGGAAGCATGCTTTTCGGAATGGTAAATAAGGCTAATAATTCATCATCCCATGCCATGGTATGGATATTAAAAAGCAAGCTGCGCGACGCATTGGTTACATCCGTAACATGCAATTCGCCCTTAGTAAAATTCCAAATTAACCAAGTATCTACCGTACCGCAGATTAAATTTCCGGCCTCAGCTTCTGCACGAGCATTGGGAACATTATCGAGCATCCATTTTATTTTAGTAGCCGAAAAATAAGCATCGATGAGTAAGCCTGTTTTGTTTCGGATCATCTCTTCTTTTCCCGCTTGTTTTAATTCTTCGCAAAAAGGAGCTGTTCTTCTATCTTGCCACACAATTGCATTATAAATTGGCTTACCTGTGTTTTTATCCCATACAATAACGGTTTCACGTTGATTGGTAATACCCATTGCAGCGATGTTCTTTCCGTTAATTCCGGCCTTAACTGTGGCTTCGGCGGCCACACTGGCCTGCGACGACCATATTTCTAAAGCATCGTGCTCTACCCATCCCGATTGTGGAAAAATCTGTGTAAATTCTTTTTGAGCTACGGCAATTACTTCGCCTTTCTTATCAAAAATAATTGCTCTTGAGCTTGTAGTTCCCTGATCTAGGGAAAGGATATATTGCGACATATTTGGTTAGATTTAAAGTTTGAATATAGGTAAAGTAATTACAAATTAAAACTTTACACCCAGCCCAAAGTAGTAGTTAATTTTTGCAGCAGCATTAAAAAAGCGGCCATTTGCAGCATTTAAATCGTTACCTAAACTATAATTTGCACTAAATAAGTTATTTATGCCTGAAAATAATTCTGCCTTAGCTTTTCCTATCCTTAAATTTCTTAACCCTGCTTTTAATTCAGTAACATGATAAGATTTTGCTTCAATGCTATTTGCATCGTTTAAGGGAATAGATGAGGTATAACTATGTTGTGCAAAAAGGAAAGCACTTTTCGCAAACGTTACTTCTGCACTGCTTACAAGAGAATGATCAGGTACGCCAGTTAATTTATTTCCAGAATAGTTATTACCAGCATTGGAAAGATCTTGAAATCTAAATTTACTATAGGTATAACTGCTTCGTATTTGCAGAACATGTGGCATAAGCCATCCTATGCCTTCAATTTCAAGGCCTTGTTGTTTTGTGCCGCCGGCATTTACAAAATATTCGGTGTCGTTTATGTTTAGTCGCCTAACAATAGCGTCTTTTAAGTGATAGGAAAAAATATTGAAGTTTGAATAGAATCTATTGTTCATTGATTTAAACCGGAATCCAAGTTCATAATTCCATCCGTACTCAGGTTGTAAATTGATATTAATGAGGTTGTCTGACGAGCGTACTTCGGCTAAGGTAGGGGGTGAATAACCTTTACTCATCGATCCGCGGATAGAAAATGAAGGTTTTATGAGATAAGATAGCGCCAACTTTGGCATAAGTTGGTTTGCAAATCTCTTTTGCTTTTGTGAAATAGCCGTTGGAAAAATGCTCATATACCTATATTTGTAGAAGTTTAAGCTACTTCCTAATTCGACCAATATGCGCTGATCAATATCCAAATTAACTCTGAAGAAAGCAAAAGTTTGAGCGGCAGTTAAATTGTCTTTTGCCTGTAATGAAGTTGCATTGCCCGCAACATTGTTGAAATTATGAAATACGGTTCCTGTAGACGAACTTTCTGCTCCTAATTGCGCATTCCAGTTAAAATTGGCCCCACGGATAGCATAATCTAAAAAAGTCCGCATTCCGGCCGTATTTTCATACCGTTTTTCGTAATTCGTGATGAATGGATTCTTAAAATCGGTATAACTTCCAAATAGGGCGATAACATGCTTTAACCTCGAGTTAAATATATATGAATTCGATAACCCTCCGAAAATGGTTTTGTTATAAATAGCGGCGTGCTGGGTAAGGGCTCCAGGTAAGGTAGGGGTGGCTGGCCTCGCTAAACGAGGATTTAACGCGAATTGTGAAGCAGTTAAACCCCCAGGTGTTTGATAGGACAAATCGCTCACGAAAATCAATGCTTTTAGCTGCCCTTTCGAACTATAATCCCATGCCTGTGTGGTTTGGATAAAGTTTCGCTTTAGCGCGCTATTTTCTCTATACCCATCACTTTTTTGATAGCCTTGGGTTAAACTAAAACGATAATTTTTAAAGGTGTGTACAACATTTGCATATTGTTTAAAGAGTCTATAAGAGCCTACTGAGGTGCCTATTTCGATACTATTTTTATCTAGCGAAGTACTGTTAATTAAAATCGCTCCGCCTGTATTTGCGCCAAAGGTACTCGCCTCTGGACCTTTATAGATTTCTAATCCACTTACACTTTTTACATCGATTAAATTGAGATAAGTATTACCGCCTGCATCGGTTAACGGAAAGTCGTCTACATACATTTTAACGTTCCGAATACCAAATGGTGAACGCAATAAACTCCCCCGTAGCGAAAAGCGATAGCTTCCTGGCGAACGCTCTTCCATCCGTACACCTGCGGCAGTGTTCGCTAAGCCAACAAAAGACGCCGTATTTTGATAGCGGATTAGCGAAGAATCAACTAGGCTAACCGCACTAACCGAACGTAGCAAAGGCTGCTGATTATAAAAACCTTTAACTGTAATTTCATCCAATTTCTTTACGCTGTCTGCAGTTTTAACCTGTGCGAAACAATTGATGAGCGACAAACTTAATAAAAAAGAAAAAACAGATTTTAACATCATTTTGCCGCAACTCTCCAGATAATGCCACTTACATCGTCAGCTACTAATAAAGCTCCATCTTCCGCAACAGCTACGCCAACGGGTTTGCCATATACCTCTTTATTGTCTTTCACAAAGCCTGTTAAAAAATCTTCCATCGCACCTGTCGGCTTACCCTGCTTAAACGGAATAAAAGCTACCTTATATCCCACAAATTCAGAGCGATTCCAAGAGCCATGTTGACCGATAAATACTCCTCCTTGATATTTTGGGGGGAATTTTTTAGCCGTGTAAAACGCTAAACCTAACGATGCAGTATGCGCACCAACCGGAATATCAGGAACAATAGCCTTCGCTACCAATTCGGGATTTTGACCCTTTAAACGGGGGTCTTCATTTTGTCCGAAATACGAAAAAGGCCAGCCATAAAATGCCCCAGGCTTAATACTGGTGATATAATCCGGCACTAAATCATCGCCAAGGCCATCGCGCTCATTAACGGCTGTCCACAATGCATTTGTACCCGGCGCCCATGCCATCCCAACAGGATTGCGTAATCCACTTCCATATATTTTTTCTCCAGAACCATCTGGATTGATCTCTAAAATATTTGCTCTTCTCACCTCATTCGGTAAGCCGCGCTCAGCCACATTGCTACCAGAACCTACTGTAACATAGATTTTTGTTTTTTCAGCATTTACAATTAAGTTCCTGGTCCAATGATTATTATAACCACCTGCTGGCAACTCCAGTATTTTTTTGCCAGACCCTTTTATCTCGATATCCCCAGTTTGATATGGATACATCCAAACGCCATCGGTATTGGCAATATAAAACGAATTTCCTATGAATGCTGCGCCATAAGGCTGATTTAACCCCGTTAAGAACGTGGAAACTACCTCTGGTTTTCCATCTTTATCAGCATCCCTAAATAACATTACCGTGTTTACACTTTTCCCCTGAACTTCGCTCTGGGCCTTTCCCGAAAGCACATTGGCCGCCTGCTCTACCCGCGTTCGCTGCGAATTCGAAAGCACCACAATTACATCGCCATTTGGCGCAATTACAATGTTCCTCGGACTTTTCATTCCCTCTGCAAATTTGCTCACCACAAAGCCTTCGGGAGCTACAGGTGTTTTACCTTCAGGCCATGGCACTACTTTACTGAAATTGGTTTTACTTGCAGTTAAGTCGGCTTCCGGCAATTCTATTATTTTGCCAGATCCCGTTTTAACAGTGGTTTTTGGGGTAGTCTGACTATTCGAAGAATTTATAAAGCCAACTAGTATTATAAAAATGCATAAAGCGGAACGGAGTAATCGATATTTCATATAATGGTAACAAATGTTAGCTGATGATGTTTAGTCAAATTTACAATCTAAATCGTAGATAATTACCATTCTATGTCTATAAATTCAATCGTTTATTTTATCTTTAGCCGATTTTAACTATCACTACTAATATTAATCATATATGTCAAATACTTCGAAGATTATCTACACTAAAACCGATGAGGCGCCAATGTTGGCTACCTATTCTTTACTACCAATCGTGCAGGCTTTTACTGCCTCGGCTGGGATTGATGTAGAAACTAGAGATATTTCATTGGCAGGAAGAATTTTAGCAAACTTCCCTGAATATTTAAAGGATGACCAGAAAATTGGAGATGCATTGGCCGAATTGGGATCACTTGCCACCACTCCAGAAGCAAATATCATTAAACTTCCAAATGTTTCGGCTTCGATACCTCAATTGGTTGATGCCATTACTGAACTTCAATCTCAAGGGTATGCATTGCCTAATTATCCTGACAATGCACAAACAGATGAAGAAAAAGAGATAAAAGCCAAATATGGAAAAGTATTAGGCTCGGCTGTAAATCCAGTTTTACGAGAAGGCAATTCTGATCGTAGAGCGCCAAAGGCAGTTAAAAACTATGCAAAAGTAAATCCACATACCATGGGCGCTTGGTCTGCAGATTCTAAAACTCGAGTAGCAAGCATGAGCGAAGGCGATTTTTATGGCTCAGAGAAATCAGTAACTGTAGCTGAAGCATCGCAATTTAAAATAGAATTTGTAGATGCTAGTGGGGCGGTAACTGAATTAAAAGGTTTAGCTAATCTAAAAGCAGGAGAAATAATTGATTGCTCGGCCATGAGTTTATCGGCTTTAAAAGCCTTTGTGGCAAAAGAAATTAGTGTTGCTAAAGAAGCAGGTGTGCTATTATCAGCCCACTTAAAAGCAACGATGATGAAGGTTTCGGACCCTATTATTTTCGGAGCAATTGTTGAAGTTTACTTTGCCAACGTATTTAAAAAGTATGCCGAACTTTTTAAAAAATTAAATATTGATACCAGCAATGGATTGGGCGATGTGTATGCAAAAATTGCCGGCACACCAGAACAAGCAGAAGTTGAAGCTGCATTGGCTGCGGCAATAGAAAATGGACCGGCTTTGGCCATGGTAAATTCTGATAAAGGAATAACCAATCTCCACGTACCTTCTGATGTAATTGTGGATGCTTCGATGCCCGCAATGATCCGTACCTCGGGGCAGATGTGGAATAAAGATGGAAAAGCACAGGATACTTTGGCGTTAATACCAGATCGTTGTTATGCGGGGGTATATACCGCAACAATTGAGGATTGTAAAGCGCATGGTGCATTTAACGTAACCACCATGGGATCGGTACCAAACGTAGGCCTAATGGCGCAAAAGGCTGAAGAATACGGTTCACATGATAAAACTTTCCAAGCGAAGGCAAACGGTACTATTCGTGTAACGGATGCTTCGGGAAAGGTATTTTTTGATCAAAAAGTAGAAAAGGGCGATATTTTTAGAATGTGTCAAACCAAAGATGCTCCAATTCAGGATTGGGTTAAATTGGCCGTTAATAGAGCCCGTTTATCGGCCACACCTGCGGTATTTTGGTTAGATGAAAACAGAGCGCACGATGGCCAGATTATTGCTAAAGTGCAAAAATACCTTGCAGATTTTGATACTCAGGGTTTGGATATTCGCATCCTTGACCCTATAGCAGCTACTAAATTTACCTTAGCACGTATTCGCCAAGGTTTAGATACCATTTCGGTAACGGGTAACGTTTTGCGTGATTATTTGACCGATTTATTCCCCATTCTAGAATTAGGAACCTCTGCTAAAATGTTGTCTATTGTACCATTAATGAATGGTGGTGGCTTGTTCGAAACAGGAGCTGGAGGTTCGGCACCAAAGCATATCGAGCAATTTATCCAGGAGGGCTATTTACGATGGGATTCATTAGGTGAGTTTTTAGCCTTACAAGCTTCTTTAGAGCATTTAGCACAAACGCAAAATAATCCAAAGGCGCAGGTTTTAGCAGATGCATTAGATGAAGCCAATGCAAAATTTTTAGCCACAGATAAATCTCCAGGTAGAAAGTTGGGTACAATAGATAACCGTGGATCCCACTTTTATTTAGCCTTGTATTGGGCTGAAGCGTTAGCGGCACAATCGAAAGATGCCGATTTGAAAGCTAGATTTGCACCACTTGCAGCTAGTTTACTTGAAAACGAAAGCAAGATTGTGGAAGAGTTAATTGGTTCGCAAGGGAAACCGCAAGATATTGGAGGTTATTATCATCCAAACGATGAATTGGCTTCAAAAGCGATGCGTCCAAGCGAAACCTTGAATACTATTTTAGCAAGTTTGTAAATTTTACACCTCGCAGGTTCCCAACCTGCGAGGTGTAAAATCAATAAATCAGTTTATACCCCTGCCCTCTAAAGTTTAAGATAGCAATAGAGGGGTCTGCTTTTAGGTACTTTCTTAGCTTCGTAATAAATACGTCTAAACTTCTGCCCGAAAAATAATCGTCGTTTTCCCAGTGCGTTAGCAAGAGCGCTTTTCTTGAGATTATTTTTTCTTGTTGTACGCGCAGCATGTTAAGTATTTCTGCCTCGCGGAAAGTGAGTTGTTTTTTTGTCCCCTTATAAACAAGTACTCCTTCAGGATAATGAAATGAGAATTCACCAATAGGAAAAATGCCCTTTTTGTGCGTTTCGAAAGGTTTGAGGTTTACCATTCCTAATAAAGCACGAATTCTGATCACCAACTCATCCATACTGAAAGGTTTTTTGAGGTAGTCGTTTGCTCCGCTTTCAAATCCATTAACCACATCGGTAGGTAAGGATTTCGAGGTTAGAAAGATGGTTGGCGTAGTTCTGTCTGTGGTGCGTATCTTTTTAAGCATCGAAAAGCCATCGCCATCGGGCAGCATCACATCTAAAATAAGAATATCGAATAACTCATTATGATGTGCGGTTAATCCGGTTGCAACCGTTGTTGCATGACATACAGTAAATCCCTTGCCCTCTAAACTTTCTTTGATAATTTCGGCAAGTGCAGGTTCGTCTTCGACGAATAGTATTTTTACGCCTTTCATACTGGCCAAGCTAATTTTAATTCAGTTCCACTTGCACTGCTCGTTAGTTTATACCAACCGTTATGCTGGTGCATAATTTGTTTTACATAATTTAATCCTAACCCATAGCCCTTTACCGTGGTAGTGGAAGATTGCTTTGCACGATAAAATTTTTCGAATATAAATGGCACTTCAGCAGCATCAATACCGGGTCCGTTATCTTTTATCGAAATGATGAAGTAAGAAGAATCGAGCTGGCAAGTAATTTGAATGGCAATAGGATCGTTTCCATATTTAATGGCGTTTTCTATGATATTGGATAGGGCATGTTGAAATTGTTCTTTATCAACCCTTATCGAAGTTATGACTGTATTATTCTCGAATGTTAGCGTACAGTTTGGCTTTTGAAAGGCATGTAATTCGATAATTTCTTCGATCAGGCTGTTGATCTGGATCTCCTCCTTTTTCAAGCTGTAGTTATTATTGTCGTATACCGAGAGTTTTAAAATTTTGTCGGTTAGGGCGCTTATTCTCGTAAGCTCGTTCTTGGCATGTTTTAAATAGCGCTCGGTCTTTTCTTCGTTTGCAAGTACGGTTTTATCATTTAAGGCTTCGACAGCTAACATGGCTGTGGCAATTGGCGTTTTAAACTCGTGAGTAATATTACTGATAAAATCATTTTTTATGAGTGCCAATCTTTTTTCATTTCTTAAACTTCGAAGTAGATAGCTTAGGCAAAAGGCAATGAGTACGACTAAGAAAAGGGAGGAAAGGAGCATGAACCACATGTTTGATAAAATATAGGAATAGGGGTCTTTAAACATTACTCTTACGTAGTTTTGGCCAGGTTTTCGACTATATGTAGGAAGTGCACGCGTAATTACGGGATATTTTTTCAATAAAGCGCTATTAAAATTGCTCTTGTTGGTAGTGCTGTCTTTCTCTTTGGTGTAAAAAGTATAATCAACAAAAATAGACCGTTCTGTTAAATATTTATTTAAAACAGGACGCAGATTAAGCGTGTCAAACTGCATTTTTCCGACAATTTCGAACATGAAGTTGCCGAGGTCTTGGGTTCTGTAGTACACAATATGATTTTCTAGGTCTTCATTTCGCAGAAGATTGGCAAAAGATACTGCAATTTTATTTCTAATGATTACACTGTTGTCTTTCCCAATTTCGATATTAAGATCTGCCAAAGAGAAAGAACTCGAATACTTATCGGTTTTGTTTTTATTACTTTTAACCGTGTAAATTACCCGATTTTGTGTTTTATTAAACTTGCTGGTTAGCAAAAAATAACTGGTATCCAATAATCTTTCCGTCAGTATTTTTTCGATCGAGTCGGCGCGATTGCTGAATTCTTTTTTAATGGCATCTTCAAATGCTAGATTTACTTCAGTAGCAAAGTTCTTTTTGGTGAGCGCATAATACTTACTGATCCAGTAGCCCTGTAAGCCTAAAAGAACCGCAATGGCAACTAAGCAGAGAATGGTAAGTAAGAAACCGTTTTTTTGCATCCTCAAATTTAGTAATTAAAGCTACTTCATTTAGCTCCGTTAACATAGTATAACATTCGATAACTAAACGTTAACTGTATTTCTTATCGACAATGTTCAACTTTGCTCATCAATCACACAAACATGAAATCAATATTCATCTTTTTTATTTCCTTGATGCCACTAGGTGGCTTTTGTCAAGGCCTAATCCTTAAACCTGGCGATCAATTTCCTGCTATTCCCATAACGAACATGATCAATGCGCCAACTGCCCATATAGACATCAGCCAGCAAAAAGACAAAAAATTCTATATTCTTAATTTTTGGGGTACGTGGTGTAGTCCTTGCATACCCGAAATGGATGCACTCTCTAAATTGCAAAAGGCAAATGCGGGTAAAGTTCAAGTCGTCGCTTTATCAGACGATCCTCCAGTAAAACTACGCAACTACCTTAAAACCAAACCCACCACCATTTGGCTAGCAACCGACACCACATGGTTATTATACAATCTTTTTAATTTTTCGTCTGTTAGTCACAGTGCTATTTTAAATGCAAACAAGGAAATTGTTGCATTGGTGAAAACGCATTCCATTACTCAAGGACTATTGGATAGTTTATTTAAGGGTGAAAAAGTTAGGTCAGATGCCGAGTTAAAGGAAAAGCCAGTTGCCAAAACTAGCGATGTGTTTAATGTGGATACCACCTTAGCATCGAATTTCACGGTACGAAGTTATATGGTTGGACAACAAGGAATGTCGACAATTTACAGCGGTACAAGCCCCTATGCAAACAGAAGGCTTAGTTTTGTAAATGTAGGTATTACAAATTTGTATAAAACCGCCTATGATATTGTGTCTACTAACCAAATTATTTACGAAGTGGACGAGAGAAAGGTAAATAATTATCAAGATAAAAGCCAACGTTATTGTGTCGATATTTTGGTAAGCCCCGAAGAAAAGGATAGCTTATATACTATTTTCCAGCAAAAGCTAAATGCAGTGTTACCGGTTAAGGCTAGGATAACTTATAAAACTATTCCTGTATATGTGATTACGAATGCTGGTTTTAACTTGGCGTTGTCTGATAAGAAAACAGGTTATGGTTTTAGCGGTCGTGGCTACGAGGGTACCGCGGTAACTATAAGGGATTTTGCTAACGATTATTTGAGCAATGAACTCACGCTTCCCGTAGTAGATGAAACTAATTTAAAAGGCAAATTTGATATTAAAACGACTGTAGAAATGAGAACACAGGAGGAGATTTTTAAATCAATTACAGCATTAGGCCTTAAAATTGAAAAACAGGAACGGAAAATGAGGATGTTAGTATTGTATTAAAACAATACGTCGATTAAGTTCGTTATCTTAGTACTAAAACAAATCATCATGAGTACAGCACCGAACAATAAGCCATCGAACGATAAGTTGCATAAAAGCGATCTTGGAGAAACAAAAGATTTTAACGATTTATCTTTTGATAAAGAGAAACAAAGCTATGAATTGGATGTAAAAGGAGAAGATAAAGAGTACGACCATCCGATGCCCTACGAAACCGTTGCCGCAGGGTCTATTGATGATGATTCTACCTACGATGAGGCTAATCCTTATGTTGGTGATGAGTATGCAACCGATGTGGAGAAGGTCAAAGATAAGCTAGATGAACTGGGTATGCATATTGATAGCAATGGCGATAGCGTGTTGTTGAGCGCTGAAGATGAAATATTAGCACGTACAGACGAAGATCTTAGGGATGATTTAGATGAAGAGGGGTATCCGAAGAATGATTCTTTGAGTTAGTCGAGAAGTTTCTCTACGGATTAATATCCAAGTTAAATCGTCTACGCATTTCTTCTAATTGTGGGTTTTTATCAACCATGTAGGCATATTTATCTTTATTGGTATAAATACGTTTGGTTCCTACGTTTTCTGCACGTTTAATGGCAATTTGTAAATCGAAGTTCTTTAATGCGGTGCGCAGAAAGTTTAAGAGCTCGATTTTTTCGTCCTGTAATGTGCTTTCTAGGGCAGAGTTTTCTACTAAAACCGTAATTTCTGTTCCATTGAGCAGCGGGGTGTTGTTCATTAAGGTGTAAAGATGGATTTTATCTTGATCTTTTGCTTTTTGCGTATATGCCTTCCAAAGCTCAAAAAATTGTTCTTCACTAAAATCTTGCTTTTCATTCCCACTTACATATTGAGGGCCTTTTTCTTCCTCCCCACTTGCAATTCGCTCTAAATCGGTAAGCGATGGGATTAAAGAAGCTACTGCATTTGTACTGAGGGGTTGAATTTTAATTGATCTGCTAGTAGATACAGATGGTTTTGGGCGTTCCTCAGGAATTTCAGTTGGCAATGCCACATTCAAATGATCAGGTAAGTCGTGCAAATCCTCTTTATCCAAGAAACTTTTTAAATCACTTAGCGTAGGGTGTGAGTCGTTGGGCGTTGTTTGGACGATTTGTTCTAATCTTTCGTTCTTTCGTTCTTCCCGGCTTTCGGTCTTCCCAGTCGCCGAACTAATTAAAGTTTTTTTTTTATCCTGATCGGTGTCAGTTGCTTTTTGAGGAGTGCCAGGATTTGATGCGAGTTGAATAACCGAATGGATATGACACATTTTAATGAGCGACAACTCTACTTGTAAACGCTGGTTTTTACTGTTTTTATATACCAAATCGCATTGATTGGCCAGATTTAAAGCGGTTAATATAAAGCCAAGATCAGTTTGCTTACTCTGTGCTAAATATTTTTGCTTAATGTTATCGCTCACTTCAAGCAGTTGGATGGTTTGCCCATCTTTGCCCACCAATAAATTGCGAAGGTGACTCGCTAAGCCATTGATAAAATTATTTCCATCAAAGCCATTGTTCAATATCTCGTTAAATAGCAATAGGGATTGACTAACATCGCCACTAGTTAAATAATTAACCAATTTGAAATAATAATCGTAATCTAAGATGTTTAAGTTATCGATTACCGATTTATAGGTTACATTTTTATTGGTGTAACTTACAATCTGATCGAACATCGAAAGTGCATCACGCAATCCCCCATCTGCCTTTTGCGCAATAATATGCAAACCATCGGCCTCCACACTAATGTTTTCGCGAAGAGCAATTTTAGTTAAGTGAGTGGCAATATCTTCTACCTGAATTCTATTGAAATCGAAAATCTGACAACGGGATAAAATGGTTGGTAAAATTTTATGCTTCTCGGTAGTTGCTAAGATAAAGATAGCATAGCTTGGTGGTTCTTCTAACGTTTTTAGAAAGGCATTAAAAGCATTCGCCGAAAGCATGTGAACCTCATCTATAATATAAATTTTATATTTTCCAGCTTGGGGTGGGATGCGAACTTGTTCAATCAAACTCCGTATATCATCTACCGAATTATTCGATGCGGCATCGAGCTCGTGGAAGTTAAAGGAGTGACCCGTTTGAAAAGAAACACAAGACTCGCATATACCACACGCTTCTACATCAGCCGTTGGGGCAGTACAGTTTATTGTTTTAGCTAAAATGCGTGCGCAAGTGGTTTTTCCAACACCACGCGGACCACAAAATAAGAAGGCCTGAGCAAGTTGATTGTTTTTGATGGCGTTTTTTAAGGTACCCGTAATGTGTTGCTGCCCAACTACAGTTTCGAATGTAGCGGGACGGTATTTACGTGCCGAAACGATAAAATTTTCCATCGCCACGAAAATAAGAAAATTTTTAGTGTAAATTAGTTCTAAATCTAAAATCTCCGCAGATGAAATTTTTGGCTAAACTAAATATTCTTTTTATTCTTTTATTCTGTTGTCAGGCTAGCAAAGCACAGCTAAAACTAGACATTTTTTCTGGCGGAAAACTAAAGCCGCTACAGGCAAATATGGATATCCGTCATTATACTTTAAATTTGAATATAGCTATCGACCAGCAAGCCATCAGTGGTTTCGCCGAGATTACGGTTGATTTGATACAGCCTGCCGATACCCTTTTGCTCGACTTAATTGATGTTTACAAAATCAAATCAATTTGGTTAGATAAAGTTGCCGTTACATTTAAGCATCAACATGATTCTGTGTTAGTATTAAAGCCAAAAATTTCGACAGGTAGGCACATCGTTAAAATTAATTATGAAGGGAAACCACCGATTGCGATTAATCCACCTTGGGATGGAGGGTTTACCTGGACTAAAGATAAAGCTGGAAATGCTTGGGTGGCAATTAATTGTCAGTTAAATGGCGCAAAAATATATTTTCCATGTAAAGATCACCCAAGCGATGAGCCCAACGAAGGAGCAGATTTATACATTACTATTCCAAAGGGCTTGTCGGTTGCAGGGCCAGGACTTTTGCAGTCGGTAAAACCACAAAAGAATAATCTTAGCACTTGGCATTGGAAAACGAATTATACCATTAGTAATTATTGCATCCTTTTTAATATTGGAAAGTACGAGGTAGCAGAAAGAGCGTATACCACTATAAATGGTACGAAGGTGCCAATGCAGTTTTATTTGCTGCCAGGGTATATGGAAAAGGCTACGAAATTATTAGATATGCGCGAACGCGATACTCGAGTACTGGAGAAGTATTTTGGAGAATATCCATGGATTAAAGAGAAAATTGGCCTTGCTCAAGTGCCCAACCCAGGGATGGAGCACCAAACGATGATTACATTTGGAGGGCCATTTGAATTTACGCAATACCCGAAATTTGAGTTTTCGGCAAACTTATTTCATGAGTTTGCACATGAGTGGTTCGCAAATAAAATTACCAATACAGATTGGGCACACATGTGGATTCAAGAAGGCATTACCACCTATGCAGACGCGCTGTTTTTTAGAGATTGGTTAGGCGAAAAAGGATATGATTCGGTAATGCTAAGCAAAAGGAGAGGAATCGCCAATAAGAAACCCATAGTTTTAGGAGACGGACTTAACATGAAAGAGGTTTACAATGGAGATGTTTATAACAAAGGGGCATTTTTTATGCATACGCTCAGATATGTTCTTGGTGATTCACTATTTTTTCCAGCGCTTAAGCAATTAAGTACAGATGTGGTTTACCCATATAACCGCTTTTTAAATAGTAATGATGTAGAGAAGCATTTCTCTCGCTATGCAAAACGAGATCTTAAACCACTTTTTGATTTTTATTTATACAAAGCAGAGACCATTGATATCGAACTGACCAAGGTTAAGCCCGATACCTACCTTATTCGTCTACAGAATATGCCGATGAAATTAACTTTCGAGGTACTTACAGATATTGGCATACAGAAAATCGATTTCGTAAATACCAAAAGGGGTGAGGAACTACAAATTAAAAGCAAAATTCAGCCAGTAATTGATCCAAATGGCTGGTATTTTAAGAAGGTAATTATTCAATAGCATATTGGCATCAATTGATCACCGATTTTAGTTCTTTTCGGTATTGAGATGCACTCTTGCCTGTAAATTCTTTAAATAATTTATTGAAATGGCTAAAATTATGAAATCCGCTCTCGTAACTAATATTGGCGATGCTGATTTGTTTTTCGGCCAATAACTTCGAAGCGTGTACAATGCGGTACTCGTTTACGAACTGGGTAAAAGTCTTTTTGGTGATTTTTTTAAAATACCTGCAGAAAGAGGGTACGGTCATGCTAGCCATATCTGAAATGGTTTCTAAACTAATTTCTTCTGTAAAATGATCTTTAACGTAGTTAAACACCATATTAATTCGATCGTTATCCTGTACTTGCATTTCCATCGAAAAGCCAGAAGCGTTCAAGATTTTATAATCGGTAGCGTTTTTAAGGTCTTTTAAAACTGAAAGTAAACTAAGTAGGCGCTCGAATGGAGCTTGTTCTTCCATTAATTCGATACGAGGGCCAACTGCTCGCATCGTTTCTCTACCAAATGCAATTCCGCCCTTGGCTTTGTCGAATAACTCTAGAATAGATTTTGTTTCTTGTAGGTTAAAAAAAGTAGATCCTAGAAAATCTGGTTTCAATTGGATAACCGTTTCGTTTTTATTTCCAGTATGCTCATTGGTAAATCCACAATGCGGTAGATTGCTTCCGATTAAAATTAAATCGCCATCTGTATAATAAGAGATATGGCTTCCAATTTGCCGTTTTCCAGCGCCACCATTTACAAAAACAATTTCAATTTCGGGATGATAATGCCATAAATGGGCCTTATTATTCTCATTTTCTACATATTTTGAATAATAAAATGAACTTCCGAACGAAGATTCGACAATTTCAAAGCTAGGTTTAATACGTTTTATCATCTCTATCGCAAAAATACTTAAAAAATTATGCTTTATTGATACTTTATATGTTAAGATAATGTAAAGTGGTTAATCTAGCATAGATATAAGGGAATATGGAATAAAAAAAGCAGTAAAATGAGAGGTACTTTTGGATATTATTAATTTATTAACTCCTTAAACGATTTATTATGAAAACTTTCTTAAAAATTAGTTTACTAACAGCCATATTATTTACTTCTTTCGGTGCTTTTGCAAATGATGATAAATTTTCAGTAAAGGTTAAAGCTGGCGATGAAAAATCGATAGAATTTCTCATCAATGAAGGGCATGATATTAACCTTTCGATTTTAACTGCTGAAGATGAAGTGGTTTACGAGCAAAAAATCCACGCTACTGGTGCTGCCAAAAAGGTTTATAATCTAGAATCTTTCCCAAATGGAAATTATACCTTAAAATTAGAAACTCCATCAAAACTTACAACGTATACAATTGCAATTATAGACGGTAAAGCAATACTTTCTACTCCTTTGGTTACAGAACTTTTTAAGCCTGTATTAGTTAAAGAAAAGGATATGATTATCTTGAACGTTAAAAATCAAGATAAAGATGCAGTAAACGTGGTTATTGTGAATGAATATAATGATCAGTTGTTTAGCAAAGCTTATACCTCAGCTACTCTTACTCAGAAATTCGACGTAAGCAGAACAGATGCAAAAGAACTTACATTTATGGTAAGCTATAAAGGTGAAGAGCATATTGAGACTTTTAAAATACATTAAGAATACACTATAAAAAAAGCAAAGAGGTTGATCATTTAGATGGTTAACCTCTTTTTCGTCTTATAACTAATTGTCGAAAAACTCTTTGAATTAAGGAAATTTATTAGTACATTTGCAACCCGTTTTAGTGACGGAAATTAACTAATAAAAACAATTAAATAACAAAGATGAATCAGTACGAAACTGTTATCGTTCTTACCCCGTTGTTATCAGAAGATGTTGCGAAAGAGGCAGTAGCCAAATTCAAAAGCATTATCACTGATAGCGGAGCCGAAATTGTCGCAGAAGACAATTGGGGTCTGAGAAAATTAGCGTATCCGATTGCAAAAAAAGCAAGTGGATTTTTTCACCTTACAGAATACAAATCTGATGGTGAAGTAGTTAGCAAGTTAGAATTAGCGTTAAAACGTGATGAGCGTGTGTTACGTTTCTTAACAGTAAGATTAGATCGCCATGCGATTGCTTATAGTGAGAAAAAACGTAGTGGAGCTTTCAACAAAAAACCTAAGAAAGAGGAGGCTGGAGTATAATGGCAAAGGATCAAATACAATATGTTACCGCTCCTAAAGTGGACGATAACAGAAAAAAATACTGCCGTTTTAGAAAAAATGGTATTAAATATATCGATTACAAAGACGCAAACTTCTTATTGAAATTCATTAATGACCAAGGTAAAATTTTACCACGTCGTTTAACAGGTACTTCATTAAAGTTTCAACGTAAAGTGGCTCAAGCGGTTAAACGTGCCCGCCATATCGGTTTGTTGCCTTTCGTTACTGACCAATTAAAATAAGCGCAGAGAATGGAAATTATTTTAAAGCAAGATATCAAATCACTAGGTGAGAAAGACGATATCGTTACAGTAAAACCAGGTTACGGTCGTAATTATCTAATTCCTCAAGGTTTTGGACAATTAGCTACACCATCTGCTAAAAAAGTATTAGCAGAAAACTTAAAACAAGCTGCTTTTAAACAAGATAAAATTAAAAAAGATGCAGAAGGTATTGCACAACGTTTAGCTGATGTGAAATTGAGCATTGGTGCTAAAGCTGGCGAAACTGGAAAAATCTTTGGCGCAGTAAATACAATTATGATTGCTGATGCATTAAAAGCTAAAGGCTTTGATGTAGATCGTCGTCGAATCACTTTCGAAACTGAACCTAAAATGGTTGGCGAGTACGTAGCTAACTTAAACTTACACAAAGAAGTGAAAGTTAAAGTTCCTTTCGAAGTTGTAGCTGAATAAAACAAACAGCTATGATCCCGAATAAAAGGTCGGGATCTTATGATAATTAAAGTCCTGACTCATAGTCGGGACTTTTTTTGTAAGGGGTAAAACCTAAGTTTTATTTATCAACTCTACTTAACCAAGTTTTAATAACGTGTTGTAAATCTTTTTCTTTCGTTTTAACATCATCCAAATCTTTAAAAACAATTATTTTCCTGCCATCATTAAATTTCCCTTCTAATAAGCCAGAAACATCGCTCACTTTTGCACCAGATGGAAAAACTAGCATAATTCTGCCTTTATGTAAATTAAAAACCACAATTTCCCTTTTGTATTCTTTCGGATCGAAAGGTTTCATTTCGCCAGCATAGTACATGCTCGGATTATTCCATTTAATGCGTTCGCTAATCTCTGGATCGGTAGCTAAAATAATTTGCCTCAAATATTCGATGGTAGGTTTAATGGTTGGCTCAAGTTTAGCAATATGCTCATCAACTTGCTCTTTATCTGATAATTTGGGTGTTGCCATTTTTTAGGGTTTGAAGATATGCGAATTTTAATAAGGCCGAGTATAAATTTAAATAAATCTTTACATTTGTTGTAATGGTAAAAAGGAAATCCAAACCTGATCGAATTAAACAGTCATTATTTAAGCGAATTAGTATAATTACTTGCAAAATAATTTTATGGTTTGTTTTAGTAAGTCTAATTTGGGTGTTAAGTTACCGTTTTATTAATCCGCCAATAACCATTTTAATGGTACAACGTAATTTTGAGCGCAAAGCAGACGATAAAAAGGCGAAAATTGATAAGAAATGGGTAAATTTTGAGGATATTTCTGATAACATGAAAAGGGCTGCAGTGGCAGCAGAGGATCAATTGTTCTTAACACACCTGGGTTTCGACATTAAAGCCATCGAGAAAGCCTATGCTAGCAATGCTAAAGGCAAAAAAATAAGGGGAGGTAGTACCATTTCTCAACAAACTGCTAAAAATGTTTTCCTTTGGCCAGGAAGATCATTTATTCGAAAAGGCTTTGAAGCGTATTTTACATTACTTATCGAATTGCTTTGGAGTAAGGAACGTATTCTCGAGGTATACCTTAATGTAATTGAAATGGGCGATGGTATTTATGGAGCTGAAGCTGCTGCCCAGAAATATTATGGCAAATCGTGTAATAAATTAAGTAAAAGTGAAGCTGCGTTAATAGCTGCCTGCTTTCCTAATCCTTTGCGATGGAATCCGAATAAACCAACAAGCTACATTTATCACCGCCAATATTTGATTTTAAGAAATATGCGAAGATTGGGGCCGCTAGATTTTTAGTCATGAGTCTACACGCTATAGCCTGCCGACTAATCATGGTCGCCGTTCCACCGAATCTTAATGCCCCCTTTACCATCATCTATCGCTTTTAGATGTAGAACAATGCCTTTCATTCGGGCCAATTTTAACTCTTCTTTGTCGGTAATGCCTTCGTTCTTTTTTGGGTTGCGTAATGGGATATCTAAAGCAATATCGGTGCCATTGCTTAATCCGTAAATGCCTTTCATGTTGAAATTTAAAACACTGGTATTTACCTGCATGGGCTGGAGGTCTATTTTGTCTCCATTTAAGGTTAAGGTTCCATCTAGCTTAGGTATGGTAATGTTTTTGAAATCTCGGTTTGGAAAAGCAAAGCTTTGTACCCTTTGTAAGGGTTCAAATCCAATCAAGGCAGCATTACTTAGGTTAAAGATAACTTGTCCGTACATGGATCTCGACACAATGCTTCCCTTATCGGTAATATTTCCAGAAGCATTTACCTTTGCCGATAAATAGCCCTTTAAATTCTGACTGGTAATTGAATTTTGTCCGAAATTTTCGAAAGCATAAAAGAACTCTTTGACATTAACTTTACTGATAATGGAGTTAATTACAAATTTGTTGATTGGACCCGATTGTTTAATGTTTCCGTTTAAGTTTAAGCTTCCGCCAGCATGGCTGATGCTTATTTTGTTAAAGTAAATGCCATCGCCCAGCATCGATATGTTAGCCTTTAAATTATTGGCCATAAAATGCTTATAAATTGCCTTATTTACGTTGAGCTGGATGTTTACTTTCGATGCCTCTAACACTGCTGCCAATTGATTTGCAACCTCGTTTGCAGAGTTTTTAACTATGGGTTTTTTCTTTATAGCTTTACGTGGGCCTAAAAATGACATGAATTCGCTTAAAGATAAGGTGGGGCTGCTCATTTTTAAATTAACGATAATCTTCTCGGGCGCTGAATAATAGAAATTCAAAAAGTTTTGGATGGAACAATTCATGTTAAGCACGCTTTTACCCAATTGAAATCGGCTTTTGGTGATGGATAGATCTTTATGGTTAAAATTTAAGGTTAAATTGCTATTTACCAATCTCATATTTCGAGGTAAATAGGTAATTTCTGCATTTTTGATGATTACATTTCCCGATAAAACAGGTCGAACAAACTTAAAATTATCAATATCAGTTTTACAGTATAAGCGTACATCGGCTGTGCCGCCTTTAAAATTAAATGTCTCGCCGCCAATAGAACTGTTTAGTTTTTCGAGTGGAAATTGAGAGGTGATAAAACCAGCTGCAATTGGGCGCTCCAGATTCGTGATCGCAAAAGTGTCTATTTTTAAAGGGGCATTATAATAATCGGCTCTTAATGTGTAAAAACGAATGGCAGAATTGCGGTCGCCGGTAGGCTTGTTAACGGTGTCCTTGTTGGTAAATGTGCCTGTAAAACTACAGTTAGTTAATCGGCCAGATGGAATCGTAACTCCATTGTCTTTTACCTGGATTCTTACCTCAATTCGAGGGTCTTTATTCTCCTTGTTTCCATCGTCGACAATATGCCCTACAATCGCTATAGGTTTATCGATCACAAAACGCAAGAGCTTTGACGAGATATTTGGAGAGAGTAAAAGGGAAATATTTTGATATAAAATATTATCAGCGCGTACGTCAATTGCGAATGGAGATTCGTTTTTTGCCAAATCTATTTTTGCGCCGATTAAAAATTCATCTTCTCCGATTTTTAGCTTTTTTTGCTCAATTACAATTTCTTTTCGCTCGTTATTATAATGTGTAATTAAGGTTCCCTGGAGTGTTTTTCCCTCTAAAAAGCTACCTTTTTTGGTGTTGAAGGCGAAACTCTTTACTTGCGTTTTTAATTTTATATTTCCATTCCATCCAGAATCGGGATAGTCTATTTTGCCATTTAGCTCGTCGACCAAGAAATGGAAGAGCTTAAATCGCCGTCTGTTGTCGACAATTAAATTAACTTTGTTAAAGTCTATACGCTTAATTTCGAAAGCTTTTTTATCCTTTTCAGATGATTTACCAGTTGTATTTTTTTTAAACATACTGGTATTGCTGTAGCCATTACTATCGGTATAGAGGTAAATATTTGCATTGTTAATACTGATTTTGTTGATTTTAATGTTTCCAACAATAAGCGAGAATACATTTAAGGAAACATCGATATCAGCAGCATTTAGCAAATCGTGTTTGTGGGTTTTAAATAAGCTATCCCTTAAAAGTACTTTCCTTAGCGACACGGCTACCCCCGGAAAACCTTTAAGCAAGGTAGTTTCCATGCTTTTAACTTCAATTTTCCCGTTAACATTGGCGTTAAGCTGAGTAAGGATAGTATTTAAAATGGTTTTATTATTATGGTTGATATAATATGCTGCGCCAAGCCAAACCAGCACTATAAGCACGAGTAGGCCAGCTACAACTTTGAGAAGAATTTTTAGCCAGCGTTTCATGGTTTGGTTTAAATAAATATAACAAAATAAAGCAGCTAATGTTTGTTAACGGATTTCGTTATCTCGAACGAGTTGCGAGGAGAGAACTATTAGATAATTGGTATATCTCGTTGTTAGTGCTCACTCGTTAGGACGATTTTAGGAAACATTCAATTGTTCTGCAAAAACAAAGTTATGCCAGCTTTGGGCCAATGGAACTTCCCATTTTTCTTCGTATTCTTCTAAAGTTTGTACTAAATTGTTAAAAACAATTGTTTCTGGGGTGATTTTTTTAATGGTGATGAGGGTCTCGAAATCTTCCTTGCTGTTTACATGAACTTCGTCTCCAATTTTATAAGCCATGTTAAAACGATCGAACATATCGACTCCATATTCGTTCTCAATCTCCTTTATTATACGTACCGACGAGTCGATAGAACAGCCGGTGGCGCTTGCCATATCTTGGTCTACGGTTAATACAATAAAGAAATTATAGGGGATTTCTGCCTTTGCTTTTAATTGATGCCCATGGGCTTTCCATTGTGCTGTAAATGCATCCAGCTTTTGCTGAATGGAAACTACCTCATTCGCGGTAAAAGCGCGATTGCTTTGATAGATCCAAACTTTAGATTGTGGAGAAAAAATCATGTTCAAATTTATCATTTTATTTAATTTTCATCAGTATTTGTTTTTACATCAGTTTAAACCATTATATCATGCAAAAGTTTACAATGTACTCAAGAAAGTCCGTTTTCTTTTCGGTCTGTCTAGTTTTATTTGTTTGTTCGGGGTTTGAAACCGCTGAAGAAAGTACAGAAATTATTGAGCATACACTACTTAAACATTATGATTCTTCGGTAGATGGAGCAGCTTTAAAACGCTTCGAACTACAGGTTACTAACAACGGTTTTTGTAAATATAAGAAGATATATGCCAACGGAAAAACTGAATTTTTTTCATTCAATTTGTCACGTTTTAAAGATATCGAATATTATGGCAGCATCGAAAGAGGAGAACTTCTTCTATATACCAATAGTGATGATGTAATTGTGCAAACACATAACGACAGAAAAGGGGATGTAGACTCGATGGCCACGCACATGGTCATTCCATTAAAGGAGGTCGATCAAGATGTGCTGAATAATTTGGCCAAACAGTTTAAACAAATAAATACACGATTAGCAAAAAAATAGACTCATGACTTAAGATTTCAGAATCCCTTTAAAGTCCATTCGCTCTTGCGGTAATCTCTGCGATATCCAAAACTTTTACCTCTTGGTCTTTATCTTTCATTTTAACGCCATCGCTTAGCATGGTCATGCAAAATGGGCATCCTGCAGCAATTACTTGTGGGCTGGTAGCTAAGGCTTCTTCAATTCGCTCAATGTTAACGTCTTTATTGCCTTTTTCGGGTTCCTTAAACATTTGTGCACCGCCTGCCCCGCAACAAAGTCCGTTGCTTTTGCATCGCTTCATCTCTACCAGCTGCGCATCTAAAACTTCTAATGCTTTTCGAGGAGCTTCATAAACCCCATTTCCTCTACCTAAATAGCATGGGTCGTGGAACGTAATTTTTTTGCCCTTAAAACTTTCACCGCCTTCGGCTTTGAGTTTGCCTTCGTTAATTAACTCTTGAATTAATTGAGTATGGTGGATGACCTCGTAGGTTCCACCTAAACCAGGGTATTCGTTTTTAATAGTGTTAAAACAATGCGGACAACCGGTTACAATTTTTTTAATGTTATATCCATTCAACACTTCAATATTTGTGATCGCTTGCATTTGGAAGAGAAACTCGTTTCCCGCTCTTTTGGCCGGATCGCCTGTGCAGCTTTCCTCAGTTCCTAAAACAGCATATTTAATACCTACATGATGTAAAATCTTGCAGATGTCGCGCGTAATTTTTTGCGCACGTTCGTCGTAACTTCCGGCACAACCCACCCAAAACAATATTTCTGGCTCTTCGCCCATAGCCATTAATTGGGCCATTGTAGGTACTTTAAATTCCATTTTTTTAGTTTTTAGTAGTTAGTATTTAGTAGTTAGATGCCTGAATTGGTGCTAAACTACCTTACTATACTTTCATTGTTCATATTCCTTTGCGTTTCATTGCCGCCACTTCTTGTCATCTGATAAGTATTTGCACCCTGTAGCTATTCATCGGACGACGAATCGACGGCTAATTTCCCTCCGCCCAATTTAATCGATCGGCAGGTGAATATTTCCAAGGCGCGCCATTGTTTTCTACATTGCCCAACATGGCATTAATGCTAGCGGGTGCGTTAGATTCTTCCATAACTGCAAAACGGCGGAGTTCTACTATAATGGCTAATGGGTCGATATTTATTGGACAGGCTTCGGTGCACGCATTGCAACTGGTACAGGCCCATATTTCTTCACGGGTAATGTAATCGTCTAATAGTGCTTTTCCATCTTGGTGATCAATGCCGTGCTTATCTATGTTTTTACCCACCTCTTCCATCCGATCCCGGGTGTCCATCATAATTTTGCGCGGCGATAAAAGCTTTCCTGTAATATTTGCCGGACAAACCGAAGTACATCTTCCGCACTCGGTGCAGGTGTAGGCATTCATCAAATTGATCCACGTTAAATCGTTTACATCTTTGGCGCCAAATTTACCAGAGGCAGTTTCTGCTGGAACAAAAGAAGGATCGAGCATCGCTTTTACCTCATTGTTTACACTCACCATATTGGTAAATTCGCCTTTAGGCGCTAGATTTGAGAAATAGGTGTTCGGAAAAGCAAACAAAATATGGAAATGCTTCGAATAAGGTAAGTAGTTTAAAAAGGCAAAAATGCCAACAATATGGAACCACCAACATATGCGTTCTACAAGTATTAAACTCCCTGCACTTGATGGTAAAATATTTTGTAACCATACACTAACTGGAAATGCACCAGCGCTTATATAATGTTCTTGTCCCAGTGCTTGTAATTTTGCATCGGCTGCATTCATTAATAAGAATGCCGTCATTAAAAGAATTTCCGTGATTAGGATGTAATTTGCGTCCGATTTTGGCCACGACTTCATCTCTACACCGCTAAAGCGTTTTAATTTAATGATGTTTCTTCTGATTAGGAAGATAGCACAGCCTAACCACACGCCTAAGGCTAGAAGTTCGAACGAACCAATTAAAAAATCATAGAAGCCGCCTAAGCCAGCGAATACGCGATGTGTACCGAAAATTCCATCGATCATAATTTCCAGTACTTCGAGATTGATAATGACGAAGCCTAGGTAAACCACCAGATGCAATAAAAAAGGAACGGGCCTAGCTGCCATTTTGGTCTGTCCGAATGCCACTTTAAGCATCGTAAGCCATCTTTTTGCCGGTTGATCGGTACGGTCTGCAGCTTTCCCTAATTTTATATTTCGAATTACCTTGCGTACGTTAAAGCTAAATAAAGCGATGCCCGTAAGGCAAAGAATGATGAATACGATTTGAGACGCCATAGTTTACATTGGTTAATCTGTAAGCTAAGGTAAAAGTTTTAATCTTAAAATATATTACTATGCATGCATAAAATTAAAAATTTAGAATGGATATGAATAATTTAGGTTTTGTGGTGTCTGTAAATAGTTGATTTATAGTGTGAATAGTGCGTTTATTAAGGGTTAAGAAAAGAAAAGTTAAAAAATCTTCTTTATTAAAAAAAAAGACACTACATTTGCAATCCCAAACGGGAAGTAGGTACGGTAGCTCAGTCGGTAGAGCAATGGACTGAAAATCCATGTGTCGCCGGTTCGATCCCGGCCCATACCACTTAAAAACCTCAGAGCAATCTGGGGTTTTTTTGCGTTTAAAGCGGTTTAATCAAGTGTGAGGTTTAATTTCTGCGTTTAATACTCAAATTTATCGATTTTACTCACCATTTATCCAGGGTAAGTTAACACGATGAAAATCAATGCGCCAGGGATTGGCAAGAGATTGGGTGTTTTCTTCGGTTGCAGTATTAGATAATATACCTATGCTGTGATCGCCAACACGTGCCATGCTTAAGTAACCTCCCTTTCTGGGCGCATAAGCAGTATATACACCTTTTACTAGACCAACTTTACCATCGTTAGCACTTACACGAACCTTCATGTAATAGCGTGATGATGCATTGGAAGAGTTGTAAGCATAGTTTCTTTTACACGTGCTAACAATGTGCCTATGACAATGAGGCAACAGCTAATGTTTTTAAAATACCTTGATTTCTTAATTCTTTCGCCTCTAAATCAACTACTTGTAAATAAATAATCCACTCCTTGTCACGCCATCCATCAAACACTCGTTTAAATTGTAAACAGGTTAGCTAGCCGTTTACTATTTATTTATAAACATAAAAATTATGCACTATTCAAGAAAAACTATACTGCTACTAGCAACAGTTGTGGTAATGGCATTTGCCAGCTGCAAAAAAGATACTATAGAAACACCTTTAATCTCTGCGCTATCCTTTGTAAATGCTTCACCAGGTTCGCCAGCTTTGGATGCTTTTATTGGCGAAAATAAAATTAACGATGATTTATTTACTTTCGGAAAAAATATGGGGTATTTGAATGCGTACTCAGGAGAAAGAGAAATTTCATTTTATCAAGGCTCCAATAAAAAGATTTCTGCAAAGTTTAACCTTAAGGATGGCAAATTCTATTCGGTGTTTTTGACGGGAAAATGGCCGGAAACCGAATTGGTGCTTTTGAAAGATAGCCTTACCAAAACCGCTGCGGGCAAAGCACATATCCGATTTGTAAACATGGGGATAAATTCAGGCGTACTTAACCTCGGATTAACCAATGGGTCGACGCTAATTACACAAAAAGCGTATAAAACTGCTAGCGATTTTGTTGCGGTTAATGGAGATACGGGTTATACCTTTGTAATTAGAAACAATGCTGCCCTAACCGATACAGTAAGCATACCGCAAGTAACTTTGGAGAGCGGGCATAGCTATACGATATGGGCGAAGGGTGCTAAAGGCGAAACAGGTAACGACGCACTTGGCGTTTCGGTTATTAAAAATTATTAAAAACGATAATCTCCACACTTTAACAAACTTCTAAGTTTGGTAAGGTGTGGAGATATAACATTTTAAAGTGCACAAAAAGATACCTGATTTAAGAAAAATTATCGAAGGCTGCGTGAATAAGGATATTACTTGTGAGCAACTGCTATATAAAGGCTTTTATGGCTATATAGCAGGTGTTGCCTTTCGATATTTGAGAGAAAGAGAGATGGTAAAAGAACTGGTAAATGATGCATTTCTAAAGATTTTCAGTAAGATTCAAGATTTTCATTTTGTTGGTGATGATCCCGAACTCACAAAGGTATTTAAAGGTTGGATCGGAAAAATCACCGCAAATATGGCGATCGACAAGTTCAGGTCGCATAAACAATTGATCCACGTGGAGGATGTTCCTGAAGAAAGCATAATTGAGTTGTCTGTGCAACCAGTAAATCGATTGTCGTTTAACGATATTATGGCTTTGCTAGATCAGCTACCGCCGCTCCAACACGTAATTTTTAATATGTATGCTATAGAAGGGTTTTCACACGACGAAATTGCCAAGGAATTAAATATGTTGCCAAACACTTGCAGGGTTTACCTTAAAAGGGCAAGAGAGAAATTAATGATATTGTATCAAGCAGAAGAAAATGAACAAAGAACAAGAACAAGGGTTGTTTAACCAGATAGAGGAGGTTCTGCAAACTCATGAGGAAACCTATGAGCTTGGCGCGTGGGAAGAATTTGATGCGAACAGAAAAAAGAAAAAGCAACGATGGCCAATGTATACATGGGCAGCAGCTGCAATTATTTTGCTATGCCTTGGATTCGGACTGTTCGAAATCGCGATCAAGAACACGCCTGAAAAGGATAATATAGTAGTAAAACATATTAAAAAGCAACAAGAGGGCGATGAAAGACCAGTAAAAGGAGAGGATAGGCAACCTCTGAATCCGCCCCTGCAAAATAACCCTATTGTTTCCGCAAATCGCTCGAATGCCTCGAGTGCGAGCAGCCTTGTTGTAACAAATCAAAACCCAATTGAAGAAACTGCTGTTCAAATACATCAACCTGAACCCATACAACAGCATTCAGCAGAGAATAGTATAACAGCGCCATCAATTGTCAGTAATGATAAGTCTATTGTTCAGCAAAAAGATAAGTTCTCCCAAGTTCTCCCTGGGGCATACGATAGTTTGGCTAACCGCAAACGTGTAGATGTCATCACCGAAAAAAGCGAAAGTAAACTTACCTATTCCTTAGTAGTTTCTCCATCAGTAAGCAATCAGAAAGTGAACTTTGGCGCAGGTATGGAACTTTCTTATAAGGTAGGGAGGCACTTTTCGATTAATGGTGGATTGATGTACACCTCACTTAATGCCAAGTCGAACGGAAAATCGCTTGCCGCTGCAAATACTACCCCTGAGAGTGCGAATCTTGCAGTATCTGGTTTAGAGTTGCCCTTAGGAATACAATATCAAACGAGTGGCGGATTTTATGCTTCAGCTGGAGTTTCGGCTTTGGGTCTACTAAAGGATAAGCTTGAGTACAATTTTTTGGAAGAAAAAACCGTAGCCCTTTCATCGCCTAATGCCGGATTAGCGAACGACGTTTACAAAGTGGTTTCGGAAAGAAAAACCGAAGAGAGTATAGCGCCATTGAACAATTATATGGGCTTTTTTAACTTCTCGGCAGGTAAAAAACAAGCAATTGGTAACCTAAAATTAAATATTGGACCCTTTGTAAAAGTTCCTTTTAGTAGCGTTTCTTCTGAAAATATAAAGTTGCTGCAAGGTGGAATTAAGCTTAGTGTTGATTTTTAGCTAGAAATTTCTAAAATCCCACGGTGCCCTATACGGTCTAGAAATCATTAAATTAGCCGAAATATCATCGAATTTTTCTTTTTTTGGCTTCCATTTTAAGGGGCGCTGCAATTCATACGCAATATTTACGGCATTACAAATGCTAGCGGTGCGATGTCCAATTTCTACATCGGCAATAGGTTTCGTTCTTTTCTTGATGCAATTGATCCAATCTTGGTAATGATTATCGCTAAAGTAAACTCGTTTATCGGAAGATTTAATTTCGATTTTCGCAAGGTTAACTGGAGTAGATCGTAAAAACTCTCTCGAAACTTCAAGTGTACCCTCACTCCCAATAAATTGTATAGCATTTGAAGAAGTCCACCGCTTATGATTAACGATAACACCATTTTCGTACACAAAAGAAAGACCTTCTGTTGCCCCAGGTGTATTAGGTGGATTAAATTCTACCGGACCGCTTTCATCCATGTCTAAAGCCCATTGTACAATATCAAACATGTGAGCCCCCCAATCGGTAACATATCCACCTCCAAAACCTTTGTACTCTCGCCAACGGGCCCACACATTTTCTTCAATAGGTGGGGCTAGTATGGGCGAATAGCCGCGGTAGGCCGACGGGCCCACCCATGTATTCCAATCTAAATATTCGGGAATCGGCATCGAAGGTAAATCGATTTCAACTACGGGAACACCTACCGAGACATTAATTTCTTTAATTGTACCGATATATCCATTTCTAATTAATTCGGTAGCCTGCCTAAAATTAAAATACGATCGCTGCATACTTCCAGTTTGAAAAACACGCCTGTATTTACGTGTTGCTTCTACCATTGCTCTTCCTTCGGCAATGGTTAGCGACAAAGGTTTTTCGCAATAAATATCTTTTCCTGCTTTAGCAGCATCAATTGCAATCTGCGCATGCCAATGATCGGGCGTAGCAATTACAACCGCGTCGATATCTTTTCGTGCTAATAGCTCTCTATATTTAGAATAGGTGCTAATTGGAGTGCCTGCTTTCTTTTGATTTTCCGCATTAGCTGATGAAGTAAAACGAGCCAATTTTTTACGGTCAACATCACAGCTCGCTAAAATCATGGTTTCAGGGCATTTTGCCATTCCACTTAACAAACCTAACGATTGCTTCCCAGTTCCTATAAATCCTAAATTGATTCGATCGCTAGGCGCTAAATAGCCACTCCCTCCAAATACATGGCGAGGCAGAATGGTAAATGCTGCGGCGCTGATTAAGGTAGTTTTAAGAAAGTTCTTCCTGTTCATTGGGTTGTTAATTTTAATCAAGTTAGCACTTAAAATTAATAAATCCGAATGCGCACATTAATTTGTGCATTACAGTAATAACTTCAAGTTCAATTACCTATTTAAAAGAAATAGCAAAATTATAGATGGTTTCGAAATTTATTGTATAATGTATTTGCAGCCTCGCTTCGAATGCAGACATGATAACGCTAAACGATTTAAATTAGCTTGGTTAAAAGGGAATCCAACATATGGTTTTGATTTACCTCGATCATAGAATTGGATGAGGTACTGCAAAAAATTTACCTTTGGTCGCCTTTTGGTTATGAAGAAGGAAAAGAAATTTCAGCGTTAACACGTGTAGAAGTATTAACGCCAAGGTCTGTCGTAAATGCAATAAGAGAAGGCTATGCTTTCCAAATAGCCTTCTCTTAAATTTATTTTATGTAATATACAATATTCTAAAAATGCAAGCGTCTATATATATGAGAGCGTTAATTTAGATAAGCGGGAATAGTCGATTAAAGATTATTTCCGCTTTCTTTTTGTAGAAAGGTGGGAATAATTAATTTGGCAAAGTTTGGTAGTGGTTTATTTAATTGTATTGAAATATTAATGGTAATTTCTTCTTCTACATCAGTAGGTTTAGTATTGGGTAAAATGATGCCAAATTCGCTAAGCTTAACAAACTGTCTACCATAAAGAGTTATACTTCCATCTTCATTAGCTAAGTATTGCATTTGCATAGGAACAGCATGCTTCTCATTCCCTATTTTTATTTCTCCTATCATGTGCACCATTTTCATGATTGGAAGTACCATCAGGCTTTTTTGGTTAAAAGTAATTTCATTACAGTTTTTATTTTTAAATAAGGTTTTTATCATTTCTGCATCTTGCTGAGTGCGAGCATTAATTTGATCTATTGGAATGGAAAAACGCAGGTCTTTTATATCTTCTAATAGATCGCTATCCGTGCTAAATTGGCCTTCAACGTTGCAATTGCCTGCATTTAATTTCATTTGGCTAAATTTTCCAGTTCCTTCAATAGAAATTTTTGAACTAATGATTTGATAGGTGTTTGGAGTGGGCCCAATGTTTCTAAAAGACATAACCATTAAGCTAGTTCCAATAATTAAAAGGTTTACGATACCTTTTCTTAATGCTGTTGTGATGCTTTGGTTTTTCATAATACAATCTTTAAATGGTTAATTAAATAGAACAATTCAAAATTGCGATTATGTTGGTTACTAAAATATCGTTACAATTATGAAAGTTATGTCGTTGTTTGGTTTACAAAACATGAATGAGCCTCTGAATTTCTTTTCTGTTAATTTTCTTATTAATGTCTTTAATCACATCATCTAATTCGTTTGCCGAGTGATAGAGGTAGTCTATGATTTGATTTTTGTCGTCTGAATTTTCATCTTTGATTAAGCCAACTAGACCTAAAATTCGTGCTACAGGGGCCCTAACTTTGTGCGATTGGATCCAAGAAATCTCTTTGAGTTTTTTGTTTTGAACCTCAATTGCTTTAATATAATCGAGCCGATCGCTTACGTCGTTTGCCAAAATAATAAATGCTTCTTGCCCTTTATATTCGATACTATTACGGTGTATATCGACCTTTATATATTCGCCATTTTTTTTCTTATGAATACATATTCCTGGAGAATGAACTTTAGGATCTTCTTTAATGTCGCAAGTTCCATATACATTAAGCTGTTGATTAATTTCTTCACTAGACATCGACAGAAATTCTTCTTTCAAATAACCATATTGGCGAACAGCCGCCTCATTTGCATCTAAAAAAAGATTTTTCTTTGGTTCGAATACCCACATGGGCTGTGGACTTAAATGAAACAGTTCACTGTATTGCTTTTCCGATTCTTGAAGAGCTGTTATTGCTTTTTTACGTTCTATGCTATATAATATACTTTTATAGAGTAGGGTTGAGGTTAAATCGTCTTTAATAATGTAATCTGCAACCCCTTTTGCTAATGATTTAACGCCAAAGGCAACGTCTTCATAACCTGTCAATACAAGTATCGGGGTGTTCGAACTAATGGCTAAGATTTGATTAATTAGTTTTGAACCATTTGTGTCGGGCAATGAGAGGTCTAAAAGGATCACATCAAGGGAGGGTGCCTCGATTTTCAATACTGATTTAGCTTCGCTAAAGGAAGTTGCATGGTGAAGGATTAAAAGAGGAAAATGCTCTTTTAAGTACAATTCTACCAACTCGTAATCACCCACATTATCTTCAATTACCAGAACCTTAAATTCTTTCTGTAGCATTTCCATATCGTATGTTTAGTGTTGCAAAACTGCATATTTAAAAAAGCGATATGTATAGATGTGATTATGAAAAATGTGTAGTAGTTTGGTTTACATCGGCGTTTAAACCAGCTTTTGAGTGATGGCATAGGTAGTTAATGCCGAGTTATTCTTCATTTTCATTTTTTCTAAAATGCGAGCTCTATAGGTGCTAATTGTGGCTTTGCTAAGGCAAAGTTCTTCGGCAATCTCCGTTACTGTTTTACCCGATGCAATTAGCAGCATGGTTTGATATTCTCGTTCTGATAGAAGCTCATGAGGTTCCCTCTCTGTGTCACTATCTATCATATAAATGAGTTTTTCGGATAGGGTTTGCGAAACAAATTTCCGGCCAGATACAATCTGATTAATTGCTTTCACAAGTTCTAAATCTGCTGCGTCTTTCGATAAATAACCAGAGGCACCTAACTTTAACGCCCGAAGCGCAATTTGTTCTTCGCCATGAAAACTGAACATCAATACCGGAACTTTCATTTTTTCGGCCTTGATTTGTTGTAAAATATCGAGTCCACTTCGGCCAGGTAGGTCAATATCTAAAATTAAAATATCCCAACTGTCACTGTTTAATTTTTGAAATACTTCCGCATAATTGGTAGCCTCTCCAATTGCAACTAGGGGAAACTCGCTCAAACAGATTTGCCTTACTCCGATTCGAATGGCCGAATGATCATCGGCTATTAATATTTTCCTTATCATTTCTTTACAATTAATTCGATACTTGTTCCTGCTTTTAAACTACTCGTAATCGTTAGGCTAGCATCTATAAGTTTACTTCGCTCGTTCATATTTAGTAAACCCATTGAGAGCGGGTTTTTTATGATGTCAGAATTCATACCTATTCCATTGTCAACAATTGTTACCTTATGTAGATTATGAAATTCTTCAAATTTTAGTTCTACCTCCGTAGCATTCGAATGTTTTGCGATATTGGTGAGTGCTTCCTGACAAATCCTAAAAATGTTAATCTCAACTTTTTTATCAAACTGAAATTGTTTTGAATCAATGGCAATACTACTTTTGATCCCTGTTTTCTTTTCAAATTGAGTTACAAGCCATTCTAATGCCACATGTAGGCCTAATTTATCGATTAGAACCGGACGTAGTTCATTGGCGATACGCCTCACCATCTCAATGCTCACATTCACGTCGGCTATTAAACCATTTATTAATTGTTCCTGTGCATCAGGTTGTCCGTTTAGTTTTTTTAAGATAGATAAAGACATTTTTAGGCCAGCTAATTGTTGTCCAAACTCATCGTGAATTTCTCTGGCAATAAGGGATCTTTCTGCTTCAAGAGCATTATTTAATTGATTGGCAAAATTCCTAACTCTCTGTTCCGATTCTTCTAATTCAAAACTTATTTTTTTTCGTTCAGTGCTATATACAATGCTTTTTAGTAACGATATGCCGTTTAGATCTTCTTTAAGCAAATAGTCGGCCACGCCCATACTTAAAGACTTTACGCCAAAAGAAAAATTTGTATAGCCTGTGAGCACAATTACAGGGATATTGTGGCATAACGAAATAATATCGTCTATTAATTTTTCTCCATTATGATCGGGAAGCGATAAATCTAAAAGCACCACATTGTAAGTGTGGTTGGATGCTAATAAGAGCGCTTCAGCTTCTTTAAACGATTTCGCATGTTTAATGGTGGGGCATTCGAGTTGTTCGACAATAAAATCCTCAATCAAGACAAAATCTCCCATATTGTCTTCGACCACCAAAATATGATACTCCCTGTTCATTATTTATGATTAGGGATAGAAACAATATTGATCCAAAAATCTTGGATTTTTGCAATTGCACTGATAAATTCACTTACTTCAACAGGTTTGGTGATGTAGCAATTTGCGTAGTTTTTGTAAGCTAATAATATATCACGCTCAGCCGAAGAGGTAGTGAGCATAATTACAGGTATTCGGCTGTGCAATGGATGTTTTTTGATATGGGATAGCACTTCTTGACCACTTTTTTTTGGTAGATTGATATCGAGCAATACCAAATCAGGCTTATTCTGGTCGTCTTTTAATTGTTCAAAAAAATCAATTGCCGCACTTCCATCTTTAATTACTGATATTTTATTGATGATTTTACTTTCTTCGAGCGCCTCTGTTGTAAGTAAAATATCGCCCTCATTGTCTTCAACTAATAAGATATGTATCGATTTCATGGTTTATTTTTTAAGATGCTAAAATAAAATGTACTTCCTTGTCCTTCAGTAGATTCGACCCATATTTTGCCGCCCATATTTTCAACAATCTTTTTAGAAATTGCTAAACCCATTCCGGTGCCGCTATACTCGTCTTTATTATGTAGGCGTTGAAAAATGATGAATATTTTTTCGAAATACTCTGACCCAATCCCGATGCCATTATCTTTTATCGCAAATGTATAGTCTACATCCGTTTCCAAACAGTTAATCGAGATTTTTGATGGTCTATTTGGGTGCTTGTATTTTAAAGCATTGCTAATTAAGTTTTGAAAAAGTTGTCGTATTGGAGCAAGATAAGAGTGGACTATAGGTAAATTCGTAAATGAAATTTCGGCCTTTTGTTCTTCGATTTTTTTACGATAAAGAATGAGGATATCGCCAATAATTTTTTCAATATTAATTTCTTCAACAGCAGATGTTAACCTGCCAATTCTCGAAAATTCAAGTAGATCGAGAATGATTTGACGCATTCGCTTTGCGCCATCTACAGCGAAATGAATGTATTTTTTACCTTTATCGTCGATAATATCATTATATTTTAGCTCCAATTGGGTTAAAAAACTGGTAACCATTCGCAGTGGCTCCTGCAAATCGTGGGAGGCCACGTAAGCAAATTGCTCGAGTTCTGCATTCGAAGCAGATAATTCCTTAGCCTGTTGATGAAGGGAGATGTTTAAATCATGTAGTAACAACTCAGAAATTTTGCGTTCCGTAATATCTTTAAAGTACACTGATAACCCTACTTCAGAAGGGTATGCGCTTATCTCATACCATTTATGAAGTGCTTCGTAATGATCTTCAAAATGCATGGCTTGATTTGTGGCTAAGGCTTCGTGATATTTTACATAAGATAGCGAGCTTACGGAATCTGAAAAAATTTCCCATAAGTTGCGGTTTAATACTTCTTCTTTTCTTTTATGAAGCACGTATTCTGCCGAACTGTTCCAATAGGTAATGATCCAGTTTTTGTCGACCGCAAAAAAGGCATCTCGAATACTTTCTAAAATAGTGTTTCGTTCTTCGAGCACTTTTTTTGCAGTTAATTCGGTGCTTTTTAATGCATTAATATCTTGAAAACTGCCATGGATGCGGATACATTTATCGTTAATGAACTCTGCTTCAGCGATCACCCTTACCCATTTCGGGTTTCCTTTTGCCGTGATAATTTCAAGCTCTTCATCACAAATTGCGCCTGTTTCAATTACTTCTTTTAGTTTTGATGTGATTAAGGTTCTATTTCTACCTTCTTTGTAAAAGTTAAGCCCACTTTCAAAACCAGGGACATAATCGGCTTCAGTTTCGTGAATTTCGCGGGTAATATCAGACCAATAAACGGATTGTTTCACTAAATCAATTTCCCATCCGCCTATACGTGCCAAACTATTTGCTTTATCGAGTAGTTCTTGCAATTCTTTTTTTTCGGTAATGTCTTTGCCTGAACAATAAATTATTCCTTCACTAGAAGCACTCGTAGTGGTCCATGCTAACCATTTTATTTTGCCAGATTTTGTGATATATCGATTTTCGAGATAAAAGGTAGGTTTACCGTTAATGATATTTTCTAATTCTTCAGCGCCTTCATTTATATCTAATGGATGTAGAAATTTATGAAAAGGTTTACTCATGAGTTCGTCTTCAGTATATTCAAGTAGTTGGCACATGGCGGGATTCACTTTTGTGAAGTAACCCTCATTATTTGCCGTACATAGAATGTCGGGCGTAAAATTAAATACTTGATTTAATTCTTGTTCTAACTCTTTACGTTTTATCTCTATACCTAACTGGGCCCCAATATTTTTTAATGAATCGGTTAAAGTAGTGATGTGGCTAATATTACTGTTTAATGCAATTAGCAATACACCGATTATTTGTTGATTATAAAATAGGGGTATTCCGTATGCTGATTTTAAACCCGATTTTTTTGCTGCGTTTGCACGTATAAAAGATTCATTCTCGTCTATGTCTGTCCAAAAATGATTTTTCTCGATCTCCCAAATTAAGCCAGGTAAGCCTTCGCCTTTCTTGAAAAATATAGTTTCAGCACTTTCTTTAAAAAAAATCTCATTAGCACCTTTTTTAGAAAATTTTGCCACCCGGTTAATGTTTTTTCTTCCCGAGTCGATAAGCCAGACTTCAGCGATTCCAAAGTTTCCAAAGTTTGCTAGCTGTTCTAATACCTTAGTTAGGCTTTGAGTTAAGTCTAAATCTTCATTAAAAACCTGACGGATAGTGGCGAGAATAGATTTTTCAATTTCTTTTGTTTTTCTATTCGAGATGTTGCGAATAAACATCGATATGCCATTGCCAGAGGGGTAAATTCTATTTTCTTGCCATAGATTTAAAGGCTGATAATAATCTTCATTAATGATGTATTTTTTTTTGGTTATAGCGAGTTCAATGGCATTATAGGTGGCGGATCCGATGACATCAGGAAACAATTTCCATATATTTTTTCCAATAAGCTCTTGGGGATCCATACCTAGCATTTTTCCAATTTCGTAATTTGCATAAGTATAGCATCGATTTTCATCGAGTGCAATAAAGCCATCTGTAATGTTTTCTAATAAGTTTTCTATTTGGGCAGTTTTGTTTAATACTTCTAATTCTGCCATTCTAATTTGTTCTTGAGCTAATTTACGTGCTGTAATGTCAGAACGTATAGCTACATACTGATAGGGCTTACCTTGTTTGTTTAAAAATGGAATAATGGTAGTATCTACCCAATAATAGGAGCCATCTTTAGCTTGATTTTTCATTTCATCCCTCCAAATCTTACCGCTGGCAATTGTTTTCCATAGGTTGCGAATAAATGGTTTCGAATGAAATGAAGAATTGATGATGCGGTGATCCTGTCCTATTAATTCTTGGCGACTGTATTTAGAGATTTTGCAAAAGTTATCATTAACATGGGTAATTATTCCTTTTTGGTTGGTAATGGCCACGATTGCTGCCTCGTCAAGCGCATATTTATACGCCGATAGCTCCTGTATACTTCTTTGAAGCAAGTCTTCCGATTCTTTTTGTGCGGTAATTTCTTTGAAGTTACAGATTATGCCATTTATTTCTGGCTCGTTTAATCTATTGGTGTAGGTACATTTTAACCACACGAAGCTACCATTCGCATGCCTAGCTCTAAAGCTACACGTCTTAGATTGTCCAGGGTTTGAAATTAAATCTTCTAAAAGTGCAATAATTTCTGGGCTATCTTCTGGATGTAGAATGTCTCTTAAATTAGCATTTTTTTTCGTTACGGTATCAAAACCACTAATTTTTTTCGAAGAACTGCTATTGTATATAACGTTTAGATCCTTATCCATCAACGAAATTCCTTCGTCAATGTTTTCAATCAACTTTATGAAAAAAATAGGATCAACAACTTGTTCAGTACGTACTTTCATTCTTTTCTTAAGTTTGCTGGTTTATCACAAGTTAACTATTTTATTGCAAATAATTAAATCATTCTGTATGCTAAGTTCTAGCGAATATCGATACTGATTTGATAGATAAGGAATTAACTATTAGTTAATGGAAATTTGCTTAATTAATGTTTAATTTTTAGATATAAATGTTATCGTTTTTGTTAAATTTCTTTACCTTGAACTGATTTGCCAAGAGAATTCACGAATTAATTTTAATTAATGAATTTAATTGGTGTGAATTATTTTATTTATCTCCCTATGTTGGCCAATAGTTTATATCAAGAAATGTTTAATTTAATGCCTCTGCCAACGGTTTTGTTATCCGTTAGCGAAGGCATGGTTAGCGTTGTTGAAGCCAATAGCGCCTATCTCGATCTCATCGGTACCACCATTCCTGCTGGTGAGAATTTTTTAACAATGCTCGAAAATGAAGCCGAGAACTTAAATCTTTATCAATTTAGCCTAGCTATAAAAAAATCGCTAACGAAGGCAATTAAAACTAAGAAGCCCAACACAATTAAACTTAGCTTAAAAAAGATAGAGATCCACCATACACCATTGGTTAATAAAAAGGGAGACGTCGAATATCTGTTGCATGTAATTAAACCTATTCCAATTCAACATACTACCGAAAAGCTTTTGTCTTTACTGATTAGTAATACAGAAGAAGCATTCATTGTATTGGATAAAGATTTAAATATTACCTCCTTTAATGCGAAGTTTTATGAGTTATATCTTACTTATTTTGGAATTAATATTATTGAAGGCGAATCGATAATGCTTTACGCTCAACCCAATCGCAGGGTCGTGTTGAAGAAATTATATCAAAATGTACTTAAGGGTAAAGTGGAACATTCTGTAATTGATATTGAATACCAAAATGAAATTCGTAAGATTTCAATAAAATATAGCCCCATAGCAGACGAGAATCAACATATAATTGGCGTATTCGTTGCTGCGTCAGACCTTACAGAAATTACAAAATTCGAACAGCAGTTAAAAAGTAAAGAACAAGAGCTATCGCTTATTTACAATAATTTAAACGAGGTTGTTTTTTTACTTACGGTAGAAAATAACAAGAAATTTAAATTTGCTTCAATTAATAAGGCGTTTGCAAAGGTTTCTGGTTTAAGCGAAGAACAAGTAATAGGATCTTACGTAGAAGAAATTATTCCTGAACCATCATTGACATCAGTTTTAGCTAACTATAAAATTGCCATAGAAAGCAAGAAAATGGTAAGTTGGGAAGAAACATCTCAATATCCTACGGGCGAAAAAACAGCAATTGTTTCTGTAAATCCAGTTTTCGATACAAAGGGGAATTGCGTTGAACTGATTGGTTCAGTTCATGACATTACCGAGCGCATACTTGCTGAACAGCGATTTAGGAGCTTGGTCCAAGAAGGGTCGGATATGATCGGTATTTTAGATACTAAGGGAAAGTACCTGTATGTATCTCCTACTTCAATCCCTGTCTTAGGGATGACACCCGAAGAATTTATAGGTAAAAGCGCATTCGATTTTATACATCCCGATGATTTGGAAAATGTATCTGCCAAATTTTTAAATCTAGGCATAGAAAAAAGGATTGAGCTTAGCCCTTTTCGCTTTAAACACAAAAATGGTACTTGGCGGTGGATTGAAACAGTAGTAACCTATATGCTAGACGATCCTTCTATTAAGGGGATTGTTTCGAATTCGAGAGATGTAACTGATAAATTGGTAGCTCAAAAAGTAATTTTACTTTCTAACGAACGCTATAAATATGTAACAAAAGCCACATCTGATGCGATTTGGGATTGGGATCTGGTTACAGAAGAACTGTATTGGGGCGAAGGATTTGAACTGCTATTTGGATATGCGCTAAAAGATTTAGCACCGGATATAAGGTCTTGGTCGGACAAAATCCATAAAAAAGATTTAAAAAGAGTTATAAATGGGGTTAATTCAGTAATAGATAGTGAAGATCAAACAAATTGGAAAGAAGAATACTGGTATTTAAAAGCTGATGGCAAATATGCGTATGTACAAGATAAAGGATTTGTAATACGCGACGAGCACGGCAAGGCCATTCGAATGGTGGGTGCGATCCAAGATATCAGCCAAAGAAAAAAAGAAGAACAGCAGCTTAAACTACTCGAATCGGTAATTACGAATACGAACGACTCGGTGTTAATTACTGAGGCCCAACCTATAGAAGGAATTGGACCACGTATTATATATGTTAACAATGCCTTTACAAAATTAACAGGTTACACAGCAGATGAAGTAATAGGAAAAACTCCTCGCATTTTACAAGGAAAAAAAACCGATAGAGGGGTACTAGACAACTTAAAAAAGCATCTAAAAAATTGGGAACCCTTCGAAGCAATTTTACTTAATTACAAAAAAAATGGAGAGGAATTTTGGATTCATCTCTCCATTACGCCAGTTGCAGATGAAAAAGGTTGGTTTACCCATTGGATTTCGATTGAAAGAGATGTTACGGAACAAAAAAATCTGGAGCTACAAAAAGTATTGCTGGCCGATATCAGCCAATTGTTTAACACAACGCTTACGCTGCCCGAAACCTTAAGTAGGGTATTGCAATCCATTAGTGCAATGGGAAATTATTGCGCTGCCGAAATTTGGCTGGTAGATGAAGATAAGAAGGAGCTAAATTTATTAACTAAATATTGGGCCGACGAACAAATGGGTGCATTCTATGAACAAACTGAGCATCAATTTAGCTTTAAATTTGGCGAAGGCCTGCCTGGTACTGTCTGGAAGTACAAAACTTTACAAGTTTGGGATGTAAATACCACAGATTTCTCAAGTTTTAGAACAAAAGCAGCTTATGAAGCAAATCTTAAATGGGGGATAGGTTTACCCTTGTTTGCAAATGAGGGAGTAAATGGTGTATTAATTTTAGGTTCTCGTGAGCAAGGTAAGTTAGGTGTTTCTGCTGTGCTCTCTACAAATTTTGGACAACATCTCGGTGCCGAGATTAAGCGTAAACAGTTGGAACAAGAGTTGCATCAACTCTTTACTTTTGCCCCTGATATTATTGCTACAGCTAATTTTGAAGGTTATTTTAAAAAGATAAATCCTGCAGCTTGTAGTTTATTAGAATACACATTAGACGAATTTTTAGCTCAGCCCATTAGTAATTTTATACACCCCGACGATCGAGAAAGTACATTAGATCAGCTTCATGCAAATAAGGATAAAGCCGAAACGTATTACATTGAGAATAGGTACCTTACCAAATCTGGAAGAATTAAATGGTTGGCTTGGGCTTCGAATACGCTCGTGGAAGAAGGTCTAATTTTTTCTGTTGCAAAAGATATCACAGAGGAAAGGAATCTTTCAGAGCTGTTGTTAAAATCGAATAGCATGGGTAAAGTGGGAAGCTGGGAAATTGATATTATTGGAGGCACTGTATATTGGTCTGATATTACTAAAGAAATCCGTGAAACTGAACCTGGTTTTATACCTACACTAGAAACAGGTATACATTATTTTAAAGAAGGAAAGGATAAAGAAACCATTACTCAAAAAGTAAACGATTGTAAGTTAAATGGAACGCCTTGGGACGAGGAACTGCAGATTGTTACTTTTAAAGGAAATTTAAAATGGATTCGAACCATAGGACAAGCCGAAATGTTAAATGGCAAATGTATTCGAATTTATGGTAGTTTCCAAGATATCGACGAGCGAAAGAAGGCCGAACTAAAAGTTGCGCAAGCAGTTCGGGAGCTCGAAGAATCAGAAAAACGCTATAGCGATTTATTTCATCTAAGTCCGCTACCGAAATGGGTATATGATGTAGAAACGTTTAGATTTTTAGATGTGAATCAAACGGCAATTAAGCATTATGGCTATAGTTATGAGGAGTTTTTAAACATGACCATTAAAGATATTCGCCCTCCAGAAGAATGGTCTCATTTAGAAGATGCCATTAAGGTATCATCAGCAAGCGGTGAGCATTTTTATGAGGGTGTTTTCATTCACCAAAATAAACAAGGAAGACGCTTAAATGTAGAAATTAAAAGTAATACGATCTTTTTCAAAGGTAAAATGGCGAAAGTAATTGTAGCCAATGATATTACCGAGAGAATTTCATATTTTAATGCATTAGAACAGCAAAATAGAAAATTGCAAGAAATTTCGTGGATTCAATCGCACATCATCAGGGCACCGTTATCGAGGTTAATGGGCCTAGTTTACATGTTGAAAGATAAAGGTGTACAAACTGAGCTTAGCGAGGAAGCTATTATAAGCCATATCGAACATTCGGCAGAAGAATTAGATATAAAAATAAGAGAAATCATAAAAAAATCAGACCATAAAGAAATTTAAACACCGATGGATTCTAAGATTTTAGTAATAGACGACGACAGTATCATTTTGTTTATACATCGAACGATGATTAAAAACAGTGGCATTAAAGCACAGGTAGAATATTTTTTAAGTGCGGAACTGGCATTGAACTATATAATGGAGCATAAAGACAGCCATAGCTTTTTATTGCTTTTAGATATCAATATGCCTGGTATGAACGGGTGGGAACTGCTTGATATTCTAAAAGCGTCTCCTTTTAAAGATAATATCAACGTAGTAATGGTTACCTCTTCTATAAACGAAGCAGATAGAACAAAAGCATACACGTATGAGCAAGTTCACGAATATTTAACAAAACCAATTAAAGTAGCCGATTTTGTTTCCCTGCAATCACATAAAAAGGTAGGAAGATTTTTTAGACCATCGAACTAAATTTATATCTTTAGCTATCAAGAAATTAACCCTCATTAATGAAAATATTTTCATCGCTCTTAATTGCCTTTCTTTTAGTTAGCACTGTTTCTTTTGCTCAAACTAAAGTAGCCAATCTAACCGAGTTTACACAGAACTTTAAAAAATTCGAAGGTTATTTTAATTTTTATTACGATGAGAAAACAGGTAAGATCTATTTAGCAATTGATAAGTTAGATCGCGAATTTTTATATTTCGGCTCTTTATCAACTGGGGTTGGAAATGGAGGGCCGGAGCGTGGCCAGGCGTCTTCATTGCTATTAAAATTTTCAAAAGAGGGCAACAAAATCCTTTTGATGCAACCGGTAACCAATTATAGGGCCGATTCGAAAGATAAAGATGAAATGAATGCGGTAGAGAGTAATTTTGCCAAATCGGTTGTATTTGGGTTTGTGCCAGTTGCAGCTTCAGAAGGCACCTATTTAATCGATTTAACTCCTTTTATCGTACGCGATAGTCAAGGCATTGGGTCTCGTTTGGGCGCTAGTGTGGGCAGAGGAGCATCAACTGCCTCGTATAAGGTTGATGAAACCCGATCGGTTGTATATTTACCGAATACCAAAAACTTTCCAAAAAATACGGAATTTGAAGCGCTAATTACTTTTGCAGGGTCAACGCCAGATATAAAAGCTATTACCGTAAATATGCATCAATCTTTTATAGAGCTGCCAGAGCAAGGATTTGAAATGCGTAAATTTGACCCTCGTTCATCCTCATTCCAATTTAGCTATTTGGATTTTTCGGCACCAATGTCTGAGCCTATCGTAAAACGAACCATTAGCAGGCATCGCTTACAAAAGAAAGACCCCAATGCTGCCATGAGCGAAGCCATAAAGCCGATTGTTTATTACCTTTCGCGTGGAGTTCCAGAACCGGTAAAAACGGCATTATTAACCGGTGGTATGTGGTGGAACCAAGCTTTTGAAGCGGCGGGCTTTAAAAACGCATTTCAATTTAAGGAATTACCAGAAGGCGCCGATCCGATGGATATTCGCTACAATGTCGTAAACTGGATTACCCGTTCTGGCAGTCCTGCACGAGCTTTTTCATTTGGTTCTTCATATACCGATCCTCGTACGGGCGAGATTATAAAAGGGGTGGTTACGTTAGGTTCAGATCGGCATCGCCAAGATTATTTAATTGCCATTGGCTTAATGCAACCTTATATCGACGGTAAAAAAGTACCCAAAGAGATCGAAGCATTAGCACTTAATCGCATCCGGCAGTTATCTGCTCACGAAATTGGTCATACCTTAGGTTTTAACCACAATTTTGCCGCTAGTCCAAAAGGCGATGCTTCGGTTATGGATTATCCTTTTCCTAAGTTTACGCTAAAGGCGGATGGAACTGTAGATATTTCGAATCCCTACACCAACGAAATTGGAAGTTGGGACAAGCGTTCGGTAATTTGGGCCTATAGTCAGTTTAAAAAAGGTGCGGATGAGAATGTCGAATTGGATAAAATTATGGCCGAAACGCTTAAGCAGGGCTATGAGTATATTCCAGATATTGGAGGTAATGCTCACCCCGGGTCGAATCAATGGGAAACGGGGAAGAATACATTGGTACAAATGGAGAACATTTTAAAAGTAAGGAGAAAAGTACTAGACGACTTTTCGGAAAAAGCCATACCTGCTGGAGCGCCTATGGCTACCCTAGAAGAAGTATTGGTGCCAATTTATTTATTACATCGTTATCAGGTAGAGGCGGTTGCTAAAGCCTTAGGAGGTTTGTATTTTACGCATGCGGTAAAAAACGACGGACAAATACCTACAAAAATGGTAGCTCCAGAAATACAGTGGCAGGCCTTCGATTTGTTGATGCAAACCTTAACACCCGATGCTTTAGTTTTATCAGATGCGCTGATTTCTAAAATACCTCCTCGTCCGTCGGGTTACCCTTCCTCAATCGAAAATTTTAGGGGCAATACCGGGCCTACTTTCGATCCCATTGCTGCGGCCGAAACTGCGGTAAATATTACCTTATCGTATTTGCTAAATGAAGAACGTGCGGCTCGCTTAATCGAGTACAAAGCGCGCGATAATAAACAACCTGGTTTTTTGGCTGTGCTTGATAAACTCATTGAAAAAACATGGAAAGCGCCATTGCCAGATGGATATAAGGGTGAATTGCAGGTAATGGTAAATAACGAAGTACTAAAATATCTTTTGGCTTTAGCAGGGAATACAGGGGCAGCTAAAAATGTACGTGGGCAAGCATTGTTGAAAATTGAGGAGCTAAAATTATACCTCACCACAAGGATGATAGGGGGCTCACCTACTGTAAAAGCTAATATGTGGTTTGCCTTAAGTCAGATCGAAGCCTTTAAAACCGACCCTTCTAAATTTACGGCTCCTGCTACAGTTGCTACTCCGCCAGGAGCGCCAATTGGAATGCCAGGAATAAATTTTTTGAAAGATGAGGAGTGGTAAGCGTTTAGTTTATTAGCTTATGATTCTAATTTATCGAAATCTAACAGCTCGTCAATGCTTACGTTTAAAGCTCTAGCAATTAGTGCCAGATTATAAGCGGTTGGGTTTGCCCCATTAATTTCGTAATGATTTACGATTTGTTTATCCTTAAAGCCAATGCTTATCGCTAATTGCGCCTGCGAAAGATGGGCTTCTTTTCTAAGTTGCCTAATCCGCTTCGCTAGCTTAATTTTGAATGCTGCAATGGGCATATCTTTCATCCGCACAAACTGTGGATAATTCCAACAATTTGAGTAAACATAAATGTTGACTTTTATAAATATTTTATTATATTTGAATACAACATCTGGTTGTACAGTCTAATCAAGCAAATTATGCATAAGCTCCTTAACGTATTTGATGCCCTAAGCTTTGCATATTTAAGTGTATTTGAATTCGACTGCTTATTTGCATTAAAGCCTAAAAGTCCGGTATAGTTTAAAAGCGTAATTGAAAAAGAATTAACTTAAAATGTATAATTTAGCAGTTCTTCTTTTTAAAAAATAAGACTGCTTACAAGCCTCGTCAACAAATCTGGAAAATTTCCACACGAGAGTAAGTGTAGCATCCATACCCTATATTACAATAGGGTCGGTGCTCGCTTATGTTTAGTGTGTGGAACCATCTCTTCGGAGTTTGGGGGGCTTTTCCAGAGCCTGTTGACATTAGACTTCGCGAGTTTCCGACCCTATTGTATTTCAAAAATCAGAATTCTCGTTTCTAAAATTGGCTTGCAATTCACCCGAACAAGCATGCCTGATTATAAAACGCTTTCAGATTTTGATTTACTTCATCACTTATCACTTGGAGACAGTATTGCATATACCGAAATCTATGAGCGCTATTATTACCTGATGCTTGTGTTTGCATATAAGAAGCTTAGAGATGAGGATTTGGCAAAAGATAGCATTCAAGAGCTATTTGCCAATCTTTGGGAAAAAAGGGCAACCTTAACTTCTGTTAACCATTTAGCATCTTATTTATTTACGGCTACTAGAAATAGAGTATTTGATTTGATTTCGCATCACCATGTAAAATCGAAGTATATCCAATCTATAGCAGATTATTCAAATACTACTCATAATGCGCAAACAGATTATCTCGTTAGAGAAAAGCAATTAAAGGCATATATAGAGAAAGCAATTAATGAGTTGCCAAGCAAAATGAGAGAGATCTTTGAATTAAGCAGAAAATCAGACCTTACCTATAAAGAAATTGCTGAAAAACTCTCTGTATCGGAGCGTACTGTTAACAATCAAATCTCTAACGCCTTAAAAAGGTTGAGAACTAAACTTTTGAAAATAGTTCTAGGTATATCCTTTTAGTTCTCCGTCATATCTTCAAAATCGGTTAATCCAGTTGTAATGAATAGCGAAGAAGCGGAACAATTACTTTTAAAATATAATTTAGGAAAATGCACACCTTCTGAAAAGGCTTTGCTGGAAGATTGGTTGCTCCAATATAATGAGCATGATATCGATATTTCGTCAACACGTATTGAAGAATTAGGTAAGAAAATCTATGCAGAATTGCCTATACATAAGAAAAAGGTAATAAAACTTTGGGCTAGTGTAATTTCTGCAGCAGCAATGTTAGTGATAGCATTTGGAATTTGGCATTTTCATCGTAATAGCCAACTAAAAGAAACATCAAAATATGTACATGATATTTCTCCAGGAGGAAATAAAGCAACGCTAACGCTTGCAGATGGAAGAAGTATTAACTTAAATACTGCTAAATCTGGGGTTTCGATACGTGGTAATACCGTAAGTTATTTAGATGGTAAAATTATCGACCATGAGGATAAAAGTGGAGGCGAGGCGATGCAGGTACTTACAACCCCAAAGGGTGGCCAATACCACCTGATTTTGTCTGATGGTACAAAAATTTGGCTGAATGCAGCTTCGTCAATTAAATATCCGGTTTCTTTTATAGGGAAGAACGAAAGAAGGGTAATTTTAACTGGCGAGGCGTATTTTGAAGTTACAAAAGTAAAAGGTGCAAAAATGCCTTTTATTGTAGTTACAGGAGCTAAGGAATCAGGTGGAAATGGTCAAGAAGTAGAAGTATTGGGTACACATTTCAATATAAACACTTATAACGTTTCTCAGATTAAAACTACGTTGCTAGAAGGAAGTGTTAGAGTGTCGGCTTCAAATGTACAAGGAGCAGTGCTAAAACCGGGCGACCAGTCTACTTTTTCAAATCATCAATTTGCGATAAATAAAGTAGATACAGACCTAGAAATTGCTTGGAAAAATGGAAAAACAGCTTTCGAAAGTGCAGATATTCAGAGTGTAATGCAAATGTTAACACTTTGGTACGATATTAAAGTAATCTATAGTGGAGAGATACCCAAGGTACGGTTTAGTGGGGCTGTATCTCGATCAAAAAATATATCAGAAGTGTTAAAACTATTAGAATCAACAAATGACGTACACTTTAAAATTGAAGGAAGGGAGATTACAGTTATGAATTAATAAACGAAAATGGTTAATAGTTAATTGATTAAAAGCGAGAGGGTGTGGGAACTCTCTCGCTTAATAGAATTCAGTTAATAAATAAAATGCGACTAACAACCTATAAACAACTAAATCAACTCAAATGTACAAATTTTATCTAAAAGGTGTGCTTGTAATACAGTGCATTATTAAATTTCTCTCACTTTATAAGACTAACCTTAGAAGGTGGAACCTTTCTTATATAAAATTCTTGGCAATAATTAGTTTCTTGCTTCATGTATCTTCAACTAGTAGTGCTCAAAGTATTACAATTAACAAGAAAAACGCCTTATTAAGCGAAATTTTCAAGGATATTAGAAAACAGACCGATTACGACTTTATTTATACCGATAAGCAGCTTGCAACCGCAAAAAAAGTTAGTATTTCAGTAAAAAATGCATCTGTTAAGAATGTACTTGATAAATGTTTCGAAAATCAACCTTTATTCTATAAGATTAAGGATAAAACAATAACCATAGAAATAAAATTACCACCCTCGATAGAAACTAAGCGAATTCAGTTGAATCAACTAGACACTAGGGGTATGGTGATAGATGAGGTAGGGATGCCACTTAGTGGGGCAGGTATTTCCGTTAAAGGGTTAAATAAGAGCACGATTACGAATAACCAAGGTGAATTCCTTTTGACAGGTGTTAACGATGATGCAATTTTGGTGATTAGCTACATCGGTTATGTAACACAAGAAATTCCTGTAAAACCAGAGATGGGAGGTGTTAAACTGCTACGTAGCAACGATGAGTTAAATGAAATCCAGATTGTAAGTACGGGTTATCAAATGCTGCCAAAAGAACGTGCTACTGGCTCATTCTCAGTTATGAATATAAATAAACTTAACCGTAAAGTAAGTTTAGATATTTTAAGTCGATTGGAAGATGAAATACCCGGATTGGTTTTTAATAGGAAGGGAGCTAATCCTATTACTATTCGCGGTACAAGTACTATTAATTCAAATTCTTATCCATTAATTGTAGTCGATAATTTTCCTTATGATGGAGACATTAGTAACATTAATCCAAATGATGTTGAACGAATTACAGTCTTGAAGGATGCAGCAGCTGCCTCCATTTGGGGGGCAAGAGCTGGAAATGGAGTAATTGTAATTGATACTAAAAAAGGAAAATTAAATAACTCTCCTCGTTTTTCATTTAATTCTAATTTAACCGTTTCCGAAAAACAAAATTTGTTTTACGAAAAAAAGATTTCGACCAGCCAATTTATTGATATCGAAACTGATTTGTTTAATAAAGGGTTCTATAGAAATACAGAGATATCGGTGAATAAAGCGCCACTGAGCCCAATTGTAGAAACGCTAATTGCACAACGTGATGGTAAAATTACAGCGAACGATGCCAAAACAACTATAGATGGATTACGAAGTTTAGATGCTAGAAATGATTTTAGTGATTATATTTTGCAAAACCCATATAACCAGCAATATGCGTTAAATTTGAGTGGCGGGAGCGATAAGCAACAATATTATATTTCGGGAGGATATGATAGAAATTTAAAAGGCGAGGTAGGAAATTCGTATAAAAGGGTTAGCATAAATGCTAGCAATAGTTACTTTTTGGTTGACCGGAAATTGCAAATTAAAACAGAGTTGTTTTATACCAAAGGGAGTACGGCACAAAATAATCCAGGTTTTACATCGCTTACATTAAATGCCCGATATCCTTATTTGCAACTCATAAATAATGGTATTGCTGCTACAGTCGACAATCAGTATCGCTCTAGTTACCTAAATACATTTACTGAAACGAATGAGGGATTATTAGATTGGACGTATAAGCCATTAGAGGAAATTGAATTGAATGATAATTCGGTTAATACAACAGATTATAGGCTTAATTTTGGCGCTAATTATCAATTTTTACCCACCCTAAGGGCCGACATTTTATATCAATATGGGCAAGGATTAAATGTAGGTAATAACTACAGGAGTCAGGCTACTTTTTACACACGTAATCTGATAAATGGGATTACAATTATTAATGCAGACGGTTCTCTTACTAGGCCAATTCCATTAGGAGGTATTTTAGATCGGGCTACTACAAATACAATTTCGCAGAATGCCCGTATGCAACTTAATTTCAGTCCTACGCTTGGCAATCGTCATTCTCTTAATGCTTTAGCAGGTACAGAAATTCGGGATGTAAATATAGAAGAAGAACGCTATCGTTTATATGGCTATGATGAAGAACATGAAACGAGTAAAACAGTAGATTATACCACCTCATTTAAACGATTAATTATACCAACAACAACATTGCTCATCGAAAATGGCGATTCGAGAGGTGTGTTAACAGATCGCTTTCTATCTTATTATGCCAATGGTGCCTATAGTTATAATAAAAGATATGTTGTTTCAGCAAGCGCACGTTTTGATCAAAGTAATTTATTTGGCGTAAAGACAAATCAAAAGGGAGTACCGCTATGGTCGGCCGGTGCGAAGTGGAATATTCATGAAGAAGCCTTTTATAAATTAGATTACTTAGATCAACTTTCACTAAGGGCAACCTATGGCTATAGTGGAAATGTAAACAAAAATTTATCTGCGTATGCAACCGCAATTTACAATCAAGGTGTAGGGAATTCAAATAATGCTGGTACTCGGTTGCCTTATGGAACTATTGTTAACCCACCAAATCCTGAATTAAGATGGGAACGGGTTAAAAACTTAAATCTGGGTGTCGATTTTTCGAGTAAAAATCAACGAATAAATGGTACAGTAGAGTATTTTAAAAAAGTGGGTATTGATTTAATTGGTACTACTCCATTTGCACCTTCAAGTGGCATTTTGACCTTTACGGGTAATACCGCTAATACCAAGGCTTATGGTATAGATTTTAATTTGAATACCATAAATTTCCAAGGTAGCGTAAGATGGAATTCTATATTTTTATTCAGTTATAACCACGATGAAGTAACCGATTATAAAGTAGATGCAACAGCAACAGATTATGTTCAAACTGGAATTAATTTAGGTAAGCCCTTAATTGGAAAACCCCTGTATGCGGTTTATAGTTATCAATGGGCTGGATTGGATGCTGCCAATGGCGATCCACAAGGTTATTTAAATGGTGAGATAAGTAAAGATTATCAAAAGATAATCGCTGATGCAAGACCGAATACAATTCTTTATCATGGCTCAGCCCGCCCCACAGTTTTTGGAGTGCTTAGAAACGAAGTGGCCTATAAAGGATTTACCCTATCTACCAGTATTAGTTATAGAATGGGCTATTATTTTCGTAATACATCCATACGTTATGGAACAGATATGGGCTTGAGCTCAGGCCACATTGATTATACAAAAAAATGGAATGCTCCAGGTGATGAAAGGACAACCTATGTTCCTTCAATTCCTTTAGCTGCGAATACCAATCGCGATGCATTTTTTACTTACTCATCGATTTTAGTAGAGAAGGGCGATCATATCCGCTTACAGGATGTAAATCTTAGCTATGAATTTGCAAAGCGCTACCTAAACACTTTAAAATTGAAAAGGGCGCAAGTCTATCTCTATGCCAATAACATGGGTGTATTGTGGCAAGCAAGTAAGACCGGATTAGATCCAGATTATCAAACTGGGCCACCGCCTAAAACTATTGCTCTAGGTCTTAAAGTAGATTTTTAAATGATAATGAGAAAGAAAATGAAAAAAATAATAATTGGAATTATACTCTTTTGCGGACTAATTTTTGGTGGCTGTAAGGATGAATTTTTAGCGGCCAAACCTGATAAAGCCTTATTAATACCAACAACCTTAATTGATATGCGATTGCTGTTGGATAATATCAGTATCATGAATAATTGTCCTGGCTATCAAGAAATTGCTAGTGATGATTTTTATGCTACAACTACTGGATATACAGCGTTTGGTGTAGCCGAAAGAAATGCATATATATGGGCTAAGGATATTTATGAGGGCACAAATGGTCCCGATTGGAATAGCGCTTATAAGCAGATATTTTATGCAAATTTAGTGCTTGATGGTTTAAAATTGTTAAATGATAACCAGAATACCACGGCGAAAGAAATAGAAGGAACGGCATACTTTTATCGCGGAATAGCCTTGTTTTATTTAGCACAGTTATTCGCTGCTCCTTACCAAAGCGCCACGGCATCTATTGAACTCGGTCTACCTATTCGATTAAGCGCGAATGTAAATGAAAAATCTGTTAGAGGAAATCTTCAGCAAACTTACAATCAGATTTTGGACGATATTAAAAGTGCTGAAATGTTGTTACCAGCACAAACCACAGTAAAAAGTAGACCGAACAAAGCTGCAGTATATGCATTGTTATCAAGGGTTTATTTATCTATGTCTGCTTATACTGATGCAATTCGTTATGCAGACTTAACATTGAACTTGAATGGTAAGCTGATAGATTACAATAATTTAAGCATCACACCTATATCGTTGTCATTTCCAACTTCTCTACCTAATGGAAATGATGAGGTAATTTTTCATACATCACTACCTAACTATGGTTTTTTTACGATTACGAGAACGATTGTTGACTCAGAACTATACAATTCTTATTCTTCAAATGATTTAAGAAAAGTGTTATACTATGCGGATAGAGGCGTTGGAGGGTTTAGTTTTAGAGGCTCTTATAGCGGGCCAAGTACTCCTGCAAGTATTTTTGGAGGTTTAGCCACTGATGAAGTTTATTTAAATAAGGCAGAATGCTTAGCGAGGAGCGGGGACGCTAAAGCCGCTATGGATAATTTAAATCTTCTGCTAATAAATCGGATGATTAAAGGAACATTCGTTCCTATGCAAGCCGCCAATGCGGATGATGCTTTGGTGAAAGTGCTAACAGAAAGAAGAAAGGAATTGGTGAGAAGAGGAATTCGTTGGACAGATTTGAGAAGATTAAATCTGGATAAGCGGTTTTCGAAAACGATAGAACGAGATGTGAATGGTACTATTTATACACTCTTGCCCAATAGTAAACAATACGTTTTGCCGATACCCGATAATGAAATCAAAACTAGCGGAATAGAACAGAATGAAAGATAAAACAAATTTTACAAAGTAATTAACTTATACACAATATGAAAACTGTGCAACAATTCGCAAGAACCACATTTACGCTAATGCATTTTGGAAATTCGGCTTTATTATTTTTATTCTTGTTTATTAACCAATTCGCATTTGGCCAGAACACTTCCGCTATCGATGTAGTTAAAACAGGAATTCAAATTGGGCAACAGGTACCAGATGTTGTCCTGAATAACTTAAACAATTATACAGATGCGTCTGGGAAATTAAGTACCACTGCTAAACTATCGGACTTTAGAGGAAAATTAGTTATTCTCGATTTCTGGGCTACTTGGTGCGCGCCCTGCGTGGCAATGATTCCTAGAATGGATAGTTTGCAAAAAAAATTTAAGGGAAAAGTTCAATTTCTTTCAGTAACCTATCAGACTGAGGAAGAAGTTTTGCCGTTTATGGTGAAAGTCGAGAAACAGCTCAATAAACATTTTAATATCCCTTATCTTACTAAAAGTAAGAAGCTTCATAGCTTGTTCCCTCACGTAACTTTACCTCACTATGTCTGGATAGACGAAAGGGGCATGGTTAAAGCGATTACGGAACTTACAGAAATTACCGCATCAAAGATTGAACTAGCTTTAGGGCAAGTTTATTCAAGTACCCAAAAGCAGGATAAACAAATTGAATTTGATAAGACTAAACCGCTGCTCATAAACGGAAACGGAGGTAATGGTGAAAAAATAGTATACCATTCCATATTATCTGGCTTTATTGACGGTTTAAAACCCGGGTACACGGTTTCTAAACCAGTTGCTGGAGAATCTGCAAAAATAACGCTTAGAAATTTGCCTTTGACAGATTTTTACGATTTGGCATATGGTGTTGGTAAGGAAATGTTTAACAGCAATAAAAGGCTACTGCTAGTGAAAGACACAACTAAGTTTTCAAATAAAGCTCGAGGCTCAGTATACCTCAATTGGCTAAAAAGTGGAAATGGGTACTCGTATGAATTGCTAACTTCTGAAAAATTTACGCCCAATCGGTATCAAATTATGCAAGAAGACCTGAAAAGGTTGTTCCCAGAATATGAATGCTCGGTTGAAAATCAAATGCGAAAGTGTTTGGTTCTCGTAAGAACATCAACCAAAGATAAAATAAAATCAGCAGGGGGAACATCTAGCTTTAGCGCAAGTGCATGGGGACTGAGAATGGAGAATTACGGTCTTCCGAGGTTGGTAGCAGAACTTAATTTGTTCTATTTGGCCAATTCACCATATCCTGTTGTTAATGGCACCGATTATAAGGCATTAGTCGACATGTCTTTTGATACAAACATGACCAGCTTAACCGAATTGAATGACGCATTAGCTAGGTATGACCTGACATTAGAGCTGAAACTGATGCCAATTAACATGCTTGTAATTAGGGATGCAGTAAATTAAACAGTTCATGTAAAAACAATCAAAACATTTAATCATTTATTATATGAGAATTTTGAAACAATTCGCAAGAACAGCATTTAATCTAAGTAATTTAAAAAAATTAGCACTGTTGTTTTTCATGAACTTTATCATTAACCAGTATTCCTATGGTCAAAAATCCGCTATTGACATCGTTAAAACAGGAATTCAAATTGGCCAACAGGTACCCGATGTCGCCCTTAATAACTTAAGCAATTATACAGATGCGTCTGGAAAATTAAGTACCACTGCTAAACTATCAGACTTTAAAGGGAAATTGGTTATTCTCGATTTTTGGGCTACCTGGTGCGCACCCTGCGTGGCAATGATTCCTAGAATGGATAGTTTGCAGACCCAGTTCAATGGTAAGTTGAAATTTATTTCAGTTGCCTATCAAAGTGAAAAAGAAGTTTTACCATTTTTAACAAAACTTGAAAAGCGAAATAATAAAAAGTTTAATATAACTAACTTATCCGGTAGTAAAGTGCTGGAAAAGCTATTTCCTCATATCTATTTACCACATTATGTTTGGATTGATGGAGGTGGTGTAGTAAGGGCCATTACCGGATATAAAGAAATTAATGTCGCAACTATTAATTTGGCACTTGGTAAAGGATATAGTGTTGCACAAAAGAAAGATTTTAAGACTACAATAGATGACAGTAAACCTTTTTTAATAAATGGTAATGGAGGTAATGGAGATAACTTGATGTATCATTCTATTTTAACAGGCTATACCGACGGACTAATAGCGGGAGGTTCTTTTAAAAATCCAGATAGCTTACAGCCGGCTAAAATTATATTTAGAAATACATCTCTATCACATTTATTAAAGCATGCATATGGAGAGGGAAAAGTAATATATGGACGTAATCGAATGCAACTTTTGGTTAAGGATACAAGCAAATTAGTGTACGATGTCTACCAACCGTATCAGGAGTGGGTTAGAAAAAATAAATTTTGCTACGAATTAATTGTGCCCTATAAGTTGGCTGCGAATCGCTTTAAAATGATGCAAAATGATCTAAGCCGCTTTTTTACGGATTATAAATTTAGCGTAGAAAAGCAAGTAAAGAAGTGCTGGGTGCTCATTAGAACATCGACCGAAGATAAAATTGCGTCTGCAGGTGGGGATTATAAATATGCTTCAAATCAATTTGGATTTAAAATGCAAAATCACGCTTTATGGAGGTTTGTTAGTGATTTAAATGCATTGTATATGCAAAATTCTGATTACCCGGTTATCAACCAAACTGATTATAAAGGATTTGTAGATATTGAAGTTCAGGCTCGTATGGGAAACATCACAGAACTGAACAAGGGATTGGCAAAATACGATCTTGCTTTTATACTAAAAGAAGTGGAGATAGATGTTATTGTTGTAAGAGATGCAGTGAATTAAAATTTAACTACCCACTCACATTTTGTGGGCGGGTAGTTAAAAAATTAATAGATTACAAATGTGCCTGGCTCAGCATCACCAGGTATTGGTGTTTCCGCATCAGGTTGGCTCTCAAAAACTGCTTTACATGTACTTTCGCTATCTTCACACGCATATCTTCCTGGTGTTTGATTTCCATCATCTTCAATTAATAAAGATAAATCTACCCAACCGTTAACAGCTAAGCCCGTTGTATTCATTGGATCGTAACCGTACTCGGTAGCGGTTGTGCTTTTAAAAGCACTCTGCGTAAACACTAAACCTAAGCCTAATATAAAGGCAAAAATTGGCAATAATTTTTTTAAATTTTTCATATTATCAGACTGTTATTTTGCATTTGAAAAAACAGTGAAAAAAGTTGGTTGAAATTTTAGATTATTTTATGTAGCCACTCTGGTAGGCTTAATACCTGTTTTTTAAAATTCCCAGAACTTAGAAAAACATTGTAGATTTATTTGTTAGTTTTTTCTTCTCTCCAACCACACTCCCAAACCACTTATCGCTAGAAAATAGACATTAAACCAAAAGTGCAGGCGCCAACCCATCTCTTTTAAAACTCCGCCACAACTACATGGCGTTCGATCATAGTACCCCAAGAGCACTAAGCCTATATAACCCGTAAACAGAAACATTAAAAAAGTAGATAAAATCAATCCCGCAAATCGAGTTGTATTAAATAGTAGCAACAGCGCAGCAAGGATTTCGCTAATAGGGATGAACCAAAATAAAAAAACCGCTGCGGTTTTGCCAAGTGTTTGATTACCCAGTTGACGTTTAAATTCAGTTATGTCGATCAATTTGCTTCCAGCAGAATATACCCAGAGCAAAACCAATAAGGTGCAGATAAATATTAATAATGCAGCTCTGAATTTTAAAAGTTCAAGTTTCATTTGATTTTTCAGATTGATTAATCAAATGTAGTTGTGGATACAAGTATTGTTACCTGTGTAAACAACGTATAAAATACTGTAATAAGACATGTTTTTAACTGTAAGTTTTACAGTGTTTATGAAAAGATCACAGCAGTTTCCCATAAATTCGAATAAAATAATCATAATCGACGTGGATATAATTTGCAATATCTTTCTTCTTTAAACTGGGGAGAATGGTTCTATGCTTATCAATAAATAATTTTATTCTTGCAGAAGCTACGTTTTCTTCAAGTACCAATTGCCTAAATGCTATTCCATCTTCATAGTTGGCTAGAACCCCATCATAAACTGATTTTAACTCATTATAGGTTATAAATAACGAAACAAGCGCTTCAAAGTCGAGATAAATCAATTTAGTGGTATCAATGGCTTTTAGATATTTAGTTTGATTGTGTTTAGTGGTAATGATAAAATTTCCAGTGTTAATAAAATTTACGATGGAAGGCTTTTTACGTTGTTGCGTTTCATATTCTTTAATTAACCCATTAGTTACATAAACAATAGCATTAATTTTCCTATCGAAGCTTTCGTCGGTTTTAAGCTCAGTTTCTAGGAGATGGGATAAGATTTTTGTCCATGCCTGCTGCCTAATTGCACCATAGCTAGCCAACTTTAATTTCAAAGACGAAAGATGTGAATCGTTAAACATGGAATAGGAGTTAAGCTGAGCGCTGTTTGAAGAATATCTTACAGCGCTCATGGATGATTAATTAACTGAGGTAGGTTACTTCAATCTCAACATCGCCTTCAACAACATCATTTCCATCGCTATTGCTAGTAATAGTTATAGTACTTTTAGGTTTAAAAAGTTTATCACTTTCGGAGGAATCTGGTTCGTTACTGTTTTGAACGAGTTGCACTAAGCTAACGGGCTTTTTAAACATTGCGGCCAACGTGATCGTGTAGGCAAGGTTGTATTGAGCTACCGAACTTAGCTGATTATAAAAAGTAAGTTGATTGTTGTCAAGTGCCAGATGTGCTAGTGACCAAGTTTCGAAATCGGTTTCCATGGCAAGAATTTCTGTATCAAATTCTACTGGTGGCAATTGATAAAGCCATTGCTGTAAAGCTAAAACTCCAGCAGGGGTAAAGGGTTGCTTTTCCATTTTTATAAAATTAAAGGTTAATAAATGACAGCTATTTTTTAGCCTTACTTAAATTAATGCCTTTAAAGCATGTGGAATTCGTATTTCCAATTAGTTTAACTGAACGGTACTAATATTTTTGCCAAGCGGTACAATATCCGTTTCAATTTTTTGATTAGTTTGGATTTTGATTTATGTTTAAGCAGTTGAATTAATTCTGAACTCCCTATGTTTAGCCTTAAACCCCTTAAACCAATTCTATACTTCCTGTGCCGATTATTGGTTAGCCTTTTGGCAGCCCACTTTATTGTTGTACAAAGTGCAACAGAAACCATAACTGTGCTGTTTACTAAAGGATATTACTACTATTCTGTTTGCTGTAGTTTAGTGATCGCTTTAATCCTGGTAGAATTTGTATACTTTGTTACAAAAAAATTAAATCAACAACACAAAAATGAAGCGCTAACGAACGAAAGAATTACAGAACAGTTTGTTAGTGGTTTTTTAACAACATCATTAATAGCCTTTTTATTAGCAATGCTTTTATATTGGATAAATGGAGAGAATATTTTTAACTCAAGTTATTTCACGAAGCTCTATGCCCTTATTTTATTGTTTATCTTCAGCGTTAATATGGCATATCTTTTATTTTATTATAAAAATGCAATAAAGTCTAGGTACTATTTGTTTAATGCTAATTCGTTAGATATACCCAATGAGAATTCTACTTTACCCGCAATTATTTTTTATGAAGATAAGGCTTGTTTTGCGATAGACTTTAAAGGAATAAAAACAGTATGGCCAATTAACATCGAGCAATCCAGAAAAAAACTAAACGAAAATACATATTTTCAAATCAACCGTCAAACCATTATACACCGAGCAATAATTCGCTCAATTAAGCCTTTTAATTTAAGGCATATTAAAATTGAATCTTTAGTTACTTGTCCAATCGAATTAATCACGAGTAGAAGAATGACCGTGCTTTTTAAAGCATGGGTTTCGAAGAAATAGCAAACTCAACTCGCATTAATCCCCATCGCATATAAAATAATATTCACCCCAAATTTGGTATTATCCTCTGCCAAAAAACGTTTATTCTTATAATCATAATCCCACTCACAACCATAGTCTTTATTGCTGTACAGCACCCCAATGCGATTGTTAAAGCTAATGGCCTTTAAATAATCGTGTATTAAATCATCACCCCAACCATTAAGCTCAAAAGAAGTAGGCGGAGGGCCCTTTTCAAACTTAAAAAATGAACTATAAATAGCATGAGTATTCGGAATTTTCTTTAAGGCTTGTGCACCAAATAAACTGCTCATCTGCGCTTCAAAAGATTTGGCAAAAAGGCCATCAATATCGTGGTTACAGTCGTCTACAAAAACAAATCCACCATTTTGTACATAGGTTTTAAAATTTGTTGCTTCTTGTTTGTTAAACTGTACCAATTTATGCCCACTTAAATAGCAAAATGGGTAATTAAACAACTCCTTACTATTTAGCTCCACAATTTTTTCTTCTTCGTTTAATGGAATGGTGGTGTACTCTAACAACGAGTTTAGAAGATTTGAAGGCATACGCTGATCCGTATCCCAATCTCCAGAATTATATTTTAATCTCGCAAAAGTAAACTTGGCGCCCCGCATTGTCCTAAAATAGTGTCAATTTTTAAGAATCAAGATTTTTAGGCTATAACTCGTGTAAATTTTTTGATATTGTTTTACCGAAACATGAAAAATAATGCCAATATGACCTATATTGAGACACCTTACTTCATTATCATTAAAAATAATTGTTTTGGATACTACAGAAAGCCAAGTAAAATCGTTAATCGAAAAAATATCTTTATTAAAAAGTGAAATCCAGAAAGTAATTGTTGGCCAAGACCTCATTATAGAAGAAATGTTAATTGCTTTAATGGCTGGTGGACATTGTTTACTGGAGGGTGTACCTGGTTTGGCCAAAACATTAATGGTACGCACCTTGTCGCAAGCATTAAACCTATCGTTTAGGCGCATCCAATTTACACCCGATTTAATGCCTACAGATATTGTAGGTACTGAAATCTTGGAAGAAGACCACGCTACAGGTAAACGATTTTTCAAGTTTAATAAAGGTCCACTTTTTGCAAATATTGTGCTTGCCGATGAGGTAAATCGGACCCCTCCAAAAACACAATCGGCTCTTTTAGAAGCCATGCAAGAATTTGAGGTTACTTATGGTGGACAAACTTACCCGCTTGATCGACCATTTTTTATTTTGGCTACCCAAAATCCGATAGAGCAAGCAGGTACTTATCCTCTTCCAGAAGCCCAATTAGACCGTTTTTTATTGTACATTAAAATAGGCTATCCGACAGCACTAGAAGAAGCACAAATTTTAAGTAGTACAACAGGTTCGAAAAAAGCTGTTATCCAACCAATTATTGGAGCCGATGAAATAAAACAATTACAATCGCTAACTCGCGAAGTGAGCATTAGTGATGATTTAATTACTTATGTAAGTGAGTTTATCCGTGCCACCCGGCCCGATACTTCTAACGTGAGTTTTGTGAAAGAATGGGTACGTTGGGGTGCAGGACCACGAGCAGGACAGGCTTTAATCTTAACTGCAAAGGCCAGGGCACTTTTTCAAGGGAGGTATGCTGTAATGATTGAAGATTTACAAATCATGGCTTATCCGGTACTTCGTCATCGTATATTGATGAACTTTAAGGCAGAGGCTGAAAATGTATCTTCAGATCAGGTAACATCTGAATTAGTGAAAGCCATTGCTCGCCCAAAAACCAATATTTAATGAGTAAACTGCTCGACCCAAAAATAGTAATGGCCATAAAAGACCTCAATCTATCGGCGAAGACAACGATCGATGGGTTTATGAATGGTATTAATAAAAGTACGATAAAGGGGCAGGGCTTAGAGTTTAGTCAATATAGAAGCTACCAACCTGGTGATGATTTGCGGTCCCTAGATTGGAAAATGTTTGCCAGATCTGATCGCTATTACATCAGAGAATCGGAAGTAGAAACAAATATTGCAGTGCGTTTTTTGGTCGACGCAAGTGCATCGATGAATCATAATGACGGCGATTTCACAAAAATGGACTATGCTCGGTATCTTACAGCTTCCCTAGCTTATTTAGCTAATTTACAGGGCGATGCCATTGGTCTTTATATCTTTAAGCATGCAGAATTATTTTCAATGGTGGCTAAACAAGATTATCAACATTTAGCAAGATTGTTTTTTAACCTCGAGCAAATACAGCCCGAAGGAAAATTTACTAAACCCATTCATTATAAAGAAATTTTTGCAGGTACGCAAAAGCGCGAACTTTTAGTTTTCATTACCGACCTTTATGAGGCAGATGATGAAATATTTACTTTATTAGACACATTGAATAGCTTAAGGCACGAGATTATTGTTTTTCATGTGCTAGCAAGAAATGAATTGGACCTTGATTTTAAAGGATATTCAACGTTCGAAGATCTAGAAACAGGTAAATCTATACAAATTGATCAGTCAAAAACAAGAAAGGAGTATAAACATAAGATTTCCCAATATCTGGAAGAAACTCGGATCAAAATGTTGGATAGACGCATCTATTATAGAGCGATAACTACCGACGAGCCCTTGGATCAAGCCCTAAGCAGTTTTTTAAGGCAACGAAATAAATTAAGAATTTAAGTGCAGCTTTTATATCCCATCGGTTTGTTAGCATTCACAGGATTAATTATTCCTGTACTTGTACATCTATGGAGTATAAAACCAGGTAAAACACTTAAAATAGGAAGCATCGCTTTTTTGGGTGAGAACTCGACTTCAAGTTCGAACAGTTTTAAAATTACCGACTTGCTGTTGTTTGTTTTGCGCTGCCTAATCTTAATACTTATAGCTTTCATGCTGGCGCAACCTTATTTTAAAAAAACGACCCCATCTACGAAAAATAAGGGCTGGATTTTAATGGATCAAAATCAACTCGTCGAAATTTATAAGGGCCATAAAAACACCATCGATTCGCTAATAAGGATAGGCTTCGAACTGCACAATTTTAATTTTGGCTTTGCAAAATTTACGCTTAATGATAGCATTAGCGGAATTAAATTTTCTTCAGAATTAAAATATAATACGTTGTTAAATCAACTAAATAGAGATTTACCGCATGGTTATGCAGCCTATGTGTTTGCTGATCGCCGGTTAACTAATTTTGATGGAAATTTGCCTCAACTCCATTTTAAATTGGTTTGGAAAGAAGTAATTAATCGTGATACGGTGAAAACTTGGCCATCCACATTTTTGGGTAAGCTTTATCGGGCCAAATCAACACCAGGTTTCACCATTTACAATGCCAAGCAACCTCAAAATCTACCCAAGGTAAAGGTTATGATTTATGACCCAACGGGTATCGACTCAAGATATATTAAAGCAGGCTTAAATGCAATTGCCGATTTCACGAAAAGGAAGATTGAAATTACCAAATTACCTGGCGAAGCAGATGTTGTGTTTTGGCTCTCAGACCAGGCCATAATACTTAAAAAAAGTAAATCAAATGCTCGATTATTTAGCTATCGAAAGGGAAAAGTGCAAAAGGTGAATTCGACACTTCAAATAAAGGGAGATGCTGATCACGCAATAGCGCTTAAAAATAGAATTGTTTTCGACAACTTAAAAGGTACGATAATTTGGGTCGACGGTTATGGCGTACCACTTTTAATTAAGGAGGCTAAGCGCAACCATTTCCATTTTTATAGCCGTTTTAATCCGCAATGGTCAGATTTGGTATGGGACGAGCAATTTGTAAAAGAATTGCTCCCTATAGTGCTGGGTAAGCCAAACGATGTAGATTTTGGTTTCGAAGATAGTAATGCCGACCAAAGAGTAATAGCTAAAACACAATTTTCGGAAGCTAAAAACAGTACACCAAGGCCTTCAATAGAAATACGAACTCAAAAGATAGATGATGTGATGTGGATGTTAGCCTTTTTAGTATTGATTATTGAACGTGTGCTCTCCTTCAGAAATAAAAACATAAATTATGCTAAAAGCTGAAGGTAAAAATTGGATCGAAAGGTTTAGGATAAAGCTAATTTCCCTTTATCTGCTAAAAACATGTTTTTTTAGCCTCGCTGCTGGAATACTATTGATGTCTTTTGCTTCCTTCTTTGCTGTAAATGCATTTTTAATACTATTAGTAGTATCTCTACTGGTTTTTGGATCAATTTTTATTTTTCTTCCCCAATGGAAACTATCAACACTAGAAGTGGCCAACTATTTAAACGCAGAGTTTCCTGAGCTTGAAGAAAGTGCCGCTTTATTTATAAAAGGAGATGATGAATTGTCTCTTTTAGAAAAATTTCAAATCGAGAAAATTGTTAAAATTTTTCCAATTTCAAATCGCCTAAATAAACCCATAAGAAAACTTATACTAAGCTTTTTACTGCTGATCATTTCTTTTGCGGTTAATTTTTACGTTCCGAAAACGATTCAAAACTCGTCAATAACTCATCATCATACACTAGCAGTTAAGGAAAGGATTTCACCAGAAATTACAGATTTCAATCTAAAAGTAATACCACCTAGTTATACTGGAAAAGTAATGCGTTCACAACGTCAGTTTGGCCTAAAGACTGAAGTTGGGGCAAGTGTAATTTGGCATGTTGAAGCGAATGAGACTGTAAAAAAAATTCAGATAATTTTTAACGATAAAGAAATTGTAGACTTAGATAATTCAGGAGACTTTACTAAGATTATTGATCAATCTGGCTTTTATCAGCTGATGCTGGATGGTAAAAGATCTGATTTATATCCTATCGAAGTGATTCCTGATTTACCAATACGCATTAAAATTATTAACCCTAAGCCCCACACCAGCATCGATATTGGCGAAGTACCAAAGGTAAATTTAAGCGTATTGCTTAGTGATGATTATGGGATTAATGAGGCGCATATTTCTACAACACTATCGAGTGGCAAAGGCGAGGGCGTGAGCTTTACGGAGAAAAAATTAACGTTTAACAACGATTTTCGGGGCAAAAAAGGGGTAAAATTAAACAAGCTACTTGATTTAACTGCATTGAATATGAAACCAGGCGATGAGCTCTATTTTTTCATCCATGCAACCGATAATCATAATCAAACGAGCAGATCTGACGTGTACTTGGTTTCTATTGTAGATACTACCGAATTGATGAGTATGGCGGGAATGACAAATGGCGTAGATTTAGTGCCCGAATATTTTAGGAGTCAACGTCAGATTATTATCGATACCGAAAAGCTGCTGAAAGACCAACCAACACTAACCACCGAAGAATTTAAAAACAGGAGTAATGCGTTGGGTATAGATCAAAAGCTATTAAGGCTGCGTTACGGGAAATTTTTAGGTGAAGAATCTGAAACAGGTAGTGGTGGCGACCATGAAGGGCATGATGAACCTGCATATGGAGATGTGAAAGCCCTAATAGACGAGTATGCCCACAAGCACGACATTGCAGAAGATGCTACATTTTTTGAGCCCGAATTAAAAGCGCAGCTTAAGGCAGTTTTAAATGAAATGTGGAGTTCAGAATTGAGATTACGCACATACAAACCACAAGAAGCGCTACCGTTTGAATACAAAGCTTTGCGATTATTAAAAGACTTGCAACAAAAATCGAGAGTTTATGTTGCCAAAACAACGCTTAAGATCGCTAAACTGAAATTAGAAAAACGCTTGAGTGGCGAGTTGGATAAAATAATACAACCCACACAACAGGTAGATTTTAAAAATACCAATAAGACCATTGAAGAATTAAAGATATTATTAGCCCTGCTGGAAGAAGTAAAAGCGGGTAAACTATTTAAGTATGGGGATAAAGAGCTATTGCATTCGGGAGAAAAACACTTAATAATGGCCGCCGCAAATCAGCCAAATTCATATCTTCCAGCATTAAAAAGCCTTCGCAAGTTAAGTACTTCAAATCAACTAGAGCCGAGCGATATAATTGCAGTGCAAAAAGCTATTCAGCGATTAGTGGGAGTGGAAACGTTAAAACCTCAAACTAAAGTGGCCATTCCAGAAACAAATTTATATCGTAGTTATTTTAATCACCTTAAAAATGGACTTTAAATACAGCGTTATTTTAATTTGTTTAGCTTTTGCGATTTTCTTAATCGTTAAGGAAACAAAACGCCAAGATAAATCCCGATTAACCTTACGTCTGTTGGCGAGTGTATTAACGGTAGCCTGTTTTGCCCTATTAATTATCCCTGTTCGCTATAATATAAAAAAGGAAGAACCTCTCAGTGAATTAAACTTTTTTACTGAAAAGCCAAATCCTTTCATCGATTTAAACTACCACTTACAAGCACATCCCGAAATAAAAAAAATAAATATTTATGGGTACGGACTTAGTATAGATGAATTAAAGAAATTAAATGCCTATCAACTTTCCTTTCATCCTTTGGCTATTCCTTCCGGTTTTATATCAGCCAGTTGGCTAAAAAAAATAAAAACAACCGAGCAATTAACTGTTCAAGGTACCTACCAAAATTCTACTAACAACACCGTTAAAATAAAGCTATTTGGTTTAGGTACATCGTTAGATTCGGCTGTCGTAAAAGCAAACACGAAGGTTAATTTCTCTTTTACAAGTAACCCTAAGCAACTGGGCAAAGCGGTTTTTAATCTCATTGCCCTAAATGGTAAAGATACGCTTGTTGTAGAACCTGTTCCGGTCGAGGTTGAGGGTTTAGAGCCCATTAAGGTGTTAATTTTAGCCTCGTTCCCAGATTTCGAATATAAATTTTTGAAGAAATGGCTTTTTGAAAATCAATTCCAAGTAGCCTTTAGGGGTCAAATCAGTAAAGATAAGTACAGTACTGAATTTTTGAATAGGAAAGCTGTAAACCTAAACCAAATTAATCAGTCCTTATTAAAAAATTTTGATGTAGCGATCATAGATGAAGAAGAGATTAATCGTGAATTAATGATAGCCGTAAACAATGGAATGGGTTTACTAGTGCGGGCAAAGGCTATGAAATCTGTTCAAGATCATCAACCATTACTTACCGATACAGCCGGAAAAGTTAGTGTGGATAGTCGTTTAAGCGGGGCGGGAAAAATTATTACCACAAACATTTCATCAACTTATCAGTGGCAGTTGAGTGGAAAAGAAGTGGATTACAGCCAATTCTGGTCATTACTCCTAAAGAAAGCTTTACGTAAGAAAGTAAAACCGTATACCTATGGCATCGAGCCTCAATGGCCCACTATTGATGAGAAAACAAGATTAAGCCTTAGTGTATCATCTACCGAACCCCCAATTGTAATTATAGATAGTGCCAATGTTGCCCCAAGGCAAAATATGGAATTACCTTTTGAGTGGGATGGGTTGTTTTGGCCAAAAGCACAAGGCTGGACCACCTTATCAATCAACAACAAAGTAGAAAATATATTTAACTATCAAAAAACAGATTGGAAAGCGGCTAAAAATTATCTAAAATTAAAAGCGACAGAAAATTTTATATCGAATAGAAGTAATAATGGGTTAAAGAGAACTAAAATCGAATACCTAGTTAATTTGGAATTAAGCAAATGGTGGTTTTTTGTTGGCTTTTTAGCTACAATCTCATTTTTATGGTACGAACAGCGCTTTTTGATGAATAAATAACGAAAATTAAGACTATACCCAACAGAATTCAAAAAGATATGCTCATAATTGCTTCATAACCATTAAAAATATAATCTATTGAAAATGTTATAATTTTTAAATTAGAAATTAACTATCTTACCCTTTGAACCACTAACTGAGCCAAAGCGAGCTCTTGATTACAATTAAAACAATCAATATAAACGAATAAAAACTAAGTATTTTGAAAAGAAAAGACTTTCTCTATTTATCTGGATTAGGTATGGGAGCGCTCGTTTTGCCAGATTTTGGCGCATTTGCAAACCCAATAGACCCTTTAAAAGCCCTTGATAAAATAGATATTAAAATTAAAAAGGAACTCGCAGATGTTGCCTTAAATGCAGCAAAATCTAAAGGTGCAAGTTATACCGATGTTCGTATTGGCCGTTATTTAAATCAATTTGTTGCTACGCGAGATAAACGTGTGCAAGGCGTTGCCAATACTGAATCTTTTGGCGTGGGTATTAGAGTTATTGCCAACGGATGTTGGGGCTTTGCCGCCACCAATATCGTAACTAAAGAGTCGATTGCTAAAACGGCCGAAGAGGCAGTTGCCGTTGCGAAGGCAAATGCCAAGATCCAAGGTGAAGCGGTACAATTGGCGCCTCAAAAAGGTTATGGCGAAGTAAGTTGGAAAACTCCTTTAGAACTTAATGCTTTCGAAGTGCCTATTAAAGAAAAAGTAGATCTTTTGCTTAATGTAAACGATGTTGCGCTTCAAAATGGAGCAAGTTTTATCAATGCGTCATTTGCCGCCATTAACGAACAAAAGTATTTCGCATCAACAGACGGTTCGTATATTGATCAAGATATACATCGTATCTACCCTTCTTTTGGAGTCACTGTAATTGATAGGGCATCGGGTAAATTTAAATCCCAAGGGGCACTAAGTTCGCCAATGGGGATGGGCTATGAATACATGAACGCTAGGGCAGAAGATAAAGTAAGTGGGGTAATTACACGTTATAAGAGTAGGTACGACATATTGGGCGACGTAAAAGAGGCCACTCGTGTGGCTAAAGAAAAAATAACCGCAAAATCTGTTGAACCAGGGAAATACGATTTAGTCTTAGATCCATCACACTTGTGGTTAACTATTCACGAATCAGTAGGCCATCCAACCGAGTTAGATCGTGTATTAGGTTATGAAGCTAATTATGCGGGTACAAGCTTCTTAACTTTAGAGAAATTAAAATCGAAGAATTTTAAATTTGGCAGTGATAAGGTAAATATTATTGCCGACAAAACCCAGATAGGCTCCTTAGGCGCAGTTGGTTATGATGATGAAGGAGTGAAATGCAAAAAATGGGATTTAATTAAGGATGGAATTTTGGTTAATTTCCAAGCCATCAGAGATCAGGCCCCTATGATAGGCTTAACCGAATCACAAGGTTGTTGTTATGCTCAGGGTTGGAATGATGTTCAATTTCAACGCATGCCGAACGTGTCTTTGGCATCTGGAAAAGCAAAATTGAGTGTCGACGATATGATTAAAAATGTAGAAAAAGGAATTTACATTATTGGCGATGGTAGTTATTCTATCGATCAGCAACGTTATAATTTCCAGTTCGGCGGACAACTATTTTACGAAATAAAAAATGGTAAAATTGAAGGGATGCTGAACGATGTAGCCTACCAATCGAATACGCAAGAATTTTGGAATTCGTGTACAGCCATTTGCGATGAAAGTGATTTTCGTTTAGGTGGATCGTTTAACGATGGAAAAGGTCAACCCGGACAAAGCAGTGCAGTTTCTCACGGGAGTTCTACCACACGATTTAATGGAGTTAATGTTATCAATACAGCAAGAAAAATATAATTATGGCCATATTAAGTAAAGAAGAAGCCCAAGCAATATTAAAAAAAGTACTTAGCTACTCGAAAGCCGATGGATGCGAAGTAAGTTTAAACGGATCAAACGGAGGGAACATTCGTTATGCACGCAATGCGGTGTCTACTGCCGGACAAATCAATGTAATGAGCTTATCGGTAAACGCTATTTTTGGGAAAAAAACAGGATCTGCCTCAATCAACGAATTTGATGATGCATCACTCAAGAAAGTGGTTAGCAGGGCAGAAGAGTTAGCGATGCTGGCACCAGAAAACCCTGAAGCGATGCCTTTATTAGGCCCACAGACCTTCCAAGAATCGGCAACTTATAATGCTAATACAGCGGCCATGACCCCCGATACACGAGCAGATATGGTAGGTAAAAGTTTAAGCATAGCCAAAGCTGCTGGGTTAGATGCAGCGGGTTTCTTAGAAAATTCAACTCGGTTTAATTCGGTAATGAATTCTAAGGGTTTATTTGCATATAATAAATCGACCAATGTATCCTTTTCGGTAACGATACGAAATAAAGAGGGAACAGGTTCAGGTTATGTTGAGCAAGACTTTAACGATTTAAGTAAAATGGATGTGCTTGCCTTGAGTAAAATTGCGGCAAATAAAGCTACCGGCTCTGCGGGTGCGAAAGCTATCGAGCCCGGAAAATATACTGTAATTCTTGAACCTTTAGCAGCAAGCGATATTTTGGGGAATATGTTTAGGGGTTTTGATGCCCGGAGCGCAGATGAGGGACGAAGTTTTATGAGTAAAAAAGGTGGAGGAACGCGTTTAGGCGAACAATTATTTTCTGAAAATGTGAATATTTATTCAGATCCAATGAATCCTGAAATTCCTTCGGCAACTTGGAATGGAGACGGAATGGCACTCAAAAGAACACAATGGGTAGAGAAAGGTGTGGTTAAAAATTTATCGTACTCGAGATTTTGGGCTAATAAAAAAGGAGTAGAACCTATGCCAGGGGGGAGAAGCATGGTAATTGAGGGAGGAACACAATCCCTACAAGATTTGATAAAAAGTACAGAAAAGGGAATTTTAGTAACCCGTTTTTGGTATATCCGTTCTGTAGATCCTCAAACTTTATTACTAACTGGACTTACGCGCGACGGTACTTTTTATATTGAAAATGGCGAAATTAAGTTTCCAATCAAAAATTTCAGGTTTAACGAAAGTCCGATTATTATGCTAAATAATGTTGAAGCTTTAGGTAAACCAGTAAGAACGGGAAGCGGGATGATTCCGCCGATGAAAATAAAAGATTTTACATTTTCATCGTTGTCTGATGCGATTTAACCTGCAAGATTGTAAATTACTAGAATCGTCATATCGAGCGAGCGACCTAAGAAGCGACGAGATATGACGAAACACTTTGAGCCGAAATAATTTAAATAAAATAAATTGAGAAGAAGAGATTTTTTATATACCGCAGGTTTAGGTGCCGGAGCAACCCTGTTGCCGAGCTTAAACACCTTTGGAAAGTTAATTTCTGTAGAAGAGGCACTAACACCTATTGATGTAAAACTGAAGAAGCAAATGGCCGACGTGGCTCTAAATGCAGCTAAAGCTAAGGGCGCAACCTACGCCGATGTTCGTATAGGACGGTATTTAAATCAAGTGGTTGCCACTCGTGATGCTCGCGTAGAAAATGTAGCCAATAGCGAGTCGTACGGCATGGGTGTTCGCGTTTTAGCGCATGGCTCTTGGGGTTTTGCAGCTACAAATAATATGGACAACGATAGTATCGCCAAAGCTGCAGAATTAGCGGTGGCCATTGCAAAGGGCAATTCGAAATTGATGAGTGAACCCGTTCAATTGGCTCCACAAAAGGGTTATGGTGAAGTAAGTTGGAAAACACCTCTCGAGGTAAATGCTTTCGAAGTACCTATCCCTCAAAAAGTAGATTTGCTTTTAAATGTAAACAGTGAGGCCTTAAAAGGAGGTGCTAAATTTGTGAGTTCCAATCTGTTTATGGTAAACGAGCAAAAATATTTTGCTTCAACAGATGGTTCGTATATTGATCAAGATATCCATCGGATCTGGCCCAATTTTACCGTTACCAAAACAGATGCTTTGAGTGGGAAATTCGAAACCAGAAATGCGTTAAGTGCACCAATGGGAATGGGCTATGAATATCTTACCCCAAAAGAAAGCGAGAAGATTAAAGGCGGGCCTGTAACACTTTACAAGAAGCGTTACGATATGTTCGAAGACGTTAAAGAAGCAACCGTACATGTGGCCGAAAAATTAAAAGCAAAACCCATTCCTGCAGGTAAATACGATTTGGTGTTAGATCCTTCGCATTTGTTTTTAACTATCCACGAATCGGTTGGTCACCCTACAGAATTAGATCGTGTGTTAGGCTATGAAGCAAATTATGCGGGTACTAGTTTCTTAACCCTAGATAAATGGGAGAGCAAAAAGTTCAACTTTGGTAGTGATCAGGTTAATGTTATAGCCGATAAAATGGAAGTTGGATCATTAGGTGCGGTGGGATATGACGATGAAGGTGTGAAATGTGGTAAATGGGACATCATCAAGAAAGGAATTTTGGTAAATTATCAAACTATTCGCGACCAAGCACATATTTTAGGGCTAAAAGAATCGCAAGGCTGTTGTTATGCCGATAGTTGGGATAGTATTCAATTTCAGCGAATGCCAAATGTATCTTTAGCGCCAGATTCGACAGAATTAACGGCTGCAGATATGGTGAAGGATGTAGAGAAAGGGATTTATATGTTTGGCAGAAATTCTTACTCCATTGATCAACAGCGCTATAATTTTCAATTTAGCGCGCAATTGGCCTACGAAATTAAGGAGGGCAAAATTGTAGGAATGTATAAAGATGCTGCTTACCAATCCAATACACAAGAATTTTGGAACACTTGTGCAAAACGTTGTGGTGGGAATGATTATCGCCTAGGAGGCACATTTTCTGATGGAAAGGGGCAACCAAGTCAGGTAAGTGCAGTATCGCACGGAAGTGCAACTACCCGTTTTAATGGCGTTAAAGTGATAAATACTGGAAGTAGGTTGGGTTAATAATAGACCTCGCAGGTTGGCAACCTGCGAGGTCCGGAACCTGCGAGGTTTAACTTAACTTTCTGCAAGTTCCTTCACGCTTTTCAGCGCCTTCGGCCACATCTGGGCAAACATATCAATCATCGGTTTATTTTTTTCCGATTCGTCCATTTCCATGTATATAAGCAAATCGGTTTTACCATTCGAATCCACTAAGGTGTAATTTTCTTTCGCACCTGCCCAACTCTTTACATTTTCACTGTCATAATCTTCAACACCGTGATCGAACATACCCAAATGTTCAATAGACATAAACTCGTTAGGCACATTATCGGCTATGCGAGAAATCATTCCTTTGCCGCTTCCATCTGAAAACAAAGCTTTACTTCCCTTTTTCCAGTCGGTTTCAGCACGAGAGCCTTCGGCAAAAGCTTTGGTCCATATCGGATAGGTGTTTTTCCCAAAAAGTACGTCCCATACTTTTTCTCTTGGGGCATTAATTTCGATTTTAAAATCCATATTATCCTTTCATTTTGCTAAAATCCATATATAATAAATTCCATCTGTGCCCATCTAAGTCTACAAACCCCCCGCCATACATCCAGCCATCTTTTTCTCCTCCATGTGCATAAATAGTGCCACCGGCAGCTTCAGCTTTTTGAAGCATTTCATCTACTTCTTCTTTGCTTTCCGCATCAATTGAAAATAAAACTTCGGTACCTTTGCTAGTATCCGCAATTTTATTGCCACTAAATTCGGCAATTTGTTCATTGATAAACAACATCATCACCACCTTTTTCTCTCCGATAAAGAACGAGGCCATGGTCTCGGTAAATGGGAAACGTGTATTAGGCGTAAATCCTATTTTGGAAAAGAAATCTACCGATTTCTGAATATTTGCTACGGGTAAATTAAACCAGATTTCTTTTGTCATAATTTTATTTTAAGGTTATTTAAAGGTGGGTATTATTTTTGAAATACGCGCTGGTGAAAGCAGACAAAAAAGAGGGGTATATGCGACAATTGCCCTAAAGAACCGTAGCATAAATAAGAATATGCTTGCATTAAACATTGATTCTCAATATATTCGTGATGTACGCTATAAATTACTGAATGAAGAAACTCTACCCCTTTTTACTTTTCCTCTTTATACTCTTAGCCTTTAAGCAAGAAGACCCAAAATCACTTGCTACAAGAGCTAAATTCGTACTGCCTAAAGGGGTAAATGCTAAAGATTATCTACCTAATACCCTTATCATTAAATTTAAGAAATCGGCCAATAAACAGGTAAATAGCATTGCTTCGAGTGCAAAAATAGCACTTACGGCTAATGGAGTATCGATTATTAGTCTTAATAAATTATTCTCAAACGAAACAAAAACAGTTGGAACACAAGCTTTAGCTCAAGGTTCATTACCCGATTTAAGTGATCTCTACGTTGCAAGATATGAAGGCAATAAAAATATTACTGCCGTAATAAATGCCTTGTTAAAAGACGAACAAATTCTATATGCCGAGCCAAGTTATGTTTATAGAACTTCTTTTGTACCTAATGACGCTAGTTTTTCTTTGCAGACTTATTTTACAAAATTGCAAGTAACTCAAGCCTGGGACGTACTTAAAGATGCGAGTTCAGTAATTATTGGCATCGTAGATTCGGGGTCTGATTTACAACATGAAGATTTAGCAGGTAATATTTATGTAAATGCAGGCGATCCAGTAAATGGCATTGATGACGATAAAGACGGTTATATTGATAATTATTTTGGTTGGGATTTTGTAGGTAATTCAGCGTCGACCATGATTGCCGATAACAATCCAGATGTAACGAGCGATTCGACCGATCATGGTGTTCATGTGAGTGGTATTGCCAGTGCCGTGAGCAATAATGCAAAAGGAGTTGCAAGCATTGCCTTTAATGCAAAGCTGATGATTGTGAAAACTGGTGCAGATAATAATGCCACATCAATCTATAAGGGCTACGAAGGCATTAAATACGCAGCAGATCACGGTGCAAAAATCATCAATTGTTCTTGGGGTGGTCCAGGGGGAGGGCAGTTTGGACAAGAGATGATCGATTATGCAGTAGCCAAAGGGAGTTTGGTTATTGCAGCAGCAGGTAACGAATCTACAGAAGACCCGAGCTATCCGGCAGCGTATAAGGGTGTGTTTTCGGTGGCTTCAGTAAACAATAGTGATATAAAATCGAGTTTTTCGAATTACGGCTACACAGTAGATATTTCGGCGCCGGGTTCGTCCATTTACAATACGTTAAATGCAAATAAATACGGCTCGTTAAGCGGGACTTCGATGGCTACCCCAATGGTTGCAAGTGCTGCAGCATTGGTAAAAGCAAAATATCCCTCTTACAATGGTTTACAGATAGGTGAAGTATTAAGAACTACAGCCGATCCGATTGATAACCTTAACCCAACTTTCGCCAATAAAATTGGAAAAGGTAGGTTAAATGTATTTAATGCGTTAACGCAAACTACGTCATCAGTACGTTACCAACAGATTACGGTAAACGATCAAACGGGGGGTAGCAGAGCCCCTGGAAACGATATTACCCTAAATCTAGATTTAAAGAGCTTTTTAGCGCCGATAAGTGGGCTAACAGTAGGTATTTCGAGCACAAGTCAGTATGTACAAGTACTCGATCCTACTATTTCTGTAGGAAATATGGCAACATTAGAGACTAAAGAAAATATTGGTCCGATAAGGATAAAGATCCTTGGAACTGCACCGCAAAATAACGATGTTACCTTTAAACTTACGTATTCAGGTACAAACGTTGGCGGAAGTTTTACGGATTCGGAGTTCATTTTAGTTACGGTGAATCTCGATTATTTAAACATAACTGTAAACAAAGTGAGTACTACGCTGAGTTCTAATGGTAGGGTAGGTTTTAGCAAAGGTGATGCAGCAGGTGGTTTGGGATTTATTTATAAAGATGAACCTATGCTTTATGAAGCTGCTTTAATGATTGGTAAATCGGCTACCCAGGTATCAAATAATGCTCGAAATGATGGTAATTATAGTGAGGATTTCGGTAAACTAATTAGTGCTTCAAAAGTAGGTGGAACTACTGCTGCGTTCGAAGGGGTAGCTACATTTAGTGATGAGAAAGCCACTAATCCGATAGGATTAAAAGTGAAATCTAGAATGTTGGCCTATGCTAGCGCCCCAGACGATAAATACGTTATTGTAGAGTATGTGATAACCAATACTTCTTCTACTGCTTTGCAGGGAATTTATACGGGTATGTTTACCGATTGGGATTTAGATGAAGCATCTTCTAATGCTACACAATACGATGCTGCAACTAAAACGGCTTATGCCTTTGCGCGAAAAAATGCAGACTATCCATATGCTGGAGTAAAATTATTAACCAATACCGCACCTGCTTTATATTACCCAATGTCGTATCAGTTAACTGGTGATCCATTAGCGGATAATAAATTTACAGTCGCCGAAAAATATCAAGCCCTAAGTTCGGGGATTAAAGCAACAAGCTTGGGTACTTCAGGGAATGGTTACGACATTATGTATAGCATTGGAACTGGTCCTTATAACATTGCTGCAAGTGGTTCAATAACAGTTGCCTATGCTTTTATTAGCGGCGATAATCTAACTGATTTGCTAAATAGCGGGAATGCAGCACTCACAAAATACTCGACTTTACCCAATAATACAACCGATCCTACATCTGGCGAGCTGGGAGGCTTTTTGTTGAAGCAAAATTATCCGAATCCGGCAAAATCATTAACCAATATTCCATTTAACCTTGCCGAAAAATCGCTCACAAAATTAACGGTAACAAACGTAAATGGAAAGGTAATTCAAACCTTGGTAAACGAAATACTAAATGCTGGAAGTTATAGTGTGCCGTTTAATTTAACAAAATTAGATCCTGGGGTATATTTTTATGAATTACGAGCGGGAAGTTATCGGAAGACTCTTAAATTAATGGTGGTGAAATAGTATTATGTAGAACTACCCCAAGGCATTGTAACATGCTCTACATCTTGGCTCATAACTATCTTTTTCCCCCAATAAAATCTTCGCATCGCTAGCAGCTGTACGATAAGAATATACTGCTGGACTACCACATTGCATACAAACTGCATTAACTTTAGTAACATGTTCGGCAATGGCTAATAATGCGGGTATTGGACCAAACGGCTTACCTTGAAAATCCATGTCTAAGCCGGCTATAATTACGCGAATACCTTTTAATGCAAGTTTATTACAAACATCAGGTAGCTCTTCATCAAAAAACTGAGCTTCATCTATACCCACCACTTGAGTATTGGTGCCTAAAAGTAAGATTGATGAGGAATGCCCTACGGGTGTAGATTGTATAGAATTTAAATCGTGCGATACTACAGCCGTTTCATCATAGCGTGTATCAGTTTTGGGTTTAAAAATTTCTACATTTAGCTTTGCAATTTGTGCGCGCTTTAATCTTCTGATTAATTCTTCCGTTTTACCAGAAAACATAGAGCCACAAATCACCTCGATGCTTCCGCAAAATTCTCCTCTTCTAAAGTTTTGCTCACTAAATAACATGCTTCAAACTTAGGGAAAATTAGGATAAACTCCACGCAAGTAACAGATTTTTATCTTACTTTTGAATACGCTATTAACATAAACAAAATATTTTTTCGTTTAATTGCTATGATGAACCCGACATAATCAATATAATCTTTAAAATATTATTGTGATTGTCAAAGGCTCCGTCTAACCATTGATACTAAATAAAGCAACAGATGAACACTGAAGACCTTTTTAAGAAAATTGGATTGATATTGAATGAGCTAAATACCCAATACGAATTTTTAGCGCAAAACCCTCAAAAGCTCAATGAATTGGAACTAGATCTCTTTCATGCAAATGCCGATTTTTTGTCAGATCACGCACAAATCCTTATCAAAGTAAGTAAGCGTACGGAAACACCTCTTGAAATTAAAGTTGCAGCCAATGAGCCTAAAATCGATAATGCAATTGAAGATAGAAGCGACGAGCTTGAAATGAAGTATTATGGGGATTCGTTACAGGAAGAGCAGCAAGAAGAAATTACCTTTACCAAAGAACCCAAAGAAATTTTTAAGCTAGACCAAACGCCTTCGTCATTTGAGTTTATATTGAAGGATTCTGCAGAGAACGGTAGTTTACCTGAAGATAACAAAACTATGGAGAACATACCACAAGAAAATAGAAATCAATATGTTCAAAATGATAACTTCATGGCAGATTATAACAAAATAAAAAACGATGAAAAATTCGAGTTTGAAGAGAAATCTGTTGATGAACTTTTTAATCGTCCATTAAGTCAAGAAGAAGAAAACATACTTGCTCAAAAAAGAAAACTAAATGAAATTAGCATTGAAGCGCCTGTAGAGGATGATGAAATCGGTCCAGAGCCCTTTCTTGTATCGAAAACTGTGGCTGCAGAATTTCCAATCGAAGAAGAAGATTTAACCTTAGAAGAAGCAGTTGAACCCATTATTAATACAGCGCAAGTAGCGGTAGAAGATCCGAGCTACAAGCCAACCTTAAACGATTTACTTGCTGCAAAAAGTGATAAAGGAGTAAACGATAGCAATGGCGCTAATCGCATTAGCGATTTAAAACAGGGCATTAACTTAAACGACAAATTACTTTACACTAAAGACCTTTTTAATGGCTATAATCTTGCCTATGCCGAAGCGATAGATTTAGCCAATAAGTTACCAAATTTTGAATCTGCAGATAATTTCTTCAAGAAAAATTATGCCGTTAAAAATAATTGGGCCGAAAAACAAGCAACGGTTGATAAGTTCTATGCGTTGTTGAATCAAAGGTTTAAGTAGCTTAAAACGCTAAATAAATCCCATCCTGTTCGAATCGAGTTTCAAAAAGATAAACAACAGTACCGTAAAGCTCCACAACGAAGAGCCCCCATAGCTAATAAATGGTAATGGAATGCCGATAACTGGCATAATGCCGATGGCCATGCCAATGTTAATAAAGACATGGAAGAAGATAATACAGGCAATACAATAGCCATATACCCTCGAAAAAACTGATCGTTGTCTTTCGGCCATATTGATAATGCGCAGCAATAAAAATAAAAAAAGCCCAATCACTACCGTACAGCCTAGAAAGCCCCATTCTTCACCAATCGTAGAAAAGATAAAGTCGGTACTTTGTGCGGGCACATAGCGATATTTTGTTTGTGTGCCTTGTAAAAAACCGCGACCGGTAACTTGTCCAGCACCAATCGCAATTTTAGACTGAATTACATTATACCCAGCTCCTTTTTTGTCGGTTTTAAGACCTAAGATTAGTTCTATACGTGTTTGCTGATGAGGTTGTAAAACATTTAAAAAAACAAATTTAGCCACGAATAAATAGCCAATCGCTAAAAAGGTTATTACTCCAATCCTGATTATTTTTTGCTGTTTTTTACGATTAAAATAAATAATTAGACCACCGATTGCTATAATGGAAGAGATTAAAATAAGTTGGCTCAAAAACAAATTAAGGATAAATAATACAACCATTCCCCAAAATAGAAGCAAAAAATTTCCGGGTAAACCCTCACGGTAGAGGGGAAACATGAATGATAAAAATACCAACATCGATCCTGCATCTGGTTGCAACATGATTAAACACATGGGTAACAAGATAATTGCGCCAGCAATTAAAACAGGTCTTATCGTATTTAACTTGATATTAAAGGTACTGATGTATCGTGCCAACAATAATGCAGTTCCAAATTTTGCAAACTCAGAGGGCTGGAGTTTAAAAGACCCGATGGCGATCCAAGCCTGATTACCACCAACTTTTTGACCCACTAGAAGAACTGCCATTAAAAGCAGTATGGTAACTCCATATACAACAGGGGCAAACACACTGAAAAATTTTGCATCAAATAATAAGATGGCTAAGCCTAAAATAAGACCAGTAATTATAAAAATAAGTTGTTTCCCATATTCTGCGGCAAAACTAAACGCTTCTGACTTGTCCGGGTCAAATGCCGCTGAGTAAATATTTAAGAACCCAATTGCGCATAAGGCAATATAGATCAGTATGGTTACCCAATCTACATTGAAGAAAAAACGGTTGCTCTGCTGTTGCATTAATTTTTTTGCTTAAGCGTTGATTTTTTTTGAATGATTGCGTTCGAGTTTAATTTACTGGGTGTAGTTTTACTTTTACCAGGCACCGATTTATGGATGCCGTCTGGTTTGGTAACACTGTCTTTAGGAAGCACAGGTTTTACAATTTTGCTTTTTAAAACGGGCAATAAATTGGCTGCCTTATATTTCTCTAATGTACTACCGTTGATTAATCTTCCTTTTAAACTATCCGTTAAATATTTTTCAGTGATAAAACTGGCAATTGGTGCGGCATAAGCACCTCCATAACCCCCATTTTCGATAATTACTGCAATAGCGATTTTTGGATTTTCTCGGGGTGCAAAGCCAATAAATACAGAGTGATTTTTTCCAGCATTTTGAACAGTTCCTGTTTTACCGCACATGATGATGTTTTGTAAACGCGATTCTGTTGCTGTTCCAGTTGATGTATTTACAGCATCCTGCATACCATCAATTACAGGCTCAAAATGTTTTTTATCAATACCTACATAATGTTTTTCGTAATATTTTTTATCGATGGGTTTATTGTTGCCGATGGCTTTTACTACATGGGGCTTAATGTAATATCCTCTGTTGGCAATAATTGCCATAATATTTGCCATTTGTAAAGGAGTCGTAGTTATTTCTCCCTGTCCAATCCCTATAGATAAAATGGAACCATACCCCCAATACTTTCCAAATTTTTTATCGTAATCTGCTTTTCGGAATAGTTTAAACGCTTTCTCTCCAGGTAAATCGAGGCCTAATGTATCGCCAATTCCAAATTTTCGTACTTTATTTTGCCATTCCTCATAAGCAGTTTTTTGGTTTCTAAGCCCGTTCTTAGTAATCATTCTTTGAAAAATAGTCCAAAAATAAGTATTGCAAGAACGAGAAAGTCCCCATCTTAAGTTTGTATTTCCATCCTGATGCTCACATCTGAACTTCGTTTTTCCTACTGTAAAATATCCTGGGCAATAGATAGTTGAAGCAGGAGTAATGATGCCATCTTGCAGGGCAATTAATGCATCTAAGGGTTTAAAGGCAGAACCTGGTGAATATTGGCCTGAAATTGGTCGAATTACTAAGGGTTTATATAAATTTTTACTTAATTCAGCGAAATTTTTGCCACCTTCTTTTCCGATAATTTTATTTGGATCATAGCCTGGGCTACTTACAAAAGCCAGCACTTCACCAGTGCTGGGTTCTATCGCCACTACACTTCCTAGTTTGTTGGTGAGTAATTGTTCGGCAAGCTTTTGTATTTTACTGTCTAAGGTAGTAATTAAGGGTTCTCCTGATATGGCTAACGAATCGAGCTTGCCATCTGCATAACTTCCTTGTGCAACATTTTTATTATTATATAAAACATATTTCACGCCTTTTGTTCCTCTAAGCCAAGGTTCGTAAGACAATTCTATTCCACTTTTTCCAATATCATCGCCAGATTTATAATAACCATTGTACATTTCTAAATCTCTTGGTCTTACTTCCTTTACATAGCCTAGAAACTGGCTGGCTATGCTATCCGGGTAATATCGTATGGTTCTTTTTTGAACTTCAAATCCTCTATAATTCGGCATTTTCTCTTGAAGTGCAGCATACGTTTCGACTGATAATAATTTCTGGAAAATAGATGGCGCAGTACGAGAATATCCCACTGCTTTACGAAACTGTTTATTAAATTCTACCGTATCAATTCCTAAAATCTTACAAAGGGATAGTGTATCGAAAGGTTTTACTAAATACGGGGTAACCAATAAATTATAAGTAGGTTGATTTTGAACTAATACGTTGTGGTTACGATCAAAAATTGCTCCCCTTGCTGGAAATACATATTCTCTACGAAGTGCATTACTATTAGCATCTAAAAAATATTTATCGCTAACAACTTGCATATAAAACAATTTGCCTATCAAAATTAGTCCCAATAGAATAAATAATCCTTGAATAACAAATCTTCTATTAAACAATTGTTCCATTAGCTCGATTTTCGATTATGAAAAATAAATTCGCTTAGTAGGATAACGAATAGCGATAAGCTAGTGCTTAAAAGCGTTCTGCCTAAGGTATAGGTAAATTCAGATAGTTTAAAGGCTTCAAGAAAAAACACAAGCAAATGATGCAAGAAAATACATAATAAAGCATACAACGCAAACCAACGAAATCCCATATTGCCTAAAGAAGGTTCTGGCTCATCTACTGCTTCTCGGTTTAAGCTTATCGATATAAATGAAATACGAGCGAAGGCCAATACCACACATGCCGTAGCATGAACCCCTAAAGTATCGTAAAAAGCATCTATCGTTAAACCAGTTGAAAAAGCAAGAATGTACAACAATAAATTGGGTACATTAAAGGGAAGTACTAAAACAAATAAGATATAAATAAATGGTGTAGATAGATTATAGAAGCCAATATTACGCAGTAAGAAGATTTGTACAAATAAAAGTACAACCCACCTCAATACATTAATAAGTATAATTCTACTGTTCATTTGGTAATTTTTCTTCTAAAGTTTTTTGTTCAATTGCAAGTCGGTCTTTTATGATGTACACGTATTGCAAAGTGCCAAAGTCGTTAAAAAGATCGATTGCTAAAGTCATAAAGTTATCGCCAGTAGCAATTTGTGTCTTGCTCACACGACCTACAACAATGCCTTTAGGGAAGCCGCCCGCTCCAGAAGTAATAATCGTGTCTCTTAGGTTAATTTTATAATGGTTAGGAATTTCTTTTACATAGGCCTTTCTTATATCGAAATTTCCCTCTCCCCAAACCAACGAGCCAAATGCCCCATTTTTTTTGATCACCACACTTATTAGTGTTTCTTTATTCAATAGCGAACGGATGATAGAGAAACTTGGTGATACCTCCGTAACAAAACCTACAACACCTTTATTTGGAGAGATTACGGCCATGTCTTTTACAATTCCATCATTACTTCCTTTATTAACGGTGATGAAATTATTGCGTTGGTTTATAGAATTTTTTATCACTTTAGCAGAGAGCAACGTATATTGTTGCTTGTAAAGCGAATCGCTAATCTTTAAGATTTGAGTGCTGTCTATAGTGCTAAGGTTAATAAGCTCGGTTTTTAGTTTGGCATTTTCGAGCGCTAGACTATCGTTAACTTGGCCTAGATTTAAGTATCGTTTAACAACATTTAATCGCTCGTAAGCATTACCTATTATCACATTTGTAGAATTTAGCGTAATACTTTTTTGATAGGCATTGTTTTTAATGCAGAGGATAATGCCAACAATAAAGAAAATAACAAAGAAAAAGAATGCGTTATATCTGCTGAAGAAAATCCAAAGGTTACGCATTCCAGTTGTGAGTTTGGAGCTTGGAGTTTAGAGTGCTGAGGGGACACTCCCAACTCAAACCTCCGAACTCCAAACTTAGTTATTGCATTAAAAATTTAAAATTACCGATATTTTTTAGTGCGATGCCCGTTCCTCGTACTACAGCACGAAGTGGATCTTCGGCTACGTGAACAGGTAGTTTTGTTTTAGCTGCTACACGCTTATCCAAGCCACGCAATAATGCACCACCACCAGTTAAATAGATACCAGTTTGGTAAATGTCAGCAGAAAGCTCTGGCGGAGTAATCTCTAATGCTTTTAAAATTGCTTCCTCAATTTTAGAAATCGACTTATCTAAGCAGTGGGCAATTTCTGTATACGAAACCGTAATTTGCTTTGGTACACCTGTCATCAAATCTCGCCCTTGAACAGCAAAATCTGCTGGAGGGTCAGCTAATTCTGGTAAAGCAGCCCCTACTTCGATTTTAATTTTTTCGGCAGTACGATCGCCAATCATAATGTTGTGTTGGCGACGAATATAATTTACAATATCTGAGTCGAAATTGTCTCCCGCAACGCGGATAGATTGATCGCATACAATACCTGATAAGGCAATTACCGCAATTTCGGTCGTACCACCGCCAATATCGATAATCATATTTCCCATTGGCTCTTCTACATCAATCCCAATTCCTACAGCAGCAGCCATTGGCTCGTGTATCAAATAAACTTCTTTTGCACCTGCAATTTCGGCACTATCTCTCACTGCTCGTTTCTCTACTTCTGTAATGCCCGAGGGGATGCAGATTACCATTCTTAATGAAGGAAACATCCAGCCTTTACCGCCATTTAGCATTCTAATCATGCCTTTAATCATGGCTTCAGCAGCGTTAAAATCAGCGATTACACCATCTTTAAGTGGCCTAACGGTTCTAATATTATCGTGTGTTTTACCTTCCATCTGCATGGCTTGGCGACCAATGGCAATGATTTTGTTTGTCTGCCTATCAAAAGCAACTATGGAAGGTTCGTCTACTACTACTTTGTCGTTATGTATGATGAGGGTGTTCGCGGTACCTAAATCAATAGCTACCTCTTGTGTAAACCAATTAAATAAACCCATTTATATCTTGTAATTTTTATATGCTCGTTAATGTATACTATTCAAATGTAAAAATAGTGTTTTTATTATATTTAAAATTAAAAATCTTTAGGGTTGAGAGTTGCATGCCACATCTTCCAGCTCCCTAGTGCTTAAAGTGTCTTACTCCCGTGGTTACCATCGAAATGCCTTTTTGATTAGCTATATTTATCGAATCCTGATCTTTAATCGATCCGCCAGGCTGTAAAACAGCAATAATTCCAGCATCCGCAGCCAATTCAACGCAATCTGGAAAAGGGAAAAATGCATCCGATGCCATCACCGAATCTTTTAAGCTAAAACCAAATGATTCGGCCTTCACAATGGCCTGCTTTAAGGCATCAACCCGGGAGGTCTGACCCACTCCACTCGCCAATAACACATTGTCTTTCACAAAAACAATGGTATTCGATTTGGTATGTTTCACAATTTTATTAGCGAAAATTAAGTCCCGAATAGAAGCTTCAGATGGTTTTCGGTCAGTTACTACAGTCATCTGTTCAGCAGTCTCTAAACTCAAATCTTTATCTTGTTCAATTACGCCGTTTAACAATGTTTTAAATTGTTTTTTGCTTAATTCAACCTCATTGCGTTGTAAAATCACCCTGTTTTTCTTTGCTTTAAATAATTCAATCGCTTCTGTCTGATACGAAGGGGCAATTAATACTTCGAAAAACAAATTGTTAATTTCTCTCGCTGTAGCTAGATCTACTTCTTGGTTGGTAATTAACACGCCACCAAAGGCAGAAACGGGATCACATGCTAACGCATCTCTCCAGGCCTCCAAAACTGTAGTTCTCGAAGCTAAACCACATGCATTGGTATGTTTTAAAATGGCAAAAGTTGGTTCAGTAAACTCATCAATCAAGGATACCGCTGCATCCACGTCTACTAAATTATTATAGCTTAATTCCTTTCCATTCAATTTGATAAACATCTCATCTAAATTACCGTAAAAGGTGCCTTTTTGATGAGGATTTTCTCCGTAACGTAATGTTTGTGATTCTTTAACACTTTGCTTGAATACATTAAGCGGTTCTTCGGCGTTAAAATAATTGAAGATGGCAGTATCGTAATGAGAAGAAGTATGAAATGCTTTTTTTGCATACGACTTACGTTGAGCAATAGTTGTTGCCCCGTCTTGACTCTGCAATTCGCCAAGCAAGGTGCCATAATCGTCTTTCGAAGCAATGATTACAACGTCGTTAAAGTTCTTTGCCGCAGCACGGATTAAAGAAATGCCACCAATATCAATTTTTTCAATAATTTCAGCATCGGTTCCGCCCGCTTTTACGGTTTCTTCGAATGGATATAAATCAACAATTACCAAATCAATTTCAGGTATTTCGTATTGAGCAATTTGCTCTTGATCGCTTGCTAAATTTCTACGATTTAAAATCCCACCGAATACTTTTGGATGCAACGTTTTAACACGTCCACCTAAAATCGAAGGATAGCCTGTTAAATCTTCAACTGCTGTTACAGGAAGGCCTAAATCTTTGATAAATTGTTCGGTTCCACCGGTTGAAAATAAGGTTACACCTTGTTTTGCTAATTGCTGCACAAGAGGCGCTAACCCGTCTTTGTAATAAACTGAAATTAAAGCGTTTTTGATTTGAATTGACTGGCTCATTGGGGGGTATTATTTTAAGCCGCAAAGGTACAAAATCGTGTTGATTTTTGTTAAGGAATTTTCAAATAAAAACGCCTCACTTTTTAATCTTTTTAATAACTCCTTCTACAATCCGGGGATAATGCAAATGTTCTAATTGCTGGCCTTTAAATTTAATCATTTCTAGGCTGTCGCCTTTATCTATTCGGTACTTAGCTTGATATATATATTCTCCCTCGTCATAATTCTCATTTACATAATGGATGGTGATGCCGCCTTCTGGTTCGCCAGCTTCCATAATCGCTTTATGCACAAAATCTCCATACATTCCTTTCCCCCCATATTTGGGCAAGATAGCCGGGTGTATATTAATTATCCTTCCAGGATATTCTTGAATAAGATTTTTGGGGATTAACCATAAAAATCCAGCAAGCACAATTAAGTCGATATCTAGGTTTCTAAGGAGGTCGATAATGCTGTCCGTCTGATAAAATTCGTGGCGATCGAAAATATGCGATGGAATTTCGAAGCTATCTGCACGTTGTAAAACATATGCATCGGCATTGTTTGTTAACACTAAAGCAATTTCTACTTCTGCGCTACGTTTAAAATGCTCCATTAGTTTTTGAGCATTCGATCCTGATCCTGAAGCAAAAATGGCAATACGTTTCTTCATAATTTAGTTAACCTAAGATGTTTTTTCAAAAATAGCATTTTAGCCTAGTAATGAAAGTGTTTTCTATTATTTATCAATTTTGAGCAATAATTTACGAGGCATTCATCACCATATAGCAGATAATAAAAAAATATTTAAAAAGCATTTTGCATTTTAAAAACATAAACTCTATATTTGCAGTCCGAAAAATAGTAAACACAGAAGATAAAAGGCTAAACAATAATGGCAAATCATAAATCGTCTTTAAAAAGAATTAGAGCAAACGCGACAAAACGTCTACGTAACAGATATCAAGCAAAAACTACACGTACTTTTATTAAGAGATTACGTGCTGCTGAAGATAAAAAAACTGGTGCTGAGTTATTACCTAAAGTAATTTCTATGTTAGATCGTTTAGCTAAAAAGAATGTAATTCACAAAAATAAGGCGGCTAACAATAAATCTAAATTAACAAAATTCGTTAACGGATTAAAATAGTTTCGTTTTATTAACGATATAATCCCGGCTTTTAGTCGGGATTTTTTTTTGCATCAAAATTCCTATCTTAGCTCACCAAAATCCATCCCTATCCTTCTTTAGAATGATTAACCAATGCCTGGATGGAAAACTATACCCAAAAATTAGGAATAAAAACCTGGGCCGATGCAGATCGACCCCGAGAAAAATTAATATTGCAAGGCCGGAGAGCCTTAACGGATGCCGAATTAATAGCCATCCTAATTGGGTCGGGAAATAAGGCTGAAACAGCGGTTGATTTAAGTAAGCGAATACTTACATATTACGAAAACGATCTGGCCAGGGTTGCCAAACTGGGAATTAAAGAACTCTCTAAATTTAAAGGCATTGGCATGGCGAAAGCCCTGGGCATTATAGCCGCATTAGAACTAGGTAGGCGGCGAAAGGAAAATGAAAGTGATAAAGCCCTGCCAAAAATAATTTCCTCAGTTGATGCTTTCACTATTTTTAGAGCAGAATTAGCCGATTTGGAACACGAAGAATTTTGGATTTTGCTGCTTAATAGGGCAAATCGGGTAATGGCGAAGCAGCGTATTAGCACGGGCGGACAGGCAATGACAATTGTAGACCCTAAAGTTGTATTTAAAATAGCGCTCGAACAAAATGCTGCAGCGATTATACTCGGACATAATCACCCATCGGGAAACTTAAGCGCAAGTAAGTCGGATATTCACATTACGAAGAAGCTAGTAGAGGGAGGGAAGTTGTTAGAATTGCCTGTATTTGATCATATTATTTTAGCAGATAATACTTTTATCAGCATGGCCGATTTGGGGTTCATAAAATAGTTGTAAATTAGCATCGTATGAAAAGAATCTCCATATTGGTTTTGTGTCTTTTAGTTAAGTCGCTAACCTTTGCTCAAAAAAATCAACCAATTAATATAATTACGTATAACATTAGGTATAGTAATACTACAGATGGTGTGAATATGTGGGAAAATAGAAAGGCTAATGTGAAAGCCTTGCTTAAATTTTATGATGCCGATATTGTTGGAGTGCAAGAGGCCATGGCCAATCAATTTGATTATTTATTGGAGAACTCAAATTTCGATGCGGTTGGTGTAGGGAGGGACGATGGGATCCGTAAAAACGAATTTTCAGGAATTTACTTTAATAAGGAGCGATTTGTGAAAAAGCAAACGGGTAATTTTTGGCTGTCAACAACCCCAGATGTACCAAGTATTGGTTGGGATGCAGCGCTAAAACGGGTGTGTACGTGGATTCGATTATACGATAAAGTAAATAAAAGGGAATTCATGGTTTTCAATACCCATTTTGATCACGTGGGTGTTAAGGCAAGAATTGAAGCAGCAAAGCTTATTAAACAGAAAATACAAGAAATCGCACCAAAGCTACCTGTAGTGTTTACGGGCGATTTAAATGTAACTCCAGAAACTGAAGCGATTGCTACGATTAAATCCTTTTTAACTGATTCGAAAGATATTTCTGTTGAACCTCATTATGGGCCAAACGGAACATTTAATGCGTTTAATTTTAATAGCGAGTTAAAACAAACCATCGACTACATATTTGTAAACACGGGATTTAAGGTGCAAAAACATGCTACCTTATCGGATAGCAAAGATCAGCGTTACTATTCAGATCATTTACCTGTATTCGCTAGGTTAACTTTTTAAATGAAAAGGATTTTAATTTTACTTGCAGTATTGCTTTTTTTTGCTTCATGTGACAGGAAATGCTGTACTAATTATTCTGTTGATGTTACCTTAAAGTATCAGAATAGCAATGGTGAGGATCTACTTGACCCAAGAACATCTAATGCCTTAAAGGCAGAAGATATTGATGTATATGCAGTAAGAAATGGAGTACGTGTTCGACTATATAATGGAATGATGGATGCTCCAAAGAACTTTAAAATTTATGGTTCCTCAACTGAGAAATATTTTATGAAGTTTTATTTTGATATTCAGCAAGAATCTTTTACGAATAAAAAAGTAACCATGTTTATTACTTATAAAGACGGTAGCGAGGATAAATTGGTTGGGGAATTTAATGACGACGATGGGTCGAATATAATATTGCAAAATGTTTGGCTCAATGGTGTCGAAAAAGGAAGGCTAAATGGTCCCATTATCATAAAAAAATAACGTGATAATCGCAAACCACCTTTCTCCTTTCCGCATTAAATAATATCTTTGCATTTAATCCTAGATGTTATTTCAAGCGCTCGTCTCTTGATACTAGATACTAAAATAATGAAACCATCATGATTTTACCAATTCGATGTAAAAGCAATAAAATCATGATAGCCTCATTGCAATTAAAAATAATAAAAAACTAATGAGAATATCATACAGTTGGCTTAAGCAATTTATACAAACCGAAAAAACCCCTCAAGAAATTTCTTTAATCCTAACGGATATTGGCTTGGAAGTAGAAAGTTTAGAAAAGGTACAACCTATAGTGGGTGGCTTAGAGGGATTGGTAATTGGCCATGTGGTCGATTGTATGCAGCATCCGAATGCCGATCGGCTACGAGTAACTAAAGTAGATGTAGGCAGTGGCGAACTGTTACAAATTGTTTGTGGTGCTCCAAATGTTGCCGTCGATCAAAAAGTAGTGGTGGCTACAGTGGGTACAACCGTTTACCCGAACGAAGGCGAGCCATTTAAAATCAATAAATCGAAAATAAGAGGCGAAGTTTCTGAAGGTATGATTTGTGCGGAAGACGAAATTGGTTTAGGTACCTCTCATGCTGGAATTATGGTTTTGCCAGAAGATACCCAAATTGGAATAGCGGCAAAATCATTCTTCAAAATGGACGATGATTTTATGTTCGAAATTGGTTTAACCCCAAATAGAGCAGATGCAGCTTCGCATTTAGGCGTAGCAAGAGATTTAGCTGCTTATTTGCGAACGAGCTACGAAATGCCAGATATCAGTGCATTTAAAGTTGCGAACGAAACTTTGAGCATCAATGTAAAAGTAGAAGATACCGAAGCTTGTCCACGTTACAGTAGCCTTACCATCAGTGGCGTAACGGTAAAATCATCGCCCGATTGGCTAAAGGATAAGTTAAAAGTAATTGGCATCCGGCCGATAAATAACATTGTAGATGTAACCAATTATGTGTTGCATGAGCTTGGTCAGCCCCTACATGCCTTCGATGCCGATAAAATAAAGGGCAAGCAAGTAATTGTGAAAAAATGCGCTGAGGGAACTCCTTTTGTAACGCTTGATGATATAGAACGTAAGTTGAGTGCAGAAGATTTGATGATTTGCAATGCTGATGAACCCATGTGCATCGCTGGAGTTTTTGGTGGTAAATCTTCTGGCGTAAGCGAACAGACAACCAATATTTTCTTAGAAAGTGCCTATTTCAATGCTGTTTCAGTGCGTAAAACCTCGAAAAGACATAGCTTAAAAACCGATGCGTCTTTCCGTTTTGAGCGTGGTACGGATCCAGAAATAACAGTTACAGCACTTAAAAGAGCTGCTTTATTAATTCAGGAAGTTGCCGGTGGAGAAATCTCATCGGCCGTTGCCGACTACTACCCGGTTAAAACAGAACCTTTTGAGGTTGAAGTGAACTACCTGAACATTGTGAAGCTAATTGGGCAGGTGATATCAAACGAAGAAATTAAGGCAATTATTTTAGCCTTAGGGATCACCATAGTTGCAGAAAACGATGAAGGCTTAAGCTTAAAAGTGCCCCCTTATAAAGTCGATGTAACACGCGAATGCGATATTACAGAAGAAGTATTAAGGATTTATGGGTACAATAACATTATTATTCCTACCAAAGTAAATGCCTCTTTGGCTTTCACCGAAAAACCTAATAAGGAGAACATTCAAAATCTAATTGCCGACATGCTAACTGCTAATGGGTTTTTAGAAATTTGGTGCAACTCATTAACGCGTGCAAGCTTCTCTAAAAAACCAGAAGAGGCCGTTCAGATTTTAAATCCGCTGAGTTCTGATTTAAATGTAATGCGCCAAAGTTTACTGCAACCTGCTTTAGAAAGTGTGGCATATAACCAGAATCGTAAAAACGCAGATCTTAAGTTTTATGAATTTGGTAAAACGTATCATCTAATTGATGGAAAATATATAGAACGCCCTCGTTTGTTGATCTTACTTTCGGGCAGCAAGCAAAGTGAGCAATGGAATCATGTAGCTTCACCTTCTACTTTTTATAACATAAAAGCGGCAGTTGATGCAGTGATTGCTAGACTAGGAATTGGAAATTATCAGACAGAAGAAATTAATGACGAAAACTTTGCTTTTGGCTTAAAATATTTTAGAGGGGATAAAGTGTTGGTGACTTTCGGCGCCGTTACTATGGCCGACAGAAAACAGACGGATGTAGATAAAGAGGTGTTTTATGCCGATTTTGATTGGTCGGCACTGCTTGATTCGGTAAAGAAAAATAGAGTAATAAATAAAGAAGTTCCAAAATACCCTGCAGTGAGAAGAGATTTATCGATGCTGGTCGACAAACAAGTTACCTTCGACGAATTGAAGGGCATTGCGTATAAAACAGAAAAGAAATTTGTTAAAAATGTACAGGTGTTCGATGTGTACGAAGGAAATAAATTGCCAGAAGGTAAAAAGTCGTACGCCCTAAACTTTACTTTACAGGATGAAGAACAAACTTTAACAGATAAGCAAATTGATGCAATTATGCAAAAGATTATACATAACTTAGCACAAACTGCAAATGCGGAAATAAGAAAGTAATGTTTCTTATTATTTTTGGAGGTTTTTTAAATATTTAAATTTTAAGTTAACGATGTCTTCTGTTGCCAGTCAATTAGATCATGTAATACAAAAAACGAGTCGCCTAATCGCACTCTGTAACGCATTACAGGAAGAAAATGAGTTGTTAGCTGCAGAAAATAAACAAACAAAATTAGCCCTTGAAACTGCAAAAAATAGGGGTTTAGAATTAGACGAAAAAATAAGATTACTCAAATTAGCGAAGAGTATTGAAGGTACAAGTGAAAAGACACTTGATATAAAGCAAAAAATTAACGAATTTGTGCGTGAAATTGATAAGTGCGTAGTGTTACTTAAGAAATAAGCAACATAATATTGAAACAAAGCTACAAAAATGGGAGAAATCTCGATTAAAATAACTATTTCCGACCGTATTTACCCACTAAAGGTAAATGTTGAAGAGGAAGAAATTGTAAGACGGGCTGCTAAAATTATTAATGAGCGTATAAAAGACTACCAAGAAAATTATGCGGTCAGAGATAAGCAGGATTTGCTATCAATGGCAGTGTTGCATTATGCAACAGCAGTATTGAGAACAGAGCATAAGGTGCAAAACCAAGATACTGCTGTTGCTGAAAAGGTTGAAGATTTAGATAGTTTATTAAACGGATTTTTCGCTAAATAAAAAATAGTTCTTTATAGCTCATAGAATTTGGCCGTGGCTAAATTTTTATGTTTCAATTTGTGCATTTTATACCATTTTTAATGGAGTAAAATGTATTGCGCATGAATCATAATTATTTAGTTACGGTTTTTTTATATAATAAGAAATGGAGATATTAGGAATAATAGGATGTATACTGGTCAGCTTAGGTGTTGGCGTTGTTTTAGGACGATATTTATTGCGAAGTTTATTTAAACAACAAGAAGTTGCTGCGCAAAGCAAAGCAAAAAAAATACTTAAGGATGCCGAAAGCAATGCCGAAATCTTAAAGAAAGACAGACTCTTAGAAGCAAAAGAGAAATTCTTGCAGATGAAGGCAGAACATGAGCAAGCAGTAAATGCAAGAAATAACGAAGTTAATCAACGCGAAAATTCAATTAAACAAAAGGAACAATCTCTAAATCAAAAATTAGAGAACATGAACCGGAAAGAACAAGAATTAGATACGCATAAAGCTAATCTTGAAAGACAAACTGCGCTGGCTGTTAAAAAGCAAGAAGAAGTAGATGTGCTAAAAAATCAACATGTTCAACAATTGGAAACCATTGCTGGTTTAAGTGCAGAAGAAGCCAAGAACCAATTGATCGAGAACATGAAGGGCGAAGCACGATCGCAAGCCATGATGCAAGTGAAGGATATTGTAGATGAAGCCAAACTTACTGCAAGTAAAGAAGCTAAAAAGGTAGTTATTCAAACTATTCAACGTACTGCTGCCGAAGCAGCCATCGAAAACTCCGTGTCTATTTTCCATATCGATAATGACGAGATTAAAGGCCGTGTAATTGGTAGAGAAGGAAGAAATATCCGTGCTTTAGAAGCAGCAACTGGTATTGAAATTATTGTAGATGATACACCAGAAGCAATTATTCTTTCTGGATTTGATCCAGTAAGACGGGAAATTGCTCGTTTGGCACTTCATCGTTTGGTAACCGACGGACGTATACATCCAGCACGTATCGAAGAAATTGTAGCAAAAACAAAGAAGCAAATTGAAGACGAAATTGTAGAAATTGGCGAGCGTACCGTTATCGATTTGGGAATTCATGGTTTGCATCCTGAACTGATCAGAATGGTTGGGCGCATGCGTTACCGCTCGTCGTATGGTCAGAACTTATTGCATCACTCGCGTGAGGTAGCTAATTTCTGTGCAACTATGGCAGCCGAACTTGGTCTTAATGCAAAGATGGCTAAACGCGCAGGCTTATTACATGATATAGGTAAGGTGCCTGATGATAATCCTGAATTGCCACACGCAATTTTAGGGATGCAATTGGCCGAAAAATATAAAGAACATCCGGAAATTTGTAATGCTATTGGCGCCCACCACGACGAGATCGAAATGACCTCAATGATTTCTCCAATTATTCAAGCCTGCGATTCAATTTCTGGGGCAAGGCCAGGAGCAAGACGTGAAGTGGTAGAGAGTTACATCAAACGTTTAAAAGAACTTGAAGAATTAGCGTTGTCTTATCCAGGTGTAGAAAAAACATTTGCCATTCAGGCAGGTAGAGAACTACGCGTAATTGTTGAAAGCGAGCGAATTAGCGATCAACAAGCAGAATTACTAGCAGCCGATATTTCTAACCGTATCCAGACTGAAATGACTTATCCAGGACAAATCAAGGTTACTGTGATTAGAGAAACGAGATCGGTTGCGTTTGCGAAATAAGGCTAGATAATCAAGATTTTAGGATGGCCAAGATTCTGACTTAAAAGCGGTGAATATTCATCGCTTTTTTTAATTTTATACGTATAAATAGCCGTCATCGGATGAGTATCGATATTTTGCCTATACTCATCCGGTGACGGAAATGATAAACCATGAACTATTGAACCCATGAACAAACCAGAAAAACGCCCGGTCGATATCCTTTTCGATAAGTATGCCGAAAGTCATCAAAATCATACCAACGAAACCATTCATTGGATTTGCGTGCCTCTTATTGTGTTTAGCTTATTGGGATTGGTTTGGAGCATTCCTTTTCCGCATATTGGTTTTTTAGGGCAATACAATACCTTTTTAAACTGGGGGTCTTTTTTAATCGCATTTTCAGTTTACTACTATTACACACTTTCTCCAGTACTTTCTTTTTTAATGATTTGGGTAATTGGCATCATGGCATTTTTTATTGTTCAACTCGAACACTGGCAAGCGGCTGGTGGACCAGCGGTTTGGGTAGCATGTTTGGTTATTTTTGTACTTGCATGGATTGGGCAGTTCATTGGCCATAAAATAGAAGGAAAAAAACCTTCATTTTTAGATGATGTTAAATTCCTGTTAATTGGCCCAATATGGCTATTGCACTTTATCTGTAAAAAAATGGGGTTACGGTATTAGTAGAACCCTCATTTAACAATTCCTTAACTTTAACGTTAACGAATCGTAATCTAACGCTAACATCAAGCTAACATTGTGGTAATACTTTTGCTGAAACAAATAGTTAAGCAAATTGAAATCACAATTAACACTTAAAAAAGCATTTTTCACCTTACTTTTTATAGGTTTTGGTGCAGTAGTTTTCGCTCAGGGAACTGGAAAAATCTCAGGTATTGTAACCGATAAAAAAACTGGCGAACCACTTATTGGCGCAGGAGTAAAAATTGCTGGTACTACAAAGGGAATAGGTACAGATGTAGAAGGTAAATACATGCTTTCGGGATTAGCAGACGGAAAGTATACATTAGAAATCTCTTATATAACCTACTCAACAAAAAAAATTACAGAAATAGAGGTTAAGGCAAATTCTACAACCACCTTGAATGTGGTATTAGAGGAATCTGCCAACTTGCTTAACCAGGTTGTAATTACAGGAACTGCGAAGCAAGAATCAATCAATAGCTTATATGCTAGACAAAAAAACAGTGTTTCCATATCTGATGGTATCTCAGCTGATGTTATAAAAAAGTCGCCTGATAGAAATACGGGAGAAATTTTAAAAAGAGTAAGTGGGGCAACTGTACAGGATAATAAATTTGTTATTGTAAGGGGTTTAAGTGACAGATATAACAATGCTACACTAAATAATGCACCTCTTCCAAGTACCGAGGCCGATAGAAAGACGTTTTCTTTTGATGTGATCCCCTCTAGTATGGTTGATCAAATAACAATAAGTAAAACAGCAAGTCCTGATATGCCTGGTGATTTTGCTGGAGGCGCCATTCAAATTAAAACGAAAGATTTTCCAGAACTTAAAACGTTTGAAATTAATTATGGAATGGGATTTAATTCGATCTCAACTTTTAAAGATTTTTACGGAAATAAGAGATCAGGACTAGATTATCTGGCATTTGGAGCAAACAGATATCAGCTTCCAACTACTATTCCTAGTTCAGCAAATCGTTACCAAAACCAAAATATAGATCAAAAAATCGAATCAACAAAGCAATTTGTAAATACATGGGGCGTTCAAAAATTAGGTACTGCGCTGCCAAATCAAAACCTGCAAGTTGTTTATGGTAATTCTTTCCGAAAAGAAAATGGATCTAAATACGGGCTCATTTTAGCTGCTACCTATCGAAATTCTGCATTGCTTTCAGAACAGGTGAGAAATGACTTTAATGATATTCAAATTGACGAAAAAAGAGGTGAAGATTTTTTTGGTTATACCGATACCTACTATAATTACAGTACAGCATTGAGTTTATTAGCGAATGTTGCTTATACAAAAGGAACGAATAAGTACGCCTTAAAGAATGTTATTAACCAGAATTTTGAAGACAACTTTTTAGATAGAAATGGTTTTAGTGATGAAAGAGATTACGATAAAAAAATTGCACAGCAAGAGGTTATCCAAAAAACTTTATTGAGTTCGGTATTAGAAGGAGAACATTTATTAAACAAAGACAATCAGAGTAAACTAAACTGGAATCTTTCTTATAGTCTATTCAAAGACGACCAGCCAGATTTGAGAAGAATTGCTTACAGTAGGGCATATGGAACATCGGATACATTTTTGGCAGATATCCCTAATATTCCAACTACAACAAGTGGTGGTCGATTTTTTAGTAATCTCCAAGAAAATATTTACGGAGGTACGGTTAACTATGTCCGACCTTTTAAATGGTTAAATGAATCCCAGGTTTTTAAGGCGGGCCTATTGAAACAATATAAACATAGAAATGTCGATTCAAGATCTTTTGGATATAGAAATAATTTTACCGATGTTGAAGAAAGTAGATTGGTTAGAAGGTTACCTATAGCAGAAGTGTTGTCGGATCAGTACATCGCGAGAGATATGTTTTATTTAGAAGATGTAACCAACCCATTTAGTAGATATACTGGTACCGGTGATTTAAATGCAGGGTATGTGATGATGAATGCTATTTTAGCTAGAAAAATTAAGGCTAGTTTTGGCTTACGTGTGGAGAATTATATAGAAATGCTAACTAATGATGACACAAAAGCTAATGCTGCGTCGATTGAAAATAATTATGTAGACTTCTTGCCATCTGTAAATTTAACATATGAGTTAAATACTAAAACTAATTTACGCTTAAGTTATTCTAGTACTGTGGCAAGAGCACAATTTAGAGAGTTAGCGCCATTTAGTTTTTACGATTTTGTAACGGGTGTTGTAAAAATCGGTAATCCTGAATTAAAAAGAACCACCATTAACAATGCAGATGTTAGGTATGAATTTTATCCATCTGCTGGTCAACTTATTTCTGTTTCAGGGTTTTATAAACGGTTGAATAATGCGATAGAAAATTATTACATATCTGGATCAACTGCTGCTAGTAAAACAATTTCGTTTTTGAATGCCCCCGTGGCCAATGTTTACGGAGCAGAAATAGAAATAAGGAAAGATCTTTCTTTATTTAATAACGAGTCGGCTTTTTTTAAAAATCTAGTATTCAGCTTCAATGCTTCGGTGATAAAATCGGAGATAGATTTTACTGGTGCAGATCCCAAGTATTTATCTACAATTAATACTAAACGTACTTTGCAGGGTCAATCGCCCTATATTATTAATACTGGCTTGGGTTATAATGCTATCGAAAATGGTTGGACGGCAACATTATTATACAATAAAATTGGGAGAAGGATTTCTATAGTAGGGTTAGGTCAAATGGTTGATGGTAATTTCCATGCTAGCTATCCCGACATTTATGAAAACCCTAGAGATCTATTAGATTTTCAGTTTTCTAAAAAATTAATTAAAAATAAAGGTGAAATTAAATTAAACATTGGAAATATTTTAAATAGTGAAGGGATATTATACCAAGATGTTAATAAAGATAAGGTATATAACAAAAACACCAACCAAGACCAATTAATTAATCAGATTAAATATGGAACTAACGTTTCACTCACATTTGGATATAAATTTTAAGCTAAAATTAACGGATAATTAACAGTTCATTAATATGGCAAAATTACTTTTGTGTTAAATATTTAAATTATGAAAATTAAAAAATTATCAATCTATGCAACTGCAATACTAATTGCAGCATTTACGTTGCAATCGTGTAAAAAGACAAAAAATGACCCCGATCCAGTAGAACCAGACAAATCTGAAGTAGAATTATCTGCTACTATTAATACGAATACCACTTTAGAAAACACTAAAATTTATGTTCTTAAAAAAGATACATATACAAGAGTTTTAAGTGGGGCTACTTTAACTATTCCTGCTGGTACCATTATTAAAGGAAATATCAACTCTGCATTAATTGTAGAAATGGGAGGTAAGATCAATGCTCAAGGCACGGCTTCAAATCCGATTGTTTTCACCTCTAACCAACCAGCAGGCTCAAGAAATACTGGCGATTGGGGCGGTATAGTAATAGCTGGGAGATCTTTAGTAAATACAGCAGATGGTACAGGTCAGTACGAAGGTGGCGTACTTGGTGCTGATGTAGCTAAGTATGGTGGTAATATTGCCGATGACGATTCGGGAATATTAAAATATGCACGTATTGAGTATGCTGGATATCCAGTTCAAAAGGATAAGGAGCTTAATGGCTTAACCCTATGTGGTGTTGGAAGTAAAACTGTAATTGAAAATGTAATGGTGTCTTTTGGTGGTGATGATTCATATGAGTTTTTTGGAGGTACTGTTAACGCAAAGAATTTAATTGCCTATAAAGGAACTGATGATGATTTTGACTTTGATCAAGGATATAATGGTAAAATTCAATTTGCAATAGCTATTAAATCGCCGGCAGTTGCAGATCAAGCTGGAACGTCAAGAAATATTGAGAATGAAACTAAAGGTGTTGTAACCGAAACAGCAAATTTTGGGTACTCTAGACCAATACTTTCTAACTTTACCTTTATAGGTGGTAGTGCCAGCGGTGACGCTAAACACGGTGCAAATATCCACATCGGTAACGCTAGAATGGTACTTGCTAATTCTATTATTGCAAATGCTAAAACGGTAAACCTTGAATTTGGAGATGCCTTTTCTGCTAAGGAATTTAAAGATGGAAGAACGTTAATTCAAAATAATATCCTAGTTTCAGGAACCGCTTCTTCAAAAACTTATGAAGCTGGTATATTTGCAGATGCAAATTCAATTATAGATTTTGCTAAAACAAAAATGAATTCAGTACTTGCATCCTTAACATTTAATGTAAATATGCCAAATTTAAAGCTTGCAGAAAGTACTACTGTTACCCCTAAGTTTGAAGGCGATCTTTCAAGTTTAGAAAAAGCAACTTTCGTTGGTGCGGTTGGTACAACAGATTGGACTACAGGTTGGGTTTCATGGGATCCTCAAAATGTTAGCTACAAATAAAAAAAAAGGTTGGCTTGGTAAAGAGCCAACCTTTTTTTTTACCTCATCTTTGGCTCATATGCATAAACAACTTCATACTTCTTATTCTTTAAACTAGTCGATAATTCACCAATACGTAAGTTTTTTAACTGTGGTGTAGGCTCACAAACCGTATAGGCCTTGCCATTATAAAGGATAGAAGCACCATTGAGAGGTTTATCAAATTGTACCGCCATTGTTAGATGGGTAGGATAAAGTAACGCAATCATGGGCAAATTGTAAATCTCTTTAACCAAATAGAAAAACAAAGCCGCCCGATCATCGCAATCGCTGTATTTGTTTACTAAAGTTTGCTCCGGAGATAATCTTTTTTCTTTCCCAAAGTTTTCTTCATCGTTCTCATACAAAAATGCGTAACGCGTAAAACGCATTAAATAATCAACTCCTTTCTTCTCGTTCATCCCTTTTAAATTTTGTTTTAGGTTTGGGATTAGCGATTGATAGGTTTCATGACTTAAGGGAATGTTAAAATAGCTCTCAAAATCTACTCCTGGATAATTGGCAAATATGCTTTCAATTTCTTTGTTGATCTTCACCTTAAAATGATAATCTTTATGCTTATAGTTAAAGGCTATTTGCTTCTCCTCATAATCTTCGGGTTTAAAATCTGGCATTCGAGTTACTTTATAACTAAAAGACGATTTTGCGTCAGGAATAACGATTTCAATAGGCTTGTACGCATCTTCTCGTTTAAATAATTTCCCATAATCGTGGTAATTTAAGCACATGTATTTTTTATCATCAATCATAAAAAAGGGAATGTCAGAAATATCCTCATCATTTTTAACATAGAAGATAATCTGATCGTTACCAATTGCAATTTTGGCATCATAGCCAGATTTGCACATTAAAAACCACTTGTATAGCGTATAAAGATTGTAGTTTTCGACTTTCGGACTTAACTGCTGCGCTGTTTTACGGATTAGCTGGTAATAAAGCCAGTCGTTTAAATTATATTTTTCTTTATAACTAATTAGCGAATGTATGAGTGGTTTGTAATTACTTGCGTTAACTAGGCCGTAAAAGTTATTTACCGATTGATTGTTTAACTCGGTATCAAATTTTATTCGTAGTGATGCATCAGCGGTGAAATTAAATGTGCCATCATAAAATTCGAAGCTATAGTTTTGAGCATAAGTAGATGTTCCAGAAAAAGCCATTCCCGCATATACCATAAGGTTAAAAAAGACACGAAAAACTCTTCTACTCAATTGCTTAACTATTTGTTAACATTAAAGATATATAAAATTAACAAATAGCGTGCATTAAGTTTTTTAATTATTATAACCCTGCCTTAACCTTCTCTTAACACCACTGCCTTACTTTTGTGTCATTAAATATTTGGTTGATATTTAATGAAAGTTTAGGTTAGTTGATAACAAGAAACCCCGACTGGTTATCGGGGTTTCACTTTTTAGAAATTTTCAAGAATGTTTTCTGCTGCTTGATGCTACTAAAAGTTTTTTCCAACTTTCTCTAACATCTCTGCAGGGATTTTTTGTAAATCAACTACTAAAAATCCATCTAAGCAATCTGAGAATTTGGGATCGATATTGAAACAGATAATTTTTGCGTTAAGGTTTAAATATTGCCTTAAAAGAACAGGGATTTTGATGTGGGAATTTTCTATATCGCCAATCAAGCCATCTAAATCTTTTAACGTTCCACTGCTCTCAACGAGTAAGTCGGTGTCTATAGGCGATAAATCTGCCTTGAATTTATTTTTTGGTTTCACATAGCTTGCAAGTTCATAATCGAAATGATTCTTCGTAATATAATCTACAATTAAAGATTTCGAGAAAGTAGAAAAATTATTGCTAATGCTAACCGGACCAAACATGTATCTATATTTCGGGTTATCGACAAGGTATTTCAAAATACCCTTCCACAACAAAAATAGCGGCAAAGGCTTTAGTTGATATTCCTTTCTAATCCACGAACGCCCTAACTCAATGCCCTGTCTCAACACTGGATAAAACGGCTCTTTAATCTTAAACAACTCTGAAAGATAAAATCCTCTTCTACCCATTGTATTTAAAATCTCATCGCCTTTCCCAATTCTGTACGCACCAACTATATTGTGTAGTTCCTTGTCCCAAATAAATAAATGATTATAATAGATATCGTAATTATCTAAATCTATTTTTTTATTCGTGCCTTCACCAACTTCCCTAAATGTAATTTCTCGAAGTCTGCCAATTTCTCTTAAGATATGAGGAATATTTGTTGTAGGGCTTATATAAACTTCATAATTCTTTTCTTCCCAAACTTTGAAATCTTCTAATTGCGAAACTTCATCAACAATTAAATTACGGTCGGTTTCTGCCACTACCTTTTCTGGCTTCTTCTTTCGTTTAAAAAGATTAATAGGGTTAAAAAGTTTTTTTTCCTCTTCTAAACTCGTGCCTAAAGCATATGTTCGAGCCCGTAAAAAATCGAGCAATTTATTGGTGTCTTTTTTATAAGATATATCTTCAATCTTAATAGGTTTTCCTATGCGTACTTTAATTTTCAAACCCTGCTTGTTCAGAAATTCTGACGGCAATTTTGCAGTTCTTAATGTAGGGTGAATAAAACTTAAAATGTTGAACAAAACGCCATTGTTTCCATGAAAATAGATTGGCACAACAGGCACTTTAGCCTTCGAAATTAGCTTTCCTACCACAGGATGCCACAATCTGTCGGTAACTTCCTGACTATCTAAATTAAATGTTGACACCTCCCCAGCTGGGAAAATTCCTAATGGAATTCCGTGCTGTAAAAGATCAAAAGTAGCTTTTAAACCACTAATGCTCGACGAATGTTGTACGTTTTCGAAAGGATTAACAGCCACGAAAAACTCACTCAAGTTTGGGATTTTCTTTAAAATAAAATTCACCATCACTTTCGATTCAGGTCTAACCGTACATAAAAGCCGAACTAAAGCTAAGCCTTCTATTCCCCCATAAGGATGATTTGCGATGGCAATAAAAGCACCGGTTTTTGGGATATTTTTAAGATCTTCCTCGTCAAAATCGATGGTAACACCTACGGTTTCCAAAATTTTATCAACAAATTCTAAGCCTGCAAAATGTTCATTCATTGAAAATACCTTGTTGATGTCATTTAACTTCATGACCTCCATAAGTAAGGTTGCAAGGCCCGGAACGCCTAATTTGTCTATTTTAGTAGCTTTTGCAAACTCTGTTTTTGTAATGATGTTCATCTAGATTTAGGGTTTTTAAGAAAGCAGTTACAAAAATAAGATTAAAAATTGTAGTACCTATGGTTCTATGAAGAAATGGTTGAATAACTACTTTAGTTTAACAAAGTGCGAATATAATGGGCTGCTTGCCTTATTTGGACTATTAGTGTTTGCATTTGTTACGCCCTATATATATGATGCACTTTTCAAGAAAGAAGAATCAATTACCGATTTCGAAAGAAATGCAATACAAGAATTAAATTTAATTGCCTTAAATGAACAGCCTCCTAGCAAATTCCACAAAAGAGAAAAGGAAGTATTTTCAAAACCTATTTTATTTAAGTTCGATCCAAACCAAATTTTGCTAGAGGACTGGAAAAAACTAGGGCTCTCCATAAAGCAAGCACAATCCATTATAAATTTTCGTAACAAAGGGGGTAAATTTTATAAGGTTGAAGATTTAAAAAAGATGTATACCATTTCTCCTAAACTATTCGAAAAGTTACAGCCATACGTAGAAATCGTAAATCCACTAGGAGAGAAAAAGAAGAAATTTGAAGTTAAGGCTTATACAAAAAAGGAATATCCCGTGATAGAAATAAATAGTGCTGATACCTTAGCATTAGATAAAATTAAAGGAATTGGAGCAGCTTTTGCCCGTAGAATTACTAATTATCGCAACAAACTAGGTGGTTTTTATAAAAAGGAGCAATTAATGGAGGTGTATGGACTAGATAGCGTGAAATATAAAGAGCTTAAAGATCAAATTCAGGTTGATGTTTCCGCAATAAAGAAAATTAATATCAATACAGCCGATTTTGAGTCCTTAAAAAACCATCCTTACTTAAAATATAAGCAAATAAATACCATTATCGAATACCGAAAGCAACATGGAAATTATTCGAGCATTGCCGACCTTAAAAAATTGCTTATCTTGAGCACGCAAACCATTGACCAACTTACACCTTATTTACAATTTTGATGTTAGCAGATAAGATAAAGCAAACCCTGCGAGATGTGCCCGACTTTCCTAAGCCTGGAATTATTTTTAAAGATATTACCCCAATATTAATGGATTCTGTTCTATGTGCCGAAATTACAAATGCACTTGCTTTACAGTTAAAAGACATTAAGATCGATGTGGTAGCTGGGATAGAAAGCCGAGGCTTTTTATTCGGATTAGCATTGGCCCAAGCTTTAAATGTCCCCTTCGTCCCTATTCGTAAAGCTGGAAAGTTGCCCTATAAAACAATACAACAGTCGTACGTTCTAGAATATGGTAGCGCAACCTTGGAAGTGCACGAAGATGCATTTATTGCTGGACAACACGTGCTTATTCACGATGATCTACTCGCTACGGGTGGAACAGTAGTAGCGGCTTCAAAATTAGTTGAACAATTAGCTGCCAAAGTAGCTGGTTATTCGTTTTTAATAAACTTAGATTTTTTAAACGGGAAAGACAGGTTGGATAGCTTCTCTAAAAATATATTTTCCTTAACAAGTTTTTAAGATTAAAATTTAATGGTTAAGTTTTTGCCTGCTTTAACAAATTGATAATGCCTTCTTTTTCTATAAAATACATTCCAGTGCCATCTTTGCTAATACCATCTTTTAGTTGATAGGTAAATATTGGTTGTCCATCAACTGTTTGATGTTCCATATACTTAAAAGTAACTTTTTCAGCATTTAACTGCGCGGCAAGTTCGGTAATATGGCTAGATATAATAAAAATAGATTTTGATATTGCCGAAAAGCTATTAATTACTAAAAGAGACGCATCAAAGGCATCTTTTGCATTGGTTCCTTTAAACAACTCATCGAATATAACAAACATCTTACTTCGTTCTTTCAATATTGTGGCCACTTTTTTTATTCGAATTACTTCACTGTAATAATGGCTCAATCCATTTTCGATGGTATCTGCTAAATTTATTGTTGTAATTAATCCATTAAAAATGCTTGTTTTCATGCGCTTGGCAGGTACTGGAAAGCCAAGATGTGCCAAATAAATAGAAAGCCCCACTGCTTTTAATAGCGATGATTTACCAGACATGTTCGACCCACTTAAGAAAACAAGGTTATTGTCTATTTTAAAGCTGTTTTTATTAGGTTGATGAAATACTGGATGAAATAACCCATCAATCTGGAAATCTATTTCTTTTTCAATAGTATAGCTTGGAAGGCAAAAACCACGAGTGTTCGCAACATTCGCAACAGCTTCTAAAACATCTAATTCATAAAAAACATTTAATAAGTCGAGAAGAAGTAATCGATGCGTTTTGCGAAATGTAAAATCGAATTGTCCGATTTGAGAAAAGTTTAATTTTTTATTTAAAACAATGGAATTTATATTTAGAATATCGATTATATTCTTCAATTTCATAGCCAATTCTTGTAAAAGAATGGGAACATCGTTTTCAATCAGCCTAGAAATTAATTCGCCACCATATTTAATCAATTCTAATAGTTTCGTTATTCCAACTTGAACCACATAGTAGTTTTGATTGGGTTTAAATTGATTTTGTAACCATGGAACGAAAGAGTCGATTATATTTCTCTTTAAATAACCATGGTCATAATTAAGGTAATGAAGGATTAAATCGACATGATTATGATCAATTTGTAGCTGTATTTTTGATTTTTGTAGAAAGGAAATTGCTGCCGATCGCCTTTGTAAGATATTGATATCATTTGATGGGTTGCTCATCCAATATTTCAAAAGTTCTCTGCCACCAAGAGTTTTGGTTTTTTTAAAAAGGTCGAATACCGAAAATATATTTTCGTCGCTCTTAAAAATACTTAAGTCTCGATAAGACTGTTCGTCCATTTTAAAATTCATTAACAATTTTATTAAATTTTTTCCATTATTTTTTCTCTAGTTTTTAAGCTTAAAAAATTCCTCAATAAAGGTATTGAACCAAATACCAAAACGTTCTATTTTCTGCGCTCTTTTATTATGCTTGCATTGTAATATTATTTGCTTATCATTGCTCCCAACCAAATATAAATCCATAGAAATTTTGATTTCAAGCCGCGTTATAACAGGTTTGATTTCAAAATTTCTTTTTTTAAACTCATCACATATGCAAGCAGGTTTCAATTTCCAAACCACAGAAAATCAAGATTTAATCCGTAAAATGGTAAGCGATTTTGCCGAAAAAAATATTCGTCAGCAGTTGATGGAATGGGACGAGGCGCAACATTTTCCAATAGCTATTTTTAAGCAATTAGGCGAACTTGGTTTAATGGGGGTATTAGTGCCTGAAGCATATGGAGGTTCGGGCTTTGGCTATCAAGAATACGTAGATGTAATTGTAGAAGTTTCTCGCGTTTGCGGCTCCATTGGTTTATCGTTAGCTGCGCACAACTCTTTATGCACTGGGCATATCCTTGCTTTTGGAACCGAAGAACAAAAACAAAAATGGCTGCCAAAATTAGCTACTGCTGAGTGGATTGGTGCTTGGGGTTTAACTGAAGCCAATACAGGCTCTGATGCGTTGCGTATGACAACTACAGCCGTTTTAGATGGAGATGAATATGTAATTAATGGCGCTAAAAATTGGATTACCCACGGCAAATCTGGAGATGTGGCGGTAGTAATGGTGCGCACAGGAGATGGGGGAAGCTCAAAGGGAATTTCTGCCATTGTGGTAGAGCGTGGTACGCCAGGTTTTGCTGCAGGTAAAAAAGAAAATAAATTGGGGATGCGCGCTTCAGAAACTACTGAAATGATTTTCGATAACTGCAGGGTGCCAAAAGCTAATCTTTTAGGTGCCGAAGGCGATGGTTTTAAGCAAGCCATGAAAGTGCTAGATGGGGGTCGCATTTCTATTGCAGCTCTATCATTAGGGATTGCAAAAGGGGCTTTCGATGCGGCCTTGGCCTATGCTAAAGAACGCCATCAGTTTGGGGCACCAATTTCGAGCTTCCAAGCTATTAGTTTTAAATTAGCAGATATGGCTACAGAAATTGAAGCGGCAGAATTATTAATCCGCCAAGCGGCTGATTTAAAAAATAGACACCTACCGATGAGCAAAGAATCGGCAATGGCAAAGTATTATGCTTCAGAAGTTGCCGTTCGTTGTGCAACTGAAGCTGTTCAAATTTTTGGAGGTTATGGCTATACTAAAGATTTTCCGGTAGAGAAATTTTATCGCGATAGTAAATTATGCACCATAGGTGAGGGCACTTCAGAAATTCAAAAGATTGTAATTGCTAGGGAGATATTAAAGTAATTAAAAATCATTTTTTTATTTCAATATTACTTCCTATCTTTGCAATCCTAAAAACATCGAGAGGAGGTATTTCACGTTATGATTATAATTAACATTAAAGACGGCGAATCATTAGATAAAGCGCTAAAACGTTTCAAGAAAAAATTTGAAAAAACTGGTGTATTGAGAGAATTACGTAGCCGTCAAGCATACGAGAAAAAATCGGTCGCTCGTCGTACAGAAATTAAACACGCTGTTTACATTCAGAACATGAACCAAGAAGGAACGTTATAGTTCTTAATTGTATAAATATAAAAAACCTCGAAGCTTTGTTTCGAGGTTTTTTTATGCGCAATAAATTAGCTAATTTGCAAATTGGATAATTCGCTAATTATTTGTATATTCACACTTCCCGAAGAACGAATGCTTATGCTCATCAGCAGTTTCTTAACCTATTTAAAGCACGAGAAGCGCTACTCACCCCATACGCTATTGGCTTATGAAAGAGATTTACATCAATTTGAGCACTACATTCAGCTTAATTACGAATTAACGGTATTAACCAGCAAAGCAGTCCATGTACGAAGCTTTATGGTATCGTTAATGGATGATAAGATTTCCGCAAATGCAATAAATAGGAAAATTTCATCGCTTCGCAGCTTTTATAAATATTTGCAACGGGAAAGTATACTCAGTGTTAACCCAATGCTTCTAATTCGTGCGCCTAAAGTATCGAAACGTCTACCTGTTTTTGTAGAAGAGCACAAGTTGGATCAATTGTTAGATTCGACGACAGTTTTTAATGAAGACTTTTCTTCTCAGCGCGACAAGCTTGTGGTGGAATTGCTTTTTGGGACGGGGATTCGGTTAGCAGAATTATTACTTTTAAAAGACACGGATATAAACACCTACGAATCGACCATTAAAGTATTGGGTAAGAGAAACAAAGAGCGTATTGTGCCCCTGCATTCATTACTATTAAAGGAGGTAGGAGCTTATATTGCACTCAAAAATGCGCAAAAATTTAATAACAAAATCACTACCTTAATCGTTACCAATACAGGAAAGGCTGCTTATCCGAAAATGATTTACCGAATAGTGCATCATTACCTAACGCTAATATCAACGCAGGATAAGAGGAGCCCACATGTATTGCGGCATTCTTTTGCAAGTAGTTTGCTTAATCGCGGTGCCGACCTAAATGCAATTAAAGAATTATTGGGGCATGCTGGATTAGCTGCCACACAGGTTTATACGCATAATTCAGTTGAACGCTTAAAATCAATATATAAACAAGCCCATCCAAAGGCATAAAAAAGGAGGAAAAATGAAAATTAGAGTACAGTCAATCCATTTCAATGCAGACAAAAAACTGTTAGATTTTATTCAGAAGAAAGTAGATAAATTAGACTTATTTTTCGACCAGATTATTGGGGGAGAAGTTTATTTGAAATTAGAAAATGTAGAAGATGAAGCAAACAAAATATCAGAAATCAAATTAATGGTTCCTGGCGTAACCTTATTCGCCAAAGAACAGTGCAAGTCGTTTGAAGAAGCAACCGATTTGTCTATTGAGTCGTTAAAAAAACAGATTACCAAACATAAAGATAAAACGCGCGCAAAATTAAGTGAGCACAAAGAGTTGCTTAATACAAATGAAGTGTCTGATTATTAGGATACTATTTCTATATATAAATGAGTACGAAATTGGCGGATCAGAATCCGCCAATTTTTTTTTAAAATATATTTTTTTCAAAGAATAATTTTTGTAGATTTGCATTCCATTTCGGAAGGGGCGTTAGTCGCCAGGGAAATGAAAGTTCTATGAAAGATTAAAATTTTATCTAAAACGTTAATTTTAAGCGTTTGTACAGATATAAGCCTCCTTAGCTCAGCTGGTAGAGCAACTGACTTGTAATCAGTAGGTCATTGGTTCGATCCCGATAGGAGGCTCTTTTTATTTTGTGCGTATACGAAATAAAAGGGGGGAGATTCCAGAGCGGCCAAATGGGACAGACTGTAACTCTGTTATCGCAAGATTTCGAAGGTTCGAATCCTTCTCTCCCCACTCTAATTAGCTAAATGGCCAATTTGCTAATTTAAAAAAAGCGGAAGTAGCTCAGTTGGTAGAGCGATAGCCTTCCAAGCTATAGGTCGCGAGTTCGAACCTCGTCTTCCGCTCGTAGGAGGTTCATTGGGAAATGAGTTCAATGGTTCACTAGTAGCCTAATGAACAAAAGAACAAGTGAACTGATGAGCTAAAGAAAAAAAAGCCGACTTAGCTCAGCGGTAGAGCACTTCCTTGGTAAGGAAGAGGTCATGGGTTCAATTCCCATAGTTGGCTCTGGTAATAATAAAGGAACGAAATACTTTGTTAAATCTGTAGTAGCAGAATAGACAAGGTTTTTTGTATTGAAATTGTATCAAAACAATAAATAAATAAAAAAAGTTAACCTACTAATAAGTATAAAAACATGGCAAAAGAAAAGTTTGACCGCAGCAAGCCGCACTTAAATATCGGCACTATCGGTCACGTTGACCACGGTAAAACAACCTTAACAGCAGCTATCACTAAAGTGTTATCTGATGCTGGTTTATCTGAGGCGCGTTCATTTGATTCGATTGACTCTGCTCCAGAGGAAAAAGAAAGAGGTATCACGATTAACACAGCTCACGTTGAGTATTCAACAGCTAACCGTCACTATGCTCACGTTGACTGTCCAGGTCACGCGGATTACGTGAAAAACATGGTTACTGGTGCGGCTCAAATGGACGGTGCAATTATCGTTGTTGCTGCTACAGATGGTCCGATGCCACAAACTCGCGAGCACATTCTATTGGCTCGTCAGGTAGGTGTACCTTCGTTAGTTGTTTTCATGAACAAAGTTGATATGGTGGATGATCCAGAATTACTAGAATTAGTAGAGATGGAAGTTCGTGAATTATTATCTTTCTATGAATTCCCTGGTGATGATATTCCTGTAATTCAAGGTTCGGCTCTTGGAGGCTTAAACGGCGATCCAAAATGGGTTGGAAAAATTATGGAGTTAATGGATGCTGTAGATAGCTACATTCCAATTCCTCCACGTTTAACTGATCTTCCATTCTTAATGCCTGTAGAAGATGTATTCTCGATCACGGGTCGTGGTACAGTTGCAACTGGTCGTATTGAGCGTGGTGTAATCAACTCTGGTGATCCAGTTGAAATCTTAGGTATGGGTGCTGAAAATCTTAAATCAACTGTAACAGGTGTTGAGATGTTCCGCAAGATCCTTGATTATGGTGAAGCAGGTGATAACGTAGGTTTGTTATTACGTGGTATTGAGAAAACTGATATCCGTCGTGGTATGGTAATCTGTAAACCAGGTTCAGTAACTCCTCACACTGATTTCAAAGCTGAGATCTATGTATTATCAAAAGCAGAAGGTGGTCGTCACACACCATTTTTCAATAAATACCGTCCACAATTCTATTTCCGTACAACAGACGTTACAGGTGAAATCACTTTAGCTGAAGGTACTGAGATGGTAATGCCAGGTGATAACGTTACAATCAACGTAAAATTGATCAACGCAATCGCAATGGAAAAAGGTCTACGTTTCGCTATCCGTGAAGGTGGTAGAACAGTAGGTGCTGGTCAGGTAACTGAGATTGTAAAATAAGGTTTAATTACTTTAAATACTATCAATTAGCTAATTAGCAAATTTGCTGATTAGCTAATTGTGTCTACGGGAATAGTTCAATGGTAGAATAGAGGTCTCCAAAACCTTTGATCAGGGTTCGAATCCTTGTTCCCGTGCTAACAATGTGAGAATTAGTCCCGATGCTATCGCGACTAATTAGCTAATTTTTAATTTTATATAAATATGGCTGGCGTAGTTCAATTTTTTAAAGAATCATACGAAGAAATGACCGATAAAGTAACTTGGCCTACATGGGGTCAGTTGCAAAATTCGGCTGTATTGGTTTTGGTAGCTTCATTAATTATTGCAGTAGTAATCTTTGCAATGGATAAAGGTGCTACAGCTATTTTAGAAACGTTTTATAACTCAATTTAATTTATATACTAGATGAACGATCAGTTAAAGTGGTATGTAGTTAGAGCGGTAAGCGGGAAAGAGAAGAAAGTAAAACAATACATCGATTCTGAAATTAGCCGTTTAGGCCTTTCGCATTTAGTTCCTCAAGTATTAATTCCAATGGAAAAATACTACCAGATGAAAGAGGGTAAGAAAATTGCAAAAGAACGTAATTTTTACCCTGGCTATGTTTTAATCGAAGCAACATTAGATGGAGAATTGGAGCATATTATTAAAGGGGTAAATAGTGTGATTGGTTTTTTAGGTGATAAAGCTGGTAATGCAATCCCAATGCGTCAAGCAGAAGTTAACCGTATTTTAGGTAAGGTTGATGAGATGAGCCAACAGGGTGAAACCATGAATGTGGCCTACTATGTTGGTGAAAACGTAAAAGTAATGGACGGTCCATTCAATGGTTTTACGGGCGTTATTGAAGAAGTAAACGAAGAAAAGAAAAAATTGAAAGTTATGGTTAAAATCTTTGGTCGTAAAACACCTTTGGAACTTAACTATATGCAAGTAGAAAAAGAATAAAATTTATTTAAAGAAAATATTTGAGGACTGCAAGATAATTCATATCTTTGCAGTCCTTTTGCTATTTTATGTAGTAAAAAGGTCTTAAATGTTACATGCTTCCAATATTTAACATTGAGTATTACAATTAACAAATCAGAAAATGGCAAAAGAAGTCGGTGCACTTGTTAAATTACAAATCAAAGGCGGAGCTGCAAACCCATCACCACCGGTAGGACCTGCATTAGGTGCTAAAGGTGTTAATATCATGGAGTTTTGTAAACAATTCAATGCTCGTACCCAAGATAAGCCAGGTAAAGTATTACCCGTTGTAATTACTGTATATGTCGACAAGTCTTTCGAATTTATCATCAAAACCCCTCCAGTGGCTATTCAATTATTGGATGCTACTAAATTAACGAGTGGTTCTGCTGAGCCCAACCGTAAGAAAGTTGGTTCGGTGACTTGGGATCAAGTTAAGTCAATTGCTGAAGATAAGATGACTGATTTAAATTCATTCACTATCGAAGCTGCTATGAAGATGGTAGCAGGTACAGCACGCAGTATGGGAATTACCGTTAGTGGTGATGCACCCTGGACAAATTAATTAACAAATAACAGTTTACAACAGTGGCGAAATTAACAAAAAATCAAAAACTGGCACACGCTAAACTAGAAATCGGTAAATCGTATTCTTTAAAGGATGCGTCTGCGCTGGTAAAAGAAATCACTACTACTAAATTTGATGCATCGGTTGATATCGATGTGAGTTTGGGAGTAGATCCACGTAAAGCCAATCAAATGGTGCGTGGTATTGCAACTTTACCGCACGGAACTGGTAAAACTGTTCGCGTTTTAGTTCTTTGTACTCCAGATAAGGAAGAAGAGGCTAAAGCTGCAGGGGCAGATTTCGTAGGTTTAGACGAATATGTGGCAAAGATTGAAGGTGGTTGGACAGATGTTGACATTATTATCACTACTCCTGCTTGTATGGCAAAAGTAGGTAAACTGGGCCGAGTTTTAGGTCCACGTAACCTTATGCCAAACCCAAAATCAGGTACAGTAACTAACGAAGTTGGTAAAGCTGTGACTGATGTAAAAGGCGGTAAGATTGATTTTAAGGTCGACAAAACTGGTATCATCCATGCTTCGATAGGAAAAGTATCATTCTCAGCAGAGAAAATATATGAGAACGCGTTAGAAGTACTTCAAACGATTTCAAAATTAAAACCTTCTGCTGCAAAAGGAACTTATTTTAAAAGCATTCACGTGTCTTCTACAATGAGTCCTGGAATTGCAATCGAAACTAAATCAGTAGCGGGGATCTAATTATGAACAGAGAAGAAAAACAAGAAGTAGTTTTAGCTCTACAAGAGAAAATGCAAGAGTATGGCAATTTTTATATTGCTGATACCTCAGGCTTATCTGTTGAGAAAGTAAATAACATCCGTCGCAAATGTTTCGAAAGCGGTATCGAAATGAAAGTTGCAAAAAATACATTGATCAAAATTGCGATTGATGGATTGGAAGGCGACTCTTCTGAGATACACGTAGCATTAAAAGGTCAATCAGCCTTATTGTTTTCAAAAGTAGGTAATGGTCCAGCTAAGCTGATCAAAGCCCTTAGAAAAGGAAAAGGTAATGATAAACCACAACTAAAAGCAGCCTATATTGATACAGCAATATTTGTTGGAGATCATAACTTAGATTCATTAGTAAGTCTTAAATCAAAAGAAGAACTTATTGGAGAAATCATTGGGTTACTACAATCACCAGCTAAGAATGTTTTATCGGCATTACAATCAGGCGGTTCGAAAATTGCAGGTATTGTTAAAACACTACAAGAAAGAGGTTAACGAACACCTAAAGTTCGAATTAAACAAAATTATTATTACGTAAATTTTTAAAATCTTAATAAAATGGCAGATTTAAAAGCGTTTGCTGAGCAATTGGTAAACTTAACAGTTAAAGAAGTTAACGAATTAGCTCAAATCTTAAAAGACGAGTATGGTATCGAACCAGCTGCTGCGGCAGTTGCGGTTGCAGGTCCTGCTGCTGAAGCTGCTCCTGCAGCTGAAGAAAAAACTACTTTTGATGTAATATTGAAAGAAGCTGGTGGTGCTAAATTAGCAGTTGTTAAATTGGTAAAAGACCTTACTGGCTTAGGTTTGAAAGAAGCAAAAGACTTAGTTGATGGTGCACCTAAAGAATTAAAAGCTGGTGTTGCTAAAGACGAAGCTGAAGCTCTTAAAAAACAATTAGAAGAAGCTGGAGCTGTAGTTGAGATTAAGTAATCTCTCAACAATGCTTACCATGCCAACTTTGACAACCTTCCAAAGGTTGTCAAAGTTATTAGCATGGCATTAAGACTCCGACTATTAAGTCGGAGTCTATTCCCGTTTATAAACGTTTCATCTTGTTTGGTTGGTGATTCGTTTAAAGGCAAACCAAGCAAATAGTTTATTCTTAAACTAAATTAAATTTAGTCCCTTGGCAAATAAAGTCGTAGACCAAAGAGTAAATTTTGCACGTAGTAAGCATATCATAGATTATCCAGATTTTTTGGATGTGCAGTTGCAATCATTTAGAGAATTTTTTCAGATCGAAACCACTTCAGATAACCGTCACACCGAAGGTTTATTTAAAGTGTTTGCTGAAAACTTTCCAATCACAGATTCAAGAAACATATTTGTTTTAGAATTTTTAGATTATTTTATTGATCCGCCCCGTTACGACATTCCTGAATGTATTGACCGCGGATTAACTTACAGTGTTCCGTTAAAAGCAAAGCTTAAGCTTTCTTGTAACGATGCAGAACATGAGGATTTTGAAACCATTATCCAAGACGTATACTTAGGAACCATACCTTATATGACTCCTAAAGGTACTTTTGTGATTAACGGCGCAGAGCGTGTAATTGTTTCGCAATTGCACAGGTCTCCAGGTGTGTTCTTCGGCCAAAGCCGCCACACTAATGGAACCAAGCTGTACTCTGCTCGTGTTATTCCTTTCAAAGGTTCTTGGATTGAGTTCGCTACAGACGTTAATAACGTAATGTATGCCTATATCGACCGTAAGAAAAAATTCCCGGTAACCACCTTATTGCGCGCAATTGGTTACGATTCTGATAAAGACATTTTAGAACTATTTGATCTTGCTGATGAAGTAAAAGTTAGCAAATCAGGTCTGAAAAAGTATATTGGGCGTAAATTGGCTGCAAGAGTTTTAAGAAAATGGGTTGAAGATTTTGTAGACGAAGATACCGGCGAGGTAGTGTCTATAGATCGTAACGAAGTAATCTTAGATAGGGATACCGTTCTTGAAGACGACCATATCGATATGATCATCGATGCTGGTGTAAAAACTATTATCTTGTCAAAAGATGATGGCGCATCGCAAGCTGATTATACCATCATATACAATACTTTACAAAAAGATACTTCAAACTCTGAAAAAGAGGCTGTTGAAAACATCTATCGTGCTTTGCGTAATGCAGAACCACCTGATGAGGAAACTGCAAGAGGTATTATTGAGCGTTTATTCTTCTCTGATAAACGTTATGACTTAGGTGATGTAGGTAGATACCGTATTAACCGTAAGTTAAAAATGGATACTCCTGATCATGTTAAAGTGTTAACAAAAGCAGATATTATTGCGATTGTTAAATACTTAATTAAATTAATCAACTCTAAGGAAGAGGTTGATGATATTGATCACTTGTCTAACCGTCGCGTTCGTACCGTAGGTGAGCAATTATATGCTCAGTTTGGTGTGGGCTTAGCACGTATGGCTAGAACAATTCGTGAGCGAATGAATATTCGCGATAATGAGGTATTTACCCCAACAGATTTGATTAATGCCCGTACTTTATCGTCGGTTATTAACTCATTCTTTGGTACCAACCAATTGTCGCAGTTCATGGATCAAACGAATCCTTTGGCAGAGATTACGCACAAACGTCGTTTGTCGGCCTTAGGCCCAGGTGGTTTATCACGTGAGCGTGCTGGTTTCGAGGTTCGTGACGTACACTATACGCACTACGGTCGTTTATGTACGATTGAAACTCCTGAGGGACCAAACATCGGTTTGATTTCGTCACTTTGTGTACATGCTAAAATTAACAATCTAGGTTTCATCGAAACTCCTTATAAGATTGTTGAAAATGGTATTGTTGCCGTTGATAAAGAGGTAATCTACCTTTCTGCAGAAGATGAAGATGGTAAAACCATCGCTCAAGCAAATGCAGAATACGATGATAAGGGTAACTTTACTACCACACGTGTTAAAGCGCGTTATGAGGGTGACTTCCCAATTATTGAGCCTGAGAAATTAGACTTAATGGATATTGCACCAAATCAAATTACCTCTATTGCTGCTTCTTTGATTCCTTTCTTGGAACATGATGATGCGAACAGGGCGTTGATGGGATCGAACATGCAACGTCAGGCCGTACCATTATTACGTCCTGAAGCTCCAATTGTTGGAACAGGTTTGGAAGGTCGCGTTGCACGTGACTCAAGAACATTAATCAACGCAGAGGGAGAAGGAGTTGTAGAATATGTAGATGCAAACGAAATCACGATTAAATATGTACGTAACGATGCAGATCGTTTAGTTTCATTTGAAGGTGATAGCAAAACCTATCGATTAACGAAGTTCAAAAAAACCAACCAGAATACTTGTATCAACTTGAAACCAATCGTTAAGAAAGGTGAAAAAGTAACAAAAGGTCAGGTACTTTGTGAAGGTTATGCAACTGAAAATGGAGAATTGGCATTAGGAAGAAACTTAAAAGTTGCTTTCATGCCTTGGCAAGGATATAACTTTGAGGATGCGATCGTAATTAACGAACGTATTGTTAGAGACGATATCTTTACCTCTTTACATATCGAAGAGTTTGAATTGGAAGTGCGTGATACAAAACGTGGAGAAGAGGAATTAACACCAGATATCCCTAACGTTTCTGAAGAAGCGACTAAAGATTTAGATGAAAATGGTATCATCCGTATCGGTGCTGAAGTAAAAGAAGGTGATATTTTAATTGGTAAGATTACGCCAAAAGGCGAGTCTGACCCTTCTCCAGAAGAGAAATTACTTCGTGCCATCTTTGGTGATAAGGCCGGAGACGTTAAAGATGCTTCATTAAAAACTCCCCCTTCGATTAAAGGTGTAGTAATTGATACTAAATTATTCTCAAGAGCTAAGAAAACAACTAAAGCAGAAGAAAAATCGGCAATTGAGAAATTAGATAAGAGGTATAATTTAGCTACAGAGAACCTTAAAAACGAATTAGTTGATAAATTATTCACCATTGTAAATGGTAAAACATCGCAAGGTGTATTCAATGTTTACAAAGAATTGTTAATCGCTAAAGGTGCTAAGTTTACTCAAAAAATATTGGCAGACCTTGAGTATGCACATATTAATCCATACAAGTGGACAACCGATGATGATAAAAATGATCAAATCAAGTTGTTATTACACAACTATGGTATTCGTGTAAACGAAGAGTTAGGTGCTTATAAACGCGATAAATTTGCAATTAGTGTTGGTGACGAGTTGCCATCAGGAATTGTTCAAATGGCGAAAGTTTATGTAGCTAAAAAACGTAAATTAAAAGTAGGAGATAAAATGGCTGGTCGTCACGGTAATAAGGGTATTGTAGCCCGTATTGTTCGTGATGAGGATATGCCGTTCTTAGAAGATGGAACACCTGTTGATATCGTGTTGAACCCATTGGGGGTACCTTCACGTATGAACTTGGGTCAGATCTATGAGACTGTTTTAGCATGGGCTGGAAAAGAATTGGGCGTTAAATTTGCAACTCCGATTTTCGATGGTGCGAAGCATGATGAGGTGGAAGAGTGGATTGCTAAAGCTGGAGTTCCTGCTTCTGGAAGAACTTACTTGCATAATGGTTTAACCGGCGAGAAATTTGATCAGCCAACAACAGTAGGTATTATTTATATGCTTAAACTGGGTCACATGGTTGATGATAAGATGCACGCTCGTTCTATCGGACCATACTCACTAATTACACAACAACCATTGGGTGGTAAAGCACAATTCGGTGGTCAGCGTTTTGGTGAGATGGAGGTTTGGGCATTAGAAGCCTTCGGTGCTGCTAATATTCTTCAAGAAATCTTAACCGTTAAATCGGATGATGTTGTTGGAAGAGCCAAAACTTACGAAGCCATTGTTAAAGGCGAGAACCTACCTACTCCAGGTGTACCAGAATCATTCAATGTATTGGTACACGAGTTAAGAGGTTTAGGTTTAGATATTACGTTAGACTAACGTTGAAAAGTTGTAAGGTTGGAATGTTGAAGGTTAGCCTAAACATTCCAACTTTTTAAACCTTCCAACATTTAAACACATTAGTATGTCTTACAAAAAGGATAATAAATTAAAAAGCAATTTCACCTCGATAACCATTAGCTTGGCGTCGCCTGAGAATATCTTAGAGCGTTCAAGTGGTGAGGTGTTAAAACCTGAGACGATCAATTATCGTACGTACAAACCTGAACGTGATGGTTTGTTCTGCGAGCGTATTTTTGGTCCGGTAAAAGATTACGAATGCCATTGCGGTAAATACAAACGTATCCGTTATAAAGGAATTGTTTGCGACCGTTGTGGTGTTGAGGTGACGGAGAAAAAAGTACGTAGAGAACGTATGGGACACATCAACTTGGTGGTTCCAGTTGCGCATATCTGGTATTTCCGCTCATTGCCAAACAAAATCGGTTACCTTTTAGGTTTACCTACCAAAAGATTAGATCTGATTATTTACTACGAGCGTTATGTAGTTATCCAGTCGGGTTTAATGGCAGATCAAGGTATCAATTATATGGACTTCCTAACGGAAGAAGAATATTTAGATATTTTAGATAAATTACCGAAAGAAAATCAATATTTGGACGATAAAGACCCTAATAAATTCATCGCCAAAATGGGTGCTGAAGCATTAGAAGATTTACTGAAACGTATTGATTTAGATACTTTATCGTACAACTTACGTCACCAAGCAGCGAACGAAACTTCTCAGCAACGTAAAAATGAGGCGTTAAAACGCCTTCAAGTTGTAGAAGCATTCCGTGGTGCTAAAACACGTATTGAGAATAACCCAGAGTGGATGATTATTAAAATTGTTCCCGTTATTCCACCAGAATTACGTCCTTTAGTACCTTTAGAAGGTGGTCGTTTTGCAACTTCAGATTTGAACGATTTATATCGTCGTGTAATTATTCGTAACAACCGTTTAAAACGTTTGATCGAGATTAAAGCACCAGAAGTTATTTTACGTAACGAGAAACGTATGTTACAGGAAGCTGTAGATTCGTTGTTCGATAACTCACGTAAGGTAAATGCTGTTAAAACTGAAGGTAATCGTGCCTTAAAATCGCTTTCAGATATTTTGAAAGGTAAACAAGGTCGTTTCCGTCAGAACTTATTAGGTAAACGTGTAGATTATTCTGCTCGTTCGGTAATTGTTGTAGGTCCAAACCTAAAATTACACGAATGCGGTTTACCAAAAGATATGGCTGCAGAGCTATTCAAACCATTTATCATTCGCAAAATGATAGAAAGAGGAATAGTGAAGACGGTTAAATCTGCTAAGAAAATTGTAGATAGAAAAGATCCACTCGTATGGGATATCCTCGAAAACGTATTGAAAGGACACCCAGTATTGCTAAATCGTGCACCTACGTTGCACAGATTAGGGATCCAATCTTTCCAACCGAAATTGGTAGAAGGAAAAGCGATCCAATTACACCCATTAGTTTGTACAGCATTTAATGCGGATTTTGATGGTGACCAGATGGCTGTGCATTTACCTTTAGGTCATGCTGCGATTTTGGAAGCCCAAGTATTGATGCTTGCTGCACACAACATCTTGAACCCTGCAAACGGAACACCTATTACGGTTCCATCTCAAGATATGGTTTTGGGTCTTTATTACATTACTAAAGGCCGTAGAACTGATGAGGGACGCGTAGTTAAAGGTCAAGATCAGTCATTCTATTCTCCAGAAGAAGTAATTATTGCTTACAACGAGAAGAAAATTGATTTGCACGCTTTTATTAAAGTAAAAGTGAATGTAAAACAAGAAGATGGCACGATTGTAAATAAATTAACGGAAACTACAGTAGGTAGAGTACTATTTAACCAAATGGTGCCTGAGGAAGTAGGTTATATTAACGAATTATTAACTAAAAAATCGCTAAGAGATATTATTGGTGAGGTAGTTAAGATGACGGGTATGGCACGTTCGGCACGTTTCTTAGATGATATCAAGGAATTGGGTTTCAAAATGGCATTCCAAGGTGGTTTATCGTTTAACTTAATGGATGTAAATATTCCAGTAGAGAAACATACCTTATTAGAGCAAGCTGCAACTGAAGTAGAAGAGGTAAGAAACAACTATAACATGGGTTTCATTACCAACAACGAGCGGTACAACCAAATTATCGATATTTGGACACGTATTAACAATCGTTTAACTTCCTTCGTGATGACTCAATTATCGAGCGATAACCAAGGGTTCAACTCGGTGTATATGATGCTCGACTCTGGTGCACGTGGTTCGAAAGAGCAAATTCGTCAGCTATGCGGTATGCGTGGTTTGATGGCTAAGCCTCAAAAATCAGGTTCTGGTGGTGAGATTATTGAAAATCCGATTTTATCTAACTTTAAAGAAGGATTATCGGTACTTGAGTACTTTATCTCTACTCACGGTGCACGTAAAGGTTTGGCCGATACAGCGTTAAAAACTGCGGATGCGGGTTACTTAACTCGTCGTTTGCACGACGTTGCACAAGATATGATTGTGAATGCAGTAGATTGTGGTACCTTAAGAGGTATGTACACTACCGCGTTAAAGGATAACGAAGATATTGTTGAGCCGTTATATGACAGGATTTTGGGTCGTATTTCACTTCATGATGTATTTAATCCGTTAGATGGAGCTTTATTAGTTGGTGCAGGTGAGGATATTTCTGAAGAAATTGCAAAAGCAATTGAAGAATCTCCTTTAGAGGGTATAGAAATTCGTTCGGTATTAACCTGCGAAAACAAAAGAGGGGTTTGTGCCCTTTGTTACGGTCGTAACTTAGCATCTGGTAAACGTGTTCAAAGAGGTGAGGCTGTTGGTGTAATTGCTGCACAGTCTATCGGTGAGCCAGGTACACAGTTAACGTTACGTACATTCCACGTAGGTGGTACGGCATCGAACATTGCTGCAGAATCGCAGATCAATGCTAAATTTGATGGCGTTATCGAATTCGAAAACTTACGTACTGTAGAAACGAATACCGAAGAAGGTAAAACTGATATCGTATTGGGTCGTTCGGGAGAGTTTAAAATTATTGAACCTGGAACTGGCAAAATAATTGTAACCAACAATATTCCTTATGGTGCATTCTTATTTGTTAAGGAAGGCGATAAGATCAAAAAAGGAGATAAAATTTGTTCATGGGATCCATACAATGCTGTTATTATCTCTGAATTTGCAGGTAAAATCGAGTTCGATGCTATTGTTGAAGGAGTAACTTTCCGTGAAGAATCAGATGAGCAAACTGGTCACCGTGAAAAAGTAATTATCGATACACGTGATAAAACAAAAAATCCGTCGATTAGAGTTGTTGATAAAAAAGGGGATTTAATTAGAGGATATAACATTCCAGTAGGTGCGCACATTGCGATCGACGAAGGCGAATCTGTACAAACTGGTCAAATTCTAGTTAAAATACCTCGTGCAACAGGTAAAACCCGAGATATTACAGGTGGTTTACCACGTGTGACCGAGTTATTTGAAGCACGTAATCCATCTAACCCAGCTGTAGTAACTGAGATTGATGGTGTAGTAACTTTAGGCGGTGTTAAACGTGGTAATCGCGAGATGACGATTGAGTCTAAAGATGGAGAAGTTAAAAAATATCTAGTACCATTGTCTAAGCACATTTTGGTACAGGATAACGACTTTGTTAAAGCGGGTATGCCGTTATCTGACGGGTCTATTTCTCCAGCCGATATTTTAGCCATTAAAGGCCCTGCGGCTGTACAAGAGTACTTGGTGAATGGTATCCAAGAGGTTTACCGTTTGCAGGGTGTGAAAATTAACGATAAGCACTTTGAAGTAATTGTACACCAAATGATGCAAAAAGTGCATATCGAAGACCCAGGTGATACACGTTTCTTAGAAAATGACTCGGTAGATCGTTGGGATTTCCAAGTAGAGAACGATGAAATTTACGATAAAAAAGTAGTTGTAGATGCGGGTGATTCGAATTTGGTAAAACCAGGTCAGATTTTATCGTTACGTAAATTAAGAGACGAAAATTCTCAATTAAAACGTAAAGATTTAAAGCAAATTGAAGTACGTGATGCACAACCTGCAACAGCGAGTTCAATTCTACAGGGGATCACTAGAGCATCGTTAGGTACAAAATCATTTATCTCTGCTGCGTCCTTCCAGGAAACCACTAAGGTGTTAAATGAGGCTGCTATCGCGGGTAAACGTGATAACATGTTAGGCTTAAAAGAAAACGTAATTGTTGGTCACTTGATTCCTTCAGGTACTGGTGTACGTGGCTATGAGCGTATCATTGTAGGTTCTCAAGAAGAGTACGATAAATTATTAGCATCTAAAGCTGAAGAAGAAGTAGAGGCGTAAAATTTATCTGATTACTTATATTAAATCCCGACATAACGTCGGGATTTTTTTTTATTTTTGACCATCATGGAAGAACAACAGAACGAAAATCAAATTAACATAGAATTATCGGAAGAAATTGCCGAAGGTATATTTTCTAATTTAGCCATTATTACCCACTCTAATACAGAGTTTGTATTAGATTTTATCCGAGTAATGCCCGGCGTACCAAAAGCAAAGGTAAAATCCAGAATTATCTTAACACCAGAGCATGCCAAACGATTAATGCAGGCTATGCAAGATAATATCGAGAAGTTCGAAGCGATAAATGGGAAAATTAAAATGCAAGAGGAAGCAGTTGGCTTTCCTTTAAATTTTGGCGGACCAACGGCTCAAGCCTAAAATAGTGAATTTGTAAATTAGCTAATTTGCAAATTCACTAATTGGCTAATGCGGATTAAAATTTTCTCCGTTTCTTCGGGCTCAAACCAATTCGTACTTTCATCTTTTCTGAACCATGTTAGTTGGCGTTTGGCAAATCGACGGGTATTCTGTTTAATCATCGCAATTGCAGATGCCAAATCTGTTTTTCCATCTAAATAATCGAATAATTCTGAGTAGCCTACCGTATTTAAGGCATTGAGGGGCCGATAAGGCATTAGTGATTTAACTTCATCAAGTAAGCCAGCTTCCAGCATCAAATCTACGCGCTGGTTTATTCGATCATACAGCAAGGAACGGTCTGAGTTTAGTCCGATTTTTATACTATTGAACGGCCTTACTTTTTTGTTTGCCGTTAAGAAAGACGAAAGTTTTTGCCCAGTGGATAAGAAAACTTCCAGCCCTCTAATCATGCGTTGTGGATTAGACTGGTCTACTTTAGAAAAGTACTCAGGATCCACGTCTTGAAGTTGATTTTGGATAGAAACTATTCCGTGATTTGCAAATTGTTGATTAAGTTCTTCTCGGATGCTTAGGTCTATTTCGGGCAGCTGATCTAATCCTTTACAAACCGAATCGATGTATAAGCCAGAACCACCCACCATAATCAGTATGTCGTGTATTTTAAACCGTTCGTCGATTAATTTTAAGGCTTCAACTTCAAAATCGCCTGTACTAAATAAGGTATTTATGCTATGTGAGTTAATAAAATGATGTTTTGCTGCCGCTAATTCTTCTTTCGAAGGCTTTGCCGTTCCAATGTTCATTTCTTTGAAAAATTGACGGGAATCTGCTGAAATAATTTCGGTATGGTAAAAATTGGCCAAGGCTATTGCCAACGAAGTTTTACCGATTGCCGTTGGTCCTACCACTACTATTAAAGTCTTTTGCGACATTTACTATCAGGATTTTAGTATCGTAATTCGCCCTTTCGACCATAGAAGAGATCTATTGGAGAATCTGTGGCTAGTTTTCTGCTCGTTTCTCATTCGAAATGACAAACAAGGAGGGGCTAATAATCTTCGTCATTATTGGAACTTCCAAAATCTTCTTCAAAATCATCACCTTCGGCAAAGTCGTCTTTTTCTTCTTCCGCTTCACTATCTTCATCAACTTCTTCAGCATTGATGCCTCTACCCCCCATGGCTTCTAACTCTTCGGTATCTTCAGGAACAAAATCTAACTCATTTAAGAAATCGAACTCACTTGAGGCTACGGCAGCACTTGCCGTAAACGCAGCCATGTTATTTTTATCGATAATTTTTGGTGCTTCGCCAGTGCTTTTCACTAAGAAGGGATATTCGATATTAGGATCATTTTCTAAGATAATTTTAATCAGTTCGACATGAAAATCGAAAGGACGCTCGAAATTATAGATGTAATAAAATTTTTGGTGAGGATCATCGACAAAGCTGCTCAGCTTTGCTTTTTCCATTAACGTAACGCCATTATCTATTTTACGTTGATTTGGCAACATAGCAATTTCGTCTCCCTTTATCCAATTATCGGTACTTACATAAAATGAGGATGATTTATCTGCATCGTATCCGGTTGAGCGATGAAATGCACGGTGTAAATCTTCGAAGGTTTGATTGGTTTTGATGTCAATTTCTCTCACCACATCATCAAAATCTTCAAAAGAAATTCTAAATCTATAAATTGCCATTCGTTATGCTGTTTCTTGGGTGTAAAATTAAGGAAATAAAATATATTTTGGGAGGGCTTTTTAGTCGTTGATTACTTTTAAACCCAATTCTGTCGCTTTTTGTTTCATAAAATGGAAAGCTTCTTCATAGCTGTTCGGAATTTCGCCTTCTAATATGGCTTCGCGAATTGCATTTTTTAAAATACCAACCTCTTTACCCGCCTGAAGGCCAAAAGTTTGCATAATATCATTTCCACTTATTGGTGGTTGCCAATTACGGAGTTGATCTCTTTCTTCAACATCCTTTAGTTTTTGCTTAACCAGTTCGAAATTATTGCGGTACTTTTTAATTTTGTACTCATTTTTTGTGGTTACATCTGCATTGCACAAAATCATTAAACTTTCGATTTCTTCTCCGGCTTCGAAAAGCAAACGTCTAACTGCCGAATCCGTAACCTTTTCTTGAGCTAAAACAATGGGACGTAAATGCAATTGTACCAGTTTTTGAACGAACTTCATTTTCTCGTTGAGAGGGAGTTTTAATTGCGCAAAAATCTGAGGTACCATTCGAGCCCCCTTATCTTCGTGACCATGGAAAGTCCACCCGTGTCCTTCCTCGAATCTTTTGGTTGGCGGTTTGGCAATATCGTGCAATATTGCTGCCCACCGTAGCCATAGATCGTCGGTATGCTCACAAATGTTATCTAAAACCTGCAAAGTGTGATAAAAGTTGTCTTTATGTCCTTTTCCCTTAATAATTTCAACACCGTAAAGTGCTGCCATTTGAGGAAAAATAAGCTGTAAAAGCCCCGTATCAAATAGATGTTTGAAACCAATTGATGGTGTTTTTGCTAGGATAATTTTATTAAGTTCGTCGGTAATTCTTTCTTTAGAAACAATACTAATGCGCTCTTTCTGATTTTTTATCGCTGCTATTGCTTTACTGTCAATTTCAAAGTTTAGTTGCGTAGCAAAGCGAATGGCCCTCATCATGCGTAATGGGTCGTCGGAAAACGTAATTGCAGGGTCTAATGGGGTTCGTATTAACCTATGATTTAAATCTTCAATCCCATTAAATGGATCAACAATTTCTCCATAATTAACTTTATTTAATGAGATTGCTAATGCATTGATGGTGAAATCTCTACGAAGCTGATCATCGGCCAAAGTACCGTTTTCTACGATTGGCTTTCGCGAATTAGAGCGATATGATTCTTTTCGGGCACCCACAAATTCGATCTCTAGATCGCCATGCTTTAACATTGCTGTTCCAAAATTCTTAAATACCGCAACTTTTGTTTTTAATTTAAGCCCAACTTTTTCGGCAAAATCTATCCCATTTCCAATTACCAAAATATCGATGTCTTTGGAAGGACGATTTAAGAAAACATCACGTACAAAGCCACCTATTACAAACACTTCTGTTTTGGTTTGTTCGGCTAAGGTTGCAAGAACATTGAATATTGGATTTTTCAGGGATTTATACATAGTTAAGATCCTTCGCCGCGCGCTGGATGACAATTATTGGACGAAATTAGTAAAAACAATCGGGTTTGATGTAAGATGTAAAATGTAAAATGGGAAAAGGGTTACTACTAAGCTCTATTTCCTAATAAACTCAAACTGTCCTGACGGACCTAATTTTATAATCGTTGAGGGTTTTTTTGGAATGCGAAGTTCTTGCTCAAAGTCGACTACATAATCTACTGCATCAATAATCTCCTGCGAAATTTCATCAAAAAATTGTGGGGTAGGCTGACCAGAAATATTGGCCGAAGTTGAGGTTATTGGTCTACGAAAACGTTGAAGGAGTTGCTCGCAAAATGCGTGTTCAACCACACGTATACCTACTGTTCCATCGGCATTAATTACATTTTTTGCTAAATTTTTTGCTCCAGAGAAAATAATGGTTAATGGATTTTCTGTATACTCAATTAACTCATAAGCAACATCTGGAATTTCAGTTACGTAACTTGGTAATTGATTGGCAGAATTTAACAATACAATGAAACTCTTATCAGTAGCTCTACCTTTAATGGCATTTATTTTAGCAGCTGCTTCTTCATTGGTGGCATCGCAACCTAAGCCCCAAACGGTATCGGTAGGATATAAGATTACGCCCCCGCTTTTTAATGCTTGTAATGCGTTATTAATTTCTACGTTCATATTAGTTAAGTATAGGTATAAATTTTTTCCAAAACTCGGGTTCATGCTTTAAAGGAGCGTGACACCCGAAGGGTAAATTTTGATTTAAAAATGAATAAGCTTTTCTAGGGTCAAATTCTATAGCAAACCGCAGGGCTTCATCCCATTTTGGAATTTTAAAGTCGATTATTTTTGGTGCCTCAATAGACCAAAAAATATCTTCGTTATAGTGAGGTGAAACTGTAGCAATATAGGCATTAATTAAAGCTAAAGGTGCTTTATTCAGCGTTTCAATTGCTTTCTGAATGTTGCGCAGTGATAAGCCGCCGTTACCAACTTTGTTGTATAACCACCCGTTTTTTCTCTTTTTCGTTAGGTAAGTTTGCCATATTTTTTGGTGTAAAAAACCATAAATTTTACCTCTGCCAATTTTTTCAGGTTTAAACCATGGGGCACCGATGTACGCGTAATCTTTTTTACACCAATAAGCTAATTCATTTTTAAATAAATAAACATCAGGTTGATGTATTAACATAAATTCAAATTCTATAAATGAAGAGTAAAAATCTTTACTTAGCATTAAACAGTTATATCCTTCAATACCTTCAAAATAACGATCATTAAACCGTTTGATTCTTATCTTCTGCAAAATGCCAAATGAATGGTTTATGATTAAGCTTTCTGGAGCAACGATAACTTGTTCAAAATCGGCATTTACTTTAATGCCATTTTCTAAAAAGTTAAGTTCGATACTACTCGGGGCCTTATAAATTGGGTAAACAACTACACAGTTTTTCTCCATTGTTACATTAAACTTTTGTACAGGGTTAAATACTCACTAGCACATTTTTGCCAATTAAATTGCTTGGCGTGATTAATTATTGCCACTGATGGGTTGGTTCCCTCATAGTGCGCAAAACCCTCGTTGAAATTTTTCACCATCGTTAACGAATCAAAATTCTCGAAATAATAAGCGTTTTTACCACCAATTTCTGGCAGCGAAGTCGATTTTGATAAGAACGTCGGTTTCCCAAAACTCATTGCTTCGATAACAGGAATGCCGAAACCCTCGGCAATGGAAGGAAACAAAAAGGCTTCACAATTTTTATAGTACCAATATTTTTCTTCGTTGGTTATTGCTCCGATAATAAAAACTCGGTCGGCTACACCGTATTTTTCGGCTTCTTGCACTATTCTATCGGCATAGTTTTTATCAGCTTTGCCTGCAATTATTAATTGATAAGTGTTGTTTTGTAGGAGGCAAGGTAGCACGTGGAAATTTTTTTTAGGATTTACGGTACCTAAACTAAAAAGATATGGCGCCGTAGGCCTAAAATTTGGCGAGTTAAAATTAGGAAATGTTTTTAGATCGCAACCGTTATAAATTACGCTAATGGGTATATCTACTTTGAGATGTTTTAAAATATCTTGTTTGGTAAATTCAGAAATAGCCACTAAACAATCTGAACGATCAATATTATCTTGAATTTTTTTTAAATATTTTTCGCATTTTGAAAGAGACTTTTCTTCATGCAAAAAATTGAGATCATGAATAGTTAAAACATGTTTAATATGCCGTTTCCTTGGTGGAACATACCACGATGTTTGATGAGTGGTATGCCAAATATCAATGTTGCTATCTATAGTTGGGAATATAAATTTGTGTAAACTTTTTTGGTTGATGATTTTTACCTCAGCATTAAAATGTAGTTTAGCTTTTTCAGGCAGATAAAGTACTATTTCATCGTTTTTTTGCTTTAATGAAATTAGATTTGAAGCTAATCTTTGGCAATATTCAAATAATCCAGTATATGGATATTTCATTCGTTCGCAATCAAATACTACTTTCATCAGGGTTTAAATAAATTATATTGCTTTACCAAGTTAAGAAAAAATAGATGGGTTATATTTTTAGGTAACAATTCAATAATTGCTGACTAAGCAATTTATTGTTAAATTTCTGAACGTATGCTAAGCCTTTTTGCTTCATGCTTTCTTGCAATTGCGCGTCTGTTAAAATGTGGTTAACTGCATCAGCTAATTCATTGCTATTATCTGGCGAAACATATCTACTAGCTGGTCCGCCAGCCTCTTCTAAGCAAGAGCCTGTTGTAGCAACAACGGGTACTTTTCCAAACAAAGCCTCTATTATCGGTATGCCAAAGCCTTCGTAGTGCGATGGATAGATAAAAATTCTCGCCATTTGATATATTCCGGGAAGATCATTAAAAGGAACATCTCTTAAAAAGACTACACGCTTATGCAAATCTAAATTGTTGATTTCTTTTCGGATCAGCTGGGCATATGATTGCTCTTTTCCGATGATCACAAGTGTGTAAGTTGGATCGATAAGTGGTAAAGCTTTTATGAGCAATAAAAGATTTTTTCTAGCTTCAATCGTGCCGACATTTAAAATGTAATTGAGTGGAAGTTGGTATTTTTTACGAAGAAATTCTTTTTCATTTTCACCCAACAGCTTTTTAAACTGATCATCACAACTTTGATAGATAACTTCAATTTTAGCAGGATCTATTTGGTAGAAGCGCACGATATCTTTTTTAGTTTGCTCACTAATCGCTATAATCCTATCAGCATGCTTGCAAGCATACTTACTCTTATATTTATAAATAATTCGGTCGAACAAATTATAATAGTGTGGCTTTACCAGAAAAATTAGATCGTGAATAGTAACAATGCTTTTTATTCCATTTTCTTTTAAACCAAATGGGATTTCGTGACTTAAGCCATGAAAAATATCAATTTTATCTTTTACCAATTGTAAAACAATACCAACGCTTCGCCAAATAGGCGAAGTGCTGTTTTTTGGTGGAAATTGGAGTTTAATGTTTTTTTTAGAAAATAGGGAATATTTTCTAATGGTGGCATTAATCTTTGGAGTGTAAAGATAATATTCATTTTCTGGAAACTGATCAGCCATATGTTCAATTAACGAACGACTGTAATTACCCAGTCCAGTTAAATTATTTGCTGCACGTTTGCCATCGAATCCTATTTTCATCAAACTTAAACTGCTACATTATTTTCTCTCAATGCATCATTAAGAGAGGTTTTTTTATCGGTCGATTCTTTTCTTTTTCCAATAATTAAAGCACATGGCACCTGAAATTCTCCGGCTGGGAATTTTTTGGTATACGAACCTGGTATTACTACCGACCGAGAAGGAACAATTCCTTTATATTCAATTGGAGTTGAACCCGTCACATCAATAATTTTTGTAGAGGCGGTTAATACCACGTTTGCACCTAGTACAGCTTCTTTTTCCACTTTAACCCCTTCAACAACAATAGCCCTCGAACCAATAAAGCAATCGTCTTCAATAATTACGGGAGCGGCTTGAACGGGTTCTAAAACACCACCTATGCCCACGCCACCACTTAAGTGCACGCGTTTGCCTATTTGGGCACAAGAACCTACGGTAGCCCAGGTATCAACCATAGTGCCCTCATCTACATAAGCACCAATGTTTATATACGAAGGCATCATAATTACCCCTTTAGCTAAAAATGAGCCATAACGTGCACTTGCCATAGGAACCACACGCACGCCCGAAGTTTTATAATCAGTTTTTAATTCCATTTTATCATGGAATACAAAAGGACCCGCTTTTATCTCTTTCATCTCCCGAATAGGGAAATACATAATTACCGCTTTCTTAATCCATTCGTTAATTCCCCAAGTATTTAAGATGGGCTCAGCAACACGCAATTCGCCTGCATCAAGTCTTTTTATTACGGTTTCAATAGCTTCACAATATTCGCTATAGGCCAATAACGTTCTGTCTTCCCAAGCGGCTTCTATTAGCTTTTTTAAATCTTCGATCATGGTATTTTAATTTTTTACAAAATAAAGGAATTTTATTTATTACTGTAACTTTGATTTGATTATTATTGTTTTAATGGCAGAAGCAGAAAAATTAAGAATTGATAAATACCTATGGGCAATCCGCTTGTTTAAAACCCGTAGTTTGGCAACGGATGCGTGTAAGGCTGGACGTATTAAATTTAACGGACAAAATGTTAAACCTTCGGCTATTGTGAAGATTGGTGAAGTTTATCAAGTTTCGAAAGGAATAGAGAAAAAAATTATCGAAGTAGTAGAATTACAATCTAACAGGGTTGAAGCTAAAATTGCGGTTACGAAATACAAAGATTTAACACCGGTTGAAGAAACGCATGCTTTTAAAACGATGTTCCATGCGCCTAGCTTAAAGCGCGATCGAGGAACTGGTAGGCCAACGAAGAAAGATCGAAGAGAAACAGATGATTTGATAGGGGGGATGTTTGACGAAGACAGTCTTTAGTCTAGAGTCTTCAGTCTTGAGTCTATTTCTTGTAGTAAATAGACTCAAGACTTAGAACTAATGACTCAAGACTCTAATACGGTAAGCCATCATCGCCGTTTTTCCCAACTTCTTAATTAGCTGATAATTTGCTACAGCGCCCACGGCAGCACCAACAACAGGAAGCAATTGCGCAAGTTTGGCCAAATCGATATAATCTCGATATTCTTGTTGAAAGGTTTGCCAATCGAACTGATCCGCACTTTCTGGTAAAATAGTAAGCTTCTCGTCCCAATTTTGCATTTGCTGAAATATATTTTGTGCCCCCTTTGCGCTCGAAAATGCCAATTGAAAAATGTGTAGGATGTATAAACGTTCCCGATAGTCTTTGCAATCAAATCCATATAATGAAGCAATTTCAAAAAGTAATTTTAATTTAATTCCAATGAGTATGGGGAAGTCGGCCATGCTCATTAAAAATCCACCAGCACCAGTAATGCCGCCCTCAGCCGCGCCGGTTTTACAATAGGCATCAATTTTAGCTTTTACTAAAGCTTCGCGATGCAATAAACTCAGTTGCTCGTCTGGCCTAGCCGAACTGGTGTAGGTTGAACCAAATAGCACTGCTTTTACCATTTGTTTTATGGTAACCGTGATTGCCTTGTGTACTTTAGTAGGAATATAACTGTTAATTTTTGTTTGTACTTTGGTAGCAAGATTGCCAAAAATGGACGGTTTTTTCATGACCTCCCTTTTCCAAAATTCGAGTTCTAAATTAACCTGTTCTTGGTACGTGCTCATGTACAAAGATAATCAAAAATCATTCCCCTAATTTTTTGTATATTAGGTTTTTAAAGAAAAATTTTGAATTTATAAAAGGAAACTATATATTTAGTTAAATCTTCATAACCATTAAAAAAAACTAGATCATTATGAAAAAACTTGTATTATTAATGCTCTTGGCATTTTCGATGTTAAATAGCTTCGCACAAATAGTCAAATTTTCTTCAACTACCCCAGAAGCTGGTCAGCCCCTATCGTTTAGTTACGATCCTATGGGTGGCAAATTAGAAAGATTAGCCAATGTAAAATGTGATGTTTATACCTATATCAATAATAAATTCAAATTGATCACTGTTCCTTTAACCAAAGAAGGGTCTACTTATAAAGGTAGCTTTACGCCTGTAGATAGCACTGCGATAGCAGTTTTAGCTTTTTCTGCGGATGGAACTAAAGATGAAAATCCGAATGGATATTATACTCTTTTTTATAAAGATGGAAAACCTACCGCTATGGCCTATTACTGGGAATCACAATTCTATGTTGGAATGGGGAAAGCCTATTCGGGTGCCAATATCGACAATGCAAAAGCATTGGTAGCATTTGAAAATGCTTTTAAGGCCGATCCGAAAATGAGATATACGTATTTAGACCGTTATATGGCTTTAAAGTATAGTTTAGATAAGGTAGATGGTGAAAAAATGATTAAAAATGAAATCGCTTTGCTCAACAAAACATCAAACTTAAAGGAGGCAGATATGATGAAAATCTCAAGCCTTTATGGCGTTTTAAGAAAAAAATCTGCGATTGATTCAGTAAATAGTATCATAAAGGCCAAGTATCCAAAAGGAGTGTATGCTTATGGACAAGCTGCCAATGCCATTTTCAATGAAAAAGATGCCGCCAAAAAAGAAGAAAAATTAAGCGCTTTAATTAAAGATTTTGAGTTAGATCTTCAGAAAAAGGCCGATGCAGTAAAAGTGTCTAATTTCTATCTGAATATTGCCAATGCATATGGATTAGCTAAAAATAATGCAAAATTTGAAGAGTTTACAAACAAGCTAGACAACAAATTGTCTGTAGCTAGTGCTTATAATACCTATGCATGGGCCGGTGCAGAGAACAAAGAGAATTTAGAATTTGCAGCTATGATTTCTAAGAAATCGCTCGACTTAATCGAGGCAGCTAAAAATGATCCAATGCCAGAATATTATAATTCTAAAGAAGAGTATCTTAAAGGACTTGAAAGCTCCTATGCTTCTTATGCCGATACTTATGCCGTTCTTCTTGATCATATGGGCAAAAGTGCAGAAGCTTTGAAATTCCAAGAAGAGGCTGTAAATAAAAATAATTTTAGCAGTGCAGATATGAATGTGAGATATGTTTCATTTTTAGCTAAAATGGGACAAAAAGATAAGGTAGTTACTTTTGCAGAGCGATTTATTAAAGATGGTCAAGGAAATGATGCGTTAAAAGCCGATTTAAAATCTGTTTATGCTGGAACTGTTCCATTTGATACGTATTATGCTGGCTTAGAAAGGATAGCTATTGAAAAGGAGCGTGCTAAATTCATGAAAGAAATGATAGACATGCCGGCTCCTAAATTTACGCTTGCAAATTTAAAAGGTGAAACAGTTTCGCTTGAAAAGCTAAAAGGAAAAGTAGTGATTGTTGATTATTGGGCAACTTGGTGTGGTCCGTGCATTGCATCCTTCCCGGGTATGCAAAAAGCAGTTGATAAGTACAAAAACGATCCCAATGTGGTATTTCTTTTTGTGAACACATGGCAAACGGAAGAAAACAGAGAAAAATTAGTTAAAGACTGGGTGGTGGCAAATCCGAATTATACGTTTAATATATTGTTAGACACAAAAAATGCAAAAGACCCTAGCAAATTCGATGTCATTGAACAATACAAGGTTGAGGGTATTCCAACCAAATTTATTGTAGACGGAAATGGAAATATCCGTTTCAAAAAGGTGGGCTTTAGTGGGTCGGCAGATATCACTGTTAAAGAGTTAGATATGATGATTGCCCTAGCTAAAGGTAGCAAAGAAGCCAGTAAATAAGCTTAAAACAACACACATATATTGAAGTCGAGCCAAACGCTTGTACACTTTGGCAAAATTGCAAAGTTTGTATAAAGTGTTTGGCTTTTAATAATCAATCTTCATTGCCGATTTTTCCCAGAGTTTAAATGCTTGCTGCGCTTCATCTCTAAGCAACTGCTTGATGGGTAATTTTCGGTCGGATAAATTCTTGTCTAACTCGTCGTAAATAAATTGATCGTCGAAGTTAATTGCTGCGGCATCTGCTTTGGTATTTCCATAGTAAACCGTGTCTACTTTGGCCCAATATAATGCGCCTAAACACATCGGACAAGGCTCGCAACTGGTGTACACAATACAACCTGATAAATCGAACGTCTTCAGTTTTTTACAAGCTAATCGAATTGCCGCTACTTCGGCATGAGCGGTGGGGTCGTTGCTTGACGTTACTTTATTGGCACTTTTAGCGATTACTTTTCCATCTTTTACAATTACAGCACCGAATGGGCCACCTAGACTTTGCAGTACGTTTTGTGCCGAAAGTTCTATCGCCATACGCATAAAGGTTTCGTGTTGGTTGTTCATAGGGAATAATTTTTTTGCCGCAGATGCGGCTATTGTTAATATAAGTGAGTTTGGGTTAAGAGAAGCAAAGCGAGCTCAATACTTCCAATAAAGACAAAAACAAACTAGTATTAAACTCCTGGCTGCTTATTTATTCAGTAATTTATATTGTTTTGTTGGTCTTCATGCTTTCGCTTCGCTCGAGGTGCTATTTATGGGAGTGCTTTGGCTAATTTGTGCATAATGGCTATCCCACCCCTATTCCAAATCAGGTTATCAAGCAAAAAAAATGCCCCGATTTCTCGGAGCCTTTGTTTTAGTCTTTAGTCGCGAGTCTATACCCAACTCCCAACTACTTCTTATCCTTTGCGTACGCTTCGTTTAAGCCCACAATAACGGCCTTGGTTACATCTAAACTTTCATCAGCGAACAAGATTGCGCTATTTCCTTTCGAATAGGTTAAAACCATTTTGTAGCCTTTTGTTTTAGCATAGGTTTTTAAATATTCTGCCACTTTATTGTAAAGCACTTCTTGCTCTTTGGCTTGCTCGTTTTGTAATGCTGCACCAGCATTTTGCTGATAAGCTTGTAATTCTTGTTGTTTGCGCGCTAATCTTTGCTCTGTAGCCGCTCTTTGATCGGCTGGCAAAGTATTTTGTTGTTGCTGATATTGTTGAACTTCACGTTGGAAAGCTTGTGTTTTAGCGGCCATATCACTTTCGGCTGCTTTTCCTTTGGTTTCCATTTTGGCTTTAAGTTCTTTAAAGTACTCGTATTTGGTTAATAATGTATCGGAGTTTACATAAACTATCTTTTCATCTGCCGAAACGGTTGTAGCAGCAGTTTTTGTTGCTTCAGTTTTGGTGTCTTTATTTCCGCATGCAGTTAGAACTGAAACTAATGCTATTGCAGCCGCAAAACTGCTTAATTTTAATGGGGTCTGGTTCATTCTATTTTGTTAAAGTTTAGCAAATATAAAAATCAAATTGGAGTATCCTAAAAACATACGTTTTTTATTCAAAAATAAGGTGCGTTGATTAGTTAAAAGTTGCTATTTTTTCGTTAAAATTAGAATGCTTTCAACACTCAAATAGTTATCCACAATATGCGTTAATTCATCCAAAAATGGTTATTTTTGATTCTTTAAGTATTAGATAAAATTATGAGCGAAGAAAAAGATTCAAAGTCAAATTATTCGGCAGATAATATACAGGTTTTAGAGGGGTTGGAGGCTGTACGTAAGCGTCCTTCGATGTATATTGGCGATACGGGTGTGAAGGGTTTACATCATTTGGTATATGAGGTAGTAGATAACTCAATCGATGAGGCTTTAGCTGGTCACGCCGATACCATTATCGTAAATATTTTGGCCGATAATTCTATTCGAGTTGAAGATAATGGTCGTGGTATTCCTACTGGTATTAACACTAAAGAAAACAAATCGGCCTTAGAAATTGTAATGACCGTTTTACACGCCGGTGGTAAATTCGATAAAGATACCTACAAAGTATCGGGTGGTTTGCACGGGGTGGGGGTAAGTTGCGTAAATGCATTATCAACCGATCTTAAAGCAGAGGTTCACCGTGAAGGAAAAATATGGATGCAGGAATACAAAATTGGTGTTCCACAATACGATGTTAAAGAAGTTGGGGTAACCGATAAAAGGGGAACTATTGTAACCTTTACGCCCGATGCTACCATCTTTACGCAAACTACAGAATATAAATATGATACTTTAGCTTCTCGTTTACGCGAGTTGGCTTTTCTGAATAAAGGAATTACGTTAACCTTAACTGATGAGCGCGATCCTCAAGAAGATGGTTCATTTTTAACCGAGACTTTTCATTCTGAGGGTGGTTTAAAAGAATTTGTTAAGTTTTTAGATGGAACGCGAGCGTCTTTCTTACCTGAGCCTATTTATATTGATGGCATTAAACAAGGTGTGCCTGTTGAGTTAGCTTTTCAATACAATGATAGTTACTCAGAAAATGTGCATTCGTATGTAAATAATATTAATACGCACGAAGGAGGAACACATATTGCAGGTTTTCGTAGGGGGTTAACGCGTACCTTGAAGAGTTATGCAGATAAATCGGGTTTGTTAAAGAATTTGAAAATGGAGATTACCGGAGACGACTTTAGAGAAGGTCTAACGGCAGTAGTTTCCGTAAAGGTACAAGAACCGCAATTCGAAGGACAAACCAAAACCAAATTAGGGAACTCTGAGGTAATGGGCGCGGTTGATGTAGCCGTTGGTGAGGCTTTGGGTGCTTATCTTGAAGAAAATCCTAAAGAAGCAAAGATGATCGTTAATAAGGTGATCTTGGCTGCTACGGCTCGTGCGGCTGCCCGTAAAGCGCGTGAGATGGTTCAACGGAAGAGCGTAATGGGTGGTTCAGGGCTACCCGGTAAACTTGCCGATTGCTCGGATAGTGATCCAGAAAAATGCGAATTGTATCTTGTAGAGGGAGATTCCGCTGGTGGAACAGCAAAGCAAGGACGTGATCGTAATTTTCAAGCCATTTTACCTTTAAAAGGAAAAATCTTGAACGTAGAAAAGGCGATGGAGCACAAAATCTATGAAAACGACGAGATTAAGAATATGTTTACCGCTCTTGGTGTAAGTATAGGAACACCGGAAGACGATAAAGCCTTAAACTTGCAAAAACTTCGCTATCATAAAATTGTAATCATGACGGATGCGGACATCGACGGTTCGCACATTACCACGTTAATTTTAACGTTCTTTTATCGTTACATGAGGGCTTTAATAGAAGCGGGTTATGTGTACATTGCTGCTCCACCTCTTTATCAAGTAAAAAAAGGGAAAGATTTCGAATATTGCTGGAATGATGCCCAGCGCGATCAAGCGGTACAACGCTTAAAAGGTGCAGGTAAAGAAGAAAGCGTACACATACAGCGTTACAAAGGTTTGGGAGAGATGAATGCCGAACAGTTATGGGATACCACTTTAAATCCTGCAAATCGTACGCTATTACAAGCAACAATAGAAAATGCTGCAGAATGCGATCATACCTTCTCTATGTTAATGGGGGATGAAGTTGCCCCTCGTAGAGAATTCATTGAGCGTAATGCGAAATATGCGAAAATTGATGCCTAATTAGTCGAGATTCTTAAAGCGGCAGTTTCAGTCTATTTTTAATATAAGCCTCCTAGAAAATATTCTAGGAGGCTTTTTATAACGAAAATTACATACATAATGTTCTTATGTATGGTAATAATAAATAGACTATTTCCCCGCTTCAGATTTCTCTTTTAAATACGTAAGGCCATTTTCAAAATCTTTTCCAATCATGCTATCCATGCTCATGAAAACACCCATCCATTTGCTCATTAAGTTATTCTCGCCACTCATGGTCCAAGTTACTTTACTTCCCGAACCGTCTGGAGTAATATCGAAACGTGTATCTGCCATACTTTCGAATGGTTTAAGGAATTTCAGTTCAATATCAACCATTTTGTTAGGTTCTACACTTTTAATTTTCATGTAGCCTTGGCCAGTTTCTTTTCCTTCCCATTCGTACAAATGAGCCGGTGCGGCAACTGGTCCGCTCACTTTTATTTTAGCAGTTGGTTCCTGTCTAGCCCACGGGTTCCATTTGTAAAATTCGTTGAAATCTGCGATGTTTTTGTAAACTACACTGTCTGATGCATTAATTGCGGTAGTACGGCTAACGGTATACGTTTTAGGTAAAAACATGCCGCCAACAACAATTATTATTGCCAATACAAGGACAATAATTCCTATTACTTTTAAAATCTTCATAATTTAAATTTGTTTGGTTTACTTAAAGTTAAGCATAAACAGATAGAAATTGCAAGTCTTATTTTGTAGCTGGAGCGCCGTTCAGGCCAAGATCTTTAACATTAGCTCTTATCTTTTGCATAAAATCTATACCGGGATCTGTTTTTTCAGTTTGGTATGTCGGGTCTGTTTCTTTCCAAAGAGAAGTATTTTTGAATAATGTGTATTCATAATGACCGATGAGATAAGAGATTTTATATTTTTTACTTAGATAACGAACCAGTTGTTCATTCGCTAAAAGCTGAGCAGTTGTAAGCGGAAAATTGCTACTGCCAACATTTTCTACTCCAATTGCACAATAATTCAAACCAATTACATGCCGTGCAAAGCTATTTTCAGGCATCAGACGATAAATTGTCCCATCTCTATCGATTAAGAACTGAGAAGAAACGTTTAAATTGCTTACTCCAGCAATGTCTTTTCGATCACCTTCTAAGGTTGGGGTATTAAATGCATTAAATGTAGAAAGCATGGTTTTTGCTGCGGTCCAGTGTAAAACAACCATTACCGGTTCGATTTTCACGCTGTTTTGCACCATGCCATGTCGCTCTTTAAGATATTTTAAAGAGAGTTTTATGCGCGTAGAATCGTAAATAATGGGTTTATCAACGATTTTAAGTTGTTGCGAGAATGAGCTAATGGGAATAGATAAAACGACAAAAAAAAGAATTTTAAAGTATTGAGATTTGAGTATTGCGTAATGAGACATAATGATTAAAATTTAAGCAATAATAATTTGTAAATTAACCTATTAGCGAATTAAGCTCACTTATAAAATCTCAAAACTCGCTTCTTGTAATCAATCTTAGCTGTGAACTCCATTAAAATATCACCGCCAATAATACCTGATACAGCGGGATGTCCTAATTGAAGGTAGGTGTCTGTAACGCCTTGTAAATCGAGCCCTACTGTTTGATAATTTTTTAAGGTTAGCCCGCCAATTTTTAAATTTGGGATAATGCCTTGAAGTGTCGTACTGGTGCTAAAAATGGTTGCCGCTTGAGCTTCGTTGCTAATGGTAAGCTCCTTAATATGCTTTTCCATCAACCCTTTATCAAAAACTGATCGGGAGGCTCCCGTATCTAAAACGGCAAATAATTTTTCTCCGAAAACAACAATTTCCACCAAAAGGTGGAAACCGTCGTCTTGTAAGTTAATTAGAATTAGGGGAACAGTGATTGTTCTCATTAAATCAATTTCATCTCCGCCAATACATTATTCATGCTACGTACTGCATCAGCACTTTTATTAAATGCCGCTTGCTCCGTTTCATTTAATTTATAGTCAATAATTTTTTCCCATCCGTTGCGACCAACAATTACAGGTACACCTAAACAGATGTCTTGTTGACCGTATTCGCCTTCTAAAGCTACACAGCAAGTAAATAACTTTTTCTCATCGCGTACAATCGCTTCTACTAACGCAGCGCCTGCGGCACCTGGAGCGTACCAAGCTGAAGTACCTAACAGACCTGTTAACGTAGCTCCACCAACCATGGTATCTGCTGCCACTTTAGCTAAAGTGGATTCATCTAACAATTCGCTAACTGGTAAACTTTGGTAGGTTGCATAACGAGTTAAAGGAATCATTGTTGTATCACCGTGGCCACCAATTACAAAACCTTGCAAATCATTCGAGTTACAGCCTAAAGCTACACTTAAATAATATTTAAAGCGTGAACTATCTAATGTGCCACCCATTCCGATGATGCGGTTTTTTGGTAAACCTAAAGATTTTAACGCTAAATACGTCATGGTGTCCATCGGATTACTAATTACAATAATAATCGCATCAGGAGAATATTTTAAAATATTTTCGGCTACGCCTTTAACAATACCTGCATTGATACCTATCAATTCTTCACGAGTCATCCCCGGTTTGCGTGGTAAGCCCGAAGTAATTACAGCAACAGCCGAACCTGCAGTTTGACTATAATCGTTCGTTACCCCTTTAATTTTAGTGTCAAAACCTAATAAAGTAGCCGTTTGCATCATATCAATGGCTTTACCTTCAGCAAAACCTTCTTTAATGTCTAACAAAATTAATTCTTCAGCTAATTCTTTTCTGGCGATGTTATCTGCACAGGTGGCACCAACTGCACCAGCCCCTACTACCGTTATCTTCATTTTATAAATTTATAGATTTTTGGATAGAAATTATTTACGCCCCGAAGTTATCAAATTGCATTAGTTTAAAAAAGCGCTTTCTCAAATTTGTTATTAACTTGAAAATTTTGTACTAGGGTTTTGGCTGTTTTTTGATAATCCTATCAATTTCATTTTGGGTATATTCTTTGTAAACAATCCCCAATCGCTTTGCATTTTCTTCTACTGTGCTATCAAAGCCAGCTTCTTTACGTCTTTTGTTTACGTTTTTTGGATCTTTAATAGGGTTTATATATTCAAAAGGTTCTTTTTTTTCCCGTTTTGGAGTTGGGAATCATTTGCATTGCCCCTTGTGTACCATAAATTTGCTCATTCCCCTCACTCACTAATTTTCGATCTAGCATCATAGCTACGTACCTAAATGGCAGTTCTCCATTTTTTCCTGCATCTTCAATTAAAGGATAGTATTTTGGAATTTGTTCGATATTATGCTGTATGACATAAAATACAGTAGTATTCGTTGGCTCTCCAACTAGTGTTTTGCCTGGATAGCCATACTTTGCAATAATATGAGCCACCTTATTCAAATTTATTGAATCGATTTTCTTCATCAGGGTCCAAACTTTTTTCTTCAGCTCTTCTGTAGTGTAGCTAAACATTTGGGCAATTGTATCTTTTCGTTTTTCTGAGGTTTCAGAGTCAATAAATTCTCTTATGCCTTGATCTTGTTGTAAAATTGAATCCAATTGTTTTTTTAGTTCTAAGTTAATCGACTTCTGGGAAAAGCCTGAATGGGCACTAAGAACTAGAAATAAGAGTATCGAATAAATTTTCATAGCTTTAAAAATATGCTACAAATTAGCCAAAAATTTACGAATATTTCGTAGTAATTTACCCGCTTTAACCTTATTTAACATTTATATATTACTAAGCCTTTAGAAATTTACTCCTTATCTGGGTATAAATAGATTTAACCATAGAGATGCGAATTACATAAAAATCAGCATTAATTAAAAAAGAAATCTATTTTCTTAAACTTCAATAAAACCTTTTCTTTTCAACTCCGTTATTACAAATGAAAAAATTATGGAAAATCAACCTGTAAATCTCATTGACTATAAGGCATACGAAGGGAAATGGTACTCTTTGTATTCCATTCCAACTCTTCTAGACAAAAATTGGAAACAAACGATAGAATATTATATGTTAGTAGCCGATGATCATTTTGAAGTGTTAACCACTTATCACAAGCAAGGTAAGTCTGAAGAAAGCTCAGTAAAATCTAAATTATTTTTCGATGAGCATAAACCCGACGGAGATATGAAAGCGCAATTTGTATGGCCTTTTAAAGCAGGCTATTGGGTAATCGAATTGGCTGATGATTATAGTTATGTAGTAGTTGGGCATCCTGATAAGAAATATCTATTTATTATGGCCAGAGAGCCAAAAATTGATCCAGAATTGTTAAAGGAGATTATTGAGCGTTGTAGGGAGATTGGATACGATACAGGAAGTTTAGTGAGTCAAGATCACGAATACTAAGTGTATTGGATCGTAGAATTTTAAGATTTTGTTGATAATTTACTGATAAGTTAACGAGGTAAATTCTCTATTTTTGGATTGTCGCATAAACCACTAATCTTTACATCCTACAATCCTACTCGTCCTAGTATGTACCTAATTTTTGATACCGAAACAACTGGTTTACCACGTAATTATAATGCACCTATTACCGATACGGATAATTGGCCCCGCTGTGTGCAAATTGCGTGGCAATTGCATGATGAGTTGGGTAATTTAATAGAGCATCAAGATTATTTAGTACGGCCAGATGGGTTTAATATTCCCTATGATGCGGAGCGAATACATGGAATTTCTACAGAATTAGCGCAAGAGAGGGGAGTTAATCTTAGCGATGTATTAGTCAAATTTAATGAAGCATTAGCCAAAGCTAAATTTGTGGTTGGGCAGAACGTAGGGTTCGATGTAAATATTATGGGATGTGAGTTTCATCGTTTAGGCCTTGAAAGTGAAATGGCCAAGAAGCCCGTTTTGGATACTTGCACTGAAATTACTGCCGAGTTGTTAAAACTTCCGGGGGGTAGGGGCGGTAAATTTAAATTACCAAATTTAACTGAATTGCATCAATATCTTTTTGGCGTCCCATTTTCAGAGGCACATAATGCAACGGCGGATGTGGAAGCCACCACAAGATGCTTTCTAGAATTAATAAAAAAGGAGATATTTAAAAAGGAAGAGCTGCAGGTTGATACGGAGTATTTCAAACGCTTCGCTGAAGCAAATCCAATTCCAATTTCTGCAGTAGGTTTACAACATATAAATCTTAAAACAGCCTCTGATGAAATTAGAAAACGCCAACAAAGCGTTCAAACTGGTGGCATTTCTAGGCAAACTTTAGCAGGGAATAAACAAGAATTGGCCTCGGCTAGTTTTACACATTTACATAACCATACCCAATTCTCTGTTTTACAATCCACAATTAGTGTACCCGATTTAGTAAAAGCTGCGGCATTACACCGCATGCCCGCCGTTGCGTTAACTGACCATGCGAACATGATGGGTGCTTTCCACTTTGTGAGCAATGTTTCGAAGCACAATAAAGATGCAAAAGCTAAAAATGCAGAAGCTTTAGAAAAAGGAGAAATGCCCGTTGCACAACTCGTGAAGCCAATTGTTGGGGTCGAGTTTTTCGTTTGCGATGATCATACAGATAAGAAACGTAAAGACGATGGGTATCAAATCGTATTGCTAGCAAAAACGAAGAAAGGGTACCATAATTTGGCTAAAATGTCGTCCATTGCCTATACAAAAGGCTTTTATTATGTACCTCGGATCGACAAAGTTATAATTGAGCAATATAAAGAAGATATTATCGTGCTTTCTGGCAATTTGTACGGTGAAATTCCAAGTAAACTTTTAAATTTAGGCGAAAAACAAGCCGAGGAAGCACTTATTTGGTGGAAGGAGCAATTTGGTGATGATTTTTATATCGAGATAATGCGGCATGATCAAGAAAATGAAGATCGTGTAAATACAGATTTGATCGCACTAGCCAATAAGCACCAGGTTAAATTAGTTGCCACAAACAACACCTATTACATTAGTAAGAAAGATGCCAATGCGCATGATATTTTATTGTGTGTTAAAGATGCTGAAAAACAAGCCACTCCAATTGGTAGAGGGAGAGGTTATCGATATGGTTTACCCAATCAAGAATATTATTTCAAATCGGCCGACGAGATGAAGGCTCTTTTTGCTGATTTACCTCAAGCCATTTTAAGTACCCAAGAAATTGTCGACAAAATAGAAGCCTACGAGTTAGCAAGAGAGGTGCTTTTGCCAAAATTTGGAATTCCAGAAGAATTTATGGTCTCTGAAGATGAACAAGATGGTGGTAAACGGGGTGAAAATAAATATTTAAGGCATCTAACCTACGAAGGTGCCAAAAAGCGTTATGGAGAACTTACCGAAGAAATAATAGAGCGGCTAGATTTTGAACTGGCCACGATAGAAAAAACAGGGTATCCAGGATATTTCTTGATTGTACAGGATTTTATTGCGGAAGCGCGTAGACGCGATGTTTCAGTAGGTCCTGGTCGTGGTTCGGCTGCTGGTTCTGTAGTGGCTTATTGTTTATGGATAACCAATATCGACCCGTTAAAATACGATCTACTATTTGAGCGATTCCTTAATCCAGAGCGTGTTTCCATGCCCGATATTGATATCGACTTTGATGATGAGGGACGTGGTCGCGTAATGGATTATGTAATTAATAAGTACGGCTCTAGTCAGGTGGCTCAAATTATCACCTATGGTACCATGGCGGCAAAATCCTCTATTCGCGATACAGCTAGAGTGTTAGATTTGCCACTTTTCGAGGCGGATAAAATTGCCAAGCTCATTCCGAACATGAAGTTGGCTAAAATATTTAACTTAGACGAAAAAACTTTAAAAGCTGCTCTCCGTCCAGATGAATATGAGAAAATTCTGGAGTTAAAAGCTTTAGCTGCTGCGAAAAATCTAAGTGCAGAAACGATTGAACAAGCTATTATTTTAGAAGGATCATTACGAAATACTGGAATTCATGCGTGTGGGGTAATTATTACACCCGATGATATCACGAATTTTGTTCCAGTTGCCACAGCAAAGGATTCTGATTTGTATGTTACCCAATTTGATAACTCGGTAGTTGAAAGTGCTGGCTTATTAAAAATGGACTTCTTAGGGTTAAAGACATTAACCTTAATTAAAGACACCGTAAAACTGGTGAAAAAAAGACATAATATTGATTTAAATCCTGATGAATTTCCAATCGATGATATTAAAACCTACGAGCTTTTTCAACGTGGCGAAACGGTAGGCATTTTCCAATATGAGAGTGCGGGGATGCAAAAGTACATGAAAGAGCTAAAACCAACTGTTTTTGGTGATTTAATAGCCATGAATGCGTTGTACAGGCCCGGACCGATTGCTTACATTCCTAGTTTCGTTAAACGAAAAAATGGAGATGAAGAAATAAAATACGATTTGGAAGCTTGCGAAGAGCTATTAAAAGAAACCTACGGAATTACGGTTTACCAAGAGCAAGTAATGCTTTTGTCGCAAAAGTTAGCCGATTTTACTAAAGGTGAAGCCGATGTTTTGCGTAAAGCAATGGGTAAGAAACAACGTGATGTGTTAGATAAAATGAAACCTAAATTTATCACACAAGGAGCTGCAAAAGGACATGATGAAAAGATCCTTGAAAAGATTTGGAAAGATTGGGAAGCCTTTGCCGAATATGCATTTAATAAATCGCATTCTACTTGCTATGCATGGATTGCCTACCAAACCGCCTATTTAAAAGCTAATTATCCGGCAGAATACATGGCCGCAGTACTTTCCAATAACATGAGCGATATTAAGCAAGTTGCTTTTTTTATGGAAGAATGCAGACAAATGGGGGTTACAGTTTTAGGCCCAGATGTAAACGAATCGGATTTAAAGTTCTCGGTAAATGCTAAGGGAGAAATAAGATTCGGGATGTCGGCCGTAAAAGGGGTAGGCGAAAAGGCAGTAGAAAGTATTATTGAAGAGCGAGCAAATGGGCCTTATTCTTCGGTGTTCGACTTCTCTAAACGCTCCAATACAAGAATTGTAAATAAAAAGGCCTACGAAAGCTTTGTATATAGTGGTGCATTTGATGCTTTTGGCTTCCATCGTGCGCAATATTTTTATATCGGGGCAAACGATAAAATGAATGGAATTGAGAAGCTGATTAAATATGCGAACGATTTTCAGAATAACGAGAATTCATCACAAGCTTCGCTCTTTGGAGGTTCTAAAGCGGATCTAATCTTAGAACCAAGTTTTCCAGTTTCGCCAGAATGGGGCTTAATAGATCGTTTAAAATATGAAAAAGATGCGATTGGAATTTTCCTCTCCGGTCACCCTTTAGATGATTACCGTTTTGAACTTAATCATTTTTGTCAGCATTCGGTTCGGCATTTAAGTGTGGTAAATAAGATTCGATCTGGTGATACCAACGAAGAGATTTTGGCCGAATTTGAAGGTATTAAGAATAGAGATTTAGTGGTGGGTGGGTTAGTAGTGATTGCTTCTCAACGTATTACAAAAACTGGTAAGCCTTTTGGAACGTTCATTTTTGAAGATTACGACGATAGTTGCGAAATTGCATTATTTGGAGACGACTTTTTAAAGTTTAAACAGTTCTTAACCGAAGGATACTTCTTACAAATCAGAGGTAGAGTAGGCGAACGCTTTAAAAAAGAAGGGGATTGGGAATTTAAAGTTACATCGATAGATTTATTGTCTGAATTACGCGATAAGCTGACAAAATGTATCACCATTCAAGTTCCAATTGAAGAGATAAATGACGATTTAATGGCAAAAATTGACATCATTTTGAAAGAAAATAAAGAAAGCACCGAACGCCATAATTGTAAATTGAATTTTGAAGTGTACGATAGGGAACTAAACCTCAAGTTAGAACTACCTTCTAAATCTTTAAAGATAAATCCTAACAATCAGTTTTTAGAACAATTAACTAAACTGAATGTTGTAAACTATAAGTTGAATTAGTGTCATATTGACATAGGTCTATTGATGGCATTACAATTGATAATATATTTGTATATAAATTAAAAAATAAGTTATGGCATTAGAAATAACAGATGCAAACTTCGAGGAAGTTGTATTAAAATCAGATAAACCAGTTTTGGTAGATTTTTGGGCAGAATGGTGTGGTCCTTGCCGCATGGTTGGTCCAGTGGTAGATGAAATTTCAAAAGAGTATGAAGGAAAAGCTATTGTTGGCAAAGTAAACGTTGATAACAACCCTCAAATTTCAACGCAATTTGGTATTCGTAACATTCCTGCTTTGTTGTTCTTTAAGAATGGTGAAGTAGTTGATAAACAAGTGGGTGCAGTGCCAAAATCTGTATTAGCAGGAAAGTTAGATAAACAATTATAATAGTATACTATAGATTTCAAAATCCGAATTCTTTGTGGGTTCGGATTTTTTATTGCCAATATTTTTTTGTTCTTTTAGATAAATCAAAAAATATGAAACAAATTCATCTTCAATGCTTAAGTCTACTCATTGCTAGTTTTTTGCTTAGTTGCATCAATGAAACAAATGTTTCGGCACAAAATTCTGTAGAAACCGGAAAGCCATCAGCTGATTATAAGCCTGCTTTCGAAGGTCAAACAAGAATCAAAGCAATTAAGTCTGCTACTCCTTTTACAGCTACTGTTGTTAACAATAAACTGGAAAGGCCTTGGGGTATTTCGGTAATGCCAGACGGGCGATTTCTCATCACCCAAAAGGAAGGCACAATGGTAATCGTATTAGCAAATGGAACTCTAGCTAAAAAAATAACTGGACTTCCCAAAGTGGATGATGCCGGACAAGGTGGACTTTTGGATGTAACCTTATCGCCCGATTTTGCAAAAAGTAGGTTGGTATATTGGGCGTATTCAGAACCACAAAGTAAGGGCGCTTTATTAGCTATTGCTAAAGGGAAATTGGCAGCGAATGAAACGGCAATTGAAAATCAAACCGTGATTTATCGTGCCACTCCTGCACATACAGGTAAACTTCAATATGGTTCAAGAATTGTATTCGATAAAAAAGGAAACTTATTCGTAAGCACAGGAGAGCGTTCAGACAAAGATATTAGAGTTCAGGCACAATATTTAAATTCTTCGTTGGGTAAAATTCTTCACCTAACTCCAGAAGGAAAAGCTGTAGCAGGTGGCCCATTTGCTGGAAATGCAAACGTTAAGCCAGAAATTTTTTCATACGGACACCGTAATCCAGATGGACTTGTAATCCACCCCCAAACTGGCGAGTTATGGGAAGCCGAATTTGGGCCTAAAGGTGGTGACGAGTTAAACTTAATTAAGCCTGGAAAGAACTATGGTTGGCCAATTCTCACTTATGGAACAGAATATAGCGGACAAAAAGTTGGGGAAGGCATTCAGCAAAAGGTTGGAATGGAACAACCTGTTTATTATTGGAATCCAAGTATTTCGCCAGGAAGCATTGCGTTTTATACTGGTAATATTGCAGAGTGGAAGAATAATCTATTTGTTGCAGCTTTAGGGGGCTCACATATCATTAGGTTGGTAATTAAAGGCAATAAAGTTTTAGGAGAAGAACGATTGTTGGCTGATAAGAACGAACGGTGGAGAGATCTAGTTACTGGCAATGACGGTGCATTATATGCAATAACAGATAGCGGCAACTTATTTAAGATTGCCAAGAAGTAATTAATATGGCGATTCTCGATCAATACGAAAACGTACAGCTACATACCAACTTAGAACTTTTGGCCAAACAAGTGGTCGAAGGTTTCATAACAGGCTTGCATAAAAGCCCATTCCATGGGTTTTCTGTCGAATTTGCTGAGCATCGTTTATATAATACTGGCGATAGTGTAAAAAACATCGATTGGAAGCTATTTGCAAAGACCGATAAACTTTTTAGTAAACGATATGAAGAAGAAACCAATCTTCGCTGCCAGTTTGTGATTGATACATCTTCATCAATGTATTTCCCAGATGATAAATACAATAAGCTAACTTTTTCAGTACAAAGTACAGCTGCGCTAATGTATTTATTAAAAAAACAAAGAGATGCTTTTGGGTTAAGCCTATTTACAGATCAGTTAATTTTAAATACAGCCTCAAAATCAACAAATACCCATCAAAAGTATCTATTCTCACAGTTGGAACAAGTTTTGCAATCGCCAAAAATGAATATCCAAACCAACTTGGCTTTTGCTTTACATCAAATCGCAGAATTAATCCATACAAGATCTTTAGTAGTAGTTTTTAGTGATATGATGCAAACCGTACACGACGAAGAAAAAATTAATTCACTATTTTCTGCATTGCAACATTTGAAATTTAATAAGCATGAGGTTATTATTTTTAACGTTACCGATAAAAGCAAAGAGGTAGATTTTAACTTTGCAAATAGGCCGTATCAGTTTATTGATATGGAAACGGGAGCCGTTTTAAAAGCTCACACTTCGAAAGTTAAAAGTTCATATTTAGAAGAGATGAGCAATTACCGTCAAATGCTCATGCTAAAATGTGCACAATATAAAATTGATATGGTCGATGCTGATATTAAAGCCGGATTTGATCAAGTATTACTAGGATATTTAATTAAAAGACAAAGAATGGGGTAGCCTTTGCTCGGCTGACTTGAAAAATTCTTTCTTTTTCCTTTGGATGAGAAAGAAACAAATAATCCAAGGCGAGCCGTTTCGCCGAAGAGGTTGTACTTCGAGGCCAGATAGCAAATTGCATAACCCTCATAGCTTGCAAACTGCATCAATATTCCTTAATATCACCCCACATGCTTCCCTGATCTCTTCTTCAGTAATAATTAAAGGCGGAGCGATACGCATCGAGTTACTGCAATGCAAAAACCAATCGGTCACTATTCCATCTGCTATGCAAGCATCGATAATTCTTTTATTGGTTTCGTAGCTATCGAACTCTACCGCCAACATTAATCCTTTGCCTCGTACTTCTTTAATTAACGGATGTTGTAACAACGCTTTGAAAAGATCCCCTTTTTTATTTACACCCGCTACCAAATTTTCTTTTAAAATCGCATTTAATGTGGCTAGACCAGCAGCGCAACTTACTGGGTGACCTCCAAAAGTAGTGATATGTCCTAAAATTGGGTTTTCAGCAAGTACTGCCATGATTTCTTTCGATGCGATAAAAGCACCTATGGGCATTCCGCCGCCAATTCCTTTTGCCAGTAGTAAAACATCTGGAACAACATCAAAATATTCGAAAGCAAATAAGGTTCCGGTGCGACCAAAGCCGCATTGTATTTCGTCAAAAACTAAAAGCGCACCTGTTTCTGAGCACTTTTTACGTAAGGCTTGCAAATAAGTTTTGCTAGGCACACGTATGCCAGCTTCTCCTTGTATGGTTTCGATAAATACAGCCGCAGTGCTGCTGGTAATTTTATCGAGACTTGGAAGGTGGTTAAAATCAATAAATGTAATATCGGGAAGTAGGGGTCGGTAAGCTTGTTTAAATTCTTCGTTTCCCATTAAACTTAAAGCACCTTGCGTACTGCCATGATAGCTATTTTTGTAGGCAATCAGTTCAGTTCTATTGGTGAATCGTTTTGCTAATTTCATTGCACCCTCTACGGCTTCTGTACCTGAATTTACGAAGTAAGTGCAATTTAATGAGCCAGGTAATACATCAGCTATTGCTTTTGCAAAATTTACTTGTGGACTTTGAACAAACTCTCCGTAGACCATTAAATGCATATAGGTCTCAACTTGCTGTTTTACGGCATTAACTACATCATCATTACAATGGCCAACATTGCTTACACCAATTCCAGCAATTAAATCCATGTATCTTTTACCTTCAGAATCAAATAAATATATACCTTTTGCTTTCACAAACTCTAATAGGAGTGGAGTTGTAGAAGTTTGTGCATTATGCTGAAGAAATAATTGGCGTTGTGTTAACATGAAGCAAAAATAGGGAAATAAAAAATCCCAACTGAATTAACAATCGGGATATTATAAAAAAAATTAACTATTTATTTAATTAGTTCTTCGTGAACCACCACCTCTAAATTGGTTTAAAAGTTCCCTTTTAAAGGCTTCTTGGGCTCTATAAAATTTACCTACAATTTTTATGGGTAGGCTTGCTTTAAACTTATTGTAATATTTTTTATCGACATTTAAGTCTTTCTGCCTAAAATTGAAATCGTTATAGATAAAAGCTTGAACTTCAGCATCAGTCATTTCATCAATTTCTTTAACCTTTCTATAACTAATCATTTTTTGTCTTTGTGCAGCACGTAGTGCCTCCTGCTCTCGCTGATAATCGTTATAGATTGGCCAAAATACTTTGGCTTGATCGGCAGAAAGATCTAGTTTTTGAGTAAAAAAAGCAATTTTAGCAGCCTCTATTTTTTCAATGTTAAATCGTTCACCTTGAGCAAATGCAATAGTTGATAACAATACAAAACTCAACACTAAGCTTAAATTCCTAAAAGTTAAATTCATGGCTATCATTAATTATAAATTATTAGACAAATCGGTAGACGAATAGTGATCAAGTATATAACTTTCCATTTCGGCCTGCGAAGCAGAGGCATTGGTAGCTGCTTGAGTTTCTTTAAGATGCTCGATAATTACACTTTCATCGATATCATAAAGCATCACATCGCTTGTTAATTCAGTAGATTGATTTTCTGCTTTTACAATACTTTGTTGGTTTAAGTACAATCCACTAGCTGTTAATAAAATAAAACACGCCGCAGCTGCATATCGCATAACATCAGAACTCCAGAAACGAGTAACTTTTGGTTCGGGTCTTGCATTAACCGTTTGCTCTAAAATTGAAGCTTGAAGCTTATCAAAATAGTTAGCTGGAGTTTTAAAGCCATCTGCTGAGGTAAGTGACTTGAATTGCTCTACTGCAATTCTACTTTTAACCTGCGCATTTAACGCTTCAAAATAATTTGGCGGCACCACAAATCCACTGCCATCCACTTCTGTTAAGCCATTTAAAAACGCAATAGCACTCAGCCGACTTGTTAAATCATTAAAATAGTTATCGGGAACACGATATGGTGTGATTCTAGGTAATCCAGCTAATGTTGGCGCTTCCTTTTCCCACTCCATATTTTCATCTTTTTTCATATCTTTCATCGGTTATGAAGCTATCATGAGGCGCTGTAAAACGGTTATTGATCTCAGGATGGTTTCATTTTCTATATTCGTCACGTACTATTGATAGATTTTTTTGTAAAAGGTTTAATATTCTAGCTCATCATTTGTTAAAATACTTTCGATTTTTTTTACAGCGATGTGAAATGAAGCTTTTAATGCGCCTACACTGGTGCCCAATATTTCCGATATTTCATCATATTTCATATCATCAAAATACTTCATATTAAAAATAACACGCTGTTTTTCGGGTAAGGTTAAAATGGCCTCTTGAAGTTTGCGTTGTATTCGATCCCCATCAAAATAGTGTGCTGCAGTTAAACTCTCGGCAAGTTCTCCACTAACATCATCCAATGAAATATTGTTTTTAAGCTTCTTTTTATTTAAAAAAGTAATCGACTCATTTGTTGCAATGCGGTAAATCCATGTATAAAGCTGTGAATCACTCCTAAAATTGGCTAAATTCTTCCACACTTTTACAAACGACTCTTGAACTAAATCATCGGTATCGTCGTGATCAATCACTAATCGACGGATATGCCAATAGATTTTTTGCTGATACTTAGCTAAAAGCAAGTTGAATGCTTCAATTCGTGTTTTTTCTACACTAAATTTGAGCAATATTTCTGAATCTTCAACTTGTTTCATCTTCTGCTTGTTATAATGTTGTAATGTTGAAAAGTTGCAATATTTTGCCGCCCGATCTTTCGGACTTCCCCACTAACAACTTCCGGATTTTTTTAAACTTTCCTTTTCATTACCTTCTGTACTGCAGCAACAATATCTGATGGATCTAATTTATATTTCGTCATTAATTGATCTGGAGTTGCACTTTCACCAAAACTATCGTTAACAGCCACAAATTCTTGTGGAGCTAAATATTCCGTAGTTAATAATCGAGCTACACTTTCGCCAAGTCCACCAAACTTATTATGCTCTTCACACGTTACTACACATCCCGTTTTTTTAACAGATTTTAGAATTGCTTCTTCGTCTAAAGGTTTAATGGTATGTATATTGATAATTTCGGCATCAATTCCTAACTCTGCTAATTTTTCTCCAGCTTCGATAGCCCTCCAAACCATATGCCCAGTTGCAACAATAGTAACATCTTTACCTTCATTTACCATCCAGGCTTTACCAATCTCAAATTTTTGATCTTCGGGTGTAAAAACGGGAATAACTGGTCGTCCAAAACGTAAATAAACTGGCCCCTCATAGTCCATAATAGCCAGGGTTGCCGCTTTAGTCTGATTATAATCGCATGGATTGATGACCACCATACCTGGCAACATTTTCATTAATCCAATGTCTTCTAAAATTTGATGTGTTGCACCATCTTCGCCAAGGGTTAACCCTGCATGTGAAGCACAGATTTTAACGTTTTTGCCAGAATAAGCTATAGATTGACGAATTTGATCGTAAACTCTTCCAGTAGAGAAATTAGCAAAAGTGCCTGTAAAAGGTATTTTACCGGCAATTGACATACCCGCTGCAATTCCCATCATATTTGCTTCGGCTATACCTACCTGCACAAAACGTTCTGGAAAATCTTTTATAAAAGCATCCATTTTTAAAGACCCAACCAAATCAGCACAAAGTGCAACCACATTTTCATTGCGTTTACCTGCTTCATGTAATCCAGCTCCAAAACCCGAACGTGTATCTTTTTTTTCTGTATATGTGTATTTTTTCATTAGTATTTATTTTTGGCGGTATCAAGCTTGCTCCGCAGGTCTTCATTTTCTTTTAATAATCTCCAGCTGTTTCTTTAATCTGGCCTAATGCAACTTCCAATTGTGCATCGCTTGGTGCAGAACCGTGCCATTTATGCGTGCCTACCATAAAATCGACACCATAGCCCATTTGAGTGCTCATTAAGTTTAAAATTGGTTTTCCTTTTCCAGTTAATGATTTAGCATAATGTAAAGCTTTGGTAATTTCGGCCATATCATTGCCATCAGAACTAATTACGTGCCATCCAAAAGCCTCAAATTTAGCTTGAAGATTTTCTAACGATAACACTTTTTCGGTTGGACCATCAATTTGCTGACCATTATAATCAATACTTGCGATTAAATTATCCACTTTATGGAAAGGAGCGAACATCAAGGCTTCCCAATTTTGCCCTTCCTGTAATTCTCCATCACCCATTAGCACATATACCAAAGACTTATCGCCATCAATTTTTTTAGTTAAAGCAGCGCCAATAGCTACAGACAAACCTTGACCTAATGATCCAGAAGCAATTCTAACGCCTGGTAAACCTTCGTGAGTGGTAGGGTGACCCTGTAATCTTGAATCTAATTTTCTGAATGTGGCCAATTCGCTTACTTCAAAATAACCTGATCTTGCTAAAACACTATACCAAACTGGCGAAATGTGTCCGTTCGACAAAAAGAATAAGTCTTCTCCTACACCTTCCATGCTAAATTTTGGATTGTGGTTAAGTACTTCAAAATAGAGTGCCGTAAAAAAATCGGCACAACCTAATGATGCGCCTGGGTGCCCAGATTGCACTGCATGTACCATTCTAAGCACATCTCTTCTAACTTGCGAAGCAATATCTTCTAATTCGCTAATTGTGTGTTTCATCAGTTTTAAGTATTGGTATTTAAGGGTTCGATGAAGCCTTTGTTGCTAAAGCAATTCAGTTCATCAAAAAAAGTAAAGTTTATAAGCGTTAAATAAGCTGATGAAGCACGATGCTCATCAAACTTTGGCAAGATAAAAATAAATATTAAAGAATGCTAGCTGATTAGGTTTAAAACCTGTTCGGTTGGACTTTTTGTGTCCACCTTAGTGATAATATGAGCTATATGGCCTTCTTCGTCTATAACAAAAGTTACTCTATTAGTACCCATATATTTTTTACCATACATGCTCTTTTCGCCCCAAACACCATATGCTTCAACAATAACATGGTCGGTATCAGCCAGTAATGTAAAAGGTAAATTAAATTTGGTGATGAACTTTTGATGTGATTTTTCATCATCAACACTTACCCCTAAAATTTCAAAACCTTTGCCCGCTAAACGTTGATAATTATCTCTAAAATCGCATGCTTCGGCTGTACAGCCTGGTGTGTTATCTTTGGGGTAAAAGAACAAGATCAGTTTTTTCCCTTTAAATTGGGCTAAAGAAACTGTATTTCCATTTTGGTCTTTCGAGGTAAATTGTGGAGCCTGGTCTCCCTGTTTTAATTCGCTCATCTGGTTGTTTAGTTTTTGGTGGGTGGGTTTTGGTATTCTACTTATAAAATTCAATAGCATAGCGCTTCACATTGTCTTTCATATCGCTAACAAGCAATTCAAAACTATGCTTTCCACTTGGCGTTCGTTCATCAAAAGTGTGCCATAAACTGGCTGTTTTGCTATCAAACTCCATCAATACCCATTTGCCATCAATATAGCCATTAAAACTTTTAATTCCAGAGAGATTATCACTGATTTTAAAACTCATTTTATTTAAGCTATTCATATTTCGCCCTTCGGCAATGTTTATAGGTCTGATAACTGGCGCAACAGAGTCGATCGCAATCGAGAACGTCCCAAATGTTTTTGGTGTGGCCTTTATATATCCATTTTCGAAATATCCCCCCTGCGATGAACGATTACTATTTACGATTAATGCTTTAGCTTGATATTTTGTGATTGCACTGTCTACTTTAATCGAAAGTTCGAAACCGCTGTGTAATGGGGTTAGTGTATTTTGAATTTGATGAGAAGAATTAGGAAGTTTTTTATACACAAAATTAAGATCATTATACAATGTCCCTTTTGGCAAAACGATTTTAATATCTTCGGTTACAAATTCGTTCGTTTGAGAAAAAGGAAAGGCAACACCAGGTTTTAGGATAGGGGTGGTGATGGTCGATTTTGAATTGGCCTGAACATTAAATGTTAAGGTACTTTTATTTCCTTTTGAATCGGTTAAGGTGTAGCTTAGCTGATGTAATTTTCCATCGGTAAAACTAATTCGGCCATTATTAACCAAATTACTGTAAATCTCAAGTGGGTTTCCCGGGTCGACGAAACTTTTCTGAATACTCCGTTTAAAATTTAAGTATGCCGGGTAATCGATGTGAGAATTAATAGCTCTACTATTTTCGAAACGGAAACGTTCTAATGCTGAGGTGAAAATGATTTTTCCATCCAGTTCGAGTTCAATAGCATACACACCATTAATGCCCGATTTGCCATTATGTTTATCTGTTGCTGATATCCCAAAACCGACTTCCCCACTTAAATTTATTGTTTTTACCTTATTTAGGGCGTATTTGCCATTCGAACCTATCACCTGAAAATATTGCTTAGGGGTAAACTCGTTAAATGGTAATTCGTTTAGTCGATAAACGTACATGGCGGTAATATGGGGTGGTATGTTATCTGGAATTTGTATGCCCAACAGTTGTGGATTAAGGGTGGCCTCTGTTTTCGTATCACGCAGTTCAAAGTGCAGGTGCGGTCCGCCAGAACTCCCCGTATTTCCCGAATAAGCAATGATATCACCCTTTCGAACAGGGAGGAAGTCGGGATTTGGAAACTCATCTATTTCATAGCTTTTATGCTGGTATTGGATATTTTTCACTTCTTGCCCAATTTTGGGATTAAAACGCGAAAGATGGCCATAAACTGAGGTAAAACCATTCGGGTGATTGATGTATAATGCCAAACCAAAGCCGCTATTCTGTACCCTTAGCCTCGAGATGTATCCATCGGCAACTGCGTAAACTGGATAACCAATTCGCTGATTTGTTCTAAAATCGGCCCCAGAATGGAAATGATTTGCACGCAGTTCTCCGAAAGAACCTGCCAATGCTGGCGGTACAATGTCTAGCGGCTGTCTAAAATCAGTAAGGGGATATTTGTTATTGCTATAAACTTTTTGAGCTATGCTGTCTTTTAACGAGATAACGAATATTAGGAAGAAAATTATTTTTTTATAAGGCATTCGTATTATTTAACATAGAAATCTAATAATTGTTTTCCTTCTAACCAGGCCATTAAATGATCGCCCTGTTTAACTTGTCCCACGCCCTCAGGTGTTCCGGTAAAAATGAGGTCGCCTTTTTTTAGTGTAATGTATTGGGATACGAATGCAATTATTTTCTCGAAAGAAAAGAGAAGGTTTGAAGTGTGACCATTTTGCCTTGTCTTTTCATTTACTTTTAACTCAAATTCCATATTATAAACATCAGGGAAATCACTTTTAGGCAAAAAATTACTAATTGCTGCAGAATTATCGAATGCTTTGGCAAGTTCCCATGGCAGTCCTTTCTCTTTATGTTGTGTTTGAATATCACGTGCTGTGAAATCAATCCCCAAGCCAATTTCGTCGTAATAATTGGATGCAAATTTTTCTGCAATGTGTTTGCCCTCTTTGCAAATTTTTAAAACAACTTCTAATTCAAAATGAACATCAGACGAAAAATCGGGAATGTAAAATGGTTTATTATCTTTCAGAACAGCAGTGTCTGGCTTTAAAAAGATGACAGGTTTTGTAGGTATCTCATTGTTTAACTCTTTGGCATGCGCAGCATAGTTGCGGCCTATAGCAATTATCTTCATAGAAAGGTTTACTTATAGCACAGAAATTTTCATCACTTTTGGATCACCGCCCGCTACAATACGAACAAGATAAATGCCGGTATTTAATTTGTTAGGTAGCGTAAATGTTCTTGTTTGTTCGCCAGAAGGCGCTTTTTCATTCATTAGTGTGATAATTTCGTTGCCTAACGGGTCGGTTATCTTAACGGAAAGATTTGCTTCTCGTTCTAATCGCAAATTAATATTTAACTGTTCCGCAACTGGATTGGGATAAAGTTTCAATACAGTTAAAATTTTTATAGATTTTGAGGAGTTTGAAACAGGTATGCCAGCACCCGTTCCAGAAAAACTGATGTTCCCTGGTCTGTAGGTTTGTACACTTCCTTTAATAGCAGGCACCCTGCTAAGCACCTTAGGTTTAGGTTTAAAAGAAATTTTAACTGTATCGGTTTTTTGTGCAAAAACTGCAGAACTAGTGAACATCCCTATGCAAACTAAGCATAAGAAGCCCCAAAAGAACGCTATTTTCGATGTTGAAACCATAAGGAGTAGAGCAAAAATATAAATAAATATATAAAGAAATCAAACAATTCGTTTCAAAAAACATTATTTAACACAATTTAACAACCTTCAGAATAATAATAATTATAGTTCACATTAATTAATTATTTTTGCAACCAAAATTTATAGTCGTGTCGAATCATAAAAATGTAAATGCCCTTACCGCAGGGGGAGTTCTGGTTAGTTTGGGAATAGTTTTTGGTGATATTGGAACTTCGCCGCTGTATACTTTGAATGCCATTTTCACCACTATTTTAGGCGATAAGCAACTTGTTACTCCAGAAGTAGTGCTGGGCGTACTTTCATGTATTATATGGACGTTAACTTTACAAACTACCATTAAATATGTAATTATAACCTTACGGGCTGATAATAAGGGGGAGGGTGGTATATTCTCCCTGTTTTCATTGGTGCGAAAAAAGGCAAAATGGTTAGTTATACCAGCTACTATAGGGGGATGCGCTTTGCTTGCCGATGGTATTATTACGCCGAGTATAACGGTTACCTCTGCTATTGAAGGATTAACAAATAAGTTTGATTATGTTCCAATAATTCCTATCGTAATTGGTATTTTAAGCATTTTATTTATCATACAACAATTTGGCACCAATCTGGTTGGTAAACTTTTTGGGCCTGTAATGTTCATTTGGTTTGCCGTTCTTGGCATTATTGGTACATCTTTTATTGTGAAAGATTTCAGTATTCTAAGTGCTTTTAATCCTTATTATGCTATCCATTTGTTGGTAAACAATAATATGGCATTTATTATTTTGGGAGGCGTTTTTCTGTGTACAACAGGAGCCGAAGCTTTGTATTCTGATTTGGGACATTGCGGTAGAAATAATATCCGAATGAGCTGGATTTTTGTTAAAACCACTCTCATTTTAAATTATTTGGGACAAGGAGTATGGATTTTAAAAAATGGAAGTACCTACATACCGGGTGCAAAAATGAATCCATTTTTTGAAATTGTTCCAGACCAATACCAAATACCAATGGTTATTTTAGCTACAATGGCTGCCATTATTGCGAGTCAAGCTTTAATTAGCGGTTCTTTTACATTAATTGCCGAGGCAGTTCGATTAAATCTTTGGCCAAAAATACGTATTGTTTACCCAACCGTATCTAAAGGACAATTATACGTTCCTTCGATTAATTGGATGCTTTGGATAGGATGTTGTGGAATAGTGCTGCTTTTCCAAAAGGCTGAAAAAATGGATGCCGCATATGGACTATCGATTACCATAGCCATGTTAATGACAACTATTTTAGTTACTTTTTATTTACGAAGTAGACGATTTCCTAAATATTTGGTCGCCATCTTTCTCACTACCTATTTAATCATTGAAGGTACTTTCTTAGTGAGTAATTTAACTAAATTTTTGCATGGAGGTTGGGTTACAGTTTTAATAGGTTCGCTACTATTTTCTATTATGTGGAGCTGGTATGTTGCCAGAAAAATAAAAAATCGCTTTGTTAAATATGTAGAAATCGAAGATTATTTTCAAATTATTGAAGAACTAAGTCAAGATATTTCTGTGCCAAAATATTCTTCACAATTGGTGTATTTAACCAGCGCCAATTTTAAAACGGAGATCGAATCAAAAATTATTTACTCCATTCTTCAAAAGGAACCGAAAAGAGCAGATGTATACTGGTTGGTGCATGTTGATGTGGTTGACGAACCCTATACGCGAGATTTTAAGGTTGAGTTTTTAATACCGGGCAAGCTTATTCGAATTGATTTTAAACTCGGTTTTAGAATTGAACAAAGTGTAAATCTTCTTTATCGGAAAGTAGTTGAAGAATTGGTTAAAAATGGAGAGGTCGATATCACCAGTCAATATACCTCTCTAAACAAGCATAAAATAACAGGCGATTTCCGATTTGTACTGTTAGAAAAGCATTTATCGAAATTCACAAAATTGAGCTTTTACGAGCGCAGTATTATGGATTATTATTTCTTGTTAAAGCACTTCAGCTTATCGGAAGAAACCAGTTTTGGTTTAGATTCGAGTTATGTAGAAGTAGAAAAAGTTCCTTTAATCTTTGTTACACCTGATGATATCGAATTGAATAGGTTGGCGATATAAACTACTATTTGATTAAATTTTGTCAATATAATTGCGAAATTTGTGGACTATGCAGGTTGCTGTCCTAACTTACTATGTTTAAATCCGTAAGCAAAATAAACAACCAAACCTACTACCAGCCAAATTCCGAATCCTATCCAATTGCTAATGCCAAGTTCGCACATCATGTATAAGCAACTTAATAGACCCAAAACGGGAATTAAGGAGAGATTCTTAGTGACACAGAAATAACTCACCACTAAGCAAATGAACAAGAATATCCACATCGGGATTTTATGTTTAAACAGCGACCAGCCACTTTCAAATTTCTTATCGTAGGAGATGCTAGATTTGCTTATAAATTGTTCGTATTGCTGATCGTTTAGGCCATTTAAATACGCTTCGGCATCGATTTGTTTGCCCTGTAGAACCACCGGACTAACACTTATCTCTTGCTTAACCGTTTCGAGTTCAGTGGCATCTAATGAGGTGATGAAGGTAACTGGAGAATTTATTTTTGCCTCATTACTTAAAAATGCAGTTGTCTCTTCTTTAAATTGCGTAAAGGCTAAAACCAATGAAGCGATAAAAATAAGTGGAACGATAAATTTTGAATTTGCATAGGGGATTTTGAACTTTCCACGTTGTACCCCTGGTCTATTTTGTAAGACTAAAACTCCTGCGCAAACCAACACAAAGGCGAATAAAGTGCCTATTGAACACAAATCGGTTACAATGGTTAAATTCATAAATAACGAAGGCACAGCCACTACAAAGCCCACCACAATTGTTGCAAAAGAAGGGGTTTTATATTTCGGATGAATCTTCGAGAACGATTTAGGCAAAAGACCATCACGGCTCATGCTCATCCAAATGCGGGGTTGCCCCATTTGGAAAACCAATAATACACTTGCCATGGCAAATACTGCACTTACAGCAATAATTCCACTCATTAATTTAAGGTCGATCTGATCAAATACAAAAGCCAAAGGATCGCCCACTGCTAAGGTGTCAGATTTAACAATACCCGTAAGTACTAACGAAATCGCAACATATAATAGGGTACAGATAATAATTGCCCACATCATGCCTCTGGGCAAATCTCTCTGTGGATCTTTACATTCTTCTGCAGTGGTAGAAATGGCATCAAAGCCAACATAGGCAAAGAAGACTGCCGAAACTCCCTTTAAAATACCAGATACGCCATTAGGGGCAAAGGGATTCCAATTTTTAGTGTCCACATAAAATACACCTACAGCAAGTACCAAAAGAATAACTGCAAGTTTAACTACGACCATGGCATTGCTTGCATTTCTCGATTCTTTCATCCCCCGATAAACTAGCCAAGTAATGAAAATGATGATGCCTAAGGCTGGTAAATCGGCTACTAAATGAAAACTTCCAATCTTTGGAGCGTTTAACCACGCCTGATTGGCAATGCTCGTAGCGCCATCTAAATTCCCAACGCTTTTTCCTGCACTTACTAAGGCTTCGGCATGCTTATGCCCATTAAATGCCGTTAAATAATCCATCGTTGCCCATGTGGGTATGTTTATTCCCTCAATACCCAAAGCCGGTATCCGAATGGAGGAAAGGAGACCCGTAAAATAATCGGACCAAGAAATGGCTACGGTTATGTTTCCAATAGCATATTCCATAATCAACGACCAACCAATAATCCACGCTACCAATTCTCCAAAAGCTACATACGAATAGGTATACGCACTTCCGGAAACAGGAACCATAGATGCAAATTCTGCGTAAGCAAAGGCAGCAAAACTACAGGCAATAGCAGTGAAGATGAATAAGAAAATTACTGCTGGACCACCATCTGCACTTGCTTTACCAATAGTGCTGAAAATTCCAGCACCAATAATGGCAGCAATGCCAAATGCCGTTAAATCTCTTACGCCTAATGTTTTATGAAGCGAATTGCCATGTTCGCCATATCCTTTGGCAGCATCTTCTAATATTTTGTTAATAGATTTCTTTCTGAATAGTTTTTCGAACATGTTTGGTTAGTTAATTCCTTGTTTTAGTTTATCCAAACTTAAAAAAAAAATACAAATAAATGAGTATCGTTATATTTCATCATTCTGAGAGCAGTACGTCATTTACGAATTATGGGGCTAGCTGCCGGCCGTAGCGTCAAACTACGATCACCTTAATCATACTAGCACGCTACAACAATAAGCGTAAAAAAGGCCATAACGAAAAACGCCATGGCCATCTACGAATTTACCAATTAGCAAATTAATTAATGTTTATTATCGCTAGTATCGGCCTTTCTGATAAAAGTAAGAGAAAAGGCAGCTACGAGTACAATTACAGAAAGTATAGCGATGCAAATTAATGGAAATATGTTTCCTGTAGTTACGTGTTGTTCCATGGTATAAATTTTTGCTAATTTATTAATTTATCCTAATTTCTCCAATTCTGCTTTTATAAACACAGCTAATTCTTTAACATATCCCGCACTAAAATCGAATTTAATTCCAGCAGTTTCATAAATTTCGTTCATCGGTTTCGTATAGCCTAGTGCAAGTGCAGCCAAGTATTGATCTAATGCTTGTTGTGGGTTTTCTTTGTAATTTTTCCAAACTGCTATGGCACCTAATTGGGCAATGGCGTATTCTATATAATAAAAAGGTACCTCGAAGAGGTGCAATTGTTTTTGCCAAAGATTTCCAAATTGTTGCTCAAAATCTGTCCAGTCGGCAAATCCTGCGCCAAAACGAGTATAAATTTGTTTAAAAGCGATTTCTCTATCTGCGGCTGTATGATCTGGATTTGTATAAATCCAATGCTGAAACTGGTCGATCACAGCCACCCATGGCAATGTTTTTAAAACATCTGCTAATTGTTCTTTTTTCGCCCGAATTAAATCTTCTTCATTATCGAAATAAACATCCCAATTATCCATAGCGATTAATTCCATGCTCATCGAAGCCAACTCGGCTACTTCAGACGGACAATGTTTAAAATCATTTAATGCTAAGTTCGCAGTTAAAAAGGTATGTATGGCATGGCCACCTTCATGTACCATGGTGGTTAAATCGCGTAACGAATTGGCCGAATTCATAAAAATAAAGGGTGCACCTGTTTCGGCAAGGGGGTAATTATATCCTCCCGGAGCTTTCCCCATCCTGCTTTCCACATCAAATAGTCCGTTAGCTTTCATAATAGCTAACTTTTCGCCCAAATCGGGGCGAATTGCGCTAAAACAAGCAATACTTTTATCAATTAATTCTTGTCCACTAGTAAAAGGTTTTAAAGCGGGTTTCCCAGTCGTGCTAACTTCCATATCCCACGGTTTTAAGGTGGATAAACCCAATGCTTCACTTCTCTTTTCTGCTTGTTCTTTTAAAACCGGAACCACTTCTTTTTCAATTGCCTCAGCAAAATCGTAACAGTCTTTTGGCGTATAATCAAATCGGCCTAACGCCTGAAACATATAATCACGATAGTTTTCAAATCCTGCATTTAAAGCAACTTGATGGCGCATCATAATTAATTCATCAAACAAGATGTTTAACTCATCCTTATCTGCCAAGCGGCGTTGTTGAATGGTTTCCCACGCATATTGCCTAACACTTCGATTGGTGTCTTTTAAAAAAGTTGCTGCTTGCTCGAGTGTATATTCTTGTTCATTAAGCGTAACACTCATGGCTCCAGTAATGCCCTGATATCTTTGTTGAGCAACTTGCAACTTCGTAAAAAGCTCAACATTTTCTTCCCTATAAAGTTCTAAGGATTTTTTTACCGCACGGATATATACAAAATATTTGTCTTGATCCAATTCATCAATAAATGGGCTTTCACTAAATTTCTTATTTAATTCATTGGCAATTGGCGATATTTTCGGCTCTATCTCGGTGGCAAAATATTGAAAGTCTTTCACTAACTGTTCATTTGCAGTGTCGCAACTCATTTTAATATAACGCCAAGCAAAATCTTCTTCAAGCGCAGCTTCAAATTCACTTCTGTCTTTTAACCATTGGGCTAATTCATCAACGGTGTTGATTTCTCTTTGAAGCAATTCATCCAAAATGGGAGATAGATTTTCCCACTCCATTTTTAATTCTTGTGGAATATAGCTTCTTCTTTTCTTATGTATGATTAAGTCTTTCATTTTTAACTGTTTAATTGTGAATTACATTGTTCTAAGGTAAGCATCTACTAAAAAACATGCTGCGAAAACCACCGATGCATATCCATTTGTGGTTGCAAATGCTCGGTCTACTTTACTTATATCATTCGGTTTTACCAGCAAGTGCTGATAAATGAGCATTGCACAGAAAAAGATAATTCCAATATAATACGCCCAACTAAATGTAGTGAAAAAGAGGGGGAAAATAACGCATAATGCCGATAAGAGGTGCAATACAACTGATAAACGTAAAGCATTTTTTATGCCAAGTGCTGCGGGAATAGAATGTAATTCTTGTTGTCTATCAAAATCTTCATCCTGTAAAGCGTAGATGATATCGAAGCCACTTACCCAAAACAAAACTGCGAAAGAGTAAAATAAAGGAACAATATTAAAATGGCCTGTTACAGCAATGTAGGCCCCGATGGGAGCTAAGGATAATCCTAGCCCAAGCACCAAATGACATAAGGCTGTAAATCGCTTAGTATAACTATAAAAAAGGACTACAAAAAGTGCTATCGGCGATAAATAAAGGCAGAGTGGATTTATGAATGCCGTAGTAGCGATAAATAAAATACAGTTGATTATAACAAAAAGTAACGCCTCATTTGCCGAAACCTTGCCTGCCGGAATATCGCGCATCATGGTTCGTGGATTTTTTGCGTCAATATTTCTGTCGAGATACCGATTAAATGCCATCGCTGAATTTCTCGCAAACACCATGCATAAAATTACGGCGGCCAATACATACCAATGAAAAGGATTTTCTGTAGTGGTTACCCCTAAGAAAAAGCCAATCATTGCAAATGGCATTGCGAATATGGAGTGGGCAAATAAAACGAGTGAAAAGTACTTTTTCATGGCTTAAATAGGAGTGGTAAGATGTGAGATGTCGGGCATCACAAAAACTTCATTCACCTCATGAATAAACTGTAAAACTTGATCTTTTCCCTGCCCTTTTTCGGCCGATGTAACAAAAAATGGAGGCACTTCTTCAAACCAACCTAAAAGCGCTTTATTAAATTTGGCCACATTTTGATCGGTTTTGGGGGCAGATTGTTTGTCGGCCTTCGTATACACCAGTGCAAATGGAATTTGGCATTCACCCAACCACGAACAAAATTCTAGGTCTATTTTTTGAGGTTCTAATCTACTATCGATAAGCACAAAAACACATTGCAAACTCTCTCTTTTGGTGAGGTAATTTCTGATAAATTTTTCCCACTTCTCTCTACTGCTTTTCGAAACTTTAGCATAGCCATAACCCGGTAAATCTACAATATACCATTTCTCGTTTATTAAGAAGTGATTAATTAACTGCGTTTTTCCTGGCCGTTGCGATGTTTTTGCTAAACCTTGTTGATTAACCAACATGTTAATGAGCGATGATTTACCCACATTTGAGCGGCCAATAAAGGCATATTCGGGCATATTGGGTAAAGGCAAAGCCGATACTTTGGTATTGCTAACAACAAATGTAGCTGATTTTATGATCATTTTACAAAGATAGGGTTTATGGTTGTAAAGTTGAAAGGTTTGAATGCTGTAAAGCTTTCTGTGCCTACTTGCAACTTTTCAACCTACCAACATTAAAACTTTCCAACAACTTTCACAGATTTACCTATATTTGAGACGTAATATGAATCAACACATAACTCCTTATCAAACAGAAAGCAGTAAAAAAGAACAGGTTGCCGAAATGTTCAATAATATTTCGGGTACGTACGATTTTTTAAATCATTTTCTTTCTTTAGGCATTGATATTATTTGGCGGCGAAAGGCTATAAAAGAATTAAGAGCATTGCATCCTCAGGTAATACTCGATGTTGCTACTGGAACGGGTGATTTTGCATTTGAATCAATCTCTATCTTACATCCAAAAAAGGTTATCGGTGTGGATATTTCGAAAGGAATGCTAGCGATAGCCAACAAAAAGATTAAGGAACGCAATTTGAACGATGTTTTTTCAGTTCAATTGGGCGATTCGGAAGGTTTAAATTTTGAAGACAACACGTTTGATGCAATTACAGTTGCTTTTGGCGTTAGAAATTACGAAAATCTAGAAAAAGGTCTGGCAGATATGTTAAGGGTGTTAAAACCCAATGGAAAAATTGTAATTTTAGAGTTTTCAAAGCCTAGAAATTTCCCTATAAAACAGGGATATAACCTCTATTTTAAATATATTACTCCTTTTTTTGGTCAACTTTTTTCGAAAGATAAACAAGCCTATACTTATTTGCCAGAGTCTGTTGCGGCCTTTCCAGATGGAGATACCTTTACGGCATTGATGGAAAAAGTAGGTTATAAACATACCAAACACCGTTCTTTAACGTTTGGAATAAGTGCAATTTATACCGGTATTAAATAAATGAAAACTAAATTAAGCCTCTTTTTTGTTGTTTTTTTAATTGGAATAGGTTTTGCCAAAGCTCAAAATTGGGCAGGTGGTATAGACGACGATAAATTTAATTGGGGATATAGCTTTCAATACGTTTCTGCCGAATATAAAATCTGGAAAAACCCGACTTGGAAAGTTCCCCGTTTAGACGATAATTTTAATCCAATTACAGAAACCCTATCGTCTATTTCATCAAAACCAACGCCTGGTTTTGCCATTGGTTTTGTAGCTAATCAAAAAATCACCAACAATTTAGACTTAAGATCAACACCTTCTTTGGTGTTTAGCGAACGAAATATCACCTATTCCTATTATCCAACGCTTGCGCCTACAGCTGTAGAAAAAAAAGTTCAAGCTACGATGATTGATCTGCCCTTAAGTTTAAAACTTAAGTCGGATAGATTGAAGAATTTTAGGGGCTATATGCTTGGTGGAATAAAATACTCTATTGATGTGGCTTCAAGGAAAAAGAACAATAATGCTGATGTGCTGAATGAAATCGACAAGAAAATAAACAACCAAAACATGTTTTTTTCGTATGAGGCTGGAGCGGGAATGGATTTTTATTTCGGATTCTTCAAAATGTCGACCGAACTAAAAGTTTCCCATTCGTTTAAAGACATACTCGTTCACGAAAACACAATTTATGCAAGCCCTATCGAAAAGGCGAAACTCAGACATTTTACGTTCAGCTTATTTTTTGAGTAAAAAGCAGCATTAAAAATTTATACCTTTGCACATCGTTATATTATTTAAACTATGGCAGCTATTGCTTTAATCACAGGGGCAAGTTCAGGTATTGGTGAAGCTTGCGCCCATAACTTTGCACAACAAGGCTATCATTTAATTTTAGTGGGAAGAAGGGAACACCTGCTCGAAAAAGTGGCTCACGAATTAATTGCTAAATATGCAATTGAGGTGAAAACGCTTCAGGTTGATGTGAGAGATAAAGAAGAATTGGAGTATAAGCTAGGCACATTGTCTCCACAGTGGAAAAAGGTAGATGTGTTGATTAACAATGCAGGTTTAAGCCAAGGCCTAGAGCCGATCGATAAAGGGGATACAGACGATTGGGATACGATGATTGATACCAATGTTAAAGGATTGCTTTACGTAACTAAAATAATCTCCAATTGGATGATTGAACAAAAAAAAGGTCATATTATTAATATTGGATCAATAGCAGGTAAAGAAGTCTACGCAAATGGTAATGTATATTGTGCTACGAAGCATGCAGTAGACGCCTTGAATAAAGCGATGCGGATAGACTTATTGCCGCATGGCATAAAAGTAACAGCAATTCATCCGGGTGCGGTTGAAACAGAATTTTCAATTGTTCGTTTTAAAGGCGATGAAGCTAGGGCAAAGAAAGTGTACGATGGTTTCGAACCCCTTGTTGCACAAGATATTGCCGAAGCAATTTGGTTTGCCGTAAGTAGGCCAGCCCATGTTAATATTAACGAGATGTTAATTATGCCCACTGCCCAAGCAAATGGGTCGTTGATTAAGAGGAATTAAGTACTTGGTTAGTTGTTCGATTGTTTGGGCAAAACGTTTAGCAATAGACCCAAACACCAAAAAACTAAACACCTAAAAAACCAAATAACCAAAAAACTAAACACCTAAAAAACCAAATAACCAAAAAACGAAACACCCAGAAAAATATGATAGCATCAACCATAGATCAAGAAATAAAACAAGCCATGTTGGCCAAAGATCAGGCTAAATTGAGGGGTTTAAGAGCCATAAAAGCAGCAATTTTGTTAGCAAAAACAGAAAAGGGTCATGCCGAAGAAATTACAGAAGAGGCTGAAATGAAAATCCTGCAACGTTTGGTTAAACAGCGCAAAGAATCGGCTGCTATTTATAAAGAACAAGGTCGCGAAGATCTATTTACTGTAGAACAGGAAGAAATTGATGTTATTAATCAATTTTTGCCACAGCAGTTAGCTAGCGAAGCTATAGCTAAAGTAGTTGCCAGAATAATTTCCGAAACTGGAGCCACATCCATAAAAGAGATGGGAAAAGTAATGGGGATAGCTAATAAGGAATTAGCGGGAAAGGCCGACGGAAAATTAATTGGCGAACTAGTAAGAAATCAATTAACCAATTAGCTAATCAGCTAATCACAAAAAATATTAAGTAATTTGCTTTAATTTAATTTTACTCTATTAACTTAGTAGCAAACACCACAGATAAGATAACTATGCAATACGAAGTAATAGAAGAAGACGGATTTAGATACATTGAGGCGGGTAAAGGGCAAACGCTTGTATTACTTCATGGATTGATGGGCGAACTGAGCAATTGGGAACCCACAATAGATCATTTTAAAGAAAACTATAATGTGGTCGTTCCAATTTTACCTATTTACGATTTACCTATTCTCACCTTAGGGGTAAAAAGTTTGTCGAAATATGTACATCGTTTCTTAAAGTTTAAAAAACTAAACCAAGTGGTACTTGTTGGCAATTCATTAGGCGGGCATGTGGGCTTGGTGTTTACCTCTGCTCACCAAGAGTTTGTGAAGGCATTGGTGCTTACTGGTAGTTCTGGGCTATATGAGAATGCTTTTGGTGGCTCTTTTCCAAGGCGAGAAAGCTACGATTATGTTCGGGAGAAGGTAGAGTTTACATTTTACGATCCAGCAACAGCCACAAAAGAACTGGTAGATGAAGTATTTAAGTCGATTAATGATCGATCGCGTGTAATTCGCATTTTAGCTTTGGCAAAATCGGCAATTCGACATAATATGTCAAAGGAATTATCAAAAATTACCATTCCTGTCTCTTTAATTTGGGGTAGGCAAGACAAAATTACGCCTCCGGAAGTAGCAATTGAATTCCATGAACGACTGCCTAATTCTGAATTGAATTGGGTAGACAAATGCGGCCATGCGCCAATGATGGAACGACCAGAAGTTTTTATCGAATTTTTAAATACCTTTTTGAATAGAATTTTATTAAAATAAATGCTAGCAGTAGAACTCATATCGAATGTAATTCCTCCTTTAAAAACTTCTGACACCGTTCAGAAAGCTTTGGAGCGAATGAGTGAGTTCAAACTTTATCATTTGCCCATTGTAAACGAAACTCAATTTTTAGGATTGGTTTCTGAAGATGAACTTATCGAAGTTAGGGATCAAGAAACACCACTTGGAAGTTTATCGCTAGCGATACTTAACCCTTTTGTGTTCGATAATGCCCATCTGTACGACATTATAAGGCTTTTTAATCAGCTCCATTTGTCTATCGTACCCGTGCTCGATAGCAATAGGAATTATTTAGGCTTGGTTTCCATCCATAACTTGCTCAATTGTACTGCAGAAATGTATGCTGTTAAGGAGCCAGGCGGTATTATTGTACTTTCAATAAGTAACAGAAATAACTCTTTAGCCCATATGGCGCAAATCGTCGAAGCAGATAATGCACAAATCCTTTCATCGTATGTAAGCTCATTTCCAGATTCTACACGCCTAGAGGTTACCTTAAAAATTAACAAAACTGAGCTTTCTGGAATTATTGCGTCCTTCGAAAGGTACGATTATGAAGTGAAAGCAGTTTTTAATCACACCCAATCGGATAATGGCACAGCCGATCGATTCAATTCATTCATGAATTATCTAAACGTATAAGGCTTAATGAAAATCGCAATCTACGGTAGAGATTTTAACGATAGTGTGTTGCCTTTTGTCCAACAGGTATTTGATGCATTAGCCGAAAATAAAATTTCCATCTTACTTTACCAGCGATACTATCACTTTATCAAGAATAAAATTAAACTCTCTGCCGAAGTAGGTGTGTTTAATAATCACCATGAACTAGTAGATGAAGCTGATGTGCTCTTAAGTTTAGGTGGTGATGGTACATTATTAGATACGCTTTCTTTAATTAGAGATTCGCAAATTCCAGTTATTGGTATAAATTTTGGGCGATTAGGTTTCCTGGCGAGTATCAACAAAAACGAAATAAAGAAGGCCATCGAAGCTTTGGTTAATGGCGAATATTCATTAGATAAAAGAATTATACTTAATCTTGAATCTCAAAACTCTTTGTTTGGAGAAGAAAATTTTGCTTTAAACGATATTACTATTCATCGAAGAGATAATTCTGCCATGATGATTATTCATGCCTATATGGATGGCGAGTTTATTAATTCGTATTGGGCAGATGGCTTGATCATCGCTACACCAACGGGTTCTACTGCCTATTCTTTAAGTTGCGGTGGACCAATTATATTACCCAATGCGCAAAATTTTGTAATTACACCAATTGCCCCACATAATCTAAATGTTAGACCAGTTATTGTTCCAGATCATGTGGTTTTGACCTTTGAAATTGAAGCTAGAACCACTAAATTCTTAGTTTCTTGCGATTCAAGAACCGAAACCGTAGATCGTTCGGTTAAAATAACGGTGAATAAAGCTAATTTTAACATTAATTTAATCCGACTTAACAATGAAAGCTATTTAACTACGTTAAGGAATAAATTACTATGGGGTATAGATACACGAAACTATTAAAATGCAGTATAAAAAATTAATTCTTTCCGTTCTATCGCTAATCAGTTTTTTACCAATTGCCCTTGCACAACGTCCTGAAATTGGGGTAAATTTTGGGGGGTCTGGATACATTGGCGATTTTAATCAATTTAATCCAGTAAAACTCAGTGGCCAAAATTTTGGAGTTTTTGGGAAAATGAATCTCGATCCGCACTGGGGCATTGGGATACATATTAATAGAGGGATTATCGAAGGCAATGATGCTAATTCTAAAAATGAAGAACTGGTGCAGCGAAACTTGAATTTTCAGACTACACTCACAGAAATTGCGTTTATAGGAAGTTTTAATTTTCTTGATATGTATTCGCCAGGAAGTAGAAGAAGAGTAACACCCTACTTATTTACAGGAGTTGGCGGCGTGATTTTTAATTCAAAAGGCACTTATATAGATCCGATTAATAATGTCGAAAATATATTCGAATTACGAAAGTTAAACACAGAAGATTTACCATCATTATATAAGAATTATTCAATTGTAATTCCTTATGGTGCAGGAGTAAAGTATAAAAAGAGTGAAAACTGGACAATTTTTGGACAATTAGGTTATAGGACCACATTTACTGATTATTTAGATGATGTAAGTGGTGTGTATCCTGTAGTGGATAAATTTTGGGGTGGAGTAAACGTAAGTGATCGCTCTGTAGAATTTGGCCCTAAATTATACGGGCCTGGCGACCAAAGAGGTGATTTTAGAAAAAGAGATACGTATCTATTTGTAAATATTGGGATATCTTATACCTTTGTGAGCCAAAAATGCTTCACTTTTTAGGGCAAGGATTATCATTTAATGGGATTTAAAGAACAAATAGACATCAATCGTTTGCCAGAACACATTGCAATTATAATGGATGGTAATGGTCGTTGGGCAAAAAATCAGGGCAAGTTCAGAGTTTTTGGTCACGAGAGCGGTGTACTTTCTGTGAAGGATATTGTGGAAGGTTGTGTAGATATCGGTATTAAATACCTAACGGTTTATGCGTTTTCTGCCGAGAATTGGAACAGGCCAATTGATGAGGTAAATGCATTAATGGAGTTACTCATTTCTACCATTAATAACGAAGCCGAAACGTTAAATAAAAATAATGTTCGATTAAATGCAATCGGAGACCTAAAATCTTTACCCCAAAAATGTATCGACGATTTGGCAAATGTAATGGAAATTACGTCCAATAATACTAAATGTACCCTTACCTTGGCACTTAGTTATAGCGCAAAATGGGAGATTATTGAAGCGGCTAAAAAATTAATTGAACAAATTCAATCCGAGCAACTTACCTTAGCCGATATTAATGAACAAATTTTTGCTGCGCAGTTAACAACGCATACAATACCTGATCCTGAATTAATGATTCGCACAAGCGGAGAACATCGGGTAAGTAATTTTCTCTTATGGCAAATTGCATATACCGAACTATATTTTACCGAAACACTATGGCCCGACTTTAGAAGAGAAGACCTTTTTGAAGCCATTGTAGATTACCAAAAACGCGAACGTCGCTTTGGGAAAATTAGTGAACAATTGAACTAATTTTACTTTTAACACTTTTTAACAGGTGTTTAAATTAACTTAGCATCGTTTTTAATTAACAAATGAAAAGAATATACCAACTCCTATTTTTGCTATGTATTGGCTTACCAAGTGTAGCACAAATCCGTCCTCAAGCTGCCCCTCCAAAGCCTAACTTAAGCGTTAGTGGATTAGATTATTTTAATCCTAAAGAATATATAATTGGCGGAACCACCTTAAGCGGAGCCAAATATGTAGATAAAGAAGTAATTATCATTCTTTCGAAATTAACAAAGGGTGAAGTAATTACCCTCCCAAGTGAAGCAACAGGAAATGCCATCAAAAATTTATGGCTTCAAGGTTTGTTTGATGATGTGCAATTGAATATCGATAGGATTGTTGGCGATACAGTTTATTTTGATATTAATGTAGTAGAGCGCCCTCGTTTAAGTTCATTCGAATTTTTAGGAATTACGAAATCGCAAAAGACTGATATTTCTGAAAAATTGGCAGATAAAGCAGGAAAAACGATTATAAACGATAATTTATACAATACAACCAAAACAATCATCAATAAATACCTATTAGATAAAGGTTATTTCTTTACAAAGATTGATTTTAAATCGATACCTGATCCAAACCAAGATAATAGCGTAATCTTACAAGTATTAATAGATAAAGGGAAACGCGTAAAGGTGCATGAGATTAATTTTACCGGGAATAAAGAATTTAAATCGGCCAAACTTAGAAAATATCTTAAGAAAACAAAACAACAAGCCTTTTATAAGGTATTTGGTAGCGGTAAGTTCAATAAAGAGAAGTACGAAGAGGATAAAATAAAATTAATTGCTAAAATGCAGGAAAGTGGCTATCGTGATGCCGCCATTTTAAAAGACAGCATTTATAAATACAATGATAAATCAATTGGTATTAAAATCGATGTGCACGAAGGTCCTAAATATTATTTTGGAAACATTACCTGGGTTGGTAACGCAAAATATACTACCGAATATCTGCAAAAAGTGTTCACCATTGAGAAGGGGCAGTTATTTAGTGAGGAAAAATTAGAAGCTAAGTTGCGCGGTAGTGCCAACGGCGATGATGTATCTACAATTTACTTAAATGATGGTTATCTAACCTTTAATATAGATCCGGTTCAAACTAAAATCTATAACGATACTGTTGATATCGAAATGCGCATCTATGAAGGTCCTCAATATACGAATAACAAAATCACTGTAGTTGGGAATACCATTACGAACGACAGGGTAGTTCAACGCATTCTCTATACAAAACCAGGCGAGAAATTCTCGAAAGACTTATTGGTGCGTAGTGTTCGTGAAATTGGTCAGCTTGGAAATTTCGATGAAACTAAAACCAACCCCATTCCAAAACCTAATCCAGGTGATGGTACGGTTGATATCGAATATCATGTTGAAGAAAAACCTTCCGATCAGGTAGAGCTTTCTGGAGGTTTTGGAGGAGGTAGAGTAATTGGTACGTTAGGGTTAACCTTTAACAACTTCTCGTTAAGAAACCTGTTTAACGGAGAAGCTTATAAGCCGCTGCCTAAAGGCGATGGTCAAAAATTAAGTTTACGTGGACAAACAAATGGTAAATTCTACCAATCGTATAGTTTCTCATTCTCTGAGCCTTGGTTCGGAGGTAAAAAGCCGGTTAGTTTTGGTGTAAGCGCATTTACATCTTTACAATCGAATGGTTATGCAGAAACGGAAACAGGTTTTCAAAAGATCCGTTTGAATGGGGTCTCTGTTAGTTTAGGTAAAAAATTGAAATGGCCAGATAACTGGTTCTCCTTATCACATTCACTTAACTTAAACCAATATATTTTAAATAACTATCCTGGATATTTATTTAGTACAGGTACATCGTATAATTTAAACATCACACAAGAGTTATCTAGGGATTCGAGAAACGACCGTATTTTCCCAACGGGGGGGTCTTATGTTAAGTTTACGGTTCAGGCTACGCCTCCTTATTCATTGCTAAACAATGTAAACTATGCAATAGCTTCCGATAAACAACGTTATAAATTTACTGAATATCATAAATGGAAGTTCGAAACGCAGTCGTTTTTAACGGTTGCACAGCTTGGTAGTAGAAGTTTAGTTGTAAAAATCCAAGCGCAATTCGGCTTCTTGGGCAGTTATAACTCTGCCGTTGGTCAGTCGGCATTTGAGCGTTTTAAATTAGGAGGTGATGGTATGCAAGGGTTCGACTTTTTACAGGGATCTGAGTTAATCGCAATGCGTGGTTACTCAAACAACTCTGTTGTTCCATTGGGTTCTAATACAACTATCGCACAAAGCTCTGGTAGCCCGATTTTCACAAAATATGTTGCCGAACTGAGATATCCGGTAATTACCAGTCAACAAGCCACTGCTTTTTTAACCATGTTTGCTGAAGGTGGTAACACGTGGAATAAGTTTAGCGATTTTAATCCGTTTAACATAAGAAGGTCTGTTGGTGTTGGTGCAAAAATATTTTTACCGATATTTGGATTACTTGGCATAGATTATGGTTATGGATTTGATAAAATCCCAGGTATTCCTGATGCCAATAAAGGTCAATTCCACTTTAGCATTGCTCAGCAAATTGGGGGTTTTAATTAAGGAGATAAATTTTTCACTATGAAGAAATATATATTTTTTAGCTTTTTGCTCATAATGGGATTAGGGGCATCAGCACAAAAGTTTGCTTATGTAGATACAGAATACATTTTGAAGCATATGCCCGAGTATAAATCTTCGTTGAGCCAAGTAGACGGAATGTCTGAGCAGTTTCAAAAACAAGTAGAGGAAAGTTTTATTGAAATCGATAAAATGTACAAGTCCTATCAAGCTGACCAGGTTTTATTAACCGATGAGATGCGTAAACGAAGGGAGAACGACATTATCGAAAAGGAAAAAAAGGCGAAAGAATTACAGCGTATAAAATTCGGGCCAGAAGGAGAGCTTTTCCAATTACGTATTAAATTATTAAAGCCAATACAAGATAAAATTGCTAAGGTAATTGGCGAAACTGCAAAATCAAAGTTTATAGATTTTGTATTTGACAAAAGCAGTGAATCAACGATGATGATTTATGCGAGTAGTACTTACGACATCAGCAATGATGTAATTACGCGCTTAGGTTATAAACCAGGCACAATAGTGAAATAAAGAACAGAACACACAAATCAATTATAAAATAATTATTAAGTAAAATAAAAAGATGAGAAAGTTAATTAACGTATTTTTTGTTGCAGCTGGTTTGATGCTAACTGCTAATATCGCAAATGCACAACAAAAGTTTGGTCACCTGAATACCGATGAAATTTATGATGTAATGCCAGAAGCTAAAGCCGCTCAGTCTACTCTTGAAGCTTTAAACAAAGTTAAACAAACTGAAATTGAAAACATGATTAAAGAATATCAGGTAAAACTTAAAGCAGCACAAGATAAAGAGGCAAAGGGGCAAAAATTGCAAACAGAAATGAGTGAAGCTAATAAAGTGGCTACAATGAAAGAATTAGACGTGATTTCGAAAGAATTGCAACAGGCAAGTATCGATCTTCAAGATTTTCAAAAAAGAATTGATGATGCAAAAACAAAAGCAACAAATGATCTTACAGCTAAACAACAAGAATTATTTCCTCAAGTTAGTAGAAAAGTGTCAACTGCTATAGCAGCTGTTGCAAAGGAAAAGGGGCTTGCCTATGTTTTCGATATTTCAGCTCAATCAGGGTTTAATAATGTAGTTTATTTTGACGGTGGAGAAAATGTAACAGATGCTGTGAAAACAAAATTGGGCATTAGCTTAACTGCTACTCCTGCAGCGGCAGTTAAAACGCCTGCTACAACCTCTACTAAGAAAAATTAGTAAATAAAATAGGTATAAAGCGTTCTGATTTACTATCGGGACGCTTTTTTGTATATTGGTTCATTTGTTCATTTGTCATTCGTTAACACACAATTAAATTGAATAACACACCGATAGGAATTTTCGACTCGGGTTTTGGGGGCTTAACTGTTTTTAAATCGATAGCAGATAGGTTGCCTGCTTACGATTATATTTATTTGGGTGATAATGCGCGGTCGCCCTATGGTGATCATTCATTCGAAACCGTTTATCAATATACACTCGAATGTGTAGAATGGCTTTTTAAGCAAGGTTGTCCATTGGTTATCTTAGCCTGCAATACCGCTTCGGCAAAAGCACTTCGTAGTATCCAACAATTAGATTTGCCAAAAAAATATCCGAATCATCGCGTGCTTGGCGTAATTCGGCCCACTGCCGAAGTGATTGGCAATTACACTACGAATAAAAATATTGGCATAATGGGAACACGGGGAACCATTAATTCTAATTCGTATCCCATAGAAATTAATCATTTCTTTCCAGAAGTTAAGGTACATCAACAAAGCTGCCCGATGTGGGTACCCTTAATCGAAAATGGAGAACATTTGGATAATGGTGCCGATTATTTTGTAAAGAAATATATTACAGCGCTACTTCAAAAATCGATTCAAATTGATTGTATTTTGCTCGCATGCACACATTATCCATTGCTTATTCCAAAAATTGAGGAATATCTTTCTAAAGACATCAAACTTTTAGCACAGGGAGAAATTGTAGCCAACAGCTTGGTCCATTATTTGAAAAGACATCCGGAGATTGAAAATAAGCTTGGTAAAAATAAGCAAAGACAGTTTTACACATCTGGTGATGTAGCTACCTTTGATAGACATGCGACTGTTTTTTTAGGAGAAGAAATTTCGGCCGAGATAATGAAAGCTTAAGGTTTTATCAATCAAGGCGCCATTGGTTGCGTTTTAGCTACCACCAATGCTAAAAATAACATTTTAATGAGATTATCTTTCATTTCTTTTTAGGTTTTAAATTTTTAAAAGGGTAAATTTGCGGCTCAATCATCAAACATGAGTGATCAGATCAAGCACGAATGCGGAATAGCCTTTATCCGCCTGTTAAAACCGCTCTCATACTACCAGGAAAAATACGGTACTGCACTTTACGGACTAAACAAATTGTATTTGTTGATGGAAAAGCAGCACAATCGAGGTCAAGATGGTGCGGGTATTGCGACCATTAAACTCGATATGAAGCCGGGTTCTAGGTACATTAGCAGGCACCGATCAATGGCTCAAAATGCAGTGGCTGATATTTTTGGATACGTACAGAATAAGTTTGTCGACATCCAAAACGAAACTCCAGAGTTGATGAAAGATACCGAATGGTTAAAACAAAATGTAAGCTTCATCGGCGAGGTTTTGCTAGGCCATTTGCGTTATGGTACCCATGGCAAGAACAGTATTGAGAATTGCCATCCTTTTTTGCGTCAGAATAACTGGATGACTAGAAATTTGGTGATTGCTGGTAACTTTAACATGACCAATGTGGATGAATTGCTTGAACAACTTTATGAACTTGGTCAGCACCCAAAAGAAAAAGCAGATACGGTTACCGTACTTGAGAAAATTGGTCACTTCTTAGATGATGAAAATCAAGAGTTATTTGATACCTATAAAAAGGATGGATTAAATAATGTAGACATCACGCATAAAATTTCGGACAACTTAAATATTGCCAATATCCTTCGTCGCTCGGCAAAAAATTGGGACGGTGGATATACCATTTCCGGTATTGTGGGTAATGGCGATGCCTTTGTATTGCGCGATCCTTCTGGCATACGTCCTGCGTATTATTATGCGGATGATGAAATTGTGGTTGCTGCTTCAGAACGCCCGGCCATTCAAACTGCATTTAATGTTCAAATTAAGCATGTGAAAGAGATTAATCCTGGATATGCGTTAATTGTAAAAAAAGATGGTACCGTAACTCACGAAATGTACCGAGAACCTGAAGAGAAACGGGCGTGTTCATTTGAGCGAATTTATTTTTCGAGAGGAAGTGATGCCGATATTTATAAGGAGCGTAAAAAATTGGGTCACTTACTCATTCCTCAAGTGTTATCATCGGTAAAGAGTGATTTAAAAAACACTGTGTTTTCGTTTATTCCGAATACAGCCGAAGTTTCTTTTTACGGAATGGTAGAGGGCCTTCACGAACATGTGAGGTCTGTTCAAAAAGATGCTTTATTAAATCGTAAAGAGCAATTAAACGATACCGAACTCGATGAATTGCTGTCTATGTCGCCAAGGGTAGAAAAGCTAGCCATAAAGGATGTAAAGCTGAGAACGTTCATCACCCAGGATGCAGATCGTGGCGAAATGGTAGCCCATGTTTATGATACTACCTATGGTGTGATAAAAAATCATACCGATACGTTAATCGCAGTTGATGATTCGATTGTCAGGGGAACAACCTTAAAACAAAGTATCATTAAGATTATCGACAGGCTACACCCTAAAAAAATAATTATTGTTTCGTCGGCCCCTCAAATTCGATATCCAGATTGCTATGGTATCGATATGTCTAAAATGGGACAGTTCGTTGCATTCGATGCAGCTATTCAGTTGCTTAAGGAGCGTGGCATGGAGCATATTATAGAAGAAGTTTATCAGAAATGTAAAGCCTCTTTGTTATTGCCAAAAGAAGAGATTATCAACTTTGTTAAAGAGATTTATCGCCCCTTTAAACAGCAAGAAATTTCAGATCAGATTGCTAAAATAATAACTCCAACTGGCACAGTGGCAGAAGTGGAGGTGATTTATCAAACCCTAGATAATTTGCATATCGCTTGCCCCAACCATACGGGTGATTGGTATTTTTCTGGAAATTATCCTACGCCAGGAGGAAATAAAGTAGTAAATAAGGCCTTTGTAAATTGGAAAGAAGGGAATAATCAGCGAGCTTACTAAGAGGGTTGCGGGTTGTGAGTTTCGGGTTGTGGCTCTGGGTGTTTTAACCACAGCGTATGGGAGTTCGCACAGAGTAAGGGAAAGGGAGCTTATTCAATTTTTTCAGTTAAATTTTTATTAAAATAAATAAGCAATTAACTTTGCGTTATTCGTGCCTTTGCGGTTAAAACCCCGGCGTTCTATGTGTAAAACTCAGTGTACTCGGTAGTTATTTTAATGCACTAGGCATAAAACTTCAAATACGTCTTCACAACCATCCAAATTGCAAATAAGATAATAATAACCCCGGCAACCTTGTTTAACTTTTTCAAGGAGTCCTCCTTAATCCTATACCTCAATTTGCTCGAATAATAGCTTTTAAGGCCATCTATAGTAAGTTGGGTAGCCATAGCTATAAAGAAGCAAAGAAGTTTCTCATCAAGCTTGTTGTTTAGCTTTACCGAAATAATACTGCTTACAATAATCCAAAACATTAAGGTTGATGGTGTTAAAATACACATAAGGAAACCTTTAATGAGGTAACCCCGTTTGCTTACCTTTTGGAGGGCTTGGCTCTCGTAGTTAATAGCTACGGTTGCAAATAGATAATATAGTCCCACGGCGAAGAGAAATGCTCCTCCAATAAAGCCAACATATTTATCGAAGCTTTCTTTATATTCGAAAAATTGGCTTCCAAAAAGTACAATTCCAATTAAAATAACATCGCTTATAATAACACCAATAGCTAACGAGAAGCCTGCCTTAAAACCCTTCTCTATACTGGTCTTTATCATCGAAAAAAAAACCGGACCAGTTAAGAATGAGGAAATTAACCCAGCACCCATACCCAATAATATCGCTTCGAACATTTGCCTCTGATAATTTTTATGCTAATATGCGATTTTTAAACCTAAAAATCTGTCATTTTCTTATTAGTTGTAGGAAGTTTTTTACCTTAATTTCTGTTTATATACGTCGTAATAACGTTTATTTAATTGGTATTTGTGTAAAAATTACACTTTACTAAGCAATATTTTATTTAAGTTTATCGAACTAAACTTAAATAGAAATCTTAAACCTTAAATTTTAAATGGAACAAAATTCACAAACCAAATGGGGCCAATTTCTTCCCTTGGTTACGGTCTTCTTCTTTTGGGGATTCGTAGCCGCTAGTAACGATATTTTAATCCCTGTATTTAAACATGCATTTGATTTATCGCAAAGTGAAAGCCAATTGGTGTCGATAGCCTTTTATGTAGCTTACACTGTTGGCTCGGCAATCTACGTTGGTATTTCGGCATTGATGAAAAAGGATTTGATCAATACCATAGGTTATAAAAATAGTTTAGCGCTTGGTTTAACGATCTCGGCTCTTGGAACCTTATTGTTTTACCCTGCTGCAAATTTGCAATCGTTCCCTTTAATGCTTTCGGGTTTGTTTATTGTTGCACTAGGTTTCTCACTCCAACAAACGGTTGCTAATCCTCTGGCTATTGCTTTAGGGCCAATTAAAACAGGATCACAGCGTTTAACGCTAGCAGGAGGTATTAATAATTTTGGCACTACCATTGGGCCACTTATTGTAAGTTTTGCCATTTTTGGTTCTATTTCGAGCTCTACTGGCGATGTAAGCATCGAGAGTGTAAAAACACCTTATCTCATTTTAGGCGCAGCATTCTTAATTGTAGCGCTTTTTTTAAAATTATCCCCAATTCCCGATAAACCGCCATTGGTGGAAGCTAAGGTAGATGATGCAAGTGTAAAAGGTTCAGCTTTAAAGTATCCACAATTGGTTTTAGGGATGATTGGTATTTTTGTATACGTTGGTGTTGAGGTATCTACTGCCAGTAATTTACCCGCTTACATGGAAAAAGATTTGGGATTTGCGATTAAAGATATTGCGCCTTATATTTCATTGTATTGGGCAAGCATGATGATTGGTAGATGGACGGGCGCCGTTGAAGCCTTTACCGATAATGTAAGTACACAAAAAATATTACGATTTGTTGCCCCTTATCTAGCATTTGCAATATTCTTAGGTGTAAATGCTGCATTTGGTCATGATTTGGCGCCTTTTTATGTGTATGCATTAATTATTTTGATACTAATTATTGCTGATATGATGAGTAAAGGTAATCCAGCAAGGATGCTGTTAATATTTTCGGGAATAGGTATTTTGGCACTAGTTATCGGAATGTTTACCACAGGTATGGTAAGTGTTTATGCGTTTACCAGTGTTGGTTTATTTTGTAGTACGTTATGGCCTTGCATATTCACTTTAGCTGTAGCTGGTTTAGGTAAGCACACGAGCCAAGGAAGTAGCTGGTTAATTATGATGATTATGGGTGGCGGTCTCGTAAGCTGGTTGCAAGGCTATGTTTCAGAATTTACAGGAATTCAATTTAGTTATATAGTAGGCGTCCTTTGTTTTGCTTACTTAGCTTATTATGCATGGAAAGTGAGCGGTATTTTGAAAGCACAAGGCATTAGCTTCGATGAAAAAGTCTCAGGAGGTCATTAAACCGAGATATACTTTGTGAAATGGATTTTATTTAGAGTTCCGATTTATATCGGGGCTCTTTTTTTGCCCCTGATCAAACGTTTGCGCAGTTATAAATTTTTAAATGCCTTTTATTTTTGCTTATGTTAGCTAAAATTTAACCCCAAACTAACTAATGACATCTATTCCAACCCAAAACAAAACTGCCCTATTGCCGATGGTAATTTGCTGCGCTTTGTTTTTTATTTTCGGTTTCGTAACCTGGGCCAACGGAACATTAATTCCATTCTTAAAACTGGCATTAAATTTAGAAACCGATCTACAGGCTTTCTTTGTAACGTTTGCCTCATATATCGCCTACTTTTTCTTAGCGCTACCCAGTTCATGGATTTTGCAAAAAGTAGGTTTTAAAAATGGGTTGGTCATCGGGATGGTAATTTTGGGTGTAGGCTCTCTAATTTTTATACCAGCTGCGGATAACAGAAGTTACGGCTTATTTTTGACTGGTATTTTTATACAAGGCTCAGCTATGGCCTTATTACAAACTGCAGTAAATCCATATCTTAGTATCATTGGTCCAATTGATAGTGCTGCATCTCGAATCTCCATTGCAGGATTGTGTAATAAGGGTGCTGGAGTTTTAGTGCCTATCATTTTTGGAGTGCTTTTCTTAAAAAATTCTCAAGAAGTAACCGCAAAATTAAATGCAACCACAGATTTAGCGCAAAAAAATGCGATTCTGGATGAGTTGTTACAGCGCGTTCATACCCCTTACATAGCTTTGGCAGTGATTTTTGTCTTATTCGCCATTCTTATAAAATTTGTGCACTTACCAGATGTAAATGAAGATGGCGACGAAAGTGTAGAATCCACAAGTGCTTCGGCAAATCTAAAATCTGCTAAAACTAACATTTTTCAATTTCCGCATTTATTTTTAGGGGCTTTTGCCATTTTTTGTTGTGTAGCGGTCGAAGTTATGGCTGGAGATGGTATTACCACTTATGGAAGGGAATTACATATTAATGCCGATATTTTGCGATTTTCTACCACGTTTACCTTGTTCTGTATGTTGGTAGGTTATGTGTTTGGTGTGTTCGCTATTCCCCGTCTTATTTCACAGCAACTGGCCTTACGCGCATGTGCTATCTTTGGAGTTTTACTAACAATCGTATCTTCATTTAGTGAAGGATATGTGTCTTATTATTCAGTTGCCCTACTAGGCTTAGCCAATTCATTAATGTGGCCGGCAATTTTTCCTTTGGGTATAAAAGGACTAGGGAAATTTACAAAAACCGGCTCGGCAATTATGATTATGGGAATCGCTGGAGGGGCTTTAGTTTTGCCAATTTATGGGTTTTTAAAAGATAAGTTGCAAATTGATTTTCAGCATTCATTTATGATAACGATGTTGCCAGCTTATCTATATATTATCTATTTTGCAATAAAAGGACATAAGGCAGGTACAAAAAATGGCTAAACCCTCATTTGCTAATATCTATATGAATTTGGCTAGCGACTTAGCCAATCGTTCACACTGTGTAAGAGCGCATGTAGGCGCTGTCTTAACGAAAGATACGCGTATCATTTCTATTGGTTACAATGGTCCACCTGCTGGCACGCATAACTGCGATGAAGAATGGCCTGAAAATGGTTGTGCACGAGATAGCAAAGGAAGTTGCTCTTTAGCTTTGCATGCCGAAGAAAATGCAATTCTTTATGCAGTTAAAAATGGCTCCAAAATCGAAGGATCAACACTATATACTACGCTTTCTCCCTGTATTGCCTGTGCCAGATTAATTTTATCATCTGGTATAAAAAAGGTTTATTTTAAAGATTCGTATGCGGCCTACAAAGGCTTAGCGAGTGATGAAGGAGTGGATTTTTTGGTAAGGTTTGGAGTGGAAGTGGTTCAGCACGTATGAGATAGTCTTTAGTCTTGAGTCCATAGTCTAGAGTCTATTTTCTTCATAAGATAGACTCTAGACTGAGGACTTTGCACTCCAGACTTAAATATCTCACCTCTCATATCTCACATCTCATATCTAATTGCTACCTTTGCGAATGCTAGAAAAAATCATCATCCTCGATTTTGGTTCGCAGTTCACACAGCTTATTGCCCGTCGCGTTCGCGAATTAAATGTTTATTGCGAAATCCATCCATTTAATCATATTCCAGAATTAGATTCAACCGTAAAAGGGATTATTTTATCTGGAAGCCCATATTCCGTTCGTCAAGACGATGCTCCCTATGTAGATTTAACCCTATTTTCGGCCTATCCCTTACTAGCAGTTTGCTACGGAGCTCAATTTATTGCCCAACAGAATGGCGGTGATGTTCAGGCCTCCTCATCGAGAGAATACGGAAGAGCAAATCTCGATTATGTAAATAATGAAAATAAGTTATTTAAAGGCATAGAGCTTAATTCACAAGTGTGGATGAGCCACGGTGATACAATTAAAAGCATCCCAGCTAATTTCGAAATTATTGCCAGTACCTCGCAAGTTAACGTGGCAGGTTATCAAATTAAGGATACCCATACCTATGCTATTCAATTTCATCCAGAGGTTACACATAGTACCGATGGAAAAACATTATTGCAAAATTTTTTAGTTGGCATTTGTAATTGTTCACAAAATTGGACCGCTGAAGCATTTGTAGAAACCACTATTGGTGCCTTAAAGGAGAAATTAGGTAACGATAAGGTGGTTTTGGGCCTTTCGGGAGGAGTAGATTCGAGCGTTGCTGCCGTTTTGCTTCATAAAGCAATTGGTAAAAATTTACATTGTATTTTTGTTGATAATGGCTTACTGAGAAAGGATGAGTTCGAAAGTGTATTGGAACAATACAAAGACATGGGTTTAAACATTCGTGGTATTGATGCTAAAGATAGATTTTTAAGTGCACTCGCAGGTGTTAAAGACCCCGAGCTAAAGCGCAAGGCAATAGGAAGGGTTTTTATCGAAGTTTTTGATGATGCAGCACATGAGGTAAAAGATGTAGTTTGGCTAGCGCAAGGCACAATTTATCCAGATATTATCGAATCGGTATCCATAAAAGGGCCTTCTGCAACCATTAAATCACACCATAATGTTGGCGGTTTGCCAGATTTTATGAAACTGAAGATCGTTGAACCTTTAAATACTTTATTTAAGGATGAAGTAAGAAGAGTGGGGAAATCATTAGGAATAGAAGGGTTTATTTTAGGTCGTCATCCTTTTCCAGGCCCAGGTTTAGCTATTCGCATACTCGGCGAGGTTACACCTGAGAAAGTAGCCATTTTGCAAGAAGCCGATGCCATATATATTAATAACTTAAAAGAATCTGGCTTATACGATCAGGTTTGGCAGGCTGGTGCTATTTTCTTACCTGTTCAATCGGTAGGGGTAATGGGTGATGAGCGAACGTATGAGCATGTAATTTGCTTGCGTGCAGTTGAATCGGTAGATGGTATGACGGCAGATTGGTGTCACTTACCTTATCCTGTTCTTGCGAAAATTTCAAATGAAATTATCAATAAAGTAAAGGGAATTAATCGCGTAGTATACGATATTAGCTCGAAACCCCCTGCAACTATTGAGTGGGAATAGTTTTCAGTTAACAGTTTTCAGTTAACAGTTTTCAGTTGACAGTTTTCAATTTGACAGTTTTCAATTTGAGAACAGTAAAACAATTGAGCAATAAAACAGTTAAATAATTAACCAGTTATCGGTTGAGAATGAATTAAAGGAACCTATGACTAATCTTAAAATTTTCTTTATCTTCCTACTATGCTCCGTTTTTGTGGCTTGTTCACCAAAAGTGATAAAGACACCAGTTCCGCTTGTTAAAACGGTACCAAAAACAGAAGTTAAGCAGGTTCCAGTTAAACCTGTTCCTAAGTTTACAGAAGCGAACATTGCTTTGTTAATTCCCTTTAAACTCGATCATCTCAATTTAGAAACGGCCTCAAAGGTTCAATTGGAGCGTGCAGACATGGCTATCGATTTTTATCAAGGCATTAAAATGGGTATCGACTCAGCGGCTAGCTTTGGTTTGAATTTTAAAGTAAACGTTTATGATACCCGAGATGAGAATGCTCAACTCTTGGCCTTAACAAAAAATGATGTGCTTAAGAATAGTAACCTTATTATTGGTCCAGTTTTTCCTGAAGGGATAAAATACCTCACCGATTTTGCCATTAGTAATGATTTGCCAATTGTTTCACCTTTAGCAGCATCAAAACCAAGTGAATTTAAAAACCCGAAGTTAATATCCATTGTAAATCACATCGATCAGCATAGCGAAAAAATTGCAGCATATATTGGTTCAAAATTTCAAGCAAGTACAAGCATTGTGGTGCTCATTAATCCAAAAAAAACTGATGATGAGGAGTTTGCTGCACCGATTAGAAATTTTTTAAAGCTAAAATACCCATCGCTTCTTGTTCAAGAATTTTCTTCGTCGGCCGTTTTCGAAACCCGAATGGTTAAAGGTAAGAAATATGCAGTTGTCATATGTTCATCTGATGTGGGCTTTGTTGCGCCAACGATCGATAAGATTGCTAAAATAGCAAAGTTAAGGGCTGGTGATTATGAATTTAATGTATTCGGTCACCCTAACTGGATAAAACAAAATTACAATACCGACCAATTGCAAGCATTAAAAACAATTATTAGCACTTCTTATCTGGTTAATTATAGAGATGCGAATGTGATTAATTTTATTAAAAAATACCGTTACAACTTTAATTTCGAGCCAAGTGAATATGCTATCAAAGGTTTCGATATTGGTTTTTATTTTGGGAGGTTAATTGCCAAACATGGCAAAAATTACCTCGACTTTATTACCAAAGAAAAATATAGGGGCATTCACAACACTTTTAACTTTGTTTATGATCCTCTTTATGGGTATTATAATAAAGATTTGATGCTTTTGCAGTATAAAAATCTTACATTAAGCGTAATTAATTAACTTTTTGGCTTAAGTATGAGAGTAGAGCATCACGTTAGGGCTTTTGAACAAATCTTAAAAAATTATGATGGTGTTATGCCTTTGCACCGATTCTTGTTCACCTATTTCAAACAAAACAAGCAGATGGGCTCATCGGATAGGAGATGGGCTACACGCTATAGTTATAGTTTTTTTCGTTTAGGTAAGGCACTTCCAAAATTGGAACCCATCGAGCGGTTAGCCATTGGTGATTTTCTTTGCCACACAACTTCAAGTTTAATTGTAGAAACCTACTTAAAGGAACTAGCTCCTCATGTAGCAGATCTTTTAAGTGAAAAAATTAAATTGATACAAAAAAAATATGCCAAATTTAAATTGGAAGATGTTTTTGTACTTCATGATCAGTTGTCGCCTGCTATCGAAAAGGATAAATTTTTAAGGTCTTTTTTTTTACAACCCCATCTTTTTATTCGAGTTAAAGGAACACATATTAAGGCCGTAACAGATCAGTTGGTTAGCAAAGGCATACCAGTTGAGGAGGTAATAGAAAATGCGCTAATGCTTCCTAATGGCACTAAATTGGAAGAGGTAATTAATGATGCTAGGTTATATCAAGTTCAGGATTTATCGTCCCAAAAAACAGGCGCTTATTTTGAACCTAAGAAATACGACTATTGGTGGGACTGCTGTGCCGCATCTGGCGGAAAATCACTTTTGCTACATGATTTGGAACCAACTATCCAATTGTTGGTAAGCGACGTAAGAGAAAACAGCCTTATTAACCTCGACGAGCGTTTTCAATTAGCCGGAATAAAGAAATACCACAAAAAAGTAGTCGATCTTCTACAGAATAACGATCAAATGTTACATCATTACGAATTTGATGGGATATTGCTCGATGCACCTTGCTCGGGTTCGGGTACTTGGGGCAGAACACCCGAAATGCTATATTATTTCGATGCATATAAGATTGAAAACTATGTTAAACTGCAAAAAGCATTTGCCGAAAATGTAATTAAATACCTAAAACCTGGAAAACCATTAATTTACATGACCTGCTCGGTCTTTAAAGCCGAAAATGAATCTGTTGTAGCATATATCGAAGAAAATTGCCCTGTAAAACTAGAAAAAATGGAATCAATAAAGGGTTATAACGATAAAGCTGACAGTATGTTCGTTGCGAGATTTATTAAGAACATGGCCTAATGGCTGTGACTAAACCAATGCTTAATCTTATCCTTTAGATGCTTGAAAGCCTCGAAAAGAATGGCAAGTAGGCCGATGATTAACGTGAATTGCTCAAAACTGTTCATTTTGTAGGCTTTGGTTATTGAATAGACTAAGTTAACGATAATTTGTTACAACCCAGTGTTGGTTCTAAATAATTTAATCGCAATTGCCAATAGGATAATACCAAACGCTTTACGTAAAATGTTTAACCCAGTTTTACCAAACAATTTTTCTAGCCTATTTGTGTTTTTCAACACAAAATAAACAAAAAGCATATTTAAAATTATCCCTACGATAATATTTTGGGTTGCGTACTCCGTTTTTAAGGATAACAAGGTTGTCATTGTACCAGCACCCGCTATTAGGGGAAAGGCCAAGGGTACAATAGATACACTCTCAGGTGCTTCTTCTTTAAAAATAGTTAATCCAAGAACCATTTCCATTGCTAAGGCAAAAATAACAATAGAGCCTGCAATAGCAAAAGATTGAACATCAATGCCAATCACATTTAATAAGCCTTTACCAGCGAATAAAAAAACAATCATTAATATAGTGGCAACAATCGCAGCTTTTTCGGATTGAATATGACCCGCCTTCTTTCTCAATTCGATTATAATAGGAATAGAACCTAATATATCAATAATGGCAAATAATACCATTGTAGTTGAGAGAATTTGACTGAAATCGAATTGAAAATATTCCATCTTTTAAAATTTTCTATAAAGGTAATAGATTGTGGTTATTAAATTATAAAATCAATAATAACAAAAAGCCACCTCAATTTAATGAGATGGCTCTTCAATGTAATCAATTGAAGATTACTTCTTCTCTGGATTATTTAAATGTGAATTCTTACGGCTGTAAGCAAAATAGATTACGAAACCTATTGCCAACCAACCGCCTAATCTTAGCCAGTTTGTCCAACCTAATCCAAAAATCATTGCACCGCATACTAAAACACCTAAGATAGGAACCAATGGTACCCAAGGTGTTTTAAATTGACGTGGTAATTCAGGATTTGTTTTTCTTAAGATAATTACCGCAATACATACCAACATAAATGCGAATAATGTTCCAATACTTGTCATATCACCCACTACATCACCAGGAATAAATGCGGCAAACAATCCTACCAATACTAAAATGAATAAGTTTGCTTTATAAGGAGTTTTATACTTAGTGTGTAAATCACTAAACATTCTAGGTAATAACCCGTCTTTACTCATTGAGTAGAATACACGACTTTGACCTAATAACATCACCAAGATAACAGAAGAAAAACCTGCCAAAATAGCTACAGTTACCAGCTTGGCTAACCAGCCGTAACCTGTCATGTATTCAGAAATTGCTGCTACCACTGAAGCTTCACCGCCTTTGGTTCTAAAGAATTCAACAGGTGCCATTCCAGTTAATACATGTGCAAATAAGATGTATAAAACGGTACAAACTGCTAATGATCCTAAGATTCCAATAGGCATGGCCGTTTTTGGGTTTTTTGTTTCTTGTGCAGCTGTACTTACCGCATCGAAACCAATAAAGGCGAAGAATACGGTACCGGCAGCGCCTAAAATGCCCATAATACCACCGAAATTATGGCTAATACCAGCATGATCTACATAGGTTGTTGCAGGTGGGATATAAGGAGTGTGGTTTTGAGCATTTACAAAGCCCCATCCAAAGACGATAATTAAAATAACGATGCTTACTTTTGTGATTACAATAATTCCATTTACAAAAGCCGATTCAGAAGTTCCTTTGATTAACAATAAACTTAGCAATACCACAATAAACAAAGCGGGTACATTCATAATTCCAGCTACGGTTCCATCGGCATGGGTTTGCCAAGGAGAATGACACCATTCGTAAGGTATGGGCGACACGTGAAAAACATCGACCAAAAGTTTGTTCAAATATTCACTCCATGCAATACCTACGGTAGCAGCACCTACAGCATACTCGAGCACTAAATCCCATCCAATAATCCAAGCCATAAACTCGCCCATAGTAGCGTAAGTATAGGTGTACGCACTACCAGAAATTGGAATAGATGATGATAATTCTGCATAGCATAAACCCGCTAAAGCACAGCCAATTGCAGCAATGATGAAACCAATAGTTACCGAGGGACCAGCATTTTGGGCTGCTGCTGCAGCAGTACGTACAAATAAGCCAGCTCCTATAATTGCTCCAATACCCAGAGCAACTAAAGCACCCGCACTTAACGTTCGTTTTAAACCCTTACTGGTTTCTCCTGCCTCTTCTAAAAGCAGGTGCATAGGTTTTTTAATAAATAAACTCATGTTTAGTTTTTGTTTAGTTAATATTCAATTTCAAACTTAGTAAAATTAATTGCATTAATTTGGTAACATTTATGCATTACTAACGTTTTATGATCGTGTCTACTTCATTTTTTAGGGTATCGATCTTTTCGTTACCTAAAGAATCAACAGTTTTTGTGATCCTAACTTCTTTTATCACCTCTTTCGAACCCATATCTGCAGTTGCACTAATGGCAATGTAAGGGGCAATAACCAACGAAACGATAGACATTAATTTAATTAAAATATTCATCGACGGACCAGAAGTATCTTTAAATGGATCACCAACGGTATCACCAGTAACAGAAGCTTTATGTGGTTCTGATTTTTTGTAATACATCTCGCCGTTAATTTCTACGCCTTTTTCGAAAGATTTTTTAGCATTATCCCATGCGCCACCTGCGTTAGATTGGAAAATTCCCATCAATACACCCGATACCGTTACACCAGCTAATAACCCACCTAATACTTCAGGGCCAAATGTAAAACCAATAATTACAGGAGTAATCAAAGCAATACCACCAGGTAGCATCATTTCACGAATGGAGGCTTTTGTAGAAATAGCTACACACTTCTCGTATTCTGGCTTTGCTTTATATTCCATTATGCCTGGAATTTCACGGAATTGTCTACGTACCTCTTGTACCATATCCATCGCAGCTTTACCAACCGCTTGAATACATAACGCAGAGAATACAAATGGAATCATCCCTCCAACAAATAATCCCGCTAACACTGGAGCCTTGTAAATATCAATCGCCGAAATACCTGCAATACCTACAAAAGCAGCAAATAAGGCGAGTGAGGTTAAGGCTGCAGAAGCAATTGCAAAACCTTTCCCTGTTGCAGCAGTAGTATTACCAACAGCATCTAAATTATCTGTACGTTCACGCACCTCAGGGGGTAATTGGCTCATTTCTGCAATACCACCTGCATTGTCTGCAATTGGTCCGAATGCGTCAATAGCTAACTGCATGGCCGTAGTAGCCATCATACCCGCTGCTGCAATTGCTACTCCGTACAAACCAGCAAAGTAATACGACGACATAATACCACCCGCCAAAACCAAAATTGGAATAACAGTTGATTTCATACCTACCGATAAACCAGCAATAATATTCGTGGCATGACCAGTTGAAGATTGCTGAATAATCGAATTTACAGGGGCTTTACCCATAGCTGTGTAATATTCAGTAACAATACTCATAATGGTACCTACTACTAAACCTACCATAATGGCATAAAATACATTCATACTCGAAAATTCGTAACCACGTAAATTTAAGGTTTCAGGCAACATCCATTTTACGATAAAGAATGAGGCTACTGCTGTAATTGCAATAGACGACCAGTTTCCTAAGTTTAAAGCAGTTTGAACGTTTGATTTCTCATCTTTAATGGTTACGAACCAAGTTCCGATAATCGAAAAGATAATTCCTAATCCACAAATTACCATGGGTAACAAGATTGGCGACATGCCTCCAAAATTATCTTTTACATCGATTTCTTGGCCCAATACCATGGTAGCTAATATTGTAGCCACGTACGAACCAAATAAATCGGCTCCCATACCTGCCACATCACCCACGTTATCACCTACGTTATCGGCAATTGTTGCTGGATTACGAACATCGTCTTCTGGAATACCTGCTTCAACCTTACCCACTAGATCGGCACCTACGTCGGCCGCCTTGGTATAAATTCCACCACCAACACGAGCAAATAAAGCAATAGATTCTGCTCCCAATGAAAAACCAGTCAACACTTCAATTGCGGTCTTCATCTCAGTACTGTTTACCGTTACCACATTAAAGTGTTTTAAGAAAACAATAAATAATCCCCCTAAGCCTAATACTGCCAAGCCCGCAACACCTAATCCCATTACGGTACCGCCAGTGAAACTTACTTTTAAGGCTTGTTTTAAACTTGTTCTAGCTGCCTGTGTGGTACGTACATTTGCTTTCGTAGCGGCTTTCATACCAATATATCCCGCAAATGCCGAGAAAAATGCGCCAATTAAAAAAGAAATCGCAATAATCCAGCTCGAATGCATGTGCACCCCGTTAATTTCGGTAATTGTGCCAGAATACGCTAATAAAGCAGCTGTAAAAATGGCGAAAATACTCAATACCTTCCATTCTGCTTTTAGAAATGCCATTGCTCCATCGGCAATATAGCCAGCAAGTTCGCGCATATTTGGATCACCTGCGTCTTGTTTGTTTACCCAAGCACTTTTTACAGCCATAACCAGAATACCGATTAAGCCTAAAAGTGGAATGGAATAGATTAAATTGTTTTGTAGAAACTCCATTTTATAAATTTATAGTTAAGTTGTTTTTAGATGAAATAAAAATAATACAAGGGTTGCAAAAATAAGCGTGTTTCGCTAATAATCAAATTTTTATGTAAATGATTATTAACATTTTTATGCTTTCCCACAATATGTGCGTCTAGCATTCGTTAGGGCTATTTTTTTTAATCCTTATTTACTATATATTAGCCCAATATAAACCTAAAAACCAAACTAAAAAACTAAAAGAAGATGGAACACCAAAAAGAAGAAGGGTCTTTTAAGAGAGAACTGGGATTATTCGACGGAACAATGCTCGTAGTGGGCTCTATGATTGGTTCTGGGATATTTATTGTGAGTGCCGATATTGCCAGACAAGTTGGGTCTGCAGGTTGGTTAATTTTAATTTGGGTAATTACAGCAATAATTACCATGATTGCTGCAGTGAGTTATGGAGAATTAAGCGCCATGTTTCCAAAAGCAGGTGGGCAATACGTTTATCTCAAAGAGGCCTACAATAAATTAATCGCTTTCTTATATGGATGGAGCTTTTTTGCGGTAATTCAAACCGGTACTATTGCTGCGGTTGGGGTTGCATTTTCTAAGTTTACAGCATATCTGATCCCTGCCGTGAGCGAAAAGAACATCCTATATGAAGTGGGCTCGTTTAAACTAAATGCTGCTCAATTGGTTTCTATTTTTACCATTCTATTATTAACCTATATAAATAGTAGAGGAGTTAAAAACAGTAAATCGCTGCAAACATTTTTAACCATTATAAAAATACTTTCTTTATTTGGATTAATAATTTTCGGATTTACGCTAGGTGCAAGCTCAGCTGTTTGGGACGCTAACTGGGCAAATGCATGGGATTCGAAAATGTTCGATGCGCCCACAGCTTCATGGATTAGTATTGGTGGAACTGCCTTAGCTGCCGGAATAGCAGCCTCAATGGTTGGCTCACTCTTTAGTAGCGATGCATGGAATGGCGTAACTTTTATTGCTGGAGAGATTAAAAATCCACAACGTAATGTCGGATTAAGCTTGTTTTTGGGAACTTTAATTGTAAGTGTGATTTATGTGTTGGCTAACTTAATGTATGTGGCAGTGATGCCGCTAAACGAAATTGCATTTGCAAAAGAAGATCGTGTAGCTGTTGATGCCGCACAATATATTTTCGGCAATACAGGAACGATTATTATCGCGGTAATGATTATGATTTCGACCTTTGCTTGTAATAATGGATTGATTATGGCGGGTTCGAGAGTGTATTATACCATGGCTAAAGATGGCTTGTTCTTTAAAAAAGCGGCAAACCTAAACGAAGCGAGTGTGCCGGCTTGGGCTTTATGGGCGCAGTGCATTTGGGCATCAGCATTATGCTTAACTGGTAAATATGGCGATTTACTTGATTACGTGATGATTATTGTAATCATTTTCTATATTCTAACCATTTATGGAATTTTTATTCTAAGAAGAAAAATGCCGAATGCCGAGCGTCCGTACAAAGCTTTTGGTTATCCAGTATTGCCTTTTATATATATTATCGCTGCCACTGCAATTTGTGTGTCGTTATTAATAACTAAAACGAGTACTTGTGGTTGGGGTGTGGTAATTATGTTAGTTGGAATACCAGTTTACTACTTGACAAAACCAAAAGAAGGCTAGGACGATTAGGATTTCTAAGTCATCTAACTCAGAGCCGATTTTATCCGGATTTATTCGGGTAAAACCGGCTTTTGTTTTTTCTGTTCTTTTATATTGATGAAATGCAAAATGAAGCGCTAATTCATTCAATAATAGGCTATACCATGGAGCTCTATTCTGTTCTTTGGTCTGGCTTTTCTGAAGTGATTTATCAGCAGGCACTTGCAATAGAATTGGAAAGGGAGGAATTGTTGTTAATAAATTTCGGCGCCAAAAGCTTAACCCAAAAAACAACTAATAATACTAAAAATAATGACAATAGAAACCATGGAAGGTAATCGACTAGCCATTTTTAAAAGTAATGATGTTAAAATCCTATAATCTTAAAAATCCTAGCTCTATTTGTGTATTTTTGTAATGTATATGGGAACGGCAATCGATTTAGGTATAAAAGGTTATAAAAACTACGGCACGCACCTCCGTGAAAAATATAAAGGTCAACGCGTATTTAAAGTAATTGTAGACGGGGGATTTACATGCCCAAATCGTGATGGAAGTAAAGGCTACGGTGGCTGCACTTATTGTAATGTCGACTCATTTACTCCAGAGCCTTCTCGAAAAAATCCTAATATTAAAGATCAGCTACTGGAAGGAATGCAACGTGCTAAAACTTCTTATAAAGCAGACAAATTCATTGTTTATTTTCAGCCAAATACCAATACGTATGCACCCGTGCATTATTTGAAGCTTATGTACGACGAAGCTTTATCTGTAAACACAGAAGATGTAGTCGGCTTTGCTGTTGGTACTCGTCCAGATTGTATTGATGCCGAAAAGGTTGCCTTATTAGAAAGCTATACTGATCGTTTTGATGTGGATTTAGAAATGGGTATGGAGTCGATATATGACGAAACCTTAGAGCAAATTAATCGTGGCTGCAGTCACGGTGAATTTGTAAAAGCGGTTGAGTTACTCGAAAATTCAACGCTCGACCTTTGTGTGCATACAATTTTCGGCTTTCCCTGGGAAACGAGAGAGATGATGAAGGGGTATATTCATGAAATCAATCGCTTTCCTCAAATTAAATTTGTCAAATTTCATCATTTACATGTGGTTGATGGGTCTATCATGGGTGCTAAATACAAGAAAAATCCTTTTAAATTATTTACGCTCGAAGAATATACCGATTTGCTTTGTGAATTGATTCCTTTATTGCGTCCTGATATTGTTATTCAGCGATTATTCGGTATATCAGATTGGGATTTGCTAATCGCACCAAACTGGGGGTTAAATAAATCGGCTATTCAGACTTATATGGATAAGGAAATTGAGCGAAGGGGAGTGGTGCAAGGCTCGGCCTACTTAAGTTTGGAGTAATTAGTTTGGAGCTTGGAGTTTCAAGCGCGACGTATCCAAACGCACAACTTCGAACTCAAGACTTAAAATTGTCCAAACAGTTCGATCGTTTTCTTTTCCCGAAAATTGAATATTTCTTTCAATCTTTTTTTTATCAGAATATCGTGGGCTATTTCTCCAATAAATCCAAAGGGCAAGCCGTAGGTTAGTATATCGGTCATCTCTACTCCATTCGCTATCGCTTTAAAGTGGTGCTGATGGTGCCAGAATTTAAACGGACCAAAACGTTGCTCGTCTATAAAATACTTTTCGTGCGCTACTTGGGTAATTTCGGTCATCCAGTTCAAATTAATACCTGCAATTGGCGATACCTTATACGTAATAATCATTCCAGGATACATTTTCTCTTCCAAGTTTAGGTCAGAAGTTACTTTAAAAGCCATGTCGCTAGGTGTAATTTTAGCAAGGTTTAGTGGTGATGAGAAAAAATCCCAAGCTTCAGTAAGTGAAAGTGGCAAATTCTGTTGAAATTTTAAATGGTACGATTTCATGATATAAATATAAGTCAGGCTCATCGAATGAGCCAATAAATATACGAGATGTACGGTGTAAAAGATTTTCAGCGTAGCAGAAGATTAATTTTATTGTTTTTTATGATTTTATTATAAAAAATTATAAAAAACAGTAAAAAAATGATAATTATTTAAAAAACTGTCTTTCGTTTTGTTATTTTTTGATATTTATTTTGTTTTTTATCTAAATTTTAGTGTTTTATTTGATTTTTTTGATAAAAATTACAGTTTTTTATTAAAATTTTTATCGATTATTGAATTATAATTTATAAATTTAGATAATTAATCAAAAATCAAACAATAAAAACAAAATTTATGGCAAAAATTCTATTTAAACAATGGGCTCCATTTGCAGTATTAATAGTGATTGCAATCTTAGCTCTTTTTATTCCTCTACTTCCTAATTTCGATGAAGGAAAATATAGCGGACCAGATATTGCATTTGTACTCATTGCATCTGCACTAGTATTCTTGATGACTCCAGGTTTGGCATTCTTTTACGGAGGGATGGTTCATCGCAAAAACGTACTTTCTACCATGATTAAAAGTGTAGTTGCTGCAGGAGTAATTACGGTATTGTGGACAGTTGTAGGATTTAGCCTTGCTTTTGGCGACTCAATAGGAGGGTTTATTGGAAATCCAACAACATTTTTATTCTTTCAGGGCGTAAATTCTGGACCATCATGGAGTTTAGCACCAACTGTACCGCTGTCATTGTTTGCTGTATTCCAATTAATGTTTGCAATTATCACCCCTGGGTTAGTAGTGGGTGCGGTTGCTGAGCGCATCAAATTTACATCGTATATTTTATTCATCGTTTTGTTTGCTATTTTTATCTATTCGCCTTTGGCGCATTGGACATGGCACCCAGATGGCTTCCTATTTAAAATGGGTGTATTAGATTTTGCTGGTGGAACAGTAGTTCACATTTCTGCAGGTATGGCGGCGTTAGCAGGGGCATTAGTGTTAAAACGTAGAAAATCTCACCTTGAGCATGCCGAAGTTCCGCCTGCAAATATTCCTTATGTATTAATAGGCACAGGTTTACTTTGGTTTGGTTGGTTTGGCTTTAATGCAGGTTCGGCTTTAGGTGCAAATGCTTTAGCTGTTTCAGCATTTATTACTACCAATACGGCTGCAGGTGCAGCAGGTTTATCTTGGATGTTCTTTGATGTGGCAAGAGGAAAAAAACCTTCGGTTTTAGGATTTTGTATCGGTGCGGTAGTTGGTTTAGTTGCCATCACCCCCGGAGCAGGCTTTGTAAGTATTCCCTCGAGCATATTCATTGGTACGTTTGCTGCAGTAATTTCTAACCTAGTTGTTTCTTGGAAACAAAAAACTAGTCTTGATGATACGTTAGATGTGTTCCCTTGCCATGGTGTAGGCGGTATTGTTGGGATGTTATTAACTGGCGTATTTGCAACTAAAACTGTAAATAGTGCGGGTGCGGATGGCTTATTATATGGTAACCCAGAATTCTTCTTTACTCAATTAAAAGGTGCATTAATTGTTGTGGCTTTCAGTTTTGTAGGATCATTCATCGTCTTCCAATTAATCAATTTCGTACAACCAATTCGAGTTAGTGCTGAAGAAGAAGAAGAAGGATTGGATGCAAGTCAACACGACGAAAAATACACTCAAGGGACCTTAATTGTTGCCGGCCAAGAAGTTCCAAACGTATAAATTTTTACTGTTCAGGCCTACGGGCTTGAACAGCTCTTCAATTAACCTATAACCACTCAAACTAAAAAATTTAATATGAAAAAATTCATACTCTCTTGTCTTGCCTTAGGTTTTGGTACTGCTGCTGTCGCTCAGGATGCTGCTCCTTCTCCTTTACAACTATCAGGTTCGGTTGATACCTATTGGAAATACGATTTTAACAAAGCGTCGAACATTAAAACTTATTTTGCAAACGAACACAATTCGGTTTCGATTGGTATGATCGATCTTGCTTTAAAGAAAACAACTGGTAAAGCATCATTTGTTGGAGAACTATCGTTTGGACCAAGAGGTCAGGCGCAATCTATCCCGAATGCTGCAGGTGGTTATGACGAAGAAACCAATAGTTTTAACATTCAAAACCTATATGTAAGCTATGCATTTTCTGATAAATTTAGCATGACTGCAGGTTACATGGGTACATTTGTTGGGTATGAGGTAATTTCTCCAGCTGCAAACTTTAACTATTCTACTTCTTATTTATTTGGTTCTGGCCCTTTCCAGAATGCAGGGATCAAAGCCTCTTATGTATTTTCAGATAAAGTTACCTTAATGGCGGGCTTGTTTAACGATTGGAATATTTACCAAGATTTTAATGGGGTTTCTCATTTTGGAGCTCAATTAACCGTTGCGCCAGTTAAAGGGTGGACAGCTTATCTTAATTTCTTGTCGGGCTATTCAGCAGGCGCTGCAGGCACAGGAACAATCGTCGATTTAACTACCGCTTATCAAATCTCTGAGAAATTTAAATTAGGATTAAATGCTGCCGATTATAGTGTTTCTGAAGATAATGGCGGTTATTCTGGTGTAGCAGTATATCCTCAATATGCGTTCACACCTAGTTTTGCATTAGGAATTAGAGGTGAGGGGTTTAAGATCAAAGGTGTGGGTGCAGCTCCTGATGCCAGTGTAACTTCTTTTACGTTAACGGGTAACATTAAATCTGGTGGATTAACCTTTATTCCAGAAATTCGATTCGATGGAGATAAAGATTTTTCACAGAGCTTTATGAAAAATGGTTTAGCAACTAAATCGGCGTCGCAATTTTCGTTAGCGGCAGTTTATAGTTTCTAGTTCATATTTAAGGATATATATCATAAACCCCGATCTTGGTCGGGGTTTTGCATGCTCCCTAATGTACCATCTTATCGGCACAGGTAGAGCTGGCAAATGCTTCGGGCTTGGCTTTAAAAATAAATCCCATACTTAAAATGTAGCCCATCGCCTCATTAAGTGCCTTGTTCGATTTAAACATCGGATTGGTGTTAATGTCGGCGTGTACTTCCAAATCTACATCATACAAATCTAGAAGGTCGCATACAGAATAGGCGGTTTCTATCGATTTTTGAACTTCAACCAACATTCGTTCTTTAATGCCCATTTTCTGAGTGGTTTTGTCTTGGGCAATATACATAAAGCCCCCATGATGCTCCCTAAGCAATACAATTACCGTTGCAAAATCTGTTAAAGCACCTTTTACTTGAGAATCGGTGCCTATGCAAACTTTTAGCTTGTAGCCCTTTTCTGTTTCTCGGATAATCGCTTGTTCTACTTCTTCTAAAATAGACGAATGGATAATTTCGCCGCTAAATTTTTTCCAAGTCATACGTTATTGGTGTTAAGGTTGTCAATCCGTAATCAGGTTTCCTAAAAATAAGTGCTTAAGATGATAATAATGTTAAATCCGTGTTGTTTATTTGCTAACATTTTATTGGTTATCAACAGGTTAGGGTTGAGGTAAATTTTCTTACCTTTGCAACATGATAACCCAGTCCGTATTAGACAATTTAAAAATTACTGCACTAAATGCCATGCAAGAGGCGGCAATTTTGGCTACAAAGACGGGAAATGATATTTTGGTGTTGGCACCTACGGGCTCAGGTAAAACCTTAGCCTTTTTATTGCCGGTGCTCAATAATCTAACGAAAGCCGTGAAAGGTGTTCAATGCCTTATTCTAGTTCCTTCCCGCGAGCTCGCTTTGCAAATAGAGCAGGTTTTCAAGCAAATGGGCACTGGATTTAAAGTGAATTGTTGCTATGGTGGTCACCCTATAAAAACAGAGCGTAATAATCTAGAGCAAGCTCCTTCAGTACTTATTGGTACCCCAGGTAGAATTGCTTATCATCTGCGCCATCAAAATTTCGATGAATCAACCATCACCACTTTGGTATTGGACGAATTTGATAAAGCATTAGAGTTTGGGTTTACCGACGATATGTCTTACATCATTAGGCAATTATTATCGTTAAAACAACGAATTTTAACTTCGGCAACGGCGATGGATGAGATCCCTGAATTTACAGGTTTAAAAAATCCGATTGAAATCGATTTCTTAAAAGATGTGCAAATTGCGCCCGACTTAAAATTAAAAAGAGTACAGACTACTGCTGAAGATAAATTATCAACTTTGTTCGAGTTGATTTGTAAAATTGGCAGTAAAACCACTTTGATCTTCTGTAATCACCGCGAAACGGTAGATCGAATAAGTGATTTGTTGATTGATAAAGACTTAGCGCATGATATTTTTCATGGGGGGATGGAGCAGGATGAACGGGAGCGGGCATTATTGAAATTTAGGAATGGGAGTATTAAGATTTTGATCACCACTGATCTCGCTGCTAGAGGTTTAGATATTCCAGAAGTAGAATTCATCATCCATTATCAATTGCCCTATACCGAAGATGCTTTTTTACATCGTAATGGGAGAACGGCAAGGATGAACGCAAAGGGAACGGCGTATTTGATTATTACCGATGAAGAAAAATATCCTTTTTTAAAGTCGGATATCGAAACCGAGCAATTGAAAGGGCCTTATAAATTGCCTCAAGATAGCGTTTGGCAAACCTTATACATTAGTGCAGGAAAAAAGGATAAAGTAAATAAAATCGATATTGTAGGTTTATTGCTTAAAAAGGGCGGCTTGCAAAAGGATGATGTTGGGTTAATTGAAGTAAAAGATCAAGCCTCCTACGTTGCCGTAAAACGTAAATTAGCGTTAAATGTAATTAGCAAATTGGTAAACGAACGGATAAAGAATAAAAAAGTTAAAATAGAAACAGCAATGTAATGAGTAACAACGATATTATGAAAAAATTAAGGGTAGCTTTATCCTTAAATAGCGATCAAATTATAGAAATCTGCAAATTGGTTAATTTTACCGTTACCAAAAGTGAACTTGGAGATATTTTTAGAAATGATGAACACCCTAATTTTAAAAAATGCGGGGATCAGATTTTGCGCAACTTTTTAAATGGATTGGTTATTTATAAAAGAGGACCGAGAGAAAGCTAGCTAATTAATATCGTGCCTCGGCACTTTTACTCTATTCACCAATTTTTCGATTTTCTCTAATAGTACATCCATTTTAAATGGTTTTTCCATAAAATCATCTGGAGCAGACTCCATGCTTTTCACTTCGTTTAAATCGTATAGGCCCGACATCATTAATATTGGAATGTTTCTGGTTTCGTACTGGCTTTTAAGCTGGCTGCACACCACTCTACCGTCAATTTTTCCAAGTGCAATGTCTAATAAAATTAGATCTGGCTCAAATTCTTCAATTCTTTCGAAAATTAATTCAGCATTATCTAACGGTTCAACATCGTAACCGCCGATTTCTAAAATCAATTGAATGGTTTCTAATACTTCATCATCGTCGTCTACTACTAGTATTTTCATCGGCATATAGTTAGTGATTATGGTTTGTTTGTAAAGCAAATATATAATATTGTCTTAATTATTATATAACAACGGTACTTTAACAAAGTTTAGAACTTTGTTAAAGTTGTGGTAAAATAATTTATTAACCGCTTTAGCTTTCACAAAAGTTCTATGCGTCATGTCTAAAACTTTGTCAAAGCAACAAGCCCTACACTAATTTTTTATACCGAATTCGATGTGGCGTTACCTCACCCAGTCGTTTCTTCCGATTCTCTTCGTAATCAGAATAATTTCCTTCAAAGAAATAAACTTCTGAGTTGCCTTCAAAAGCGAGAATATGTGTGCAAATGCGATCTAAAAACCATCTATCGTGACTAATTACCACTGCGCATCCACCAAAATTCTCTAAGGCTTCTTCCAATGCGCGTAAGGTATTTACATCAATATCATTTGTAGGCTCATCCAATAACAAAACATTTGCTCCTTTTTTAAGCGTAATGGCTAAGTGAACACGGTTTCTTTCGCCACCAGATAAGATGCCTACTTTTTTCTGCTGATCACCTCCGTTAAAGTTAAATTTCGACACATAAGCCCGCCCATTTACAGCTTTATTTCCTAATTGGATGTTATCTAAACCATCAGTTATGTTTTCGTACACGGTTTTATCAGCATCTAAATCGTTATGCATTTGGTCAACATACCCTAATGCAACGGTTTCTCCCACTCTAAATGTGCCTTTATCGGGTTGTTCTTGCCCAGTAATTAAACGGAATAAAGTTGTTTTACCAGCGCCATTGGGGCCAATAATTCCAACAATGCCCGCTGGAGGTAATGAGAAAGTAAGGTTTTCGAATAAAATTTTATCTCCATAAGCTTTCGTAACGTCATTCGCTTCAATAACCACATTTCCTAAACGCGGACCGGCCGGAATAAACAATTCCAATTTATCTTCACGCTCTTTTCCGTCTTCGGATGCTAATTTATCATAGTTGGCCAAACGGGCTTTTGATTTAGCGTGACGAGCCTTTGGTGCCATACGTACCCATTCTAACTCCCGTTCTAAGGCTTTCTGGCGTTTACTTTCTGTTTTATCTTCTTGCGCAAGGCGTTTTGCTTTTTGATCTAACCACGACGAATAATTTCCTTTCCAAGGGATGCCTTCACCTCGATCCAACTCCAAAATCCACCCCGCTACATTGTCTAAGAAATACCTATCGTGTGTAACCGCAATAACAGTACCTTTATAATTCTGTAAAAACTGCTCCAACCAATCGATACTTTCAGCATCCAAGTGATTCGTAGGCTCATCCAGTAATAATACATCTGGCTCTTGAAGTAATAAGCGGCACATGGCCACCCTTCTACGTTCGCCTCCAGAAAGTACCCCGATTAAGGTTTCTGGCTCAGGACAACGCAATGCATCCATTGCTCGTTCTAATTTGGTATCTAACTCCCAAGCGTTTACGGCATCAATCTTATCTTGCAACTCACCCTGGCGAGCCATCAATTTGTCCATTTTATCAGCATCCGAATAATTTTCTTCCAAGCCGAATGCCTCATTTACTTCTTCATATTCTTTTAAGATGGCTGTAATTTCGGAAACACCTTCTTCAACCACTTCACGAACGGTTTTACTTTCGTCGAGTATGGGCTCTTGCGCTAAATAGCCCACGCTATACCCCGCATTAAAAACTACTTCTCCTTGAAATGATTTATCTAAACCAGCGATAATTTTTAATAGTGATGATTTTCCAGAGCCATTTAAACCAACAACGCCGATTTTAGCGCCATAAAAGAAAGATAAATAGATATTTTTTAGCACCTGTTTTTGCGGCGGGTAGATCTTGCTTACCCCTGCCATTGAAAAGATTATTTTCTCGTCAGCCATAATTTAGTATTTATACAAAGATAACGGTAAATATGGAAGATGGAAAACGGAAGTAAGCCTAAAAGTGTAAAATAAAATTGACAAAAAGTAAAATACATTTTACTTAAATGTACAATAAACTTGACATTTTTCTAAATCGATTTGAATTCTTTAGGTTATGGTCAAAATAAAGGCATGATTATAACAAGTACACTACACTAAATAATGCTTAATTTTAAATCTTTAGCTTAACAGGTTCAATCATGTCTAAAAACAACCATAATTTTTACGAGAAGTTACCGATTACTCAAATTGAGCTAAGCAAGTTGTTACTTAAAGATTCGGCATTTAGTGCTGTTCCGGCAGATTGGCATGTGGTGATAACCGACATTAAAGGTTCTACCGCTGCAGTTGCCGATGGATTTAACGAAACGGTGAATTTTATCGCCACAGGAAGCATTGTGGCAGTTCTCAACTTAGCTTTTAAAGCAAAAATCCCAATACCTTTCTTTTTTGGTGGTGATGGTGCTACCTTTATAATGCCTTCGATCTTAATAGAATTAGCCTTGAAAAAGCTAACTATTTTTAGAAAAAATACCTTACAAAACTTCAATATAGACTTGCGGGTAGGTACGGTTGCAGTGTCTCAAGTGTATGATGCGGGCCATCATATCCATATCAGCAAATTCGCCATTAGTGATTTCTTCTCTATTCCAGTGGTTTTAGGCAATGGATTAAGTTATGCCGAAAACGTAATAAAAGCAGAAGATTATGCTTTAACTAAGCAAGAAGATTTGATTGAAGAGCTTGATTTAAATGGAATGCAATGTAGATGGGATAAAATTGCACCGCCAGAAAACGTCAATGAAGTAATTACCCTCTTGGTAATTTCTCCAAAAATTGAAAATCAAGCTAAATCCTTTAGTAAGGTGATGAAGCATATTGATGAAATTTATGGTGGAATAAAAAAGAGACAACCCATTTCTGTCGACAAGCTTAAATTTAACAGTACTTTTCGTCGTATGCGTACCGAATTGAGCGTTCGAATAGGGAAGATTAAATTTTTAGAGCTTGTTCGCAATTGGCTGATCAATTCTTTCGGGCCAGTTTATTTTTTAACTTCCAATGGAAAAAAATATTTAAATCGATTGGTCGAAACGTCCGATACTTTGGTGTTAGATGGCAAGATCAATACAGTAATTTGCGGAAATGAGCAACAACGCATGAAATTGGTTGGTATTCTTGATGAATTGGAGAAAAATAGTGAAATACTATACGGCCTTTATATCAGTTCAGATTCGGTAATGTCTTGTTATGTGCGCGATCTTAAAGACGACCATATCCATTTTGTAGATGGGGCAGATGGTGGGTATACCCAAGCGGCGAAGATGTTAAAAGCAAAATTGGTTGATTACCTAGCTAATTAGCTTCCTGTCATAATTGCTTTAAAAACCATATATTTCCTAGCAAATTGGCAGTTATTATCTCTTCAGAAAACCTTACAATTAAGCGACAAAAGGTTTTAATTAATCATGAACAATAATTTTTTAAGCCAAAAACCTTTATTATATTGTATTACGTAAATTAATAAGTAAGACAAGAACCGCTTTATTCACCAAAATGGCGTAATTGTTGATAAAATATGGATATTGGGAGACCGTATTTATAAAAGTAATTTATAGTTTAGAGTCGTCCCGTTTACACACAGATTATGGAAGCGAAATTTTCTCCACAAGTAAAAGACGTGATTTCTTTTAGCAGGGAAGAAGCCCTGAGATTAGGACACGATTATATAGGCGCTGAGCATTTATTATTAGGGCTTATTCGCGAAGGTGATGGTATGGCCATCAAAATTTTAAAATCATTAGGAGTAGACACTTCTAAGCTTCGCCGTTCAATTGAAGAAGCCGTACGCGGTACGTCGAGTGTTACCGTTAATTTAGGTAACATTCCGTTAACCAAACAGGCCGAAAAGGTGTTAAAAATCACCTATTTGGAAGCAAAGATTTTTAAAAGTGACTTAATTGGAACTGAGCATTTGTTGTTGTCTATTTTAAGAGACGATGATAACATTGCGTCTCAAATTCTATTGCAATACAGTATTACCTACGAAATCTTTAAACAAGAAGTAGAGGTAAACAAAAATGGCTTTAGAGATGAGGCACAAGGCGGTGGTACTGCAGGGGGTAGCGACGACGATTTTAATGAGGAAGAAAGTTTCAGTACACCAAAAAAGGTATCCGACATTAAGTCGAAAACTCCTGTACTCGATAATTTCGGTCGCGATTTAACTCGTGCAGCTGAGGAAGGGCGCTTAGACCCAATTGTTGGTCGCGAGAAAGAAATTGAGCGCGTATCACAAATTCTTTCGCGTCGTAAAAAGAACAATCCAATTTTAATTGGTGAACCAGGCGTTGGTAAATCGGCCATTGCCGAAGGCTTAGCCTTGAGAATTGTGCAACGTAAAGTTTCGAGAGTATTATTCAACAAACGTGTGGTAACACTAGATTTAGCCTCCTTGGTGGCCGGAACAAAATACCGTGGACAGTTCGAGGAACGCATGAAAGCGGTAATGAATGAGTTGGAAAAATCTACTGACGTTATTCTATTTATTGATGAAATTCATACTATTGTTGGCGCAGGTGGTGCTTCTGGTTCATTAGATGCCTCGAATATGTTTAAACCCGCTTTGGCCAGGGGCGAAATACAATGCATTGGCGCAACAACGCTAGACGAGTATCGTCAATATATTGAAAAGGACGGAGCATTAGACCGTCGTTTTCAAAAAGTGATGATAGAGCCAGCTACGCCCGACGAAACCATCGAAATCTTAAACCGCATCAAAGAAAAATACGAAGATCATCATGGTGTTACGTATACAGAGGAGGCAATTAATGCATGTGTAACGTTAACTTCACGATACATTACGGATCGTTTCTTACCCGATAAAGCAATTGATGCATTAGACGAAGCAGGTTCTAGAGTGCATTTAACCAATATTCATGTTCCGGAAAATATTATTACGATCGAAAATAAAATCGAAGATATTAAGATTGAAAAGAACAAAGTAGTAAAAAGTCAGAAATACGAAGAAGCTGCCAAATTACGCGACACTGAGAAAAATTTATTAGAGGAATTGGATCAGGCAAAAGCACAATGGGAAGCTGAAACCAAAACCAAACGTTACGAAGTTAGCGAAGATAATGTAGCTGAAGTGGTTTCGATGATGACTGGTATTCCTTTGCAACGTGTTGGTCAAACCGATAGTGTTAAGCTGTTAAATATGTACGAAACGGTAGCAGAGAAAATTATCGGTCAGAACGATGCTATCAAGAAATTAACGAAAGCAATCCAACGTACTAGAGCTGGACTAAAAGATCCTAAAAAACCCATTGGATCGTTTATATTTTTAGGTCCAACCGGTGTTGGAAAAACAGAACTTGCAAAAGAATTGGCGCGTTTTATGTTCGATAGTGATGATTCGCTAATTCAAATAGACATGAGCGAATACATGGAGAAATTTGCTGTTTCGCGTTTGGTAGGGGCGCCTCCAGGGTATGTAGGTTACGAAGAAGGAGGTCAATTAACTGAAAAGGTACGCAGAAAACCTTACGCTGTAATTTTGCTTGATGAAATTGAAAAGGCACATCCCGATGTTTTTAATATCTTGTTACAAGTATTAGATGAAGGTCAATTAACAGATAGTTTAGGCAGGAAGGTAGATTTTAGAAATACGATAATCATCATGACATCGAATATCGGTGCACGCCAACTGAAAGATTTTGGTGCCGGTGTTGGATTCTCTACTTCAGCAAAAATTAGCCAGAACGATGCACATAGCAGAGGCGTGATTGAAAATGCGTTAAAACGTGCTTTCGCTCCTGAGTTTTTAAACAGGGTTGATGATGTAGTGGTGTTTAATAGCCTGGGCAAAGAAGAAATTTTCAAAATTATCGATATTGAATTGAAATCGCTCTTTGGTCGTGTACATACTTTAGGCTATGAAGTGAAATTAACGGATGCGGCTAAGGAATTTATTGCCGACAAAGGTTTTGATAGTAATTTTGGTGCTCGTCCGTTAAAACGTGCCATTCAGAAATACCTTGAAGATCCAATTGCCGAAGAAATCTTGAAAGGTGAAATTCATGACGGAGACACTTTAGAAATTGATTTCGATAAAGAAAAGGAAGAAATCACGGTAGCAAATAAAAGCACGGGTAAAAAGAAGAAAAAAGAAGAAGGTGCATAATATTTGTAGCCATAAAAAAGGGCCTTTCATCATTTGAAAGGCCCTTTTTTTAATTGATTATTATTTTTATTGTAGGATAGCAGTCCTCAACGTAGTTGAGTTTGATTAAAAATAACCTTTACTTGCTTAGGCTTCCGGAACAAAAATAGGTAGTAAATTTTAAGCCGATGTTATAAAATTCAATAAAGCTTGGTAGTAATTTTCCAAGCTTTCTTTAGTTGTATCCAAAAATAAGAATGGCTCTATCAGTTCTAACTCCATCAATAAAAATTGCTCATTAACGATAACGCCATCTACTCTTGCGTATAAGCATTCTTTCGCAAATTGATCTACATATTCCTGTGCTTTTTCTATTAAATGTATGGGGGGTACTTGAGGATGAATTGTACCTCCAAAAACATTTTGAACACGAAAATCGCCAGGTTTGGCTTTTTTCATTAAAGCGTGACTAAATTTTCCGCCAAAGAATATTAACGACCATTCACCATCTTCTTCGATTTCCTTTAAAAAAGGTTGCACAATAAAACTTTCTACTGCTAATAAAGAATGCAGTTGATTATTGACGACTTCTATATTATCCTTATTTACTTTAAATGTATTTTTTGATCCACCACTAACTGCTGGCTTTATAATTAATTTATCTACATTAAATTTAATGAAATATTCGTTAAGGTTAACATTATTCCCGCTTTCGAAGAAAATACAAGGGGTTATTTTTAACCCACTGTTTTCAATATCTTGTAAGTAATGCTTATCAGCATTCCATTTTATCGTCGCTATCGGATTAATAAGTTTTACTTTCTTATTTTCTAAATTCTTTAACCATTGATAAAAATCGTCGATCAAATTAAAATAATCCCAAGGCGATTTGAGGACTACTACATCGTAACTTTCCCATTCTACACTAGGGTTATTCCAAACAGCTTTCTCAGTGGTTAACCCTTTAACTCTAAGATAATTTATAAGAATGTCGTCTTCATTTTCTACAGGTTGATTGTGGTAAGCTCCATTATCATTATAAGTTACTAGTGCAATATTCATTCTGCTGGTCTTGAGTTCAAAAGTAATAATTAATTTAAAACAAACTTACCTGTGCTTTTGGAACTTTAAATAAACTTCGATTTAAGGTAATTTGCTCGATATTAAGGCCATTTAATTTGCAATGAAGCTTAAACGTTTCTCGTATCATTTCAGCGAAATTACCCTCGCCACGCATCCTTATGCCAAATTTACTATCATTTACTTTTCCATTGTGACATGATTCAATTTGGTGCCAGACTTTATCAAAGCGATCAGGAAAATTCTTTTGAAGCCAATCCTTAAATAGTTCATGGATTGAGCCATTTAGTCTAACTATAGTGTAGCCCGCACTCTTCACACCATTATTTGCTGCAGCTTTTAAAATCGATGGGATTTCATGACTATTTAATCCTGGAATCATTGGGGCAGTCATCACCCCTGTCGGCAAACCTGCTTTGCTCAATTCTTCTATAATTCGTAAACGTTGCTTTGCGGTAGTTGTTCTTGGCTCCATTTTTAGCCTTAACTTTTCGTCTAAACTGGTAATCGACACATATACCATCACTAACTTATATTTTGCCAATTCTTGTAAAATATCTAAATCCCTCAGAATCAGAGAATTTTTGGTAATCATGCCAATAGGTTGCTTATAGGCCAAGGCAATTTCTAAAAGCTGCCGTGTTAATTTAAATTTGCGCTCAGCGGGTTGATAACAATCGGTATTGCCCGACAATGAAATGGGGGTAGCGTCCCATGTTTTTTTCTCTAAGAATTTTTTAAAAAGCTGAGGAGCATCTTGCTTTACGATGATTTTTCTTTCAAAATCGAGGCCAGCACTAAAACCCCAGTATTCATGAGAATTTCTGGCATAACAATAAATACAGCCATGCTCGCAACCTTGATACGGGTTAAGCGAATACCACATGCCCACATCCGGACTATCGACTTTGTTAGCGATTGATTTCGATTTACCGATAATATAAGTAGTGCGCCCATTTTCTTCCTCCCAATCGTCTATCCCTTCTACATGGTCTTTGGCGAATGCATTCTTCAGAAATTTATTTGCTGTATTTATTTGGGCACCACGGCCATTAAAATAGTTTTCTTGATCTTTACGCGCTTTCTCCATAGTTTAAAATTGCTAAAAATATTAGTAATATTAAAGCTAAGTTTTCCACATTTTTTTACCACGAACGAACGAAACTTGTTGCCGGTCAGCAGGTTTAACCCGTGTATATCTGAATTTTTCGGTTGCTAAGGTATTATAAATCATAACAAGTAAGGCATTTAAGACTATTGAACTTCGGTATCCTTAACTTCTTAATGCAAAACTTATTACTTTATCCTGCCATTTTCGTTCTCCAAGGCCGAATTTCGAGTTCTTGGCCCTTTTGCCGAACCTTGAGCAAACTTATAAGTAAAGTTAAGTTTGATCTGCCTAGTTTCATAATAATTATAATTGTGAAGGTAAAACCCTTCAAAGTTTAGCAAGGAGTTGCCTTTGCTCCCTTTATAAATATCGCTGAACACTAAGCGCAATGTTGCTTTATTATTCATAAAATTTCGCTGTACACCTAGGTCGACCTGACTAGTCGGCCGCATGATCTCATTCGCTCCCAAAAGTCGCTTTGAATTTACAGAACTTACTACCTCAGCGTTAATTTTATAAGGTAGCTTAAAACGTTGTTGAAGATTAATTCTTCCTGCCAATTGCTTAAGATTTAAATTTCTATACTGGTCAAATGCAATTTCATTCTGAATGTGATAAAGTGTTCCATTAAATGTCATTTCCCACCACTTTGCTGGTGAAACTAATTGCGTTAATGTTAATGAAATATTTTGCTGTGTCCCTAAATTTTTTGGGATCATTACAATGCTTTCTAAGCCAACTGTATCGGTAATACTGGTGCTGTACTGATTAGTATGCGAAAAATTTAGGCCGATAATGGTCGAACTTTTGTAGGTATAAAGGAGAGCGAATCGGTGGCTCAACTGCGGTTTCAAAAAGGGATTCCCCTGCCAAAAAGAGAGTTCGTCTAATAAATACACAAAGGGATTTAAATCGCTATAAGCAGGTCGATCTATCCGCCTCGAATAACTCAACGAAAGATTTTGATTAGCCGAAGGTTTAACAGACACGCTAAAGGAAGGAAATAAATTGGTGTATTTTCTCAAACTATTTTCTACTGCATCCTGCTGTTGTTGCCTAAAGGTTAATGCACCCTCCGATTCGGTATGTTCTAAGCGCAAACCACCTTGAAAGCTCCATTTTCCTATGCTTTTTCGGTAATTTACGTATCCACTAGTTATGTTTTCGTTAAAGTTAAAATCATTGGTTCTTCGTTCATCCAAACTGTCTTTCCTAGTTAAAAGATGGAGAAATTTTGTGTGATTATTGGTTGAAATATCTGAAAATTTTGCCCCTGACTCTAGTTTTCCACCCCAAAAATTAGTGGTGTAATCTAATTTTGTTGCTTTTAGGTTTACAGCAGCTCCATTTAACGTGCGGTAATTATTTTGCATTAAGAGAACATTTTGATTATTTGTGTAGCGATTAGATTGGAGATTCCCCGATGCTTTTTCATAATAGCCGTAATCTGCATCGATATTCAGAATATGACCAAGCGTATCTTCAAACTTATAGTTTAAATTAAAATTATACCGTTCGGTATTTTGGTGGTAGTAATCATTCACTGCATCGAGCGTTTGATTTAACATCGAAGAGTTAGGTACATCAATATCCGTGCTTGTTCTCGTAATACCCCCACCAAAAATAAAGTTCCCATTAGCCAATAAACCGATTGTATGTTTAGCATTAAGATTGTAGTCGAAACCTAGCCGAGAACCTATTTTTTTTCGCTTATCGGTATCGTCAGTAAAACTACCAATGCTTTTTGCATTCTGAATACGGTCTGAACCATACAGATAAGAATAATTTCCAAAAAAGTGGTTGTAACCGCCGTATATATTGAATTTGTCTTTTCTATAATTAAAAGATAAATCCTCATTTTGCTTTATACTTACTCCATAAGAAAGACCTGTAGTTATGCTTCCATTAAAACCTTTGAGTGGCGATTTTGTGGTCTTTATATTGATGATTCCTGAAGTTCCAGTAGCATCGTACTTAGCCGAAGGACTATTCATAATTTCGAAAGATTTAATCGAAGTTGCTGGGATTGATCGAAGCAAATCTGCAACTTCTTTGCTCGATAAATAAGTTTGTTTCCCATCAAGTAAGATTAGAACGCCTTGTTTTCCGTTTAAGGCAATAGCATTATTATTGTCGACCATTACCCCAGGTGCCAGCTTTAATGCATCCAAAGCATTTCCACCCTGAGCATTAATGCTATTTGCTACAGTATAAATTAAGGTGTTTCCTTCAATTTCAATTGTTTTTTTTGAGCCTTCAATTTTTACTTCATTTAATTTAAGCGAAATAGGAACTAATTGTATTTTAAAATTCTTATCTGCAAGTTTAAAAATGGAGGATTGATAATCCTCATACCCCTTATAACTAACCATTAGTATATAGTCTCCTGATAGAGAGGATGTTATTTCAAAATTCCCGTTAGAATCGGACAGCGTTTTAACACTAGGTTTAAAGGAGACATCTACCAAATAAACGGACGCATTCGCTAAACCTTGTTGATCTTCATTACTAATTTTTCCCTTAAGTTTAAAGGATGTGGATTGGCCAAATGAATTCGTATTTAATCCAATAAATAAGATCATTAAATTTAGAAAGAAAAAAAGGAACTTCTTATTAATCAATTTTTCTTCGTTTTATCCGGTAAAACATAATCCATCGGAACAGTATCGGCCATTTTTTCGTACGACCAAAATCCGCTATAAAGTGTACTTCTTGGATTGTAGACTAATCCATTGGCATAAAAATAAATAGGAGCGCTAAGCATTTTAATAATAGATACTTGGAATCCTTTTAAATCTAACGGCCTATTTAAATAAAATGGGGTATTCTCATACGCCAGGCTCTCTTTTTCATTTTTGTAAATAATAAAAAGATCGTCTTTGTAATTAATCGACTTAATATTTGGGTTAAATGTTTTTACTAAGGTGTCTACAGAAATCCCAGATCGGTCAATCGCAAATAATGTTTTTGGTTTTCTTCTCTCTTTTAACCAATAATTTAAACCTGTGCCACCTTGGTTATTGATAGTTAATGTTGCTCCTTTATTATTCATTAACTGCTTTATATTTGTTTCTATTAAACTATCGGGCAACCTATCGCCATTTGGTATTTCATATCTCTTGTACATGACAAAACCTTCTTCACTTATTTTATGATGGTAAAGCGAATTGAAGAAATGTTGAGAAGATCCTTTATAGGCAATTTCTCGATTTCTTGACCATCTCTTTTGTTTAGCATTGCCCCCTTTCATTTCTTCGAAAGTGGGATAACCCGCATAAAAAAGCATCCTTTCGGTAAAATTATAGTCGAACTGCTCGAGTAAATACTTGATTCGGTAGCCCAATACCTTATTTTCAATAACCAGAAAATCAGAAGCCTTAGCCGTTAAAATCCGTTCTCTTTTATCATAGTCAAATTCGATTACCTGAGAATTTAAAATTTTGCATTGTGCGGCATTGGGGGTTTTGCCAATGAAAAAATCTTTAAAGAGCATAAGGTAATAGGCACGGTCTGGGTCTGGTTTAATTACAACCTCATTTAGTATCGTTGTACTTTCTGTAAGTTTAAGTTCAACGACTACAGATTTATCAATAATCGCTACATTTTTCTTGAGTGGAACATATCCGATCATTTGTACGAGGAGATCATAATTGCCAGGTGCTAATTTTGGCAAAGTAAATTTTCCGTCGCCGTTGGTAACTGTTGCGATCTTATAACCACTTACATAAACAGCTGCCCCTGGTAATACTTCTTTATTATCTTTTACTACTCCGCTAATCACATAAGCTTCTTGAGCAAACGCGGATAAGGTAAAATAGAATAGGAGTACGCAAAAAGTAAAAATCGCTTTTATCATACCCAAATTTAACTAAATGGTTAGGTATGAAAGAATTTTTTCGGCCAATTCTACCATATTTGTTTCTTCGGGCGTATTTCTGTTCGTGAAAAGAATAATACTAAGCCTTTCTTCCGGGATACGATAAAAAACGTTTCTAAAACTAGTTGTACTTCCGGTATGGTAAACAATCTGTTTGTTAGTGCTCGATGTTTTTAAATGCCAACCAAATCCATAATCTATTTTTGTGCCGTTATTTAAACTTTGCTGAGCAAATGCGCTTTGCCAGACAGCTTGAGGTAGTATTTTATCCGAATATAAGGCTGCATCCCACTTCACAAAATCAATTATATTGCTATAAATTCCTCCATCACCCAAGGTAGCACTCGTACTGCTCTGATCTTTTCTGATCCAACTCCCTTGCTTTTTGCTATATCCATATGCTCGGTGTTTAATTTTATTTACTCCTTTTATATAGGCGAGTGTAGATCTCATTTTTAGGGGCTTGAAGATATATTTTGCTAAATAATTTGGATACGATAAGCCACTATATTTCTCAATAATTAATCCGAGCAACACATAGGCTGTATTGCTATACCGATATTGGCTGCCCGGCAGGAAATACGTTTTTTTAAAGTTCATGCAGGCTTTTAACACATCAGCATCTGATAGTTGAGCGGTAGTGGCACTTTCGTCGATCACCTCATCATAATCCAAAATTCCAGAGGTATGATTTAGTAAATGTTGTATGGTTATATCTTGAGCATAGGTTGATAAAGCAGGAAAACACTCGCTAAGTTTGGTATGTAAGCTTAGTTTATTATTTTCCACAAGTTGTAGTATAGCAGCTGCGGTAAATTGTTTGCTTACCGAAGCTAATCTGAAATTGCTTTGCTTGGTCACTTTTACATTATCTTCCAGGTCGCTCAGTCCGTAACTTTGTGTATAAATAACTTTTCCATTTTTGATGATGGCTAATGCAGCTCCAGGATTATTCCCGTCGTAATTTTTAAGGATTTCGTCTATTTTAGAAAAATTTTGTGCCATTGTGCAAAATGGGATTAGGAAAAGAAATAAGATTAGCGTGCTCGTTTTCATAAAATTACCTACTTAATTTAGGAGTTCCTTTGCGTTTTGTAATGCAGATGCGCCAGGGTTTTTACCACTTAACATTTCGGCAATAGTTGTAATTCTTTGCTCTGCAGTAAGTTTACGAATGCCAGTAGTGGTTTTTGAGGATGTTTCCGTTTTGAAAACAAAGTAATGAGAATTTCCTTTTGCCGCAATTTGAGGTAGGTGGGTGATGGATAAAACTTGCATATCTTCTCCTAGTGCAGCTATCACCTGGCCAACCTTTAGCGCTGTTTCTCCCGAAATACCCGTATCTATCTCGTCGAAAATTAAAGTTGGTAAAGAAGTATGCTTCGCTAATAATGCTTTAATAGCTAGCATTAACCTCGATAGTTCTCCCCCCGAAGCTACTTTGTTTACTGGAGCAGGGGCACGACCAGCATTTGCAGTAAATAACAAAGAAATTTCATCAAGTCCGTCTTTTGTTAGCTCATTTAATGGATGGTGCAATAAAACGATAGCTGCATTTGGCATCTGCAATTGTCTTAACGTATTTGTAATCTTTGCTTCAGCAACTTTGATTGCTTTTTTGCGATTGGCACTTAAAACTGCGGCTTGTTCAATGAGTGATGCAGTTAACGCTTCATTAGCCATTTTTAACTTTTCAATTTCCTCATCTGATGATAAGAGTTGGTTTAAATTGTCTTCCAGCTTTTGCTGCAACAGAAGTAACTCGGCATTTGTATTTACACGATGCTTTTGCTGTAGACCATAAATTAAATCTAAGCGTTGATTTATGATTTCTAATCGCTCTGCATTCCAAATTGTTTTTCCTTCAATGTCACTCGTTTCATCCGAAATATCCTTTATTTCAATTAATACGGAACGTAAACGTTCAAATAAATCGAGAATAGCTGAATCATATTCAGTGATGTGCTGTAATTGCATACTGCTTTCTTTCAAAAGTGAAACTGCAGATATTTCATTTTCAGTTAATAGATTTGCGGTGTTAATCAGGTTCTTTTTAATGGTTTCGGCATGACTAAGTAGCGCCAATTCGGCTTCTAGTTCCGTTTGTTCCGTTTCTTTTAAATTTGCTTGGTCTAGTTCATTAAATAAAAATTGCTCATAATCTTGTTTACTTCGAGCTTCATCTGCATCAGAAACCAGTTTACGCAGTCGCGCTTGGTCTAATTTTAATTGTGTATACCCTTGCCGGTAACTTGCTAATTGCTTAGCATGGTTTGCTAATGAATCAACAATTAACAACTGAAAATCACTATTGTTCACCTCTTGTGTAGCGTGTTGAGAGTGGATGGCAATCAACTTTTCGCCAATGAGTTTTAGAATGGAAAGGTTAACTGGGGTGTCATTTACAAAAGACCTCGATTTTCCATCCATCGAAATCTCCCTCCGAAGCAGACATTCTTTAGAAAAATCTAAATCTTGTTCTTCAAATAGGTGTTGTAAATGATCATCAGCCAAAGCAAAAGCACCCTCAATTACACATTTTTTATCTTGATTAAAAAAATATTTGCTCTCGGCACGTTGACCCAAAATTAATGATAAGGCACCAAGAATAATCGATTTCCCAGCTCCTGTTTCGCCAGTAATGATATTCAAGCCTTTATCGAATTCGATATCAAGGCTATCTATTAAGGCGTAATTGCGTATCGTGAGTTTGTGTAGCATACTGGATGCTAAAATAAGAATTAAACCTCGTAGGTTTTCGAAACCTACGAGGTTTTTTAACCAAAAAAGGGCAAGAAAATTCTCGCCCTTAAAGGTGTCATTTGTTTGGTTTTGCTATTATAATTTATCTTCCTTAATTCCTTTTTGTTTTTTTAACTCTTCTAAATCTTTATCGAATTTCTTTTTTAATTCTTTATACTCTGGAGAGTCTTGAAGTTTTCTGATTTCTTCCATTTTTTGCTTCCATTCTGGAGAATTAAATTTTTTCTGAATTTCTAACGCATTGTTTTGAATCTTCTCCATATTATCTTTCCACTCTTTAGATTCAAACTTTTTGCTCATGGCTAAGGCGTTTTCCTGAATTTTGGCCATATTATCTTTCCACTCTTTAGATTCAAACTTTTTGCTCATGGCTAAGGCGTTTTCCTGAATTTTGGCCATATTATCTTTCCACTCTTTAGATTCAAACTTTTTGCTCATGGCTACGGCGTTTTCCTGTATTTTGGCCATATTATCCTTCCATTCTTGAGATTCAAACTTTTTGCTCATGTTTATAGCGTTTTCCTGCATCTTCGCCATATTCTCTTTCCATTCTTTCGATTCGAATTTTTTAGTCATAGCCAATGCATTTTCTTGAATCTTCGCCATGTTCTCTTTCCATTCTTTCGAATTGTAGAATTTAGATAGCGAATCGCCTATAAATTGATTTCTAATCACCACTGTTCTCAAACTATCCGGTATCTCTTTAATCGAATTGTAAGTTTTTGTATTTCCCTTCTCGTCGGTAATGGTAATGGTAGACTTAATGGTTCTCTTTTTCTTTGTGGTATCTGTATCTGCCTTTAATACGAGATGATTGCTGATGTCTTTGGTTTCAAAAGCACGTTTTTTAACTGTTGATAGGCTTTTAACCTTTTTAACTTCAGGTTTTGTAGGATTCATCCAAGCTAAGGATAAAACAGTTGATAATGCAAGTGCAAGAATCACAAGTTGTTGTTTGGCATTGATGTAGGTTGTTTTCATGTTCGTTATTCTTTTAATACGTTGATATAAATGTTGATTGGTTCCGGTTGCGGCAAGCGAAAGTGCGGGTGCCTGTTTATCTTTAAGTAATTCGAGTTTTAATAGGGCATGAGCATAGGTTAGTGGTGTTCCGGTATATTTAACCACCAGATCGTCGCAGGCATGTTCACGCTCAATATGGATAAATTTACCTGCTAGCCATATAAATGGGTTAAAAAACAATAAAGTTTCGATAATAGTTTTAATCAAATTCAACGCATAATCGTTTCTGCGGATATGCGATAATTCGTGAATTAAGATGGCTTCTACCTGTGTAAGCTCTAGTTGAGCGGCCAATGCAATCGGAAATAAAACTACAGGTTTAAAATATCCAATCACCAAAGGCACGTTCACTTTAGCTGATAGAAAGAATTTAACCGGTTTACGGATGTTTAATTGGGTTAAAATAGCTTCGAAAACCGTATTCCATTCCGCCGGAATAGTAATTGTATTTGATCTTTTTAACTGCTTTAGTTTTTGATATCCAGTTAAAAGTATCAAAAGCTGAATGCAAATTCCTAAACTATAAAAACCAGTAATTAATGGAAACCAGGCTTCGGTTTTAATAAAACTATCTGAGCTCAGCACGTTCAGTTGCTGTAGATTTGGTTTTGAAATAAAAGCATTTGCACTTAGTTTTTCGGCCTCGGTTAAAGGGAGTTCGAATACCGAATAAAAGGTAAAGCAAAAGCTTGCAAACATCAGAAAAAGCGCAGCAAAAGCTAGATTATGCTTTATTTTAGCACTTAATTTGGGTACGGCCATCAGTACTGCAAAAAGAACCGCATAGAGAATTGCTCCTTGCCATAAAGAGTGAAAAATGCTCCATCCTAAAGCTTTAATCAAATTGTTAACCATTGCCTCCATATTATTTCAATTTATCTAGATATTCTTTAATTAATTCGATCTCCTCTTTACTCGCACTTTGGTTACCCAAAGCTTGCATCACTAAGCGAGCCGCTGAACCATTAAATACATTGTCAATCATTTTATTAACCAATTGCTGCTGGGTTTTTTCCTGGTTCAACAATGCTTTGTATAGATGCGTTTTTGCTGTCGTGTCTCGCTCTACAAGGCCCTTTTCATGCATAATTTGCATCAATTTTAAGGTCGTTGTATAACCAGCATCTTTTTTGTCTAACGTCTCGTGCACCTCGCGAACAGTACATTGTTTTTTTTGCCAAAGAATTTGTAAAATTTCTAGCTCGCTCTCTGTAGGTTTGATGTTCTTTATGCTCATATTGTTACATACGAATTATTTCGTATTCAAATGTACGAAAGTATTCGTATAAACAAAATATTTTAACAAAAATTTAACAGATATTTTTAATTAGCTAATTATTACTTCCTCAGCGCTTCGTATTTACTGATATTAGCAGGGTCTATTACACTTAAAGAATTAAATGCTTTTATTTTATCTTGAGCATCGCCTAGCGACACTACATTTACAATTTCATCGGCCTTAGCCGCAAAATAGACATTTGGAAAAATAGAGCCAAGTTTTTGCTTGTCCATTTGTTGAAGTTCGCCCAAATAACCAATTATTTTCTTAATTGCGATATTTTTGTTTTCTTGAAGAAGGTCGAGACTGTTTAAATGATAGTTATAAATAAATAAGCGCAATTCTTGAAAACTATTATTTAAAAGATTTTCGTTAAGCCAATACCGATTGCGTAGACCATCGAATGCTTTCCAACCTTTATTACCAGAAGTTTGCGCAATAGTTAAGGTGTTCTGCGCTTTTGCATACCATGGTGCGCCACCTAATTTGGCAAAACTATCTTTATCTAAACCTATAATGGTATAAGCATAGTAGGCGAGGAGTGAGCTTAAGTTGGTGATGAAATTCTGTTCAGAAAAATCTAGAGTTTGACCTTGATTGTAATTGAAATCAAAATCTTTATCGCTCATATTTAAAAGCGTACTAAAATAAGTGCTTCCAAACACAGGTCGGCTCGATTGGATTTGTGCTTCAGCACTATAGGCCGCATTACCGTCCCAGCCCGTAATGGTAAGAACAAAATTGCATTCAATTCGTTCTTGAGGGAGATAAGTTTCGTTTGTCCATTTATTATTGTTTAGAAAATCACGGACCAACGTTTGGAGTGTTTCTAAATTCTTGCGGTTTATATTCGACACATTTGGCGCCATAACCTGCACACGTGCATTTAATTCTTGCGAAAATGCATAATTGATACCAAATACGAAAACGAACAGGGAGATGAAACTCTTCATTTAAACTATCAATTTAAGGATCTCGTTACAAATATCTTGAGCTACTTCATGCTTAGGCTTAAGCTCAAATGTTACCTTCGTTAACGCACGATTAAATATAGTTATTTTATTGGTGGGTGATTTAAAACCTGCTCCATTATCGTTTAATGAATTGAGAACGATAAGGTCTAAATTCTTCTTTTGAAGTTTCTGTTGTGCATGAGCTTCTTCTTGTTCGGTTTCGAGCGCAAAGCCTATTAAAACTTGATCTTTGCGTTTCAATTGGCCCAATGTGGCTAATATATCCGTGGTTTTCTTTAAACTGAGATTAAATGCGCTTTCTTTTTTCTTTATTTTTTGTTGTGCTACATCAACTGGCGTGTAATCGGCCACTGCTGCACTCATCACTGTAATGGTACTTTCAGCGAAATGCTCTTGGCAAGCTTTAAGCATGTCAGCCGCGCTTACTACATCAATTCGCTTTAGATTAGCATTACTTTTTTCTACTGTTGGGCCTGTAATTAAAGTTACATCAGCACCTAATGCAGTTAAACATGCTGCAATGGCAAAGCCCATTTTGCCCGACGAGTGGTTCCCAATAAAACGAACGGGATCTATTGCTTCGTAAGTTGGTCCAGCGGTTACCATTGCTTTTTTTCCTAGCAAGGGCAATCCAGCTTTGATATGTTGTGTTAAGAAATTAACAATCTCATCTGGTTCTGCCATCCTTCCTTCACCAAATAAGCCACTTGCTAATTCTCCACGAGTTGGGGCGATTATTACATTTCCAAAGCTTTGTAGTTGAGCAATATTTTCCCTTGTGCTCTGGTGTTTCCACATATCGAGGTCCATAGCCGGAGCAAAAAATACTTCACATTTTGCCGATAAATAGACTGCTGTAAGCAGATTATCACAAATCCCATTTGCCATTTTTGCAATGGTATTTGCGCTCGCCGGAGCGATAATTATATAATCGGCCCAAAGGCCTAATTCTACATGATTGCTCCAAACACCGGTTTCAGGATCGAAATATTGTGTATAAACAGGGTTTTTTGAAAGTGTAGCTAGCGTAAGCGGCGTAATGAAATTGCTCGCATCAGCAGTAAGAATAACTTTAACGTTTGCGCCAGCCTTAATGAGCGATCTCACTAAAAGGGCCGATTTATAAGCGGCTATACTACCGCAAACCCCAAGTATGATATTTTTATTGCTGAGCATGATAGCTAATGGTTAACGTTTTAAGCCGCAGATATACATTTGTTACCTTGAGCTTATCGAAGGGAATCTGTACATCTGCGGCTTGCATAATTAGCCAATTAATATATTAGCTAATTCGCCAATTATTTTTGTTGCTCTTTAGCTGGATTTCTATGATAAATTTTATCATTCAAGAACTCATCTATTGCAATTAGACTAGGCTTTGGCATACGCTCGTAGTGCTTGCTAATTTCAATTTGCTCTCTATTTTCAAAAATTTCTTCCAAGTTGTCATTTGAAGAAGCAAATTCTGCTAATTTTCCATGTAACTCTTCTTTCATGTTGTTAGAAATCTGATTTGCCCTTTTAGAAATTATCACTAAAGACTCATAAATATTATCAGTAGTTGCATCTAAATCATGTACATTTCTCGTTACCGTAGTATTTGGTATAGCGGGTTTTTGTGTATTCATTATTTTATTGGGGTTTAATCTCAACTTTTTTTGATGTGGTATCCTTTTGTTTTTCGTCTTTCTTAGCTAGCTCAGCATATTTGGCTATAAGTGCAGCCTCCTCTGCTAATATTTTCTTAGCAGTTATAATTCCCGCTTCACTGTCTTCTTTTAATTGCTGTGCCTCTTTAACAAATTTACTAGTTGGATGTGCTTCCATAAATTCATTGTAATACCCAATGGCTTCTTTATAACGCTCTTCCTGTCTATTTGGATAGCTGTTTTTAGCATACATATATTGAGATTTCACGATTAATAGGTCGATTTCTTCAATATATTTAATATCTGGAAACTCAATTTGTGTGTTTTTTAAAGCTACAACAGCCGATTTATAATAACCTACATCATATCCACCTAAGGTGTAATATAATTTTGCATTTTCAAATGCCTTTTTTTCTAACTTATCACGCAAGTTGGCGATATATTGTGCTGCTTGAACGGCACGTTCACTTTTAGGATAATAATTGATAAATAACTGTAGTGCATCAATCGCCTTATATGTATTTTCTTGATCTAACGAATAATTAGGCGAATCTAAATAATAGCAATAGGCACCATAATACCTACACTCTTCCGCGTTTTTACTTGTTGGATAAGTATCGGCAAATTCTTTAAATTTATAACGTGCTGCAGTATAATCTTTTAAACGATAAAGGGTAAATGCATAATAATAGTTAAGATCTTCAGCTTCGGCAGTTCCTCTGTATTTTTGAGCTAAACCTTCGAACAAGATCAATGCTTTAGCGTAGTCTTTTTTATTATATAAGCGAATACCTTCCTGGTATTTCTTAGAAACATCATTACTTAAGCGTAATTTTTCAAAACTGCTTTTACAGCCCGAAAAGCTTAATAATAGGATAGTGAAACTTAATAGTAATAGGTGTTTAACTTTAAACATTGTGCAAAGATAAGGTAATAATACGAAAACGTCAATTAAAAATAATCGTGCTAAGCTAAATAAAGCGTTTCAACACATCAAACACTTAACAAATTTTAACATACCGTATAGTATCGCTTATATTCGAAAATCAATTATTGGTTGCTTATCGTAATTACATTATTCATTTTTATTGGCAGAGTCATTCCATCAGGGATTGCGTCATTTGCTTTTATGGTAGATGTGCCGTTAAATTGTTGATTTGTTTTTGAATAAATAATCCAACCTGTTTTTTTGTCTATTTTGATTTCAGCTGCTGTGGTGCCATTAAGATCAGATTTTATCTGCATTCCATTTCTTTCGACAAAAACGTTATCGTTTGAACTTGTAATTTTAGCTATGCTAGTTAAGAGATAATAGTCTGAAGTAATTTCTTTTAATTCGTAAGTAGTTTCCATCTCGGCCGACATGCCTGATTCCAATTTTCCTTTTACCACCCAATGCTCTCCTTTACTCACCGGTTTTGATGGAAAAATAGAAAGGCTTATTTCTAAATTGTTTTTAAATGATTTTTCTCCGTACGAATCAGACAATTGCTTTTTAATTTGTTCTTTTTGTGCTGCTGGTAAATCAGGAAATTCATTGAAAGCACTAAACAGGTACTCTATATTTTTTACTTCGATTACTTTTCCGCTTTTGCTGATTTTAATTTGAAATGGGTGCTTTTTCATTCCGGCTAATACTTTTGAAATTACATCATCAGTATTTTCTTTTTCAGAATCGATTGTCATGCCACCCCCTGGCATATCCATTTTCATGGCCAAACTTTCATATCTAACTTCAATGTCGTATACCGTATCTATTATATTAAGAACTTTATAAGCTGTTTTCCCACTTATTTGCATCTTAATAGTTATTTCTTGTCCACCAGCGCTTTGCCCTATCGACATATCGGCTACCATATTTTGTCTATACGTTTCTCCTTTGATTAAGTTTAGTTCTATTGTTTCTTTCTGAGCTTGGCAATAACTGCTGTAAATTAAAATCAGAAGGAGGATGGTTGCTTTTTTCATAGTATATATATAGGTTAAGGTATAAGGGTTAAATATATAGATATAATTTTTGTGATACGGATATACATAGGTTTAATTTGAATGCTAAGATTTCTCTATCTGTTGAAGCGGTTAACTGGGGTCTACACTTTATTTTTTCTTGTTGTATACCATGTACTTATACATTTGTTAAGGAATTGAGATGTAAATGCTTTGTATTAGCCATATTTTTTTCTACTTTTGCATCCCGCTTCGGAGGAAACGGGCAGTAATTGAAGGTTAGAAGAACAAAGTAGCTTATTTAAAGCGACTTAAGCTGAGCTTTAAAAAACTTTAAAATAAATTTTGGAAAGGGCGAAACTTTTTCTACCTTTGCAACCCGCTACGGAGGTAATGGGGCAAGGGATTTGGATGATTGTAGCGGGGGGTTGATTTGGGATATGGGGAACGGGTGCTGGCCAGGCGAATTATTTTAAAATAAAGTTTGGTAGTAATAAAAAGTTTTCTACCTTTGCAGTCCCAAACGAAACGGGAGCCAGCCAACGGATGTTGGGGAAGCGAATAACGAGATTGAAACGATGCTTGACCGAAGGGGGGCGGTGGACTGAAAAGGACCACTGGTGAACCGGAGGGGGGTTATCGCAACAGATACAGGTCACCGCGAGGTACGACCGGAAAGTTCATTAAAGAGATATCATTATACAAGCGCGACGGGGCAAACAGTACGGTTTACAAAGTACATGTTACCGTTGCTTTTCTTAAGTCTGCACGATCAGACAACATACAACAATAGAATACAATTAGACTATTAGAATTCGTTAGAATAAGAATGGTCAGTGTTCGAACTACACATTTTACAATGGAGAGTTTGATCCTGGCTCAGGATGAACGCTAGCGGCAGGCCTAATACATGCAAGTCGAGGGGTAGTGGAGCTTGCTCCATGAGACCGGCGCACGGGTGCGTAACGCGTATGCAACCTACCTTCATCTGGGGGATAGCCCGAAGAAATTCGGATTAACACCGCATAAAATCACAGGACGGCATCGTCCAATGATCAAATATTTATAGGATGGGGATGGGCATGCGTGCCATTAGTTAGTTGGCGGGGTAACGGCCCACCAAGACCGCGATGGCTAGGGGATCTGAGAGGATGACCCCCCACACTGGTACTGAGACACGGACCAGACTCCTACGGGAGGCAGCAGTAAGGAATATTGGTCAATGGAGGCAACTCTGAACCAGCCATGCCGCGTGCAGGAAGACAGCCCTCTGGGTCGTAAACTGCTTTTATTCGGGAATAAACCTATCTACGTGTAGATAGCTGAATGTACCGAAGGAATAAGGATCGGCTAACTCCGTGCCAGCAGCCGCGGTAATACGGAGGATCCAAGCGTTATCCGGATTTATTGGGTTTAAAGGGTGCGTAGGCGGCCTGTTAAGTCAGGGGTGAAAGACGGTAGCTCAACTATCGCAGTGCCCTTGATACTGATGGGCTTGAATACACTAGAGGTAGGCGGAATGTGACAAGTAGCGGTGAAATGCATAGATATGTCACAGAACACCGATTGCGAAGGCAGCTTACTATGGTGTCATTGACGCTGAGGCACGAAAGCGTGGGGATCAAACAGGATTAGATACCCTGGTAGTCCACGCCCTAAACGATGAATACTCGCTGTTAGCGATATACAGTTAGCGGCTAAGCGAAAGCGTTAAGTATTCCACCTGGGGAGTACGCCCGCAAGGGTGAAACTCAAAGGAATTGACGGGGGCCCGCACAAGCGGAGGAGCATGTGGTTTAATTCGATGATACGCGAGGAACCTTACCCGGGCTTGAAAGTTAGTGAAGGTCCCAGAGATGGGACCGTCCGCAAGGACACGAAACTAGGTGCTGCATGGCTGTCGTCAGCTCGTGCCGTGAGGTGTTGGGTTAAGTCCCGCAACGAGCGCAACCCCTATGTTTAGTTGCCAGCACGTTATGGTGGGGACTCTAAACAGACTGCCTGTGCAAACAGAGAGGAAGGAGGGGACGACGTCAAGTCATCATGGCCCTTACGTCCGGGGCTACACACGTGCTACAATGGATGGTACAGAGGGCAGCAAGCTGGCAACAGCAAGCAAATCTCAAAAAGCCATTCACAGTTCGGATTGGGGTCTGCAACTCGACCCCATGAAGTTGGATTCGCTAGTAATCGCATATCAGCAATGATGCGGTGAATACGTTCCCGGGCCTTGTACACACCGCCCGTCAAGCCATGGAAGTTGGGGGTACCTAAAGTACGTAACCGCAAGGAGCGTCCTAGGGTAAAACCGATAACTGGGGCTAAGTCGTAACAAGGTAGCCGTACCGGAAGGTGCGGCTGGAATACCTCCTTTCTGGAGTAGTACAGACTACCCGCCGCGCTAAAAATGATAATGATATATATCTCTTAAGGAAAACCCAGAAGATGAAGCCATCAGTGGTTCTGCAGGGAAAGTGCAGGGACGGATCGGTTTTCGGTTAGCGGAGCAGCAAGCAGTTCGAATCTGATACTGCGAAGGTGCCCGATGGCCCATGCAAAGTCCCGTAGCTCAGCCTGGTTAGAGCACTACACTGATAATGTAGGGGTCTCCAGTTCAAATCTGGACGGGACTACTATAGCGAGTTTGGAGCCTGGAGCGGGGAGTTTGGAGTTTTCACTCGGAACTCGGAACTCACAACTCACGACTGTCTTTATGGGGGATTAGCTCAGCTGGCTAGAGCGCCTGCCTTGCACGCAGGAGGTCAACGGTTCGACTCCGTTATTCTCCACCATCACCGGTGCTGTTACAGAAGCACGCAAATAGTTTCCCATCGATGGGAGACCGGGATCGAAAAGTTCTTTGACATATTGGAAGAAGTTAAAAAAGAAGAGCAAACAACAATAGAGACGTTGTTTACTTGAGTACTTGGCAGCAGGTATGGAGTAAGAGGGCCCCGGTCTGATTACGATGTGCCGGAGCCCTGTGCTAAAAGGGACAATTATCAAAAAAGCATTCATGCAGGCGCAAAAGGCTGCATGGAGAAGAAAGTAAGAAAGAGTATACGGGGGATGCCTTGGCTCTCAGAGGCGATGAAAGACGTGATAAGCTGCGATAAGCCGTGGGGATTAGCAAATATGAATTGATCCGCGGATTTCTGAATGGGGAAACCTAGCTAGTTGAAGACTAGTTGCACATAGTGCGCAAACCTGCCGAACTGAAACATCTAAGTAAGCAGAGGAAGAGAAAATAACAATGATTTCCTAAGTAGTGGCGAGCGAAAGGGAAAGAGCCCAAACCACTTATGTTACGGCATATGTGGGGTTGTAGGACTACGATGTGTCATTAGCTGAATGAACTGGAATGGGATGGGAAGCCCAGCAATATACGGTGATAGCCCGGTACAGGAAAGTAAAGCTAGGCTAGTAGTATCCTGAGTACCGCGAGGTCGGAGACGCCTTGTGGGAATCTGCCGGCACCATCCGGTAAGGCTAAATACTCCTGAGAGACCGATAGTGAACCAGTACCGTGAGGGAAAGGTGAAAAGAACCCCGAACAGGGGAGTGAAATAGAACCTGAAACCGTATACTTACAAGCGGTCGGAGCGTCCAGGTGGCGTGACGGCGTGCCTTTTGCATAATGAGCCTACGAGTTACTCTTCCCTGGCAAGGTTAAGTGTCTAAGGCACGGATCCGAAGCGAAAGCGAGTCTGAATAGGGCGTATAGTCAGGGGAGGTAGACGCGAAACCTTGTGATCTACCCATGGACAGGTTGAAGGTGCGGTAACACGTACTGGAGGACCGAACCGATAAACGTTGAAAAGTTTCCGGATGATCTGTGGGTAGGGGTGAAAGGCTAATCAAACTGGGAAATAGCTCGTACTCCCCGAAATGTTTTTAGGAACAGCGTGGACATTGAGTTACATAGAGGTAGAGCTACTGATTGGGTGCGGGGGAGTCAAATCCTACCAAATCCAGACAAACTCCGAATGCTATGTAACATGGTCTGCAGTGAGGCGCGGGGTGCTAAGGTCACGCGCCGAGAGGGAAAGAACCCAGACCATCAGCTAAGGTCCCTAAATTACCGCTAAGTTGAACTAACGAGGTGCGATTGCATAGACAGCTAGGATGTTGGCTTGGAAGCAGCCATTCATTTAAAGAGTGCGTAACAGCTCACTAGTCGAGCGATCGTGCATGGATAATAAACGGGCATTAAGCGGTATACCGAAGCTATGGATGATATTTATATCATGGTAGGGGAGCATTCCAGCGGCAGCGAAGTTGTAGCGTGAGCTATGGTGGAGCTTCTGGAAAAGCAAATGTAGGCATAAGTAACGATAAGGCGGGAGAGAAACCCGCCCACCGAAAGGATAAGGTTTCCTGATCAACGCTAATCGGATCAGGGTTAGTCGGGGCCTAAGGAGAACCCGAAGGGGATATTCGATGGACAACGGTTTAATATTACCGTACTTTTTATAGATGCGATGTGGGGACGGAGTAGTGACACTGCCGCGAACTGACGGAATAGTTCGTTGAAGACTGTAGGTATTGGGATGGTAGGCAAATCCGCCAATCCAGCTGAACGTCGATAGTACCGCGAGCCTTCGGGTAAGTGGATAGCGCAGGTAATCAGACTTCCAAGAAAAACCGCTAAGCTCCAGTCTATAAAGACCCGTACCGCAAACCGACACAGGTATCCGGGAAGAGAATTCTAAGGTGCTCGAGTGAATCATGGCTAAGGAACTCGGCAAAATGGCCCTGTAACTTCGGGAGAAGGGGCGCTGGTAGCAATATCAGCCGCAGTGAAAAGGCCCAGGCGACTGTTTAACAAAAACACATGGCTTTGCAAAATCGAAAGATGAGGTATAAGGCCTGACACCTGCCCGGTGCTGGAAGGTTAAGAGGGGATGTCATCCGCAAGGAGAAGCATTGAATCGAAGCCCCAGTAAACGGCGGCCGTAACTATAACGGTCCTAAGGTAGCGAAATTCCTTGTCGGGTAAGTTCCGACCTGCACGAATGGTGTAACGATCTGGGCGCTGTCTCAGCCATGAGCTCGGTGAAATTGTGGTCCCGGTGAAGACGCCGGGTACCCGCAACGGGACGGAAAGACCCCATGCACCTTCACTACAATTTAACATTGACATTGGATACAGGATGTGTAGGATAGGTGGGAGGCTTTGAAGCGGCGTCGCTAGGCGTCGTGGAGCCAACGTTGAAATACCACCCTTTCTGTATTCGGTGTCTAATCCCGCCCAGCGGGAGACATTGTTTGATGGGTAGTTTGACTGGGGTGGTCGCCTCCAAAAAGGTAACGGAGGCTTTCAAAGGTAAGCTCAGTACGCTTGGTAACCGTACGGGGAGTGCAATAGCATAAGCTTGCTTGACTGTGAGGCAGACAAGCCGAGCAGGGTCGAAAGACGGATATAGTGATCCGGTGGTTCTGCATGGAAGGGCCATCGCTCAAAGGATAAAAGGTACGCTGGGGATAACAGGCTGATCTCCCCCAAGAGCTCATATCGACGGGGAGGTTTGGCACCTCGATGTCGGCTCGTCACATCCTGGGGCTGGAGAAGGTCCCAAGGGTTCGGCTGTTCGCCGATTAAAGTGGCACGCGAGCTGGGTTCAGAACGTCGCGAGACAGTTCGGTCCCTATCTGTTGTGGGCGTAGGAATTTTGAGTGGGGCTGACCTTAGTACGAGAGGACCGGGTTGGACTAGCCTCTAGTGAATCTGTTGTTCCGCCAGGGGCATTGCAGAGTAGCTACGCTGGGGATAGATAAGCGCTGAAAGCATCTAAGTGCGAAACTAGCCACGAGATGAGAATTCCATATAGGGCCGTAGAAGACTACTACGTTGATAGGATATAGATGTAAAGCTGGCGACAGCACAGTCGAGTATTACTAATAACCCGAAGCTTTCAAGAGCAATAGAACTGTTGTTTGTTCTTCCCAACTAACTTCTTTCAATAACATGTCAATTAGGTTGTAGGTTGTAGGTTGTAAGTGGTACGTTCGGTAACGTATAGCTTGGGCCGTATGACTTCACACTTAACTATGATATTTAGGTGCCTATATCGGCGGTGTCCACCTCTTCCCATTCCGAACAGAGAAGTTAAGCCCGCCAGAGCCGATGGTACTGCAGTAACATGTGGGAGAGTAGGTCGGCGCCAAATCTTAAAGAGCCCCGTAGCATTCGTTACGGGGCTTCTTTTTTTTACAAACTTTTGCTATACTCAATCGTTTTAATTACAAATAAACTAAGGTTAAACTCTTCATTATACGTATCTTTGTATTTTAAATAATAAAACTGATGAACATCAATTTTGGATCAAGAAAGGAAGTATTAGTACATGTTGAAAAATACATGCTACAAATGATGTCTACCTATTTGAAGCCTATAGATACCAATTGGCAACCTTCTGATTTTTTGCCCGATTCTACTAGTGAATCTTTTTATCATGATATTAAAGTTTTAAGAGAAAATGCAAAAGATCTTTCTTATGACTTAGTCGCAGTATTAATTGGTGATACCATAACTGAAGAGGCTCTACCTACATACGAATCTTGGTTAATGACAATGGATGATATTTCACGCGATGAGGAAGGTGGATGGGTGAAATGGAATAGAAACTGGACAGCCGAAGAAAATCGCCATGGAGATCTTCTTAATAAATATTTATACTTATCTGGTAGGGTAGATATGCGCCAAATGGAAATTTCTACGCAATATTTGATTGCCGATGGATTTGATATTGGAACCGGCCACGATCCTTATCGTAATTTTGTATATACTAGCTTCCAAGAATTAGCAACCAATATCTCACACAGAAGAGTGGCCTCTTTGGCAAAAAAAGATGGTGATGTACTATTATCGAAAATGTGCGGAGTAATCGCATCTGATGAATTACGTCACGCAAAAGCCTATAAAGATTTTATGTCTAAAATTTTTGAAGTTGATCCCAGTGAAGCTATGATTGCTTTTGAAGACATGATGCGCAAGAAAATTGTAATGCCAGCTCACTTTTTACGTGAAATGGGATTAAAAATAGGTCAAACTTTTGGTCATTTTACAGATGCAGCGCAACGTTTGGGCGTGTATACGGCAGTAGACTATGTTGAAATTATGCAACAGCTAATTGAAGAATGGAAAATTGATAGCATAAATGAATTAAATGAAGCAGGAGAAAAAGCAAGAGATTATATCATGAACTTGCCCGACCGCTTGTTGCGTGTTGCCGAAAGAATGAAAAATCCTACAATGGAATATAAATTTAGTTGGATACATTCTTAAAATAAAAAAAGCGACTGTAGGTCGCTTTTTTTATTACTACATATTTCGTCGATACTGCCCGCCTACTTCGTATAGGGCGTTACTAATTTGACCTAAAGAACAGATTTTACATACTTCCATCAATTGTTCAAATATGTTCTCGCCAGCAATGGCCGATTTTTTCAAATCTTTTAAAGCCTTATCTGTTTGTTTAGCATTTCGGTCTTGAAAAGACTTTAGTGCGTTAATCTGGAATTGTTTTTCTTCTTCAGTTGCCCTAATTACTTCTCCAGGTACAATTGTTGGTGAGCCGTTTTTGTTTAAGAACGTATTTACCCCTACAATTGGAAACTCACCATTGTGTTTTAAGGTTTCGTAATACAAACTCTCTTCTTGAATTTTCCCACGCTGATACATGGTTTCCATTGCGCCTAAAACTCCCCCACGATCATTAATTCGTTTAAACTCTGCTAAAACTGCTTCTTCAACCAAATCGGTTAAATCTTCGATGATAAACGCACCTTGCAATGGATTTTCATTTTTAGCCAATCCCAGTTCTCGGTTAATAATTAATTGAATGGCCATCGCCCTACGTACTGATTCTTCTGTAGGTGTAGTAATTGCTTCGTCGTAAGCATTCGTATGCAGCGAATTACAGTTATCGTATATCGCATACAATGCTTGTAGGGTTGTTCGGATATCGTTAAAGTCGATTTCTTGGGCATGCAATGATCGTCCAGAAGTTTGAATATGATATTTTAATTTCTGAGAACGATCGTTTCCCTTATACTTATTTTTAATCGCCTTTGCCCAAATTCTGCGAGCTACACGACCAATTACTGAATATTCCGGATCTATGCCATTGCTAAAGAAAAAAGATAAATTAGGCGCAAAATCATCGATATTCATTCCTCTGCTTAAATAGTACTCTACAAACGTAAAGCCATTACTGAGGGTAAATGCCAGTTGAGAAATTGGATTTGCGCCTGCTTCTGCAATGTGATATCCAGATATGGAAACCGAATAAAAATTTCTTACTTTCTCATCAATAAAATATTTTTGAATATCACCCATCATCCGCAATGCGAACTCCGTTGAAAAAATACAGGTGTTTTGAGCCTGGTCTTCTTTTAAAATATCGGCCTGAACGGTCCCACGAACCGAACTAATGGCATAAGCTTTAATTTTAGCATACACCTCAGCTGGTAAAACTTCATCGCCACTTACGCCCAAAAGCATCAAACCCAATCCACTATTTCCTTGGGGAAGTTCGCCTTGATAAAAAGGACGAGGAATTCCTTTTGCTTTATAAATTTTTGTTATTTTTTCTTCAACTTCTTTTTCTAAGCCATTTTCTATAATGTATTTTTCACATTGTTGATCAATAGCTGCATTCATAAAAAAGCCTAGCAACATGGGCGCTGGTCCATTTATCGTCATCGAAACCGAAGTGGAAGCAGCGCATAAATCAAATCCTGAATATAATTTCTTTGCATCATCGAGCGTAGCTATACTTACGCCAGAATTACCAATTTTGCCATAAATATCTGGGCGAATGTGTGGGTCTTCACCATATAAGGTTACCGAATCGAAAGCTGTAGATAAGCGATGAGCGGGTTGACCAAGGGAAACGTAGTGAAAGCGTTTGTTTGTGCGCTCTGGTCCCCCCTCTCCTGCAAACATACGTGTAGGATCTTCTCCCTCTCTTTTAAGTGGAAAAACGCCAGCAGCATAGGGGAATTCTCCGGGTACGTTTTCAGTTAATAGCCAACGTAGAATATCTCCCCAATCTTCATACCTGGGCAACGACACTTTAGGGATTTGAAGCTTCGATAACGATTCGTAGTATAAAGGTTGTTTAATTTCTTTATCACGCACTTTATAACTAAAAAATGCTGCTTTGTATTTTAATTTTGTATCTGGCCATTGGCGGAGTAAGCGTTTACAATCGCCATCTAATTGCTCTTCTAGATACCTGTAAGCATCAGTTAATCCCTCCCCAAAAGAGCCTTCAAAATCTTTTGAAAACCCGATTACTCCTTGTAATTGATACAGCTTCCTAGCAATTTTACATTGCTTATCTACCCATTCGTTGTAGGTTTGGCTGGCTTCTGCAATTTCAGAAAGATAGCGAATCCGTTCTGGAGGAATGATATAGATCTTTTCAGATTGATTAACCGTAGTTTCGATTTTAGAATCGAAATGAAAACCCCTTTTTTCTTTTAATTTATTCATTAAGGCAACAAACAAATTGTTCATGCCTGGATCATTAAATTGAGAGGCCATGGTTCCATAAACTGGAATTTCCTCATCTTTCGCATCAAATAAATTGTGATTGCGTTTGTACTGCTTCCTTACATCGCGAATCGCATCCAATGCACCACGTTTATCGAATTTATTAATGGCCACCAAATCAGCAAAATCGAGCATGTCAATTTTTTCAAGTTGGGTTGCCGCGCCGAACTCGGGTGTCATTACATATAATGAAACATCACAGTGTTCCGTAATTTCGGTGTCGGATTGGCCAATTCCTGAAGTCTCTACAATAATAAGATCGTAACCCGCCGCTTTACAAATGTCGATACTCTCTTGTACGTTTTTCGATAAGGCTAAATTGGCTTGGCGAGTGGCTAGCGAACGCATATATACTCTAGGATTATTTATCGCATTCATGCGGATGCGATCGCCAAGTAAAGCACCTCCAGTTTTACGTTTAGAAGGGTCGACCGAAATAATAGCAAGTGTTTTATCTTTTACTTCGATTAAAAAGCGGCGCACCAATTCATCTACCAGTGATGATTTGCCGGAGCCGCCAGTACCCGTTATCCCTAAAACTGGGGCCTGACTTTTTTCTGTTATTTTTTTTAACTCATTTACGAAATCTTGTGCACCTTCAGGGTCATTTTCGGCTACAGTAATTGCTGCTGCAATGCTTTTTACTTCCTTATGGGGTATGCTCGATAATTCGTTTGTAATGGCTTTTGTGGTGATGAAATCAGTTTGCTCAAGCATGTTATTGATCATGCCTTGCAAGCCCATTTTACGACCATCATCGGGTGAATATATTCTTGTAATACCATATTCTTGAAGCTCCGCAATTTCTGAAGGTAAGATTACTCCTCCGCCTCCTGCAAAAATTTTAATGTGTTTAGCACCGCGTTCTTGCAATAAATCGTACATATACTTGAAATACTCCATATGCCCGCCTTGATAGGAAGTCATAGCAATTCCTTGAACATCTTCTTGAATTGCGCAGTTTACTACCTCATCAACCGACCGATTGTGCCCTAAGTGGATAACTTCAGCACCTGATGATTGTAGAATCCGTCGCATTATATTGATTGTAGCATCGTGACCGTCAAAAAGAGCGGCTGCTGTAACAAAACGAATTTTATTTTTTGGCTTGTAGATTTGGATGTTCTCCATAATATTGGTTAGAAATTCTGCTCAAATGTACGTTTTAATAGGGGTTTTATCAAAAAGCTCATTATAAACTTAATGCAACATCGGTAATAAAATGTGCTTTAAATTAAAAATCGTCAATTTCTTTTCAGAAATTGACGATTTAATTGTCATTTTGAAAATTTATTTACTTGATGAGTTCCGTTATTACTTTTCCTACGGATCCACTAGGCTCTTGAATATGTAAAAGTGCTGAAACTGTAGGGGCAATGTCGGTCATATAATATTGTTTATTGGTTTTTCCCGGCTTCACTCCCCAGCCCATAAACAATGCAGGAATATGGCTGTCGTATGGATTCCAGGCCGAATGCCCCGTACCAGGACCTAAAGAGGGATACCATCCTGCATCTATTATATAATAAATATCACCACTACGACGAGCATTATAACCGTTTATTAATTTCATCCGAATTTCTTCAGGAATAGTTGCATTGTTTAAGTTTTTTATATCAACTGCGTTTAATATGCCATCTTGTTTAACTAAATAATCAATACAAGCCTGTTTAATTTGTCGGTAATCGGCATTAGCAGTTTTAATCGCATCCATATCGAAAATGACTTGATTGTTCATGATGGTGAAAATGGCACTTTTAACTTTAAAATTTTTAAGGATAAGACTATCCATTTCTGTTTTAAATTTTCGTGTGGCTAAACCATTGCCAGGCATTTTGTTTTCTTTGGAAAAGGCAGGAACAGGGGTGGAGCCATGATCTGCTGTTAAAAAAAATAGGTAATTCCCTTTACCTATGGTTTTGTCTAAATAAGCAAAGAAGGATTCTAAATCTTTATCCAATCTTAAATAGGTATCTTCTGCTTCGATAGAATTTGGCCCGAATTGGTGACCTACATAATCGGTAGAAGAGAGGCTTATCGCTAAGAAATCTGAATTTCCGGTTTGCCCCAATTTTTCGCCTACAATGGCAGATTTAGCCATTTCCAAGGTATAACTATTGCCTTGCGGCATGCTTGCCAGCATTGAATAATTCTTTTTTACATACTGTTTAAATAAATGTGGAAAGGTAGACGCTTGCTCGCCCTTAAATAATCGCTCGTATGGTTTAGCATCTGCAGTACTATTAATGTAACTTTCTATGGGGTAAATCGTATTCCAGTCTTGCGCAAAAAATTTGTCTGGCCATTTTTCTGCATTAAATTGCTTAACCCATTCAGGTAATTCGGTCATATAATGCGAACTGGTTATGAAGTTTCCTGAGGCATCATCGTACCAGAATGATCCGTTAGCAGTGTGACCGCCAGGTAAAATAGCTCCGCGATCTTTAATTGAAATACTGATTACTTTACTTCTGAAGTTTGTTGCCATTCTTAACTGATCGGTCATGGTAGTAACCAAAAGATTTTTGGGCGACATCCATCCTTCATTGCTTGTGCTACCTATGGTTTTTACACTTTTATCTTCTACGCAATACACATCTCGTCCAATTTGTGGGTCGAACCAATTATTGCCAATAATACCATTTATGGCAGGAACACTACCTGTATATATTGATGCATGACCACAAGCCGTAATGGTTGGTGTATAAGGAATTATGGTATTCTCTGCCGAAAAACCATCATTTAGTACACGTCTGAAACCACCATTGGAGTATCGTTCATAATAGCGATAAAGGTAATCCCAACGCATTTGATCTATTACCATACCAACCACTAATTTAGGACGCTCTATTTTTACAGGATAGACTGGGGTATGAGTTTTGATTGCTTTTTTTTGTGCAAATGCGGAAGTGCCTATTGCTATTAAAAACAGAAAGTAAAAGTATTTGAATTTCATTCTTATATTTTAATTTACGGTAAAAGTAATAAAGCAATATGAAGTATAAGTGAAGTTTTTATATTATTTCTGCTACAACAAACGTGCTGCCGCCAATGAAAATTAGGTCGTTGGGACTTGAAGATTTTTTCGCGATGGCTAGGGCTTCTGTTACGCTGACAAAAATTTTTCCTTTAAGACCTTGTTTTTGAGCTAGTTTTGCTAATTCTGTTGCAGGTAAGGCTCTTTCTAATTTAGGAGAGCAAAAATAATATGCTGCATTTTTTGGCAATAATGTTAACACCCCATTAATGTCTTTATCTTTTACCATGCCGATTACCATATGCAACTTGTAGTGGGGGGTAGCAGTAATATTTTTCAATACTTCAGTAATTCCCGCCTTATTGTGCCCCGTATCGCAAATTACAAGTGGATTTTTGCTCAGTGTTTGCCATCTGCCTTGTAAGCCGGTAATCTTTTTTGTATTTTTCAATGCGGAGTAGAGTGCGCGATCAGCGATACGATAACCTATTTTTTTTAACTGATGAACTGCTTCTAGCACAGTTAATATGTTCTTTTGCTGATAACCTCCCGTTAAATCGAGCTTTAGATCTTTGTAAATTATTTTCTTATCGGATAAAATATCAATGATTAAATGGGAGTTTAGCGAGCGAGAATTTGCGACCTCTAGTATGGCTTCAGCAAAACTTAGCGGCGCATGTTCTGCTTCTGCCTTCTTTTGAAAAACTCCTGCAATGTCTATCTGTTTTTCGCCAACAACGACGGGAATATTTTTTTTAATAATTCCGGCTTTTTCATGTGCAATTTCCTGTAGTGTATTACCTAAAATATTGGTATGGTCTAAGCTTATATTGGTAATTACAGAAAGTTCAGGAATAATAATGTTAGTCGAATCCAACCGTCCACCTAGGCCCACTTCGATGATTGCAATGTCTACTTTTTCCTTTGCAAAAAAATCGAAAGCCATGGCAACGGTAACTTCAAAAAATGACGGTTCAACCTCATGAATGAGTTTTCGCTGTTCTTTTACAAAACGGGTAACTGCGGCTTTACTAATCATTTTACCGTTTATGCGTATTCGTTCTCTAAAATCTTTTAGGTGCGGAGAGGTATATAATCCTGTTTTGTAACCGGCTTTTTGTAAAATAGCAGCCAACATGTGAGAAGTTGAACCTTTTCCATTTGTACCTGCAACATGGATGGATTTAAATTTATGTTGGGGATTATCGAGTGCGGCACATAAAGTAAGGGTATTGTGCAAATCCTTTTTTAAGGCAACTGCACCAATGCGTGTAAACATTGGCAGTTTACTATATAGAAAATCTAAAGTGTTTTGGTAAGTCATTCGAATGACGTAATGCGTTTTATTTTACTTTGAAATTAAACACAACTACAAATGTTCTGTTCTCATAGCCAGCTTTCATGTTGTCTAAACTTGAACCCATAATAGCCTCTTCACATAATCTGAATAGTTTTTGATCAGAGAAAGTAGTGCCACGAGCCCCTGCTTCGGCTTTAATTACTATTCCAGACCTATTTACATACACTTTTACCGCAATTTTTCCCCTTTGTTGCCCTTGGTCGTTAATTGGTTTTACATTACTAAAACTACTCAATTCTAGTGGGCTATTTCCATTCCCAGAGCCACCTTCACCATAATTTGGTGCATTAGGGTCCCCGTTTATGCTACCTTGGTTACCTGCTGCACTTCCAGTTCCATCTCCTTGTCCTTTTCCATTATTTTTATTGCCTTTGTATAATGCATTCGGATTAATCGTTGGTTGAGCAGGTTTATTTTCGGTTACTGGGCTCGGGGTGGTGACAGTTTTAGTAGGTTTTGTATTTACCGCTACTGCATCTTCCAGATCTTGTGTGGCGATTTCTTTCGCATCCACTTCTGATGAGGTTGTAGGGGTTACTTTTTGTTCTGGGGTAACCTTATCGGGAAGTTTGCCATTGGCATTTGGATCCATTGATGGCTCCTCAATACTGGTATAATCGTTTCCTATTCCTTCTGCCGATGTTCCGTAATTCACTACCATACCTCCCATTCCAATTTCTTCTTCAGGATTAAAGGCACTAATCACTAAAAAGAAACTCAAAGCAATAAAAGCGCCCATGATTCCGGTAGCGATTGCAAAAGCTTTTGGATAGTTATTTTCTTCGGTAGGGTTCATTATTTTTTAGAATCTACAGCTAAAACAAGTTTTAATTTCAATTTGTTGGCTACATCGTATGCTTTTAAAATATTCTCAGCGGGTACACTTTTGTGGACAAATAAAATAATCGTCAAATCAGGGGCCACTTTTTGATAGGCTTCAACTACAGGCTGTAATTGCTCAATAGGTGTTGGTTTTTTATCAACAGAATAATTTAAGTTTTCGTCTATTGCTATTGTTATTGCTTTTTTAGATGCGCTTTGTTGGCCGCTATCCGATTTTGGCAATAATAATTTAACCACTTTTGGATTTACTACAGCCGAAGCCAATAGAAAAAACAAAAGTAGAAAGAACATAATGTCGTTGAGTGCAGAGGTATGCACCTCAACTGTACCTTTTTTTCTATTACGTAAATTCATTATTTGCCTGGTTCTTCTAACAAGTCGATAAATTCTATTGCATCGGTTTCCATTTTAAGGATAATTTTTTCGACCATCATGTTTAAGATGTGGTAAAGTACGTAAGCTACGATACCTATAATTAATCCAGTTGCTGAGGTAATCATTTTGGTGTATAAGCCTCCAGATATGGTTCCAATTTCGATTTCACCTTTTATGGAAACATCGTGAAAAATGGCAATTACTCCGATAATGGTACCCACAAAACCAAGCATTGGGGCAATACCAGCAATAATACCCAGTATGCCAATGTTCTTTTCTAATTTTGCTACCTCCAGTTTTCCGGTGTTTTCGATCGCCCCTTCAATGTCTTTTATTGGCCGGCCAATACGTTTTAATCCTTTTTCTAGCATTCTGGCTAATGGCGATTTGGTATTTTTGCAAAGTGCAATTGCACTATCTAATCTGCCTTCGTGTATATTCTGTTTTATTTGGAACATTAGGTTAGATTCGTCTTTTGATGATTTGCGAATCGTTAAGTAGCGTTCAATAAAAATAACTAAGCCTAAAAAAGCTACTAATGCTAGAGGAATCATTACCCAGCCACCTTTAAATAGCAAATCGATAAAGTGTAGTTCTTTTGGTGGTGCAGTTAATGCTGTTTTCGCGGCATTTGCGGTATCTATAACTTGATTTAATGTATCCTGAGCCGCTATAAGCAATGTAATCATCTTAATTTTTTGGTTTTATTGTTTGTATGTAAATTTCTGGGTTTTTCAATTTAATTTTAAGGCTATCTTGAAATTTTTTAGCCTGGTTATAATCTGTGAATGTTCCCAAGCTAATTTTTATTAATCTACCGGGCATGGCATCCATTTTTTTTGCAGTTATTCCTCTTTTTGCAAGTCTTGAGATTACTTCATCCACTTTTTTTTGCGTTTTCATTGCACTTCCGATTATTTCGTAAGTAATTATAGTGTTAACGGGTTGAGGTGTTACAATAGTATCTCTGTTTATGCTGATAATAGGAGTATTTTTTAGGCTATCTACTTTGGGCGAATCGATTTTACGATTTGTACTCGTATCAGCTATCGCCACTGGCTCGCTTCCTACTTCAATAGCTGCAAATTTTTCTTTAATAGTATAATATAGATTGGGATATAAAAAGTAAACAAAAGTACCAATTGCTACCAAGATAATTATGAGCGTAAGTATTACTTTTAACGTTTTACGAACCCAGCGGTTACCCTCATCATCATCTTCCTCATCGTATTCATAGCGATTAATCACTGTTGGCTTCCATAGCGGGTCTAAAATATCAGCGCCTTGTGATGGTAATTCAGTTGTTGGCTTTTCGCTTTCTTGTTCTATATCTATTCTTTCTTCGGTTTCGTTAGCCTCTTGAATTGTATTTACATCAGCAATTTCATCGAAAACAGGTTGCTCGTCTGCCTCAGCTGGTTGATGTGTTTCAGAGACTTCTTCAAGTACGGTTGCTGTATTTTCTGCATGCTTGAGTGGTTGATTTTGCTCAGTGCTAACATTTGGCAGACCATATGACGCAAACCCAATTTCGAGCGTGTGTGAAGATTCAAGCACAAGGTCATCATTAATCAGTTTTAATTTGCCTAGAGGCGAAAGATCTGCTTGTTGATGTTCTGCAAGTTGCGCTTTTATGGTTTCTACGAATTCAGTAATGTAATAATCGGCTGATTCGATAGCGATATTTCTTTTTTCGCTAATGAAATTTATAAGGTTTTTGTCTTCTTTAACTTCACTGGTAAAAGCGATCTCGTATTTAGGAGGTAAAAATGAATGTGTTTCAGAATCGTATCTTCCGGGGGTTTTCTTTTTATAAAGTGTACCCAATGCAGTGATGCCCACATTCTTTCGAGTTTCTATCAGCTCAAGAAGGTATGATACGATATCCATAGCGGTAAAAATAAAATTTTAATTCGGTATGCCCCAATAATAAATACTAAATGTGCTAAAAGGAGTAGGATATCCCTCCAAATGCATTTAAGCCATTTACCCTGTAATATAGGTATTTACTATAGTTTGTGTTCAATAAGTTATTAATTTTAACAAAAGCACCAAACTTCGAATTGATTTTATAATCGGCTCCCATGCCTAAATCTACAAAGCCTTTTATCGTTACTACATTTTCGGTTGTAAAATCTGGAACTTGCGGATAGGTCGAAGAAGCCATATTAAACGGATTAACTAAAAATACTTTTGCCTTAGAATCGTCTTGGATAGCGACATTTGCATTAAAAGTTAGTTTTTGGTTGATAGCATAAAGGAGATTTGAATTTACACGTAATTGGGGTTTGAAATAGCTTTCTTGTTCACTCGAAGGGCTATAGTCGTCTATATTTACTTTTCCAGTCCATTTTAAATTATCGCTAACTTGAACAGATAGTTCGCCTTCTAGGCCAAATATTTTTGCATTTCCAAAATCGTAAATCACATCAAATTTGTTGAATGTAGTAAAGCTATTTACGAATAGGGGCATATCTGAGATTTTTTTGCTGTAAAATCTTGCCTTATAGCCAAAGCCTGGTCCACCCGTACCTTTAATTCCAGCACTGATGCTCAATTTTTCTACACTATTCTGAATGTTGATGTTTGAATTTAAGAAAGGATTTTCGTCGGTAAAATTTTTCAAGCTACTTCGATTAACATCGCCTTTTATTTCGCCGAAAAGTTGAAGAAAATCCGGAATTAAGGTAAAGTCGGCCGTAATAGCTGGGAAAAATCGTGTACTCGAAAAGGCGCCAAATTCTTGAACAAAATTAATACCTGCTATGATATTAACATCATTAGCTTGCAATTTTAGATAGGGGTTTAAGCGCAATAGATTATTAGAAACTTTTGTGCTAAAATCTTTTGTTGTACCAATTTCTGTATTTGCAGCTAATCCTACATTAAAATCACGAATTCTTTTATTAAGGTAGGTAGATAGGGTAAATACTTGTTCTTTGGCATCGAATTTATCATTAAAGAAATAAAGATTTGCTTTTGCTGCATAACTCAAAGCATTTTCATCATTTGTAAATCGATTTACAACTTCGCCTTCAAGTTCGATAAAACTAAGTGCCTGCTGTTCTGGATCCGTGTTTAAGACAGGATTTAATTCGTCAACACCGTAAAAAAATAAACCGTGTCTTTCGTAGTTTAATCGACCGTTTAAGGTAGCTTTATCGCCAATGCTACGACCAAAAACACTAAGTTGTTGCGTATTTTCATTTTGTTTGTTCAGCTTTCCCGACTGTCCAAAGTGTTTAAAAAATACCCCCGTTTGTAGCGCTTCATCTTTTCCCATGCCTATGTATCCTTCGGCTAAAATAGTACCTAGATTTCCTAAACCCCCTTTTACATAATTATTTACTAAAATGGCTTCTTTTTCATCTGCCATTTGTTGGGCCTGTAATTTTTGTATATCGGTGTTTAGCGCTAACTTACGATCGGTTAAGGAGTAGCTAAATTTGGCTTTATAGGTCTTAAGATTATCTAAGTCTGGGCTTCTTCTTAATTTTACTGCTTCGGCCAAAATGGGCTTATAGGGCCTTATGACGTCAATTTCAGAACTTACTACTTTTTCGGGCGGTTGTACATCTTGTGCCTTTAGGCTAGAAAAACCTGCTAAAAAAATAAATAGGGTGCTATATACTGTTAGTTTCATCTTGTTTTTCTAGTTTATTTTGGCTAATTTTTCTTTGGCAGTGGCAACAATTTCGTCTTTGCCCTCATACCCGTCTATTATACTTAACAGCGTACTTCTTGCATTCAACTTATCTTTCAGGGCTACGAAGTTATCGGCTAAAAGTATAAAAGATTTAGCTACCCAATAATCGTAATTTGGCATATTGGTGGTTATCTCGAAGCATGTTTTTTTCGAACCTGTATAATCGCCTTTAGCATATTGAATAGCCGCTAGGTTATATTTAGCTTCTGCGGCTGCCACGGTTTTGGTTTTAGCAATCACATTGTTGAATGATTTGATGGCTTGAACCGTATCTGCCTTAATTAGGAATGCCTTTCCAGTATAGAGATCTGAACTGTTTTTCTCCTCTTCGGAAGCTTTATCAGAATTCCTGATTAAATCGGCATATTTAATCATGTCGTCGGCCATGTTCAAGGCATCATAAGCTTTAATCAGGTTATTGATTGCGAAACTATAGTTTGCCTTATAATCTGCCGTAGTTTCTAATCTTTTTAGGTAAACAATAGCTTCATTGTACTTTTTCTCGTACATCAACACTTTAGAAACACTGAGTAAAGAGCGCTCAGTATAATCGCTTGTCCAATCATTTAAAATGTAATCGTAATCTGTAATTGCTTCGGAAGAGCGGCCTAATCGAACTAATGACTCTGCTCTAATAAATTTCGCTTCTTTATCGTGAATGGCTTTTGGAAATTTATCGAAATAAGCATTAATAGCTTGATATGCTTCTAGTGCATTCCCTTTTTCATAAATATTCTTAGCAGCTTTAAATACAAAGTCGTCTTGTTCGCTTACTGTGTAATTTCCAATAGGGGTAGTAGCCGCATAGCTAATAAACCCATTTGCATCACCTCTACTTATATAAATGGTTTTAATCGCTTCGAGTGATTCTTTTGCCTCAGGTAAACTTGCGTAGTCTGCAACTACTTTTTTAAAGGCTTCAAGGGCTGCATCATCCTGACCTTCATTAAATAATACTAACCCGATGGTTAGGTAAGCACGGGGCACATAACTGCTTCTTGGGTATTTTGCTACTAGTGCTACCAAATCTGATTTTGCTTTTTCAGATTGACCCTTATTTACATAGGTATAGGCAGTTTCAAAGCCGGCGTCATCAGCGTAATTAGATCTTGGGAATTCGGTGAGTAAGCTCTGCATGGTAGCAATTTTAGCATCATCTTCTTTTTCTAAGCCTTGGATCATTCCACGTTGAAATAGGGCGTAATCCTCACCAGTTAAGCTGCCATTAATAATTATATTATAATTGGTCATCGCCCTTTCGTAATCTTTATTAACAAAGTATGAGTCGGCCAGGCGAATGGTAGCATCGTTAATGGTTTTGGCATCTTTGTCGTCTCCTCTTAAAAAGCGTTCAAAATAGTTGGCTGCTTTTGCATATTTTTCATCTTCGAAAGCGGCATAACCTAATCCGTAATTTGCAAAATTATAAACTTCCGTTTTATCGGCTCCGGGCATGGTTAAGAATTTTTCGAAAGTTTTTACTGATTCGCCATATTTTCGAAGTTCATACATGGCTTCTGCCATCCAGTACACACTTAAGGCATGAATTTCTTTATCCTCAACAAAATTTCCAGAACGTAAGAACATCGAGAGACTATTTGGAAATGCTCTTTCATTGTAGAACTGCAAACCTCTAAAATAGGTTGCTTTTTGGTAGGCTTCTCGTGCTGAAGTCGTCTTGTTTTGAAGCGGTTCTAAAATATCTATGGCGGTTTGATAGTTTTTACTGGTTAATAGAATTTCACCTAATAATATTTTTACCTCATTAGTTTTTTTAGAATTGGGGAATTGTTTTAAGAAATTTTGAGTGGATTCTAGTGCTTGTGCGTTAAATTCTAACTCGTAACTTAGTTTGGCATAGCTGAACCATGCTTCTTCTTGGATAATTTTATCGAGTTCTAATCGAGATGCTCTGTAGAATGCGCTTCTAGCTTTCGCTTTATCGTTTAAATTTAATAAAACTTTTCCGAGGGTGTACATTCCATTTTGCAGGTAGATATCGTCGGTATTTAACTTTTCTAAATTTGCAGCTGCTTCTTTAAATTTCTCGTTTTTGAAGAGCGAGTAACCATATTGATAGATAAATAGGTTGTTTTTGGTGCCGTTTTTATCTTTGGCATAAAACTCAGCGAAATATTTCTCGGCATTTTTAAAATCTGATTTTGCAAAGTAAGAAGCAGCAATTAAACTTAGCATTTCGGGCTCGAATTTTTGCTTGGTTTTTTGGATAGAGGCTAAGGCATAATTAATTACATCGTCGTAACGTTCGTCTAAATAATACATCGAAGTGATGTAGTAAGGGTAGCTGGCTTCATAGGTAGGAGAGCCCTTTAATTTTTCGAAATTTGAAAGTGCGGTTCTATATTCTTTATTGAGGTAATTTATATAGGCGAAGTAATAGGTAGCAGCCTCTTTGAAAGGGGATTCTTCTTTTTTTACCTGTTCGAACAAGGGCTCGGCTTTGTCCATATTTTTAAGCTCGAAATACGAATAGCCCTGTTTAAATTGATATTCTAAACGTTGTTTTTGTGAAAGAGCGCTAGGATCAGTTTTTTCGAACCATTCTAATGCTTTTGTGTAGTTTTTCTGGCCGAAGTATGATTTTCCGACGTGAAAATAAGCGAGAATAATATTTGAGTTGAGCGGATATTCGCGAATAAATTCCCTAAACAATGCTTCTGCGTCGTTATTGCCAAGTTCGAGTGCGCAAACAGCAGCATAAAATTTTGCATTTTCTTTAATGATCGAAAGCTCGGCATTGCTTTCTTTTTGTGTGCTATTTTTTGATCTAGACTGCTCAACCAGCTTAAATTGTTGTGCTGCAGCAACATATTTTTCATTTTGAAGTAACTCTAAACCAGTTTGATAGTTTTGATTCAGCTTTACTAGTGGACTTATTTGTGCAAATCCAGCAGTGATACCACTTACTAAAAAGAGCGGAACTAAAAGGTATTTTTTATGCATTCGGTTTCAAATATGGTTGGTACTAAAGTAAGGCATAGCAATATACATACCAACATAAGAAATTAACATCTGTTGATAACACTCGTTTAACGAATAGATTTGGAAAATGTTATGTTTAATCGTTCTGACTGGCTAACAAATACAGTACTGCCATTCTAATGGCGACGCCATTTTCTACTTGGTTTAAAATGATGGACTGTTTGCTGTCTGCCACATCACTTGTAATCTCTACCCCTCTATTTATTGGTCCTGGATGCATAACCACGATTTCTTTGTCCAAATTATCGAGTATTTGCTTATTAAGACCGTACATTAAGGCATATTCTCGTAGCGATGGGAAATATTTAATGTCTTGGCGCTCTAATTGTATGCGAAGCATATTAGCTACATCGCACCAGTTTAATGCTTTAATTAAGTTATGTTCTACTTTAACGCCTAGTGATTCAATGTGCTTAGGAATTAAGGTAGTTGGGCCACAAACCATTACTTCTGCACCTAATTTCTGTAAGCATAAGATGTTAGAAACCGCAACTCTTGAGTGAAGGATATCCCCTACGATCACAACTTTTTTACCTGCTACACTTCCTAGCTTTTGCTGAATAGAATATGCATCTAATAAGGCCTGGGTAGGGTGTTCGTGTGCGCCATCGCCTGCGTTTACAATTTGGGCTTTAATGTGTTTGCTTAAAAAAACTCCAGCTCCAGCATTTGGATGGCGCATTACTACCATGTCTACCTTCATGGCTAGAATGTTATTTACGGTGTCGATTAGTGTTTCGCCTTTACTAACCGATGACGATGATGCTGCAAAATTGACTACATCTGCTGAAAGTCTTTTCTCTGCGAGTTCAAAAGAAAGTTTTGTTCGGGTAGAGTTTTCGAAGAAGATATTGGCAATGGTGATGTCTCTAAGCGAGGGCACTCGTTTTATGGGCCTATTAATTACATCCTTAAAATTGTTGGCGGTCTCGAAAATCAATTCGATATCATTCAGGTTAATATCTTTAATTCCTAAGAGATGTCGGGTTGATAGTTTTTCTGCTGCCATTTTTTATGATTGCTGTTCTGATAATAAAATAACTTTGTCTTCGCCCTCATTTTCTTTCCAGCTTACTTTTACTTTTTGTGAATCTACACAATCTACTTGTTGACCGATGTAGTTGGGTTCGATGGGTAAATGTCTTGAAAAGCGCCTATCGATAAGCACCATTAACTCTACTTTTTCTGGTCGGCCAAAGGCCAACAATGCATCCATTGCAGCACGGATGGTGCGGCCTGTCCAAAGTACGTCATCAATTAGGATTACTTTTTTACCTTCTATGATAAAATCAATGGTATTGCTGCTTGCAGTAACTAAGCCATCCTTTCTTCTAAAATCGTCTCTAAAGAAAGTAATGTCTAAATTTCCTTTTTTTAAGGTTGATGTAGATAGTATGGAAGAAAGTTCTTGATAAACTCTGTCTGCGAAAAATGTGCCTCGTGGCTGAATGCCTATTAATACGGTATTGGAAAAATCGTTATGATTTTCAATTAATTGGTGACAAAGTCGTTTAATTGTAATCTGGAATTTCTGGCCGTTTAGTAGCGTTCTCTTCTGCATGAAACAAGGATTATGCAAATATAAGAGGAAAATGTTTAGATTCCAATCAATCGGTATAAAGCCTCATTAATTTTTCGAGTAACTTCTCCTGGTTTTCCATTGCCAATTGTTTTTCCATCAATAGTTAAAACTGGGAAAGCGTTTTTTGTAGAACTGCTGATGAAGGCTTCGTCAACGGTTGTCAGGTCGGCTAAGTTAAAATCTTCTTCTACAAATAGAAGGTCTTCAATTTTTAAATCTAAAATTTTGCTTCTCGTGATCCCTTTTAATATATCGGTTTTTGGAGTACTAACTTTATTTCCTTTTACGATAAAAAAATTAGCTCTTGGACACTCTCTTATTGATTCATGATGATGATATAGAACGTCATCAGCTAAGTTTTCTTTAATGTAAGGTTGAAGTCGGATTGCCTGTAAATAATCGATTGTTTTAACGGTTGGCAACTGGCGTTGATGCGGATAGGTGACTAATTTAATTCCATTATTGAAACTCGCTTTTTCTATCTCGAAAGGTACTTGCGTTAAGATTAAATTGGGCGTGCTCATGGTGTATCCATCTTCCGAAAAGCCTCCAGTTAGAATAAATTTTAAACCTGAATTAGGAAGATTATTGCTTTTCATGAGTGTGTCAATGGAGTTTTTAAGTTCAGTTCTTGTTACTCCAACATTTAAATTCATTTCTTTTGCAGAATTATAGAAACGATTGAAATGGTCTTCTAAAAAAATTGGCTGGTGATTAACGGTTTTTAAAAAATCGAATATGCCAAAACCACGTTGAATGGATAGGTCTGAAACCGAAATTTTTGCTTCATCTTCTTTATAAAGCTGATGGTTGATAGAGATGTACCTGTTAGTCATACTCGATAAAGTTAGAATTTTAAAATTGAATCATCAAAAAAGCTTATTTTTACAGTATGAACGCTGGATCACCCGTTATCTTTTTTGATGGTTTTTGCAACTTATGCAATGGAGCAGTACAGTTTACAATTAAAAGGGATCCTAAAAATATTTTTCGTTTTGCTTCTTTACAGAGCGATTATGCGCAAGAGAAATTAGGGCCTTTTGCAATGGAACCAAAACAAGGCGAAAGTATGGTGTTATTAGAAAATGGGAAAGTATACCTTCGCTCTACAGCGGCACTAAGAGTAGCAAAGCGACTGGGTGGGATTTGGCCTTTACTTTACGGTTTTATCATCATACCGCCTTTTATTAGAGACGCCGTTTATAATTATATCAGCAAAAATCGGTACAAATGGTTTGGAAAGCAAGAAAGCTGTTGGGTGCCTACCCTAGAATTGAAAGACAAATTTTTATAATTTACTGCTTAGGCTTGCTCTTTTCTTTTACCACTCCACAACCAAAGTGTAAGCAGAATTAGCGGCAAGGTTATGGTAATTGCGACCATACTTAATTGCGCTTTTTTTCTCACCAATTCGGGATCCGTTGAGCTAAAAATGTAATAGGTTTCTTTAATCGCAAAAATGGTGATGATTGTAAGTAAAATCGCTAAAAATCGTCTCATAAAATTTTATTCGGGTAAAGTTATATTAATTTTCGAGATAGCGTTTGCTGTAGGTAATTCCCATCAAATCGTACCGTTTTAGCTGCATTTTTAGTCGCTTTAAAAAATCAGGGTAACTTTTATTTGATTTTGCGCTCCATAACAATTCGCTAAGTGCATCTAATCTAGGGAATAGCATGTATTCAACTTTTGCAGAATTTGCGATATATTCAGACCAAAGGTTACCTTGAGCACCCCAAATGTACTGGGCTTCATCAGCTCTTAGTTCGGTCGGAATAGGTTCGTAATTGTACACGGTTTCTAAAGGTAAAAACCTAGAAGCAGCCAAACTATCTTCCTTCATAAATTGCTTATGGTTTAGATAGAGCTTTTCTTCTGGTGTCATGATTACTTTTTGTCTAACTTTTGCAGCGGCTATTCCACCTTTTTCTCCACGCCAGCTCATTACTACTGCATTTGGAGCAAGGCCGCCATCTAAAATCTCATCCCACCCAATAATCGTTTTCCCGTGGCTGTTTACAAATTTCTCAATACGATGAATAAAATAACTTTGTAGTGCACTTTCGTCCTTCAGGTTATTCGCCTTCATCATTTGTTGAGTGCTAGGGGAGTTTTTCCACCAAATTTTTGAGGCTTCATCACCACCAATGTGTATATATTGTGAAGGAAATAATCCCATTACTTCAGTGAGCACATCTTCTAAAAACTTAAATGTTTTCTCAGTGGGAGCGAATACATTATTATACTTATTCATCATGCCCCAGGTTTGCGCAACTTCATATTTTTTGTTTGGCTCTGTTCCAAATTCAGGATAGGCTGCTAATGCAGCCATACTATGTGCTGGCATTTCGATTTCAGGAATAACGGTAATGTATCTTTTGGCAGCATACGCGATCACCTCTTTGATTTCCTCTTGTGTGTAATAACCACCATATTTAATTCCATCCGTTTTAATTACTGCATCTTTAGGCGTGATTTTTACTTCGTTTGGTAAAACTTGATATTTTATTCCTTCATTTCCTTTTCCAGGCCAAAGGCCAATAATACTTCCGTTACGCCATGCGCCAACACTAGTTAGTTTTGGATATTTTTTAATTTCAATTCGCCAACCATGATCGTCGGTTAAATGCCAATGAAAATAATTCATTTTATGCAGGGCAAGGTAGTCGATATATTTTTTAACGAAAGCCACGTCAAAGAAATGGCGACTAACATCGAGATGCATGCCGCGGTATTCGAAGCGGGGGTAATCGGTTATGGATAGTGGAGGAATGGCAATCACTCCTTTTTTTGTTGGTAAAAGTTGGATGATACTTTGGATCGCGTAAAAAATGGCTTCTGGGTCTTTACCCGTGACAGAAATACCTTTGAAATCGATTTCCATTTTATATGTACCTTTTTTGTTAGCTAATGTACTATCTAGAATTAAATTGATAGTATTTGCTTTTTCAGAAACATAGGCGGTTTTGAGTTGAAACTGGAAATATTTTTGTAAATAATCATTTAAAAAGTTGACAGATGGCTTTAATAAATTACTATTTATGGTAATTTTCGATTTTTCATTGATTAGATAGGGACTTTGTTCTGCATGCTGAATCAAAGCAAATGGTTGAGGGATAATACTTATTTCTTGAGCAGAAAGATTGAAGCTTAAAACGAAAAGTAGAAAGTAAAAGGTAATTTTTTTCATTAGGTTGTTGATTTCTTCAAATGTAAGAATTATCGTTTAGATCCCTGCCTTCCGACAGGCTTTGCTGCGCTTTGGAAAAAACATAAAAAAATCCCGATAACTTTTAGGCTATCAGGATGTATAAACCTACGAGGTTTTTAAAACCTCGTAGGTTAGTTTAAGTCAAAGATTATTTTCCTTTTTTCTTGCTTTCTTCGCCTTCCATTTGCTCTTTTAATTGAGCCAATACGCCAAGATCGCCTAAAGTAGATTTCTCTACAGAATCTTTCACTTTTTTAACTGCGCTTACAGATGCTTTAGCCTCTTTCTTTTTAGTTGCTCTTTCTTCAGCTGCAACTTCAGCTTTAGCCTCTTCCCAAATACGGGCGTGAGAAACAACGATACGTTTAGCATCTTTGTTAAACTCAATGATTTTGAAGTCATTGGTTTCTTCAGCTTTAATCACAGAACCATCTTCTTTGGCCATGTGTTTAGTAGGTACGAAACCTTCTACGCCATATGGTAAAGCAATAACAGCACCTTTATCGGTTACTTTCACAACAGTACCTTGGTGAATTGAATCAAGGGTAAAGATAGTTTCGAAAGTATCCCAAGGATTTTCTTCTAATTGTTTGTGACCTAAGCTTAATTTGCGGTTTTCAACATCAAGTTCTAAAACAACAACATCTAAGGTATCACCAACTTTAGTAAACTCATTAGGGTGATTCACTTTTTTGCTCCAAGAAAGGTCAGAAATATGAATTAAACCATCAATTCCTTCTTCAATTTCAACAAAAACACCAAAGTTAGTCATGTTTTTAACTACAGCTTTATGTTTGCTTCCAATTGGATATCTTTCGGCAACAGCTCCCCAAGGATCTTGAGTTAATTGTTTAATACCTAAGCTCATTTTGCGCTCGTCTCTGTCTAAAGTTAATACTTCAGCTTCGATTTCATCACCAACTTTCAAGAATTCTTGTGGTGAACGCAGGTTTTGTGACCAGCTCATTTCTGAAACGTGGATTAAACCTTCAACACCTGGAATAATTTCTAAGAAAGCACCGTAATCTGCAACAGTAACAATTTTACCTTTAACCTTAGAGCCAACAGCTAAGTTAGCATCTAAATTCTCCCAAGGGTGTGGAGTTAATTGTTTTAAGCCTAAAGCAATACGTTTTTTCTCATCATCAAAGTCTAAAACAACAACGTTGATTTTTTCGTCTAATGATAATACTTCTTTTGGATGCTCTATGCGGCCCCAAGAAATATCAGTAATGTGCAATAAACCATCTACACCGCCTAAATCGATAAACACACCGAAATCAGTGATGTTTTTAACCGTACCTTCAAGTACTTGTCCTTTTTCTAATTTAGAAACGATTTCAACTTTTTGGCTTTCTAAATCGTCTTCAATTAATATTTTATGAGAAACAACTACGTTTTTAAACTCATGATTAATTTTAACAACTTTGAATTCCATTGTTTTACCCACGTAAACATCGTAATCGCGGATTGGTTTAATGTCGATTTGAGAACCAGGTAAGAACGCTTCTACACCCATAATATCAACAATTAAACCACCTTTAGTACGGCTTTTTACAAAACCATTAATGATAGTATCATTGTCAAGGGCTGCGTTAATAGTTTCCCAAGAACGTTGTGTTTTTGCTCTCTTACGAGATAAAATCAATTGACCATTTGCATCTTCAGGAGCTTCTACGAAAACATCCACTGAATCGCCAATTTTCAAATCAGGTGTATCACGGAATTCTGAAGTTGATACTAAACCATCAGATTTAAATCCAACATTTAATACAACATCTTTGTTGTTGATAGACACCACGATACCACTAATGATCTCGCCTTGTGTGATTTGATTGAAAGTATCGGTATACATATCTTCAAACTTTTTACGGTCTGCATCACTGTAGTTACCAAATACTTTATCATCCGCATCCCAATCAAAATCTTGGTCTGGTGTTGCTAATGATGATTTGATTTGTTCGATCGATACCGAATCAGCTTCTGATTCTATCGTTTCTTTCTCAGTCAGACGAGCGTCTGCACCTTGTAATTCGGCTGTTTTAGCCTCTAGTTCTTTTTCTGCTACTTGTTTTTTAGCCATTAATTAATAATCTCCTTTGTTCCCTATTTAGGGACTGCAAAGGTAGAAATTTCTTTTTTAAAAGAAAAGAAATTTTTAATAAATGTTGCTGATTCTTAAGGGTATACTGAGAAGTACCGAATATCCAGTATCGATTGCAGAGATTGAAGTGCAAATTAATTTCGTTAAAAATGAGGTCTTCAGAAGAATAAATCTTACTCCTTTCTAAATATTCCTTTGGTAAATCCTTCGCCAATAAGTGTAGCATCATCTCTAATTAATAATAAAAAGGTGTTCTCTTGCTGTTTAAATTTAATAAGGTCGCCCTCTATGGTATAGTGAGCAGTTATTAATGAATCAAGGTAGTTATCTTGAATCACAACCAAATCTTTCGATTTAAAATCAAAAGATTGATATTGTGACTCAGAATCTGTAACGTATTTACCTTCAACAACCTTCTCTACAATGAAACCCAAATAAAAGAAATAGCCTATAATTAAGACAATTGCAGTTGAGAAAACCATAAATACTTTGTTAGGGACAAATTTTATGATTATAACCAATAAAATTAATATTACTAACACTGCAAGAACGATAAAAATAAAGCCCGAATAATCATTCGTTGCGGTTTTGTCAATTATAGGAATTGATGCAGTTGCTGGTTTAACAGGAGCAGGTGAAACCCGCCTTAAATAATCTTTGCTTACCCAACCTTCGCCATTGGTAACTTTTATTTTAAAAAATTTGCTATCAGAAGAATCAATTACCTCCACATTTATACCTTGCGGAACAAAGCCAATTTTCTTACTGCTAGGGTCTTTTGTTGCTCTAACATTTAATTTATCTGCATTAACGCTGTACATTTCTTGTGCACGAATGTTAAATGAAAGAAGAATTAAGAAAATCAACAAGATAGATAGTCTATTCATTGGGATCAAAAGATTCGGAGTTTAATAGTGTTTCGTGATGAGTGGCTAATTGTATTTTGATATTACAGATTAACGTAGAATCTTCAAAATAGTTTTGCTTTAAAACAATATTATGTATAAGTTAATCTAAAATGGCAGCTAAATCATAGCATTATAGATTACTTTTGTTTCATTAAGTTGTTAATAATTTTTTTCAATCTCACGTTATCTTTTGCATATTTCGCCAAATCAAATAGGGCTACTTTTCTAAACTCAATTGGATGGCTCTCACTTTGCAAGGAAATATAACCCCCAGTTAGGGCTTTTCCATCTTGTTTTACTTTCGGATCATAGTTAATTACACTTCCACCGCCAATTTGAGGTTTAGTATAGGTGAGCACGAGTTCTTTATTTACAAAATGTTTTATAATCGAATCGCCAAGTACCAAAAATTCTGCAGTTACCCATTGATCGCCATGAAAAGTTTTAGAATTTGATTCTAAACAATGTGCAACTGTTAATTTGTCGTCCATATAAATCGTGGTTCCTGGGGTACAAACATTACTGGTATGGCGATCATGAGTTCCATCGCCACCTAACAATTGCCCCTCAATAGAGATGGGGAAATCTTGATCTTTAAGCATGGTTTTTGGATCTTGACCATGCAACATCGCTCCACTATTTCTAAGTGCCCAACCTTCGCCACCTTTAGCTTGCTCTCCAACGAAACGATATTCTACTTTTAGTAAGTAATAAGAGAAAGGTTTTTTATAAAAGATATGCCCATATTGTTTGTCGAAAGTATCATATCCTTCATAACTCACTTTCATCATCCCATCTGTTACACGAAAAGTGTTGGCATAATTTTCACCAACCTCATGCTTGGCGATCTTTATTGTCCAATCTTTCAGGTCTTTTCCGTTAAATAAATTTATCCAGCCTTTTTGCGCTTTAACTTGCGCTGAGAAAGCAAAAATTAAAAATAAAGCAAGGTATTTGATTGAGTGGTGAATGTTCATGCACTATAAATTTCAACTAATTTACAATTTAATTCGAACTACTTTCAAGAAATGGAGTAACCTTTTCTAAAGCAAAATTTAATTGTTCTTCTTGATTAAGTTCGGTATTATCTAAAATGATGGCGTCTTCAGCTCTGGTAAGTGGACTTTCTACTCGAGTAGTATCTGCAAAATCTCGGTGTGCTAAGTTCTCAAATACTTCTTCCAAGGTGGTTTGCCTATCACCTTTCGAAATGAGCTCTTTATGCCTACGTTCAGCTCTAATTTTCGGATCGGCTGTCATAAAAAATTTAACCTGTGCGTCTTCAAAAACCGCAGTGCCAATGTCACGTCCATCCATTACTATGTTTTTAGACTTTCCCATTCGCTGTTGCTGTTTTACCATATCGTGACGAACAAGTTTATTTGCCGAAACCTCACTTACATTTTCCGAAACAGGCATTTGTCTTATTTCTTCAGAAACCTCTTCGCCATTTAAAAGAATGTGCGACTCATAATCTCTAGCATGAAAATTTAGTTCAATGTGCTTTAATGCGTCTTTTACTGCCTCCTCATTATTGATATTAATGTTATTTCGGATAAAATAGAGTGTAACTGCTCTATACATTGCTCCACTATCGATATAAATAAAGCTGAGTTTTTTAGCTAAGGCTTTTGCCAAGGTGCTTTTCCCGCAGGAAGAATAGCCATCTATTGCTATCACTAAATTTTTTCTCATGTAGCACAAAGATACTAGGATTACTAGGATTATCAAGATTACTAGGATTAAAGGATTACTTAGATTATTCGATAAACTGTACTTTTGTAAAATGATACCGGTTAAAGACGATTTTATCAAGGAAATTACCTTCAAAACATCGAGGAGTGGAGGCAAGGGAGGGCAGAATGTGAATAAAGTAGCTACGAAAGTGGAACTTATTTTTCACATTGGAAATTCGCTTCTTTTTTCGGATGTAGAAAAGATATTGTTGGTAGAGAAACTCGCAGGGAAGCTCGATTCGGAAGGAAATTTGCACGTAGTTAGTCAAAAAGATCGCAGTCAACTTGCCAACAAAGAAGATGCAATAGAAAAACTCATTAATATATTAGTAAAGGCCTTGCATTTGCCAAAAAAACGTAAGCCAACTAAAGTGCCGAAATCGGTGATTGAGAAGCGATTACAAAGTAAATTGGCGACTTCCTCCAAGAAACAAAATCGGAAAACACCGGATTTTGATTAATTAAATCGATAAAACATCGATATGGTTCCATATTGATGGGCTTTAGCTATACTCTTCACTTCTTTCGTTTTAAATAGTAATCCAAAATCGAAGGTAAAACGCTGACTACTATAATTAAACCCTAACTGCTGTGCAAAAACAATTGGCCTAGTTTCAAACGTAACAGGACTGTTGTCATTAAATAAACTTCCTTGTATGGTAGCATCATAAGCTACATAGTTTAATTGCGGTTTAGCATAAAAAAAGGCCTCGCTTGTAACCAATTTAGCTGATTTAATGCGCGTACCAATTGTTGAATTGGTATAGGCGGTTTGGAAAAGCTGATTAATACCTCCGGTTCTCAATAAAATTCCTACACCAGCACCATTAAAAGTAGTTCCTACATTGGCATAACCTTCAAAAGAAAAATCTATCCGATCATTTTCCGAGCGATGTAATAAATGCATATACTGTAGGTTCAAATTAGCTGTATATTCATTTTTAATCTGATATTGCCAGCCATCGATTTTATAAAAACCTACCACTCTGTGTAATAATTTCTGAGCATCCTCGCCTAAAGAACGGGGTCCTACCGTTCCCAATTCTAAACTTGTTTTTAAAATATGCTCCTTTTTATAAAAGAAATTTGCGCTAGCGCCAGCATATAAATAACCTGCAAAGGGCCGGTCTTGTTGACTTATTTTTGCAGCATTTCCACCTTGAGGATTAAACATTTTTTGTCCAGCTGTAATCTCATAGGTAAACTTCTCTAGTTTCTCGCCTAATTTATTTTGATCGGTTGCATGACGAAAATAAAGCATTAAGCCATTCGTATAATAACGATCTTGTCCGTAAAACAAATAGGCATCGTTATCACTCTTAAACCCAAACTCATTTTTGAAAGAACCCTGACCTAAACTTGTGAAACTATAGGTGCATAGTATTAAAAATAACGATATTTTATTAAGCATAAATTAAGCTTCTTTCTTTTTGACAACGATATTCTGGGCATTTTTAACTTTGTCTTTTGTTAAAGCCAATTCAATTACCTCTTTCATTTCGCTAACATAATGAAATTTTAGATCTTTGATATAATCTTCCTTGATTTCAAGAATGTCTTTTCTATTTGATTTACAAAGTATAATTTCTTTGATGTTTGCTCTTTTGGCAGCTAGAATTTTTTCTTTGATTCCGCCTACAGGCAATACCTTACCGCGCAATGTGATTTCTCCGGTCATGGCCAGATTAGATTTTACTTTACGCTGAGTAAAGGCTGATGTTAATGCCGTGAGCATCGTTATACCTGCTGATGGACCGTCTTTTGGGGTTGCTCCGGCAGGTACGTGAACATGCACATCCCATTGATCGAAAAGTTCATTTTCGATGTCAAATAAGTCTGAATGTGCTCTCAAATAGGCTAAGGCAATTACCGCTGATTCTTTCATTACGTCGCCTAAGTTTCCAGTTAAGGTTAATTTTCCTTTTCCGGGGCTGAGGCTAGCCTCGATAAATAAAATGTCGCCACCAACTTGGGTCCATGCCAAACCCGTTACTACGCCGGCAACTTCATTGCCTTCATATTGATCTTTATCGTAGATTGGTGCGCCTAAAATACGTTCAACATCTGCCAGATTAAGATTGGGTTCATAGGTCTCGTCCATTGCAATTTTGGTTGCGATACCACGAACAAGGGAACCTACTTTTTTTTCCAATCCCCTAACGCCCGATTCGCGTGTATAATCTTCAATTACCTTTTCAATTAAATTATTTTTAAGAGCAATATCTTTATTTTTTAAACCATGCTGCTCTTTTTGCTTTGGAAGCAAATACTTTTTGGCAATTTCAATTTTTTCTTCGATAGTATATCCATTTACCTCAATAATTTCCATACGATCGAGCAAGGCAGGTTGTATTGTGCTTAAGGAGTTAGCAGTTGCAATGAATAATACATTAGAAAGGTCGTAATCTGCTTCAACATAATGATCATTAAATGCACTATTTTGTTCGGGATCTAATACCTCGAGTAAGGCTGATGAAGGATCGCCTCTAAAATCAGAACCTACTTTATCGATTTCATCTAAAACAAAAACCGGATTTGCTGCACCTGCTTTTTTAATTGATTGGATAATTCGACCAGGCATTGCGCCGATATAGGTTTTACGATGCCCTCTTATTTCAGCTTCATCTCTCAGGCCACCTAACGCCATGCGTACATATTTACGGTTTAATGCTTTAGCAATCGATTTTCCTAATGATGTTTTTCCAACTCCGGGAGGGCCTACCAAGCATAAAATGGGCGCTTTCATGTCACGCTTTAATTTTAATACGGCTAGGTACTCGATAATTCTTTGTTTCACCTTTTCTAACCCAAAGTGATCTTTATCTAAGATTTTTTGAGCACGTTTAAGGTCGAAATTATCTTTTGTAAAGTCGCCCCAAGGTAAATCAAGTAATAGCTCCAAATAATTCATCTGGATAGAATAATCTGGTGCAGCAGGATTCATTCGGCCTAGTTTTTCTAGTTCTTTACTAAAATGAGTGGCAACTGTTGTTGCCCATTTTTTCTTTTTAGCGCGTTCTTGCAGGGCCTCGTACTCTAAATCAGTAGAATTACCACCAAGTTCTTCTTGAATGGTTTTTAACTGTTGATTTAAAAAATAATCTCGCTGCTGCTTATCTAAATCGGTACGAACTTTAAATTGAATTTGATTTTTTAATTCTAACATTTGAAGCTCCAGTGTGAGCAATTCCATTACTCTTTCTGCACGCTTACGAAGATTGCCCATTTCAAGCATTTTTTGCTTATCGGCAACATCGGCATTCATGTTAGAAGAAATAAAATTAATTAAGAAAGAAGTGCTTTCTATGTTTTTAAGTGCAATCGCCGCCTCACTAGGAATGTTTGGCGAAAGCTGAATAATTTGAGAAGACATTTCTCGAATAGAGGCCACCAAATTTTTAAACTCTTTATCGGCCTTATGCTTCGATTCTGCAAACTTTGCAATGATAACTTTAATGTACGGCTCAGATTGTACTTCTTCTACTAATTGAAAACGCTGTTTACCCTGTATAATTACAGTGGTATTGCCATCTGGCATTTGGAGCATTTTAATTATTTGTGCAACAGTACCTACATTATTTAATTGTTCGAAAGTAGGATCTTCGACAGCTACATCGCGCTGAGACACGACACCAATAATTTTATCGCCTTTATAGGCTTCTTTAATTAATTTTATAGATTTATCTCTGCCTACCGTGATGGGAATAACTACACCAGGAAATAGAACGGTATTTCTTAATGGAAGAATTGCAAGTATTTCTGGAGTTTCTTCATTATTCATATCGTCTTCATCCTGCTGAGACATTAAAGGAAAAAACTCGGTATCTTCATTTATCATAGGTAATGATTGGCTAAAATCGAAATGGTCTTCTTTACTCATCAATTGATATTTTAATTATGTTTAACGACAATCTGACAGCCTTGCCGTAATAAAAGCCTTAATTTTGTATAAAGGTTTATAAATTCAACTCCTGTGCCAAAAATGGGAAAGGTGATGTTGACTGTTAAAAAGTCAGCCTTTAATTAATATTCTTATTTACTTATCATAATTTATCTTCTTTAACGTTAACATAAATAATTTATTAGTGGTATGATAGTTGTATATTAGACTATCTTTAATTAAAAGAACAATAATGACTTATTTGAAAAATGCATTTTTATTAGTTTTTCTTATTACAAATTCGGTTTGTGTTTCTGCTCAAAGTAATTTTGAAAAGATGGGGATGCAGGCATGGATGAAGGGTGATTTTAAAGGGGCTATAATTCAGCTTGAAAAAGCAGATGCCGCAGATCCAAACAAAGAGAATATATTGAAGACATTGGGCTATTGCTATTTTCAAGTTAGCGATTTTGAAAATGCAATTAGCATTTATAGCAAGTTGATTGCGCTTAAGCCAGCTGATTATTCGGCTTATTATTATAGAGGTAAAGCAAGGTTGAACATTGCAAATGCACCGAAACAAGCTTTAAGTCAATTGAGAGAGAATTTTTATATTTCGGCTATAAAGGATTTTTCTAAAGCAATAGAGATTAATGGCGATGAAGATATTCAGATTTTACAAAATAGGGGTATTGCCTATAAAGATTATGCCATATTTAAGTCGTATAAGATTAGGAAATCGGCCGAAAAAACAGCCTGTTTGGCCGTATTTAATAATTCTATTGCCGATTTTCAGAAAGTTTTAACCGTTCAGCCCCTTCGCAAAGACATTATTGATTTAATGGAATATGTAAAAGCCCAGGTAACGAGTTTAAAATAGCTATCCTTATCGACTAACCGACCTCAATAAACCATACTAAAACTTTCCGATCATAACATACTTTTTCTCTTTAAGTAATCTGATTTTCTGAGTTTTTTTGATTTCGTATAAACTATCTGGAAAATAAGTTAAAGAATCTGAAGAATGATAAAGAAGGTTATCGGTCATCCCTATCACTTGTATCCACTTTATCTTCTGATTCAGATAATGTATTGCTATTTTTTTGATAGGGATTTTCTCGTTTGTGGTCGTATAAAGCTCGTTATCCCTATCTTTTTTAACGGTATATGAACCTCTCCACGATGCCTTATTAATATCTGAAGCAATGAAACTGCTAAGTTCATTTTTAAAGTCTTTAATTTTAACTATTTTTTGTTCTGCTATGCCATTAATTGCAACCGATTTGTCAATTGGCAATTGGAGTTGGTTTAACCGGTTTGCTTCCGTTTCGAAATAGCCTTTAATGTTAAAATAAGCGTCTGATTGCGGTTTATTTTGCTCGTTTGCTGTGCACGAACTTAAAATTAAAATTAAGAGCCCTATACTAACTAACCTCATTATACCAAGCAATTTCCAGTCATAATTTCCGGGATTTTAATACCCATAATTTTTAAAATTGTTGGAGCAATGTCGCCTAGTTTCCCATCAGCAATGCTCTTGTAATCGCTATCAATCAAAATACACGGAACAAGGTTGGTGGTATGTGCGGTATTTACAGAACCATCGGCATTGATCATGAATTCAGAATTGCCATGATCTGCCAAAATGATAAAGGAATATCCATTCGCGATACCCGTTTTAACCACTTGTTCGGCATTATAATCAGCTGCTTCGACTGCTTTAATAACCGCGTTAAATACACCAGTATGCCCCACCATGTCGGGATTTGCGAAGTTGAGACACACAAAATCTGGCCAACCTGCTTTTAGTTCTTGATTTATGGCTGCCGTTATACCTGCGGCACTCATTTCTGGTTGCAGATCGTAGGTGGCAACTTTCGGTGAAGGAATTAATATTCTTTTCTCATTTTCAAATTCTTTTTCTCTTCCGCCAGAAAAAAAGAAAGTTACATGTGGATATTTTTCTGTTTCGGCAATCCTAATTTGCTTTTTATGATTAGCTTCGAGCACTTCGCCTAAGGTTTGAGAAAGGTCATCTTTGGTAAATACTACCTTTACACGCTCAAAATTTTCATCATAGGTAGTCATCGTTACATAATATAGTGATAACTTTTTCATGCCAAAATCAGGGTAGTCGTTCTGACTTAAAGCGGCTGTTATTTCACGTCCTCGATCTGTTCTGTAATTGAAGCAGATAACCACATCATCTTCTTTTATGGTTGCGATTGGATTACCTTCATTATTTACTACGACAATTGGTTTCATAAACTCGTCGGTAATCCCTTCGTTATATGAGTTTTGTATTTCAGTTGCAGGATTTATTGCTTTTAAACCAACACCATTCACCATCACATCATAAGCCAATTTTACACGCTCCCAACGGCTATCTCTATCCATGGCATAGTATCGGCCTATCAAACTAGCAATTCTCCCTGTCGAGCTCTTGAGGTGTTCAGAAAGGTCGTTGATATAACCTAAACCCGCATTTGGGTCTGTATCTCTGCCATCTAAAAAGGCGTGGATAAAAACTTCTTGTAAGTTGTTTTCCTTTGCGGCATCGCATAAGGCTTTTAAGTGGTTTATGTGAGCATGAACACCTCCATCAGAGACTAATCCAATAAAATGTACGGCTTTCTTGTTTTTTTTGGCGTATTGAAAAGCATTTACCAAAACTTCATTTTGATGAAAACTATGATCTTTAATAGCCTTATTAATGCGTCCTAATTCTTGATAAACAATTCTCCCGGCACCTAAGTTCATGTGGCCAACTTCTGAATTACCCATTTGTCCGGAAGGTAATCCAACTTCTTCGCCAGAAGCAGCGAGTTTACAATTGGGATAGGTCCTTAGCATTGAGTCGAAAAAAGGGGTGTTTGCCATATAAGCAGCATCTGTTGCGTCTTTTTTGCCATATCCCCAGCCGTCGAGAATTAAGAGTACGAGTTTTTTGTTGTTCATAATTATAAATTATTAAAACAAATATAAGGCTATTGATGTTTAAGTGCAGTACTTTATTGAATAAGATTTATTATGGCATAATTTTAGCTGCATTAATCGTGATTTAACACGTCATGATGAAACCGCTACTTTTCGTATTTTTCATATTCTTTTATTTTCCTGCTAATAGTGGCATACAAGCTGATATTTTAGAAGATTTGGCTGTACAATTTAAAAATGGAAACTCGAAAGAAATTGCCAAAAATTTCTCATCGTCTGTAGAACTACTCATTATTGAACAAGAAGATGTATACAGTAAAGCACAGGCCGAACAAATTTTAAAAGATTTTTTTGTTAAAAATCCACCAATTAAGACTTCAATTGTTCATGCAGTAAATAGCAATCCAAAATATAGATATGGGGTTATTTCTCTTCAAACCAAGAATTCAAAATTTAGGGTTAATGTAACCTTAATGCTTCATAAAACTTCTAATGTTTTCTTAATCACCGAATTGAGAATAGAAAAGGATTGAGTTTAGCATTTTATGGCTTAATTTTTTAATTTTGTAGCTTAAATTAAATGCTTTGGATAAAAAACTAGTTGATCTATTTATCAAAAATGCCATTGCCGAAGATGTTGGCGATGGAGATCATACATCATTATCGACCATACCCTTAGGTACACAAGGTAAAGCCCAGTTAATTGTTAAAGATGCCGGAATTTTAGCTGGCGTTGAACTTGCAATAGAAATTTTTAATCAAATAGATTCTAAATTAGTAGTTACTACATATATTCAGGATGGCAGTGCGGTAAAAGTAGGAGATATTGTGCTTACCGTACAGGGAAGTACACATTCGATATTATTGTCTGAACGGCTAGTGCTTAATTGTATGCAGCGAATGAGTGGAATTGCCACCAAGACCAATCGTATTGTTAACTTGCTGGCACCTTATCAAACTAAAGTTTTAGACACACGTAAAACTACACCCGGCTTACGCTATTTGGAAAAATGGGCAGTTAAAATTGGAGGAGGGGTAAATCATAGAATGGGGTTGTACGATATGATTTTGATTAAAGATAATCATGTTGATTATGCAGGTGGTATTGCTAATGCAATAGAGGCAGCAAATCAATATTTGGTTAAAACAGGCATGGCTTTAGCGATTGAAATTGAGGTAAGAAATCTAGACGAACTTAAACAAGTACTTTCCGTTGGCAATGTTCAACGAATTATGCTCGATAATTTTGAATTACCACTATTAAAAGAAGCGGTACGGCTTGTTAATGGGAAATTTATAACGGAAGCTTCAGGTGGTATTGTTGAAGGTAATGTTGCTGATTATGCAGCATGTGGGGTGGATTATATTTCTATGGGTGCTTTAACACATTCGGTTAAAAGCTTAGATTTAAGTTTAAAAGCATGCTAATCACAAAATTCTAAGCTGTTGAATCTTATTTTTTTAGTATTATTGTAGGTCTATGATTTCGATCTATTCCATTTCAGCCTTAATTGTTGCTTATCTTTTTGGTTCTATTCCTACAGCGGTTTGGCTCGGTCAGGCATTTTATGGTGTCGACGTTAGGGAATATGGGAGTGGAAATGCAGGTGCTACCAATACATTTAGAGTACTGGGGAAAAAAGCAGGAATATCTGTAATGCTAATCGATATTTTTAAGGGCTATACAGCAACTAAACTGGCTTATTTTATCGGTTTATCGGTAACTGGGGCTGCAAATTCAACTCAATTTGTGAATTACGAGCTTGCATTAGGGTTAATTGCCGTAATGGGTCATTTATTTCCAATTTTTGCAGGTTTTAGAGGTGGGAAAGGCGTAGCGACACTTTTTGGGATGATTTTAGCAGTTAACCCTACTGCCGCAATGTTGTGTGTGCTTGTGTTTGTTACGGTATTAATTACAACTAAATATGTATCTCTTAGTTCCATTTGTGCGGGTTTTACCTTTCCAATAGTAACTGTATTTATACTCCAATCGTCTATTAAATCTGAAGTTTTATATGGGTTTTGTGTATGCCTGCTCATTTTAGTTACCCACCAGAAAAACCTAGAGCGCTTATTAAAAGGCAAAGAATCTAAAGTTTACCTATTTAAAAAGAAACAAAACTAAAAGTTCTTTGTTAAGTCTTTAAATTTAAGATCTCTCATTCATAAAATTTACCGAAATGAAAAAATTAATAACTATAGGCCTAGCTAGTATTACTTTAGCACTAGCCTCTTGTTCAACTTCTGTAGTACCGTTAACGGGTCGTAAAGTTACCACATTTGGTGTAAGTGCTGCCGATTTAGAACAACAAGCTGCTATTGGTTACTCTCAATTTTTGAGTGATCCACAGACCAAAGTAGTTACAAACTCGATCGAAACGCAAAGGGTAAAACGTGTAGGCGCTAATATCGCTGCTGCTGTTACCAAATACATGAATGACAATGGATATGGAGAACAAATAAAAAATTACAGGTGGGAATTCAATTTAATCCAAAGTTCGGAGATAAATGCTTGGTGTATGCCAGGGGGTAAAGTTGCTGTTTATACGGGAATTTTACCTGTTACTAAAGATGATGCCGGCTTGGCAACAGTAATGGGGCATGAAATAGCGCATGCAATTGCTCAACACTCTGTTGAGCGAGCATCAACCATGTTAAAAGCACAACTAGGCGGTGCTGTAGTTGGGGTTGCTACAAGTGGTAGATCTGAGGCAACTCAAAATACCGTTAATCAGTTATTTGGAATTGGTGCGCAAGCAGGTTATATATTGCCTAATTCACGTAATCAAGAATTAGAAGCAGATCGTTTAGGTTTATCGTTTATGGCGATGGCGGGTTATAATCCACAAACTGCAGTTGCTTTTTGGCAGCGGATGGCGGCGGCAAGTGAAGGATCATCAAAACCACCTGAATTTTTAAGTACTCACCCTGCCGACGATACAAGGATTGCTAGAATACAGCGGGCTTTACCAGAGGCGATGAAGTATTATAAAGGAAGATAAGTTAATTAGCTAATTGGCAAATGTGCTGATTAGCTAATTTAATACTTTCAAAATCGCAGATGCTTTTAAAAGGCATTCCTCATATTCTTCTTCCGCGTTAGCTGCATAGGTAATAGCACCACCAACTTGAAAAGATAAATAGTTGTTAGTTGCATTATATAAAATGCTGCGGATGATTACATTGAAATCGAAATCCCCATTGGGATTAATACAACCAAATGAACCAGAGAAAGCACCTCGTTTACTTTGCTCATACTGATCGATCAGTTGCATTGCCTTTATCTTTGGAGCCCCTGTCATCGAACCCATAGGGAAGGTATTTTTAATGGCATCGATAAAATGTACTTCGGGATTTAATTCGCAACTTATCGTTGAAATCATTTGATGAACTTGTGGGAAGGTATAAATTCCAAAGAGCTCATTCACCTTAACACTACCTTTTACAGCACTTTTGGTTAAATCGTTGCGAACTAAATCCACAATCATAACATTTTCAGCTTGTTCTTTGGCGCTCGACTTTAAATCAGCTTTGATTTTTTCGTCTTCAATCGTGTTTCCACTTCGTTTAGCCGTACCTTTTATGGGTTGAGAAACCAACTTGTTTCCACGTTTGCATAAGAAACGTTCTGGAGTAGCCGATAAAATAAATTTATCATAAATCTTAAAAAAACCAGCAAATGGTGTTGGAGATATAGTATTTAAGGATTGATAAACTGCTATTGGGTTAATAATTGCATGCTCTGCGAAAAATTCCTGACAAAAATTAATCTCATAGATATCACCTCGCTTAATATGTTCCTGCAATTGTTTAACGGTGGAGATGTAATCGTTCCTATTAAAACGGCTTTCGAGGGTTAAATTAGTTTTTACAGTAGAAAAATCAATTTTTGTATGATAGATCGTGTTAAGCACTGATTCATCGCCAATTAGCACCATTATTTTTTCATTTTTAATGGCTAAGAGATAGGTAGGGACAAAGAAGAATAAATCTGGGAAATCTAATTTATCTGTATGTATTGAAATTAATTGTTCAATTTCGTTTTTAAGTTCGTAGCTAAATAAGCCAAAAATCCAATTTTTATGTTTTTCATAGAAATTTCGTAGTGCCTGAAATGAATCTCCATTTGTAATACGTAGTTCGTCTTTTGCTCCAACTGCAATTAAGTAATCGTACTGTGTGTAAGGGTCGGTGTATTGATTTGAATCGAGACAGCAACAAACGGAATAGGTATTCGCCCATTGCAATGCCTTTTGTTTGATAATACTCGATTTTTGTGTATTCATATTACGTGCCAAAGGTAAATAACTAAGTGTAATTACCCTCCAAAAATCCCATCTAAAAGTTGATGGATTTGGGCCTTATTCAAAGGTTTTGAAATATAATCTGTAAAACCTGCTTTCTTGATCTGTTCTTTATCTTCTGATGAAGAATAAGCAGTATTGGCAATTATGGGCATATTTAAGTTTGATTTTCTAATGCTGTCAAACGCGTCAAAGCCATTCATAACCGGCATTTTAATGTCCATAAATACAAGGTCTATCTCTGGATTAGCTTCGCATATTTCAACAGCTTCCTTCCCATTTGTTGCCCTTATGATGCTGTAATTTTTTAATTGTAAAATCCTCTCCAATAATAAAAAATTGATATCGTCGTCTTCTGCAATTAAAATGGTTTCATTTCCTTTGCCAATGCCTTTTTGAGCTTGTTTTAATTTAATATTTTCTTCTGTTGGCTCTTCGTATTTTAAGGGAATGGTGAATGAAAAAATCGAGCCCTTGCCTGGTGTTGATGTTACCGATACGGTGCCACCAAGTAATTCGACATAGGCTTTAGTTATGGACAGCCCTAAACCTAACCCGCTAATGGCAATAGTAAAGTCGTCTTCAATCCGTCTGAAACGATCGAATATTATTTTTTGGTTATCTTCATCAATGCCTAATCCCGTATCTTCGACCCAAATCTTAACACTTTCTTGTATCTCATCTACCGTATAACCAACGGTAACATACCCTTTATTTGTGAATTTAATAGCATTTGTAATTAAATTCGTTAAAATCTGTTTAAATTTAATTTCGTCGGTAAGGATATTTTTCTCGAGGGTCTTTTGATTTTTTTGAATGGTAAAACTAACTTCCTTTTCTTCAGGTATGGTTATTTTAATAGACGAATAGAGTTCTGAAATGCATTTATCTAGGTTAATGGATTTATAATTCGGTACAATTTGCAAGGAATCGATTTTCGACATTTCAATTAAATCTTCAATAATGCCAATTAAATTACTCCCACTATTCCTGATTATTTTTAGGTAATTTGCTTTTTCCGCTTCGTTTAGTGTTCCATCCCTTAATAGATCACTAAAACCCATGATTGCATTCATGGGCGTTCTAATTTCGTGAGATAAATTGGCTAAAAATGACGATTTAAGTTTATCGCTTTCTTCGGCCTTTTCTTTAGCTATAACCAATTGCTTGCGTTGATTATTGTTTTCTTCGAAGAGATTTCCAATATGACCGAATTCATCTCTCGACTTTTTTAAACTAGAAATAGATTTTTCGTCTTTTCTCTCCAGAATGTTTGTAATCAATTTAATGGGCCAATACACCCATTTTTTGTAATAGTATAGGTATATTAAGAGGTTTAATAGGGTTGCAATAACTATTATATTTAGAATTTTTTTGGTATTACTGAAATTTAAGGTAAAAGAACGGGTAAATTGTAAGTCGGCAATATTTTCATTCTTCCAATTATTTAAATTTAGATTTACACTTATCAAGTTTCTGTCTTCATTCTGTACCGGGTCTTTCTGCACAATGGTGATGGTAGAACTACTTATTTCTTCAAGGTTTTTAATGAAATCTTTATCTACCAGTCGCATCATGATAAAATAACCTGCTGGTGGATATTTATTTCGTTTAGGGTCGTCGGTAGGGTGGATCGTAGCGCCATACACTTCTGCTATTCCTTCTGGAACTTTCAAGTAAAATTTCATAATCTTTTCTTTATAAAGACTTTGAAATGCTTCTTTTGGGATAAAATTCCCACTGTTAACTTTGGGGGTAGCTGTTTTCGAAATTAATTGATTGTTTAGGTCATAAACACCTAAAAAGTCTACTTGATAAGATTCAAATTCACTTTCGATAAACTCCTTGTACCAGCTCTGGTCTTTAGTTTTTGTAAATTCAACAAGTTCTGTCCAAAAGCTAACATAATAGTTTGAAGAGTTATGCGATTTAGCATTTAATTGAAATATTGAGTTAATTTCGTTCTCATATTCCATTAAAGTTGATTTATAAACAGCTTTTTCTTGCTTTAAAGTGTAAAAGTATAGCGAACCGTAAAGGATAAAAAATAATGCGCTTGTGCCTATAATCAATACCAGTAATCTATAGTAAGTATTTAGGCTTGAGAGGATCCGCATTAATTTAGTTTTAGAGAATAAATATAGTGGATAAATAGCATTTAAATCAAAAAATCCTCCGACTTTTAGTCGGAGGATTTTTTTTATAAGGTTAAGGTTTGCGTTCGGTCGGGTCCAACCGAAAGAAATTTAATTGGAACTTCTAATTCCTTTTCCAAAAAGGAAATATAATTAACTAGCTGACTAGGGATTTCAGCTATAGTTGTTATTTTAGTTAAATCTGTTTTCCAACCCTCAATGGCTTTTAAAATAGGTTTAGGTTGGATCGAAATGATATCATACGGCATATAATCGATAATTTCTCCATTATATTCGTAGTGTGTGCAAGCATAAATGGTGTCAAAACTATCTAATACATCGGCTTTCATCATGATCAGATCGGTTACACCGTTTAGCATTATCGCATACTTTAAAGCAGGTAAGTCAATCCACCCGCATCTACGAGCTCTTCCTGTTGTAGCACCAAACTCGTGGCCAATTTGACGTAAATTTTCGCCTACTTCATTATCAAGCTCGGTTGGAAATGGCCCGCCCCCAACACGAGTACAATACGCTTTGAAAATCCCGAATACACTGCCAACCTTATTTGGGGCAATCCCTAAGCCTATGCAGGCACCAGCTGTGGTGGTATTGGATGAAGTAACAAAAGGGTAAGAACCAAAATCTACATCTAACAATGTTCCCTGAGCACCTTCTGCCAACACTTTTTTACCTTCTTTTAAATAGCCATTTACAAAATGCTCGCTATCTACATGCGGTATATTTTTAATAAATTCAATGGCATCAAAAAATGCAGCTTCTTTTTCAGCTAAATCGTATTCGAATTGGTAATGAGAAAGTATTTCTTTGTGTTTTTCTACAAGTTTAGTGTATTTCTCTCTAAAATTAGGAAGGGTGGTATCCCCAACTCTCAAACCATTACGACCGGTTTTATCCATATAGGTTGGACCGATTCCTTTTAACGTTGAACCAATTTTTCCAGCACCCATCTTTTGTTCATTGGCTGCATCTAATAATTGGTGAGTTGGTAAAATTAAGTGCGCTTTACGTGCTAGTACTAGCTTTCCAGTACGAACTGGATCATGCCCAGCTTTTTTTAAATTATCTAGTTCTCTTTTAAGAATAATTGGGTCGATTACAACACCATTACCGATTAAATTCATGATATTTTCATTGAAAATACCCGATGGAATGGTATTTAATACGAATTTTTTACCATCAAACTCTAAAGTGTGCCCTGCGTTCGGACCTCCTTGAAAACGAGCTATCATATCGTAATGTGGACTTAGTACGTCAACAATTTTCCCTTTTCCTTCGTCGCCCCATTGTAGGCCTAGTAGTACGTCTACTTGCGTCATTATTTTAAATTATAGAAATAGATTATTAATTAGTTAGCATGTTGTTTTTGGGCAGCTGCCGATTTTATAGTCGCTGCGGCACTGCAATCGAAGCAAATCCCATATAGGTTTAGCGAGTGGTGTTTAATGTCGAATTTTAATAAATCGCCTACCATGCTTTGAATTTGATGGATACGTGGGTCGCAAAATTCGACTACTTTTCCACAATCGATACAAATTACATGGTCGTGCTGGTGATAACCATACGATTTTTCGAATTGTGCCATGTTCTTGCCAAACTGGTGCTTAGTAACCAAATCACAAGAAACAAGTAATTCTAAGGTGTTATAAACTGTAGCCCTACTTACACGGTACTTTTGGTTTTTCATGTGGATGTATAGGGTTTCCACATCAAAATGATCATTCCTTGAATAAATTTCTTCCAAAATAGCGAAACGTTCAGGCGTTTTCCTCAGGTTTTTGTTCTCGAGATAGGCTTCAAAAATTTTTCTGACCAACTCATTGGTATTCTGTCCAGACATAGTGTTAAACTCCTCTTCAAAGGTATAGAAATGATTACACAGATTAAAGGGATTGCTCCGATTAATATTAACATCGTGCAAATATTGTTAATAAATAAATCCAGAATAAAGCCTGCAGCTTTCAGGCCAAAAATTACGCATCAAATCGGGTTACACCAGTAACACCTTTAACTTCTAGTAAATTTACGATCAATTCGTCTAAATGTTCTTTATCATTAACGAATACTTTAATTGATCCATCAAAAATTCCATCATTAGTATCAACCGTGATCGAACGCATGTTTACTTTAAAATCATTAGAAATTACTTTGGTAATATTATTGATTAGGCCAACATCGTCAATACCCACAATATGTAGACCAGTTAAGAAAGTAAGTTCTTGTTGGCGGTTCCATTTGGCTTTAACAATTCTATACCCATAATTTGCCATCAGCTGTGCTGCATTCGGACAATTGGTGCGATGGATTTTGATACCCTCATTAACCGTAACGAAACCAAATACATCATCGCCCGGAATGGGATTACAACACACTGCTAAAGTATAATCTATTTTTTGCAGGTCTTCTCCGATTAATAAAATATCTGATTCAGGACCTTTAACTTTATTTAATAAGGCTTCGATATGCTGGCCATCGTTCGTTTTATAATCTGAGCCACGGTTTTCGACTTCTTTTTCGCTTGTTAGGTATTCTCTTAAGTCTTTAAGCTCAATTTTTCCATTTGCAACCCCAATAAATAGGTCTTGAGTTGATTGAAGCTTAAAAAAATAGGTTAATTTGTTTAAATTATCTGTATTATAAGTTATTTTTAATGATTTTAGCTTACGTTCGAGTGTTTCTTTTCCGTTTTCAGCAATTTTTCTCTTTTCTTCTTTTAAGGAAGATTTTATCTTCGATTTTGCTTTTGCCGTTACGACAATGTTAAGCCAATCTTCCTTTGGTACCTGTTTTCCAGAGGTAATGATTTCTACTTGATCGCCGTTTTGTAATTTATAAGAAAGGGGAACTAGCTTATGATTAACTTTTGCACCGATACAGCGAGCCCCGACATCGGTATGGATTTCGAAAGCAAAATCGAGTGCAGTTGCACCTAATGGCAGTTGGAGCAAAGCTCCTTTTGGGGTGAAAATAAAAATCTCATCAGAAAAAAGGTTCATTTTAAAATCATCCAAGAAGTCTAGCGCATTGGCTTCTGGATTACTTAGCATTTCTCGAACTTTCAGAATCCATTGATCTAGGCCATTATCATTACTTGATTCTTTATATTTCCAATGAGCGGCAAAGCCTTTTTCAGCAATTTCATTCATCCGTTGCGTACGAATTTGAACCTCTACCCACTGTCCTTTTGGCCCCATAACTGTGGTATGCAGTGATTCGTATCCATTTCCTTTTGGCGACGACACCCAGTCGCGCAAACGATCTGGGTTTGGACGATACAAGTCGGTAACAATCGAATAGGCTTTCCAGCAATCTGCTTTTTCTTTTTCAGGAGCACTATCTAATATAATTCGAATGGCAAAAAGATCATATACCTCTTCAAAAGGAATGTTCTTTTTCTTCATTTTATTCCATATAGAATGGATAGACTTTGGTCTGCCGTACACACTTGCAACCAAACCCTGTTCTAGTAAAATTTCATTAATTGGCTCAACAAAGGTTCGAATAAATAAATTACGCTCGGCCTTTTTCTCATTCAGTTGCGTTGCGATATATTTATAGGTGTCGGGCTCTAGGTATTTCATCGAAAGATCTTCAAGTTCCGATTTAATAGCGTATAAACCTAGTCGGTGAGCTAATGGGGCATATAGATAAATGGTCTCAGAAGCAATTTTAAGTTGTTTTTGCCTCGGCATAAAATCCATGGTTCTCATATTATGCAATCGATCGGCCAGTTTAATTAAAATTACCCTTACATCATCGGCCAAGGTGAGGAGCATTTTTCTAAAATTTTCGGCTTGTAACGAGCTATTGTAGTCGAATACCCCCGAAATTTTAGTCAACCCATCGATAATCCTAGCTGTTTTTTTACCAAATTCACGCTCAATATCGTCTAATGTAATGTCTGTATCCTCTACTACATCGTGCAATAATGCACAAACAATAGACGTTGTACCTAAGCCAATTTCCTCGGCAGCAATTTGAGCAACAGCAATCGGGTGATAAATGTAGGGTTCTCCAGATTTACGGCGCATGTCTTTATGGCTTTCTAAGGCCATTTCGAACGCTTTTCTGATCTCTTTTTTATCTCCTTTTTGTAATGTAGATTTTGATGCACGTAGCAACGCTCGATATCTTTTTAAGATTTCTTGCTTCTCTGCTTCTAAATCAATCACTAAAGTTGTCTTCATTTGTTTTTATTAGGTAAAAAATGTAGTAAATTAGGTAATAAAAGATTATATTCGAATGTAGTTAAACGAATATATAAAATTAGCTTTAACTTTGTAAAGGCATAAATTTATGAAATTTTCTAAACTCTTTATTCTGTTTATTGTCATCATTGCAAGCAGCAAGCTAGGTGCACAAGAGAATATGTCGAATGTAAAGGCAATTTATCCGGTACTTGGAAAGAATGATACGGTGCGCGTATTGGCAACCAATGAAAATGGCTATATGATACCTTGGTTTATACTAAAGGAAGTTGTTATTGTTGGCGTTAGAACATTTAAATCTGCAGAAGACCAGGCTGCTTTTAATAGATTACGCTATAATGTTTTAAAAGTAATGCCTTATGCGCTATATGCAAAGAATAGGTACGAGCAATTGGAAAGAGATTTGGCGATTACCGTAGATAGAAAATCACAAAAGAAATTGGTGAAACAATGTGATGATGAGATTAAGAAAATGTTTAACACAGAAATAAAAGAGTTAACCATTACTCAAGGTCAGATATTAACTAAATTAATCAATAGAGAAGTTGGTAGAACAACCTACGATATCGTAAAAGAAACTAAAGGCGGTTTTGCTGCATTTTCGTACCAGTTAATAGCACGAGTAGTTGGGCATAATCTTAAGAGCACCTATAGTGCTACCGAAGACAGAGACATTGAAGCTATCATTGTTAACTCTGGTTATTATCAATAATCCATAAATGAATTCTGATCAAACAATATATCCATTTAAACTTAAATTATTAAATGGGAAGGACCAAACATTGTCTGCCTATTCAGGTAAAGTAGTATTAATTGTAAATATAGCCAGTGGCTGTGGCTTTACGCCTCAGTTAAAAGAATTACAGGACTTAAGGGCCGAGTTTGCCGATCAGGGTTTTGAGGTGTTGGGTTTTCCATCAAACGATTTTGGCAATCAAGAACCCTTAGATGGGGATGAAATCAGCGAATTTTGTGAAATAAACTATGGAGTGCAGTTTCCAGTTTTTGAAAAGATTATGGTAAGAGGAGAAGCGGCTCATCCACTCTTTAAATTTCTTATGGATAAAAAGTTAAATGGGCAATTCAATTCTACGCCAAGGTGGAATTTCCATAAATATTTAATTAATAGGAAAGGTGAGGTGGTCGATTATTTTTACCCGTTTACGAAACCCGGTTCATCAAGAATTAAAAAGAAAATTCAACGCTTATTATGAACCGTACATGTTAAAATCATCATTAATTATATCTAGGGATATCTTTATTTTAATATGTAAAGGAACATCTGAAAATTAAGAACAAAATAAAAATAGATGAAATTAGATATACTTGTGTTTGCGGTTCATCCAGATGATGCTGAATTAGGCTGTTCGGGAACGATTTTGAAACATATTGCAGAAGGAAAGAAAGTTGGCATTGTAGATTTTACGAGAGGCGAATTGGGTACGCGTGGTACTGCCGAAACGCGGGATGAAGAAGCGAAAGAATCTGCTGCAATTTTAGGCTTACATGCTCGTGAAAACTTGCGTTTTAAGGATGGATTTTTTAAGAATGACGAAGAACATCAACTTGAAGTGATTAAAATGGTACGTAAGTATCAGCCAGAAATTATATTAACCAATGCTTTGCACGATCGTCATCCCGACCACGGTAGAGCAGGGGATTTAGCTAATGATGCGATTTTTCTTTCAGGATTATTAAAAATCGAAACCTATCTTGATGGCGTAAAACAACATGCCTGGCGACCTCGATTAATTCTTCAATACATTCAGGATCGGTACATCAAACCAGATATTATTATCGATATTTCTGAATTTATCGAGCAAAAAACGGCCTGTATCAGAGCCTTTAAAACACAATTTGATAGTCAAGACTCCAGCGAGCCACAAACCTACATTTCTTCCCCAGAATTTTTAGAAGCGGTAATTGGCCGTTCTCGGGAGTTCGGAAAAAGTATTGGCACTAAATATGGTGAAGGATTTACCTCTAGGAAGCTCTTGGGTGTAGAAAATTTGTTTAGCTTGTTGTAGTCGGGTAGTTGGGTAATCGATGTGAAATTGGGAATGCAAGTTCTTAAGAATAAAGCAATATAAAAATAGTACGTTAGGTCTTTCGTGCCAAACCCTTTCGGACTAACAAAACCCCATATTCTTTGTTATAACTTAAATTAACAGTTATGGCAAATCTATTCTCTTCTCTTAAAAGTGTATATCAGCTTTTTAAGCATATCGACTTTAATCAGCTCGAAGCTTTATCGAAAAAAGTAAACTTGCCCAAAATGGTAGAAACCATCTCTTTACTAGATGATAAACAGCTAAATGGGATGATGAAGATGATCGATAAAGGTGAAAAAAGAAGAGAATTACCCCCAATTGAAGGCGATTTTTACCACCTAGGTGATGAAGCTTTGAAAGATGAAGATCGAGAATTGCAATTGAAAGTTAGAGTTTTCCTAGAGAAAGAGATTAAACCTATAGTAAATGAATATTGGCTGAAAGCAGAATTTCCTTATCATATAATTCCTAAGATTGCCGAACTTAATATCTGTGGACTAACCTACAAAGGCTATGGATGTCCAGGTAAATCAAATTTAATGGAAGGCATTTTAGCTATGGAAATGGCAAGGATTGATACTTCAATCTCTACTTTTTTTGGTGTTCAAAGTGGCCTGGCTATGGGTTCAATTTATTTGTGTGGTTCAGAAGAGCAAAAACAACAGTGGTTGCCAGCGATGCAAAAATTTAAACTAATTGGCGCATTTGGGTTAACAGAACCAGAGGTGGGTTCGGCTGCAGCGGGTGGATTAACGACAACCTGTAAACGATTAGGGGAAAAGTGGATTTTAAATGGTCAGAAAAAATGGATTGGCAACGCCACTTTTGCTGATGTAACTATCATTTGGGCTCGAGATTTGGACGATGGAGAAGTAAAGGGTTTTTTAGTGCGGAAAGGAACATCAGGTTTTAATGTTGAGAAAATGATGGATAAAATGGCCCTACGCATTGTTCAAAACGGCTTAATTACGCTAAGCAATTGTGAGGTAGAAGAAATGGATCGCTTACAACATGCTAATTCGTTTAAAGATACGGCCAAAGTATTAAAAATGACGAGGGCCGGAGTAGCGTGGCAGGCCGTTGGTTGTGCCAGGGGTGCTTATGAAGAAGCATTGAAATATACACAGACACGAAAACAATTTGGCAGACCAATTGCTTCATTTCAGTTAATTCAAAATCATTTGGTAGAAATGCTTTCTAACTTAACCGCCATGCAAACCTTGTGCTTTAGATTATCACAATTACAAGATCAAGGCCTATTAACCGATGAGCATGCTTCGTTAGCAAAGGTATTTTGTTCATTGCGCACGCGCGATGTGGTTAGTAAGGCAAGGGAAGTAATGGGGGGTAATGGTATTTTACTTGAGTATAATGTAGCTCGTTTTGTTGCCGATGCAGAAGCGATTTATTCGTATGAGGGAACGAAAGAAATTAACACCCTTATTGTTGGACGAGCAATCACTGGGTTTTCTGCTTTTGTTTAACTATTTTTAACGTATGATTTTACGTTATTCTTTCCTTATTTTCTTGTTATGTATTGGTTTTTCGAGCGTTGCTCAGAAAGAACTGATTAAAATTGACCCTGCTAAACCAGAAATTGGTCAAACCCTAACCATTAGTTTTAATGCTAAAAACAAAGTAGTAGCCCCAATATTAGTTTTTAGCTACAGTAATTTTTTTGAGATGCCAAATAGTTTACCGCTTCAGCTAAATGGCGAGCAATGGCAAACCTCTTTCCTTGTACCCCGATATGCAAAGTACGCTTCGTTTTACATTAAGCAAGGCGATAGTATTTATCGGCCAGATTCCAAAAATCATTACGAAATTGTATTTTACAAGCAAGATAAACCTGTATTTGATACCTATTTATATAAATCGTATAGTTTAGCGGCCCAAATGGGTAGAACCGCCGACTCGCTGAAAATAAAAACCAACCAATTTATTGAGAAAGAAATAGAATTATACCCAAACAACTATGCGGCAAAATTAAAATTGTTAGCTAATAAAATGGCTGATGATAAGGCAAATGCTTCTAGCTATTTAAGAGAGGGTTTAGCATTGGTGGATAAGAAACTGCAAGAAAACCCAACTCAAATGGGAAATATTAACCAGGTTACCATGGGATATTTAATTCTAGGGCAAAATGCATTGATTGATACCTTAAGAGATATGCTTTTAAAGAAATACCCGAAATCGGAAGTAGCATATGAATTTTTATATGAACAGGCTTATAAAACAAAGAATGAGGCAGAGAAAATTAAGAAGTTAGAGAATTTATTAGGCTATCAAACTGAGGGAGAGAGTTCAAGCCTATCTGGTATTCATCAAAATCTTTTCGAGTATTATGCGAAGCAAAAAAACGAGCATAAAGCATTGTTGCATGCACGCGGAGTGGCTTCGGTTAAAAACCCTTGGCTAGCGAAAGAATTAAAAGAGTTGGCAAGTACATTAACTGTAAATGGCTTAGCACTCGATTCCGCTAGAATGTATGCAGAAAGGGCGTTAAGCATGGTAAATGATTACCCATTTGGAGTAATCAGATATTTTCCAGAATACAATTATATTCCCGGTTATGTAGCCAATAGGCCTGCCTTAATAGAAGAGCAAAAAGGAGAGATTTTATCGATAATTGGCAATATTTACGTTAGGCAAAAAAAATATGCTTTAGCTGAAAAAACCTTAACAGAATCAATGGCATTGTCGAAAAATATCGAGGTTTATCATAATTTGGCTTATTTATATGAACAAACGAATAGGCCAAAATTGGCTTTTGATGCTTATCGGAAGATTCTATTGAAAATGCCTGTCGACTCGTTGATGGTGCAAAATTTTAGGCGAACCTATATAAGCTACACCGGCAAAGCTGATGGATTTGACCAACAATTGCTATCCCTACAACACGATTGGGAGAAGGATAATCTGCCAAAATTGCAAAGCTCGAAAGTAAATGAAGCAGCACCAATTTTCACGAACGTGTACGATATGCAAGGGAAATTAGTAGACCCTACCTTATTAAAGGGAAAAGTAGTCGTGCTCGATTTTTGGGCCACTTGGTGTGTTCCCTGCATTGAAGGATTTCCATATATGCAAAAGGTATATGACCAATATAAAAGCAATCCAAATATTGTATTTATGATTATGAACTCAGGTTCGAAAAATACTTTGCAAGATGCGATCGCATGGGTAAAGCAGAATAAATTTACTTTCCCAATTTATTATAATGATAGAAAACTGGCTGAAGCGTTTAATGTAACCACAATTCCATCAACCTTTATCATCGATAAAGCAGGGATTATTCAGTATAAAACGGTTGGCTTTGAAGGGCCGATTATGCAGCCGAAATTGGCTTTGGAAATTAAAGATTTGTTGGAGCGTTAAGTACAGCGTTTTGCGTAAAGCCCTTCTTTTTACCACCTTAGACACCTTAGAAAACTCCAGACTAAGGTGTGCCAAGGTAATCTAAGGTGGTGAGAAAAAATTTAGCTAATCTAAGATGGTAAAAAAACGTTATAACGTCGGCAATATTTTCTCCATTACCTCTATTCCCAAATCGATATGTTGTTTTTCGATGCATAAGGCCGGACGGAAACGGATGGTTTGATTTCCACAACCTAAGAACATCACATTGTTTTCTATTCCTTTTTGGATAAATGCATTTCGCATTTCTTTGGTTGGGAAATCGAAAGCGGTTAATAAACCTCGACCACGAACATTACTCATTTTATCATATTTCTGAGCTAAATCACTCAGTTTTGAAGTTAAATATCCTCCAACGTTAGCTGCATTGTCGCACAGCTGATCTTCGGCTACAATTTGTAAAATTTGAGTTGAACGTACCATATCAACCAAATTACCGCCCCATGTAGAATTAATTCTTGAGGGTACATTAAACACATTGGTTTCAATTTCGTCTACCTTATTCCCTACTAGAATTCCACATACCTGCATTTTTTTCCCAAAAGCAACAATATCTGGTTGCGCTTTTTCACTAAAATGTTGATGGCACCAAAATTTTCCGGTTAAACCTACACCAGTTTGTACCTCGTCGTATATTAAGAAAGCTTCGTTTTCATCCGCCAGTTGGCGAAGTTGAATTAAGAATTCTTCGCGCAAGTGATTATCGCCCCCTTCAGATTGAATAGGTTCGATAATGATGGCGCAAATCTCGTCTTTATAGTCCGCAAAAGCTTTTTTGATTTGAGCAATTGAGGTTTCTTCAGTTTGTATAGCGTGAGTTAAATTATCGCCGATTAAAGGAAATTTAACTTGAGGTATGCTCACCCTTGGCCAATCGAATTTTGCAAACCATTTAGTTTTATCGGGTAAAGTATTGGTTAAACTAAGGGTATATCCTGTTCTACCGTGAAAGGCCTTTTCGAAATGCAAAACTTTAAAGCCTTTTTCTTCATTATAGCCTTTGGCGAAGTTTTTTTGAACTTTCCAATCCATCGCAACCTTAATGGCATTTTCTACCGCTAATGCGCCTCCAGCAATAAAAAATGCATGAGGTAGATATGAAGGGATGCCAACCTTAGAAAATGTAGCTACAAATTCGGCATACTGTTGAGTATACACATCTGAGTTTGATGGGTTTGCCATTGCAGCCAAGAGAAGATTTTTTTTAAAGTTTTCATCATTAACCATTTTTGGGTGATTATAGCCTAAGGGCACGGATGCAAAACATGTGAAAAAATCTAACAGTTTACGGTTATATTTCGAATCGTAAATATAAGCGCCTTCACTTTTTTCCATATCGTAAGTGAGGTCGAAACCGTCGGCCAAAATATGTTGTTCTAAAGTTTGGTTTACCTGATCTGGAGCGATGCTAAGTTGGTACATGAATTTTAAGTTTTGGTATCTTCAAAAATAGTAAAAAGTGCCTAATTTTCCAATTTAAGCACTATTTTAATAAAAGAAGCAAAATCTAGGTTTAAACGTTTTAAAGTATGTTTTTGAAAATAATTAGCTAAATTTTTCGAAAATGTTGAAAAAAAATAGGTCCGTGCTGTCACGAACCTAAGCTGATTTTGTGCAAATCGAGTGATTTTATGGTGTGCCTGCCCTTCACGGATCACCCGTTCACAGGACTTTTTTATCATTGTTATTTATGATAACAAGCTAAGTATTTGTTGGTTTTAATTTGCGTAAAACTTTTGCACAAACTGTGGAAAATGTAGGTAAAGAAATGTCTAAATAGGGTCTACTTAATCAACGCGTTATATAAGAGGGTTGAACTCAATTTGCGGATATCATTTTTTCCACTTGTATATTTGGGGTCGCATCCATTTGTAATAACTACGATGCCAAATTTTTCTTTCGGATCAAAAAACATGGAACTAAATAGTCCATAAGCAGAACCCGTATGGCCTTTCAATAATTTTCCCTGTATAAAAGTGCTGTCTTCTCGAATTGCCAACCCATAACTTTCTTCGTCTGACACTTTAGTTTGCATTAATTTTGAGCTCTTTTTAGAAATAATCCTTTTGTTGTTGTATTTGCCATAATTCATGTGCATGGTCATGTATTTTGCAAGATCTGTCGCCGAAATTTTCATTCCTCCAGTTGGCGAAAAAATAGGAGTGCTGTAGCCTAACACATAATTACTAATTTCTTCGGTTCGTGGAGCATAGGCAAGAGGAGACGGCATGAATTTTTTTAAGTTTGAATTGTATTCATAAAGCGTTACAAAGCGATCTTGCTGGAGCGATTCGACCCAGTAGCCGCCGTATAGTCCCAGCGGACTTAATATTTGTTTTTTTACATAACCATCGAACCGTTGGCCTGTTATTTTTTCTATTACCGTACCAATCATGTTAAAATTGAGATTGCAGTACATATATCCCTTGCCTGGTTCGTAATTGTTGTAGCATTTCTCCCAATTTTTCCCCTTTTCGGGATTAATTACATCTAGATTAAAATAACCTTCGCTATCGTTAATGCTCGAGGTATGGGACAGTACCATTTTTAGCGTGATTACGGTTTCTGGGAATTTTGGATTTCTAACTTTAAAGCCAACTAATTTACTAAAATCGTCTGTTAAGGCTAATTTTTTGGCTTCGGCAAGCTGCATAATTGTAGTCGCAGAAAACGATTTTGAGATAGAAGCAATTCTAAAAATATCACTATCACTTAGCGGGATATTTTTTTCTAAATCTTTATAACCAAAGGAGTGGGTGTAAATGAGTTTTCCTTTTTTTACCACAGCAACGGCTAAGCCTACGGCATTGGTTTTTTTAACAAGTTCTTGTAGTTCTGCTTCTGCTTGTGTAAACTGAGCAAAGGTGATCCCAGAGAACAGTAATAGACAAAGTGTAGAAAGTAATTTTTTTGAAATCATACGATAAATATACTTAATCATTCATCTAATTGAAAATGAAAGCTTTGATAAATTTCTAAAAAATTTGACAATTATATCGCTTTTGGTAGAAATAAAAACCTATATTTGCTAATATTTTTAGCAAATGATTGTAACTGTAGTCCCAATTTATGATTTTGAAGTTCACCCTGCCCAGCCTTTAAAAAAGGTGATGACGGCACGGTTAAAAAGGCTTTCAGAAGAGTTGCAGGCTATCCATCTAAAGGATTTGGAGTTTGTAGAGCCTTTTTTAGCTGATGTAGTAATTTATTTGTCTTATAATCCTAAATATACCGTTCGTTGGCGAATTGCGAATGATGTGCCAAAGGAGATAGAATTGATTGTTGCAGATGTTTGTGCAAGGTTAAACTATATTTTTTGGAAAACGGCGAGTTTAAATGTTTTTAAAGGCAGTGATGCCGATAAATGATTTCAACCACCTAAGTCTTTGGTTTTCGGAGGTTCCTCAGTGATAGAAACTAGCCACATAGCCTAAAATGGTGAAAAGAGTTAATTAAATAAACTTATCTTTCATTCCTAACATCCCAAGTAAGCCTCCAGTGTGAATAGCTAAAATTTTAGCATCTGTTTTAACGGCACCCTTTTTTACCAAATCGTTAATAGCATAAAACATTTTTGCTGTATAAACGGGGTCGATTAACAAACCAGTTGTTGATGTAAACGCTTTTATAAAAACAACCAATTCAGGAGTTATTTTTGCATAACCCCCAAAGTGATAGTCTGTATGTAAATGAAGTTTGCTGAGCTCTTTTTCGTAATGCTTAATTTCTTCAGCTATAAATTCACCACCTTTTAATACAGGTATAACATGTAATTCCGTAGTTAAGTCGACGCTATTTAAACCTCTCAGTAACCCCGCTGCGGTAGTACCTGTTCCAGCTGCGCAAAAAATATAATCATAGTTTACCGGAAGTTCTTTAATAATTTCGGCACAACCCCTAACTGCTTCTTCACTCGCACCACCTTCATTAATAAAATAAGCCTCATTATCATCCTTATAGTAGTGTTCGAATAGAACCTCTTTCTCACGATACTCTGCTCGATCTACAAAAATTAGGTGCATCCCAAAAAGCTTACATATCATCAGCATTTCGTTCGTTACCTGTTCTCCCCGTACAAAGGCGGTAGTTTTAAATCCATATCTAGCCCCAGCGGCGGCCGTTGCCACGAGGTGATTGGAAAAGGCACCGCCAAAGGTGACTAGGTGTTTCTTTTTCTTTGCAATGGCATTTGCTAAGATATACTTAAGTTTTCGCCATTTATTACCTGAAATGTAGGGGTCTATTAAATCATCACGTTTAACCGAAATTTGAGTTAAAGCGTCGTAACTAAATGTATGAATTGGGCTATAGATTTCCAATTATTTTCCTATTCCGAAACCAATACCGGCGTTTGCATAACTATATTGAGCCTGGGTGTATGAAGTATAAATTCTAAAAAATCCTAAATTCATTTGAAACCCGATCGTCGCTTTAAGGCCATCAATATCTTTTTTCGAATAGTTTATAGGGTCTACATAAGTTTGTTGATAATTTGGGTCGAGTGGAGTAGGAGCATCAAATTTATAACTACCTAAAGCTTTCAAATCAGACGTTGAGGTCGTGTATCCGATGCTACCGAAAGGGGTAAAAAAAGCTAATTTTTTAGAAACAATGGCTTCAACACTATAACCTGTAACTTCAACACTAACATTTTGATCGGAAACGGGCTCATCATTCACATTTAGTGGTAAGTTATATTTAAGTTTTGAATAGCCTCCTGCAATTGCGATATCTATAGGCGTAATTTTTGCTTTTTTACCCATTAACATAGGTAATAATTCTAGTTTTGTTCCAATGCCAAAAAGACTAATATCGCCAGCATCTTCACTTATTTTCACCTTTGGAACTAATCGTACCGATACGTCCATGTTTTTTAATAAACCTATAGTTAACTGTACTTGTGGTGATGGTACAACGCCAACGCCTGTTCCTTTAGGAAGCTTGAATTGACCTGTTGCAAAACCATTGCTATAAAACTCCATTTCTGCCCCTTCTGTTTCTGCTCCAAATGCAGTGGGTGCAACTGTTTTATTCGGATCTACAGGTCGAAGGCCAGTTAAATTTAAGGTGTTAACATCATATGCTTTATCAGCATTTGGAACAAAAGCAGCCGTTCCCGTAATTCGCAAATCGAAACGGAGTGGTTTTTTAGCTTTTGCAGTGTTTGTCCACCCCGAATTTAAACCGATACCTAAACCTTTAAATAAAGGGCTGATGTACGCATTAATAAGCTGAGTAGCGTCACCAGGGCCTGATTTAAACAACTCGCCTATATCTTCTTGGCAAAATGCTGGTAGTGGACATAAAAGAATTATTAAGACTTTAAGCCCGAAGCGTATTTTTTTTCTCATTTATCTAATTGGCTATCAAGGCCGAAAGTAAATCTTTCTAATCAGATAAGGAAAAAAATTAACAACAATTTTTAAGTTTTCAGTAAAAGTTTTCATAGGAGTGATTGCTTTAGGTCTGTTTATCATCAAAAAATAAGCCAAAAATTATTTTTATAGATTATCTAATTGTTAATCTTATTTTTGCGGAAGAGATAGCGCGACTTAAATGCTTATTTTTATTAAATAAATGAGTATTTCAAAAATACATCACTCTAATAAAGAATAAACTTAATGAAAAACGATAATATAGAGCAGGGAGAAGAAGAACAAGATTTATTTGAACATTTTAACATTGTTGTAGATAAAGGACAGTCGCTGTTACGAATTGATAAGTTTTTGATGCACCGTCTAGTAAATGCTTCACGTAATCGTATCCAAAATGCAATTGATGCCGGTAATGTACTTGTAAATAAAAAGGAGATAAAATCAAGTTATAAGGTTAAGCCTGCTGATGAAATTTCTATTGTGTTCGCCCATCCGCCGCGCGACACTGAGGTATATCCTGAAAATATACCCCTCGATATTGTGTATGAAGATGAAGATTTGTTAGTAGTGAATAAACCTGCAGGTATGGTGGTACACCCCGGATTTAACAATTATACGGGAACACTGGTAAATGCCCTAGCTTATCATTTCGAACAATTGCCCACTTTGCCAGGTAATGATGGTAGACCAGGATTGGTACATCGTATAGATAAAGACACTTCTGGGCTTTTGCTCATCAGCAAGAATGAAATTACCATGACCAAGCTGGCTAAACAGTTTTTCGATCATACGATAACCAGAAAATACATTGCTTTAGCTTGGGGTGATATTGAAATAGATGGAAGGATTGAGGGGTATATTGGTCGGAGCTTAAAAAACAGAATTGTGATGGACATGTACGATGATGAAGAGAAAGGGAAATGGTCGGCTACAAATTATAGTGTACTAGAACGTTTAGGTTATGTTACCTTAATAAGCTGTGAACTAGAAACGGGTCGCACACACCAAATCAGAGCACATATGCAGCATATCGGGCATCCTTTGTTTAGTGATGCTAATTATGGCGGCGATAGAATTTTAAAAGGAACTACCTTCGCAAAATATAAACAATTTGTGAATAATTGTTTTGAGATAATGCCACGTCAGGCTTTGCATGCCAAAATATTGGGATTTGTACACCCTACAACCAAGGAATATATGGAATTTGAGGCGCCTATGCCGGCCGACTTTGATGCCGTACTCACCAAATGGAGAAATTATAGCCTACAGCCACATCAATAAGTATGTCGAATTTTATTTTAGTGAACGATGAGTTTGTAAATGCTGATCAACCCGTGTTGAAGGCGTCTAATAGGGGCTTTAGATTTGGCGATGGCGTTTTCGAATCGATGCGAATGTGTAATGGAAAACTACAATTTGCCGAATTACATGCAGACCGGCTAAGGGCAGCAATGAAAGCCATTAAATTAGATGGATATGCTTTATTCGATGAGTATTTTTTAAAGCAAAAGACTGTTGAGTTGGCAAGAAAGAATAAATTTAATGGTAATGTTAGGTTTCGGTTATCCGTTTATCGAGATGGTGAAGGCCTTTATACACCATTGAGCAATAAACCAGGGTATATACTCGAATCGACACCGTTAAGCAACGCAAATTATGAGCTTAACCAAAAGGGCTTAATCATCGATGTATACGACGAAATCACAAAGCCGATTAATAAATTAGCTAATTACAAAACAACTAATGCGCTATTGTATATAATGGCCGGTTTATATCAGCAGCAACATCGGTTAGACGAAGCTATTATTTTAAATCAAAATGGTTTTTTATGTGAAAGTACGAGCTCTAATGTATTTGTGGTGTATCAGAATCAGATGTATACACCTGCATTAGCTGAAGGTTGTGTTGCTGGAGTGATGCGAGCTGTAATCTTAAAACTCGCTAAAATGAACGATATTCCAGTTGTTGAAGCACAGATTAGTCCAGAAATCTTAAAAGAGGCAGACGAAGTCTTCGTAACAAATGCAAGCGCTGGTGTTCGATGGGTAATGGGTTATGGGAGAAAACGTTATTTTAATGAGATGGCGAAAACTATAACCTCATTCCTCGTAAAAACTCATCAATAAGCATTCTTTTTTTTCCTTCGAACTGTACATCCGTAACTTTAATAAATCCATCTTTAGTAGCAAATTTAAGGTAGGTTTTGCCATCCGTTAAAAAAGCGCCAGGAGATATGCCAGGTTCTTGATTATCTGGCTCCCCATTAAAAATTTTTAAGGTTTTATCGTTTAAGCTGGTAAAAGCTGTAGGGTAAGGACTTAAACCTCTAATGTGGTTATAAACGGTTTGGTTAGGCTGATTCCAATTTATCTTGCAAAACTCTTTAAAAATCTTAGGGGCTTGTTTTAATTCTTCACTTTGCGGCTGGGGTACTTCGTTATAGTTATCAGCCGCTATAGCTTTAACTGTTTTAACTAATAAATTAGCCCCTAAGACCATCAGTTTATCGTGCAAGCTTCCAGCAGTTTCATCATCAGCAATTGTAATTGCATCCGAAAAAATAATATCTCCAGTATCTATCTCTTGCTTAAGAAAAAAGGTAGTTACTCCTGTTTCGTGTTCCCCATTAATAAGTACATGATTTATTGGTGCCGCACCCCTATATTGAGGTAATAGTGATCCATGTAAATTTATAGTTCCTTTTGCTGGCATTTGCCAAACCACTTCGGGCAACATTCTAAAGGCAACTACCACAAATAAATCGGCGTTTAGTGCTTTTAGTTCTTCGAGAAATAAGGGATCTTTTAATTTTATGGGTTGCAAAACGGGAAGTCCATTTTCTTGGGCATATTTTTTCACTGCACTCTCATTCAATTTCTGACCCCTTCCGGCAGGTTTATCAGCAGCGGTAACTACCCCCACAATTTCTAAACCTTCTTGTTGTAAGTAACTTAAGGAAGTGACTGCAAACTCGGGCGTACCCATAAAAACTATTTTCATCTTTTTCTGTTATTTGTTTTTCAATGGTGATGAAGCTATTATGAGTAAGTTGATTTTAAAAGTAGGGGGTTTACTCCTAATGGTTTCATCTTTTTCTGTTATTGTTTTTCAATGGTGATGAAGCTATTATGAGTAAGTTGATTTTAAAAGTAAGGGGTTTACTCCTAATGGTTTCATCTTTTTCTGTTATTTCTTTGCAATTTAACTCATTTTTCTAAATTAATATGGTTCCAACCTCAGAGATTATCGATTCGAGTAACTTAGTTTTTGTGCATCACAGTATGTCTGGCATTTATAGGAAAGGTATGCCAGGTAAATTTTATTATGTAGATAAATATGGAGATCGTATCACAAATGAAAAGGATTTAGAAAGGATTAAAAAATTAGTGCTCCCACCAGCATGGAAAGAAGTGTGGATTTCGCCAAAAAAAAATGGCTACTTACAAGCGACTGGTATTGATGCAGCAGGCCGTAAACAGTATCGTTACCATACTGATTGGACCACGAGAAAATCTGACCATAAATATTTCAGACTATTAGAATTTGGAAAAGCCTTGCCAATGGCGCGTCGCCAAATTGCGAAAGATTTGCGAAGAAAAAATTTCGATGAGCGGAAAGTGTTAGCGATTTGTAGTGAAGTGATGCAGAAAACCTTGATTCGAATAGGAAACAAAACGTATAAAAAGGCATATGGAAGTTATGGTTTAAGCACGCTAAAAGATCAGCATTTTAAACAAAATGGCGTAAAAGCAACCCTCAGTTTCGTAGGTAAAAAAGGAGTAAAACAGGAAATTGAACTTAATGATAAGAATTTAATCAAATTAGTTAAGCAATGTAAAGATATACCAGGACAAGAATTATTTCAATTTTACACCAATGGTAAAGCACATAAAGCAATCGACTCGGGTATGGTAAATAACTATATCAGAGAAATTACCAATTGCGATTTTACCGCAAAAGATTTTAGAACTTGGGGAGGAACCTTAGAAGCTTTAAGGCAATTGGCTTGTTTTACCGATCAATATCCAGAAATGTCGAAAAAAAAGATTATTGTTGAGGTTTTAGATGTGGTAGCTGCAAAATTAGGGAATACCAGAGCGGTTTGTAAAAGCTCTTATGTGTATCCATTGTTGTTAGAAACATTCGAAAAAGAGGGATTAACCAAATATTTGAAAAAAATAAATAGCACAACATCACAAGAGAATGATGAGAAAGTACTACTGCAGTTTTTAAAGGAAACTTCGAAAAAGTCGTCCTAGCATGAGATGGTTTAAATGAATATTGAGTACTGATACTGAGTAGATAGTATTTAGATAGGATGCAAAGACCGTGATTCTTAAAATATTCGTCATTCTGAGGTACGAAGCAATCTCTTTACTGTTATGTCACTTTAAGATTGCTTCGTACCTCGCAATGACGATTCGCCTATTGAATGCACTGGTTGCTCGCTAATTTCTTTTTGCTTCGCAGGATTTTTAGTCTTTGCCATAGCAGAATCCTTTTTATACACTTTATCTTCGGGCTTTTTAACCGCTTTATCGCCTTTATCTACTTTTCCCTTTGGCTGCGGTTCTAAATAATTGCTAGGCTTATTGCTCTTTTTATTTTCTTCAGTGTTCATCGCTTCCATTTTATGGATAAAGCAAATACTTTTTACGCATTTGTTTGTATTGCCTCAATCCGGGTTCCCAACTTGCGCGGATTTCTTTTTCAGATTTTCCGTCGATAATTTGTTGTCTAAAATCTCCCACCCCAATTAACTTTTCAATACTTCCCATTTGCTTACTTAAACTGGATTTAAAAAAGTTCTCTTTTTGTGGGGATGCTTTATACAACTCTATAACCCAGGCAATATTAATTTGTTTGGTTTTCCTAAAAATAGACGTATCGTAATTTCTTAAATCTAATCCATAGCACACCTCATCCATAAACAATGGCGTTTCGGCCATCCCTTTTATACCCGTTGGGGTATATGAAAAATCATAAATTCCTTTCAGATATGGAGCACCTAAAACCGTAAAAGGAAATTGTGTGCCACGACCATGATTTAAATAGATGCCCTCGAATAAACAGGTACTTGGATACAATAAAATAGACTGTGCAGTATTTAAATTTGGCGATGGCTTAATGGGTAAAACATACGGCATATCGTGTGTATAATTTGCATTTTTAATAACCGTAATCTTACATTTCACTTTATCTTTTAACCATCCCTCCCCATTTAACATTTGCGCATACTCTCCAACAGTTAAACCATGTACAATTGGAATGGGTTGTACACCAATGCCCGATTTATGTTTTGGGTCTAAAATTGGCCCGTCAACGTAAAAGCCGTTCGGATTTGGCCGGTCTAAAATCATCACTTCCTTATTATTTACCGCACAAGCTTCCATTAAATGCTGTAATGAATTAATGTAGGTATAAAAACGAACGCCCACGTCTTGAATATCAAAAATTACAATATCTACATCGGCTAATTCTTCCTTTGTTGGGGTATTGTGTTTGCCGTATAATGAGATCTCTTTAATTCCTGTTTTTGCATCAATTGCATCATCTACATGAACGCCTGCACTTGCATTGCCCCTAAAACCATGCTCTGGACCAAAAATTTTAACGATATTAATCTTATGTTTTAATAAAACATCCACGGTGGTTTCATTGCCTATTACCGAAGTTTGGTTGGCTAATATGGCTATACGTTTTCCTTTTAATAACGGTAAGTAGAGTTTAGTTTGTTCGGCACCCGTTTTAATCGCCGTGGAGGTTTTAATTGCATCTTTTGGTTTTTGTGCACAGGCGCTGAAAGTGAAAATAGCTAAAAAAAGGGTGTATAAAAGTGTTGTGTTCTTCATCTTTGGTTTTTTAAAATAATTATGTGCGAAATCGAAATCGAATCAGCACTTTTGCTAAGTTACAATTTATTACAAAATTTGAACATAGAATATTTTATTTCGAGGCGTATTGCCATTAAATCAGAACGTACATTTTCTAAATTGATTGTGCGGATTGCCATTGCTGGGGTAATGCTTAGCCTTGCGGTGATGATTCTATCAGTAGCCATTATTACTGGTTTTAAAAATGAAATTCAAAATAAGGTAAGGGGATTTGTTGGCGATATCCAGATTTATCGTTTTGATTTAAATGGCTCTTTCGAAAAAGCTCCTTTTGTTCCTAATGATACCACACTGGCTAACCTGAAAAATAACGCTAACATTGTTTCTTTTTACCCATTTGCTACTACCTCGGCAATTATTGCTGCAAATGATGAAGTGGAAGGCATAAATTTTAAAGGAATAGACGAGACTTATGACTGGAGTTTTATAAAGAACCATTTGGTAAGTGGAACGATTATAAATTTTAAAGATCCTGCTAAAAATGAGATTTTAATTTCGCAATATACAGCAAAACGTTTAAAGCTTAAACTGGGCGACAGTTTTATCATGCATTTTATTAAGAACCCCCCAAAGGCTCGTAAATTTACTATTGTAGGTATTTATAATATTGGGATAGAAAGCATCGATAAGATTTTTGTAGTAGGCAACATCAAAATCGTGAGGGACGTAGGTAATTGGGATCCAAATTTGATAGGAGGTATTGAAGTTAGGATTAAGAACTTTGCCGACTTAAGGCCTGTGTCTGATCAGGTCTATAGCAATTTAGAGCTTAAACTACGCTCACGCTCAGTGGAAGAAAGTACACCAGAAATTTTCCAATGGTTATCGTTACTTGATGTAAATACAAGGGTATTGCTTATTTTAATGTTAATTGTAGGTGTGATAAATATGGTTACGGCACTGTTAATTATGATATTAGAGCGAACTACTATGATCGGCCTCCTAAAGGCTTTGGGGATTTCTAACTTTAGCGTGATGAAAATTTTCTTATATAATGCGATATATTTAGTGGGTTTTGGGTTACTTTTAGGGAATATAGTAGGATTAGGTTTAGCCTTTTTGCAAAAATACCTGCATCTGTTTAAATTAGATCAAACAAACTATTATTTATCCCATGTGCCTATAGAAGTTCATTTCACTGATGTGCTATTGCTTAATATCGCTACATTGTTAATTTGCTCGTTGGTATTGTTAATTCCTTCAATGTTGGTGAGTAGGATTAGCCCCGTAAAGGCAATTAGGTTTAAGTAAATTGAGGATTAGTTAATTCTTGAGTTAGTTAAGCTGCACATTCACAAATTAAACCCTAATCCAGTCTTTCTGTTGCAAGCCCGAAAATTCAGTTCGTGTAGGTAAATTCAAGTACGGATAAGTAACTTTTGAAAGATAGAGGCCAGTAGGGTGGGCGGGCTCTAATAATTTGGGCGTTTCTTTCGTAAGGAGTAGCTGTTCAAACTCATCAACACTCATGTTACCTATGCCTATTTTAATCAGCTTGCCCATGATTATTCGAATCATTTTACCTAAAAAGCGGTTAGAAGCAATATGAAACCTTACTTGTTTGCCATCTGCAGAAGTATATAGAGAGGCTTCTTTTACAAAACAAATGGTATGATCATTTTTGTCGGGTGTAGTACAAAGTGCTCTATAATCTTGATAATTTGGTAAAAGTGAAGCTGCTTTGGCCATTTCTGTTAAATTTAACTCGAGCGGATAGTAAGAGCTTAGCTGACTTAAAAATGGATCTTTGTAAGTATGTAGATAATAATCGTATTCTCGCTGTACAGCATCAAACCGGGCATGTGGTTTTCCACCCAAAGGGATAATATCGAACACAGAAATAGTATGAGGGAGCAACTTATTTAACCTAAAAATTAAATCGAAGTCCCATTCTTGCTCAATATCTACATGAAAAAAGAATTGGCTGGCATGTACCTGCGCATCGGTGCGGCCACAACCATTAATGGTTAAGGGGGTTTTAAAAGCCTGACTTAATTTTGTTTCGATAACTTCTTGTACACTGTTTACTTTGGGCTGTTTTTGCCATCCGCTGTAGTTGTGCCCGTTGTAGGCGATATGGAAGAAGTATCTCATTAAATTACCTTCATACCAGCTTCTTCATCATCAAGCTACAACCATAATGTAATCCATCGTGCGAAACAATAAAAGTTAATGCATCTTTTACACTGTTTAAGGTAAAGCCAGCATACGTAGAAACGGTATAGGGGGTATAGTTATCGAAAACCCCGTTCTCTAAATCAATTTCTAGTTGATCGATTGTACTTAACATATAGCCTTTTAAAAGATTGATTTCTTCTTCATTAATGCTACCTTCAGGCCTTGAGCCATTTTTATAGCGGTCGATCAAATCTTCATTAATGACAAATTTTTGTCCAGCCAAGCGGTAACATAATATTTGCTGACTAACGATGACGTGACCAATTTGCCAAGCTAAATTATTGTTGAATCCTGTTGGGATCGTGTTTAATTGCTCGATTGTTAGGGTATCTAGCATCGTTAACCATTTTGTTCGACAGGCTTTAATTACTTCTATGATTTTTTGCATAATGGTGTTTAACTATGAGTATTGCGTATTGAAACTCAAATATAGAGAATGTTTTGCGTTTGAGGAACTCCCAACTATTTCTTTCCTAGCCACATTAAACTATTAATTAGCATTTTATTCTGGCTTTCACTGCCAAAACTCGATGATAGGGAAGTTGTAGTTTTTCCGTATTTGTGTTCATAATCCATATCGTTATGACCCATGTTTACGTATACCATTTTATAATTTTTATTACTCCACACTACGGGATAATAGCCATTTTGCCATATTTCGTACGCTTTTGGGCCGGTTCCCAATGGAAAACTGCTCGAATCAATAGCTAATAAAATGTTAATGTTCGGATTTTTGCGTAAATCTTTTTCCCAGCGATACCATTCGTTCGGTTGTGCGGTAAATTTCAAAGGTAGATTTTTTGTCACGCGATGTTTTGCGTTTTCTACCTTCAGCACAGCTGATGTTGGACGCCAGGTATTGCTGCCATACTGCCCAGAGCCTAAAAATTCGTCATGGTACCAATCCCAATTCTGACTATAAGCCGATGGTGTTAAGGCAAAGGCAGAAAAGTGAAAACCCATCCACCCCCCTCCATTTCCCATATACTGCTTAAATGCCGCTCTTTGTTCAGGGGCTTCTGGACGAGTATCTAAAAATAATACCACTTGGTATTTTTTTAAATACGCTGTATTTAAATTGCTCCAATTAGAAGTCGAATCATAGCTAAACCCATATTTTTTAGCCATTTCTGGAAACCATTTATTTGCCTCGTGAACAAAACTAATATGCGCTTGGTCATTTTTTCCAGTATAAAACGCAATTACGTTAAATTTTGGTTTCTGGGCATATGTAGCAACAGAAACTAGGGAGATCATTAAAAAGAGGAGTTTTTTCATCCGTTATTTCGTTCCTGTAGGCTTTGCGCCTTTAACATAAGTGTCTAGCCAAGTATTCATCTCCCAAAGCATGTGTAAAAGATTTTCTTTTGCTCTATATCCGTGTGCTTCGTAAGGCAAGTAAACAAAACGAGTTGTACCGCCATGTCCTTTAATGGCATTAAACAAGCGTTCGCTGTTAATTGGAAAGGTGCCTTGATTATCGTCCATTTCGCCATGTATTAACAATATGGGTGTTTTAATTTTATCGGCATAGCTAAATGGACTCATTTCGTAGTAAAGCTGCGGGGCTTGCCAGTAGGTACGGTCTTCGTTTTGGAAACCAAATGGTGTTAAGGTTCTGTTATATGCACCGCTTCGAGCAATACCCGCTTTAAACAAGTTCGTATGTGCCAATAGATTAGCGGTCATAAATGCCCCATAACTGTGTCCGCCAACCGCCATACGGTTTCTATCACCAATACCCATTTCAGAAAGTTTGTTGATTGCTGCTTCAGCATTTAATTTTAGTTGGTCTACAAAGGTATCATTCGGTCTTTTGCCGTCTTTTGCAACAATTGGCATTTCTGCATTATCCAATACTGCATAGCCTTGTGTGACGAAGAATAGCGGTCCGCCAGAACTAATCGTAGTAAATCGATCTTGCGAACCTCTAATTTGAGCCGCATCAGCAGCTGAATTAAATTCGCGTGGATAAGCCCATATTAAAACCGGTAAAGGGCCGTCTTTTGCTTTATCGTAACCTTTAGGTAAATATAAATCGCCCGTTAAATCAATCCCATCTGCACGCTTATACGAGATTTTTTCCTTTTTAACTCCTTCCATTTGCGAATAGGGATTAGCAAATGAGGTGATAGGCTTGTCGGCTATACGCAGCATCAAGTTTTTGATATAATAGTTAGGCACATCTTTCTGGCTCTCTTTACGGGTTATAAGTACCAATTTTTGAGGGTCTAGCACATCGGTAACCATCTCGAAAGCACCAGGTTGTGCACGCCATAAGATTTCTGATTTTTTAGTAGCTAAATCGAATTTAGCAAGAAAAGGTAAATCGCCTTTCGCTGATGCACCCGTAGTGTTATTTAATAAAAGCTTAGTGCCGTTTTCTATTGTTAAAATTACTTGTCGGCCGAATTTATTTTTTTCAGTTACCGGACTTCCTGGATTGTTGTATGCATCGTTTGTACTTAATTCGTACAAGGTTTCGATGGCTCCTGTAGTTGGATTAAAACGGCTCGTTCTCGACATTTGATTGGTTCTTGAGCTTTCTCTTACTAAGGCAAAATTTGCATTTCCCCAGCTAATGCCGCCAAAACGCATTTTGGTTTTTAATAATTCTTTAGGCGAACCTGTAAAAGGTGCCGATAAAAATACTACTGCATCATGAAAAGGAACATTCTTTTTGATCAATCCACTATCTAAAGCCACTGTCCACGTAATTGTCGCTGCTTCATCGTCTCTCCAGTCGAAACCACGAGGTACATTTTGTACATTGTCATTCCCTGTTGGTCTAACTTCGGTCGATGGCAAATCAGCCAGTACCTTAACCACTTTACCAGCTCTATCGGTAATTGATACTGTAGAAGGGAAACCTCCTGCCGATACCAAATATGAAAAAGGTTTTTTAATCTTACGAACCATCATGTAGGTTTTATCAGGGGATAAACTTATACTACTGTAAATTGCTGGTTTGCCAATTGGAGTTTCTATGCCCGCTCTATTTTGCACCAATTGTGAAGTTGCAAAAAACTCGAACAATTGCTCGTCATATGGGGATTTAATTAAATCTTGTAAAGTAGCACTTGGGGCTGCTTTACCTAAACTTTGCTGAATGGTTGGACCTTTAGGTGCTAAGGGCCTAACTGGTGCCAAATTGGCGGCTTTTGTGGTTACACGATACAATAAGGTATTGTCGTCGACCCAAGTTATACCACCGCCCATAATTGCATTTATTGGTTGTTTGTTAACTTTAAGCGCCTTTCCTGTGGCTACATCAATAATATAAAGGTCTATTCTAGTTTGCGAAGTATGGGTAACGGCAATTTTGGTCTCGCTAGGGTTCCAGTTCCCTCCACCAGCATAAAGCGGACTAGGCAAGCCAGTTACGGCCATTGTTTTTCCTGTTTTAATATTCTTTAAACTGAAATTGTTGATATAGGTTTGCCTGCTAGGCGAATAATTATTGGGATTAATACGCATACCAGCAATACGGTATTCGGGCATGGCTAATTCTTCTACCGAAGGGTAGGAGTTGCGCTCGCTGAATAACATCCATTCGGCCTTGCTATCAATGCTTACGCCTGGTGTTGGTTTAGCCAATAGTAAATCTGAAATTGCTTTTGGTGGGAGTTGATAATTTATTGCATCTTGGGCAAATAATCCAATGCTCAATGAAATTAAAAAGAGGTTGAGTATGAGTTTTTTCATGTCAATACGTTAAGCTTTAAACTTACGTATTTTTGAAGGAAGATTTAAAATTGTATCGAAAATTTGATATGAAACTCATCCAATGATGCAGTATAGTAGGGTGTACATAGCGAAATGTTTATATCCTACTCCGAAAATGTAAGCTTAGCCTTCGAAACTTCCGGCTTATTTTTATCCAAAGTTGGATAGGGTGTGATTTCTTCCAACTTAATTTTGTAGGTAGTTCCGTTTAATTGTATCGTTTTTGGTAGAGGCACTGATAATACATCACAGGCACCTAAACACATGGTAATTTCTTGTTCTTTTACATCGTCTTTAAACTTAATTTTTACAGATGCATTGCCCTGCCATATGCAGTCTGCATTTATTGGGCAACGACTATCTTTAAAATCTGATGCGGTAATAGCTATAGTTTTACCTTGATGCACAACGGTTTTCGTTTCCTTATCTGTAAGGAGAATTGTACCTGTTAAGCTTCGTGCATCCGATTTTTCGCATGCTTGTACAAATACTAAAATTGTAAGTAATGTAATAATACTTAATAATGCTGTTTTGGTTTTTTTGATAGACATAAGATAGTAGATATAGGGTCTTTTACTTAATTTTCTTTAATCGATATTGATAATAATTGCTAGGATTGGGTTTATACGCAGTTTCAAGGAAAGTTTTGATGAGGATTAAACTATCTCCTTTAACTTCATAGCTGTAATCTCCAGTTAAAATAGTATTCCAGTCGAAATTAGCAGTATAAAATAGTTCGTCATAAAATTTAACCATACCGCTCCTGCCAACCTCAAAAGGTCCCAAACCAGCGCCGCCTTTATTGGTAATGAAACGTCTGTTATCTAATATAACCTCAAAATCGCTAATTTTTTCTTTTTTATTTTCTAAGGTTCTAAAGGTTCCCGAATAGGTTCCATCAAGAACCAAAGGTATTTCTTCCTTTTCGCAGGCAGTTAAAGCGAATGCAAGCGTCGACACGTAGAGCAGTTTCTTCATTTGTATAGGTTTGGTTCAAAAATTCAAGGTTTCATTTGTGTGTTGGTATTAATACGAGTTTGAGGTTGAAAACGTTACAGGCAATTTAACAAAATCGTAAATTAGTGAATTAGCAAATTAGCACATCCTCAAATTAATAAGTAAATTTGCCTTTCATCAAAAAAAGCAGAAGCGTGTCTTTAGAACAGTTAAAATTAAGTAAGCCATTAATCTCAGCCATGACAGCGGCGGGGTATCTAAGTCCAAAAGAAATTCAGGCCAGAAGTATGTCGCGTATTTTAGGTGGGCAAGATATTATTGGGGTTGGGCCAGAGGGCTGCGGTAAAACAACTACCTATGTTCTTGGCGTTTTGATGCGCATAAAATATGGATTTGAAGAAGCGCCACGTGCACTAATTTTAGTGCCTACTAAAGAACGTGTGCTCGAGGTGGTTGATCAATTTAATTTATTAAACCGTAATACAAGTATTCGTATTGTTGGGATTCATGCTGATGGAGCCATGGAAACGCAAATTAATGAACTTACCGACGGGGTAGATATTGTTGTGGCTGTTCCAGCTCGTGCGCGTGCTATTTATCTGAAATTAGGTTTAAACACTAACAAAATCCAAACTTTGGTAGTCGACGATGCTGCCGAAATGGTACGCTCTGGCATGCAGTTAGCGATTAATGAATTGGCCAATAGCATACAAAAATGCCAACATCTCATCTTTACTGAAGTAATTCACGATCGACTGTATAAAATGATCGATTCTTTCATGAAACAACCTACTTTGATCGAAGTTGAAGAATTAAACGAAAAGAAAGTCGAAACCCATACACAATTGCTGTATCACGTACCGAATTTCAGAACAAAACTTAATCTTTTAAATTTGTTATTAAAGGATAAAGAAATTTTTAATAAAGTGGTTGTATTTGTAAATACTCGCCTAACTGCACAAACTTTAGCTAAAGATTTATTTGATGGTAAGGCACTTGATATTTTCGTTTATAAGCCTTTGTTTTTTGATGAACCAGGCTTTGATGCCATTGAAGACTTCAAAGAAGATGCAGAAGCTAGAGTGTTAATTGTGGCAAATGAGAATCTTACTAGCTTAGACATTTCAGGCATTCCCTTCATTTTCCATTTCGAGTTGCCAGAGCAAAAGGAAACCTATTTAAATCGAGTACTAAAACAGAATGATGAAGATGTGGTAGCGATAACGTTTACTACCGATTTAGAATTGCCAACCGTTAGGAAGATCGAACAAGCTATAGGCCAGAAAATAGAAATAGCCGATTTGCCTTCAGACTTATTAATAGAAGAGGTAACCAAAGCAAGTTCGCAAAAAAAGAAACAAACGAAAGAACAAGCCGAAGAAGAAGCTTATCAAGATGCCGCTTTTCATAAAAGAAAAGAAAGTAATGCAAAAACTTCCAATTATGGGATTGGGCAAAAGGCGATTATGAATAAGAAGAAGAAGCATGGGTAGGATTTGCAGAAATTCTTATCTTTGAAAAAACAATATCCCCAATGCACGACAAAATAGAAGAAACGGACAATCAAGAAACCACACCAACCCTTATCGTAACCGAAGATATGCGTAGTTATATTTACGATACCACAAAATGGACTAACTTTCTAGCGATTTTTGGCTTTGTAGTATCAGGATTTTTAGTTTTAACAGCCTTTACTATCGGACCGGCTATGACCACCGACCCTAAGTTAGCTGAGGCCATGGCTGCATCAAAATTAAGTCCAGTTGTCCTCACTATTTCCTGTTTGATCTTTGCCTTTGCCGTATTTTATCCAAGCCTATTACTCTTTAAATACACCAGTAAAGCAAAACTCGGTGTTTTATATGGCGAACAAGCCAGCTTAAACGAAGCCTTTGGCAAAATTAAATCGTTATTTAAATTTTGGGGCATCATTACCCTAATTGGTAGCTTGTTGTATGTTATGCTTATTATACTTACCGCAATCGGCTAATGGTTATCTGTTTAATTTGACTAAAGTTTTATCATATAATTTATCGGTTACCCCTTTTAATTTCTCAACTGGGACTTTAATTACTTTTCGATCATAAGTCATTAAGCCATTGGTTTCTATTTCTACATCTGTAGTCTGCGTGTATACTGCCGCCGATAATCCTTTTTGGATAAGCACTGCTAATCGATCCATAAATGTCGAATATTTGGCAAATAATTCATCTGCATTTTTAAAGGTTTGATAACCCCAATTGTTGTTGTCTTGCCAAGTATGATTAAGCACAGGTAAACCTAAGCCGCCGAATTCTCCAAGAACAATTGCTTGCGTTTTACCAAATATATCTGGTCTTGGCATTTTAGGTTCAGGATAATTATGTAAGTCAACAATATCGCCAGTTACCTCGAAATTACCTCCACTTGCACTATTTACCAATCTTGAAGGATCTTTTTTCTTGGTCCATTCCGTAATTTCTTTAGTTTTAAATTGTCCCCATGCTTCATTAAAGGGTACCCAAACTACAATAGAAGGGAAGTTATGTAAGGCATCCATAATATTATTCCAGTCTTTTCTATAACTCGCTTCCGAAGCTGGTGTTCTATCTTTATCTGTACCGCCATAATCGCCTACCCGCATTTCCCATTTATTGCCTAAATCACCGCTTGGCATATCTTGCCATACTAAAACACCTTGCTTATCGCACTCGTAATACCAGCGTGCAGGTTCTACTTTAATGTGCTTGCGGATCATGTTGAAACCCATTTCTTTGGTTTTGGTGATGTCGAACTTTAAGGCTTCATCCGTTGGTGCGGTATATAAACCATCTGGCCACCAACCCTGATCGAGTGGACCATATTGAAAAGTAAATTCATTATTTAGCAACATTCGCATTGTGCCATCTTTATCTTTTCCTAATGATGATTTACGCATGGCGAAATAGCTTTTCGCTTGGTCGATTACTTTTCCACCTCGAACCACCTCTATCGTTAAATCGTATAAAAAAGGGTGGGTGGGCGACCATAGCTTTTGTTCTTGAAGACTAAGCGTAGCTTCCTGATTAGGTGCGGCTTCTACGAAAGCTACTTTATTTGCGCCATCATAAGCACTTATCCTTACTTTATCATCCGCCAGTACGTTGGTAACTTTTGTAAATAGGTTCAAGCTTTTGGCGTCAATATCAGGCGTTTGCCTAGTTGATACAATGTGTGTTGAGGCCACACTCTCTATCCAAACCGTTTGCCAGATACCGGTTACCGGGGTATACCAAATGCCACTCGGTTTTACCACTTGTTTGCCACGAGGCTGAGGTCCCTTGTCTGACGGATCCCAAACACGAAGGGCAATTTCTTGCTTACTGCCTTTTTTTAGAAAAGGAGTAATATTGAATGAGAAAGGATCAAATCCACCTTCATGGCTTCCTGCCAAAGCTCCGTTTACATAAACGTCTGTACGCCAATCTACAGCTCCAAAATGAAGTTGAATGGAATTTTTCATTTTGCCAATGTCAATGGTGGTATGATACCATAATAAATTTTCTTCACCTACGGTTTTGCCTACACCAGACAGTGATGATTCGATGGCAAAGGGTACTAGAATTTTACCATCCCATAGTTTTGGCATAGCCGTATCTTCTTTTTTGATGATGGCGTAATCCCACAAACCATTTAAATTTTTCCAATTATTATCGCGCACCAATTGCGGACGGGGGTATTCAGGTAAAGGCTTTGTAGGATCTACTTTTTCGGCCCATGGTGATGCAATTTTACCAGAAACGGGTTTCCATGTTTGGGCGGTAGCGGTAAAGGAGATTAAAAAGCTGAGTGCAATTAAGCAAGTAGAAAATTTCATTGAGAAAACATTTGGTTAGCCTAAGATACAATTTTCTGATTAATTCGCATTGTATGTGCTATCTAGTGTCGTAGCATCGTAACAACAAACTAAAATTTTATTTTCATTTCAACATGTTAATTTTATTAACCTATAGTTAATAATTGATAAGTTTTGCAATTAAAAAAAGAAGTTTCTATTTTTACTCACATTAGGTATAAGGTAATATCAACCTTATAAATCATAATACTGCTCTAAATTAACGCTATGAACTCTCTCCCAAATTCAAGCCATTCTGTGGCTTTAGGTATCTTTATACCTAGTTTTTCTAGATTTTTATTGAAGTTTAATTTCACTAAGCGCTATGCACTCGCATTATGTGCAACTATTATTTTGCTTTTTACAACTGGGCGGGCGAATGGCCAAACTCAATTTTGGAGCGATACTTTTGAAGATACTAACGCACCGAGTGCGGGTACACGCACTGCCTCCTTAAATACAGGTGGCCCTTCGGTTCCCTATGCTTATTATTTTTTAAGAACGGATGGTACTAATCTTAATTTACAAGCTCCCTTTCCTGGTGATAATTTTACAACTTATCAGAATGTTCAAGGAAGTAAATTTTGGGCAGGTGAGGATACCGACAGGGTAAGAAGTGGAGTTACTGATGTAAATGATAAAGTCCAGAAGATTGAGTGGACAGGGATCAATATTAGTGGGAAATCTGGAATGAGTTTTAAAGGGTTATTCGCATCACACCGAAGCATGGGTTGGCAAAATATTGTTTTCGGTGCGACTTATGATTTTTTGAGGGTAGAGTATAGCATCGATGGGGGCGCTTGGACTAGGATTGGTTCTTTTGTTGGAGATGCATCATCAACTAATGCAGGTTATCTAAAAGAAGATACCGATGATAACAAAATTGGAGATGGCACTGAACTTAACAAAACGTTTCAAGAATTTTCGTGGCCAATTACTGGCACTGGTACTACAATGTCGCTCCGTTTTACCGTAAGCGCTGATGCAAGCGCAACCCAAGAGTTCGCAATTGATAATTTCAGGCTTTTTGAGTCGGCAGCTCCTGCTCCTTCTTTTACTGCTCAGCCCTCTAACAGTTCGGTTTGTGCCGGTTCAAATTCTACTTTTTCGGTGACCGCAAGTAACGCGACAAGCTATCAATGGCAAGTTTCTACTAATGGGGGTTCCACATTTAATGCATTGAGTAACAATTCTCCATATTCTGGTGTTACCACAACTACATTAACCATAACAGGTGCAACGGCAGGATTGAACGCTTATCAGTACAAATGCGTAGCTACCGGTAGTGGTTCTGCTACTTCTAATGCAGCTACACTTACCGTTAATTCCGCACCCAGTATTAGTTCTCATCCAGTTAATAGTACCCTTTGCGCCGGATCGAATACAACCTTTGGTGTAACAGCCAGCAATGCGTTAAGTTACCAGTGGCAGGTAGATCAGGGTGCTGGGTTTAGTAATATTACTAACAACGCTACCTATTCTGGAGCAACTACATCAACCTTAACGATAACCGCAGCTTCAGCTTCATTGAGTGGCTATAGCTATAGAGTGATAGCTACCGGAACTTGTTCTCCTGTAGCAGCCTCTAGCGCTGCCACTTTAATCGTTAACGCGGCTCCCAATATATCTTCACATCCATCAAACTCGAGCATTACGGCAGGTTCTTCGACTACCTTTACCACAACTGCAAGTGGGGTAACTAGTTATCAATGGCAAATAAATACGGGTTCAGGGTTTTCAAATATAACCAATGGAGCACCTTATTCTGGCGCAACCACCGCTACCCTTACCATAAGTAATGCTACAGTAGGATTGAATAGCTATCAATATCGTGTTATCGCCTCTGGTACCTGTACGCCAGCAGCTACCTCGAATGCAGCTACATTAACAGTTGCCAGTGCTGGGACTTTAGAAACCTTCCCCAGTATCGGAAATAATGCTAGCGCTTTTACCAATGGAGTTAGTGGTATGAAATATACTTTTACTGGAAGTTTACATGGTACAATATATGCCAATTTGGGCCATAATGCCGACGATTTTATTGTTTCCAATGATGGAAATTGCTTGTCGGCCGCCGGTACAGTTGGCAGCATTAAATCCGCTACGGCTGGATATATGAAAATTAAGAGTTTATGGGTTTTCCCTTCGTCAAATTGTAATACCGTTACAAATGGTGGAGCCGTTACCTTCACGGGTAGAAAATCAGGTGTAGATGTATATACAGTTACTTTGCCTTCGGCCTCCATTAATACTTTACAAAGTAATAACCAGGGTTTTACCTTAGTCGATTTTAGCTCAACAGCAAATGGAAATTCGAATGTCACGAACATAGAGGTTGATGAAATTATGGTAGCCGTAGGTGGAACCTTACGCTATGCCGCAATAGATGATATTACTTATACATTTGCTCCCTTAACACAATCTACTAATGTAAGCTTCGCTTCAACCACCACCACTACGAGTACTGCAAGCTGGGTAAACGGAACTGGTACTTCGAGAGCTGTGTTTATGCGAGCGGCATCTTCTGGTACAGCTACACCTGTAAATAACACAACTTATACCGCAAATGCTATTTTCGGATCAGGAACACAGATTGGTGCAACCGGTTGGTTCTGTGTCTATAAAGGGACTGGTACTTCAGTAAATATTACTGGCCTCACTGCAGGTACCAGCTATCAGGTAATGACCATTGAATATAATGGAGCTGTAGGAAGTGAACAATACCAAACAACAACTGCTACAAATAATCCAACTACCTTAACTACAACTGCTGCACCAGTTGCGGTATCGTTATCAACATCACCAACACTAACCTTTACCAGTGGTGATGGTATGTCTACGATGGCGGTGGATGGAAATGGAAACTCTGCAACTATCAGCGATCTTGATCTACAAATTTTTGCAGGAGATAAAAGCACCGGTGTTTATTCGACAGGAGCAACGATGAGATGGGAAAATGATCAATATCTCTCTTCTCCTAATGGATTTAATGGAATTACACCCGGGCCTGACCCTGCCACTACGTTGAATGGTTTTTCGGCACTTGTGATAAAAAGTTCAAGTCAAGCAGCAAACTTCTCCTTAAAATCGATTCAATTGCAAGATTGGGGAGCAGTTGGACCAGTTCGAATTGCTGGATATAATAATGGAACCCTTGTAGGTTTTGTATCCACAACGCTGCCATCCAACGGAGATGGAGTAACTAAAAATCAATCAGGAGAATTAACGCCAGCTTATTTTAACGATATCGACGAGGTTCGTATTTTTTCGAATTCAGTAAACATTTACGTGGCTGTGAATAATATACAGGTTGGTACTCCGATAGCCACAGCGGTGCCAACCATTACAAGCGCAACATATAATGCTTCTACTGGGGTGCTTGCTGTAACGGGCGCAAATATGATTACAGGCGATACCATAGACCCAACCAAACTTTCTATTGCAGGACAGGGCGGCAGTTACACGCTAACCTCTGGCAACGTTACGGCAAGCAGTGCGACGGCAGTTAGCATTACCTTAAATGCCGCAGACCGCTTGAATATAAATGGAATTTTAAATAATAATGGTACGTCTGCTGTAGATGTTACAGCCTATAATCTCGCCGCTGCTGCTAATTGGAATGCAACTACCACATCTGCTGCAGATTTAACGGGAAATGCAATCACGGTAAGTAATGTTTCTGCACCAACCATCACCTCAGCAACTTATGATGCTTCTACAAATGTACTTTCAGTTACTGGAACGGGGTTAGTAAAAACAGTTGGCGCCACTAATGACATTACGGTAAGTAAATTAACCATTACAGGAAATAACGGGATAACCAGAACCTTGACAACAACAGGTAATGTAGAAGTTACCAGCGCAACATCATTCTCGGTTACTTTAAGTGGGGCCGATATTGCCGCAGTAAGTGCCTTGTTAAATAAAAATGGAATATCCTCGATATCAAATACTACTTATAATCTCTCGGCTGCAGACGATTGGAATTCGGTAATTACAGGAGGTAATATTGCCGATCTAATCGCAAATGGAATTACAGTTAGTAATGTAAGTATTACAGGCCCAACAGCAAGTGCTAATGCACAAACTAATGTTTTATGCTTTGGCGGCAGTAATGGCTCAGCTACAGTACTAGCTTCAGGAGGTACTGGACCTTATACCTATTCATGGGCACCAAGTGGTGGTACAGCAGCTACGGCCACTGGATTGGTAGCCGGCACCTATACCGTAACGGTAACTGATGCGAATAATTTACAAGCTACACAGAATTTCACAATTACCGAGCCGGCGAGTGCGATTAGCCTAACCGCGGGTTCACAGACCAATATCAGCTGCTTTGGCGGCAGCAACGGCACCGCTTCGGTATCCCCAACGGGCGGTACACCGGGCTATACCTATTCATGGGCGCCGAGCGGCGGTACAGCGGCTACGGCCACTGGATTGGTAGCCGGTAGCT